>FIZJ01000016.1:0-133733 GCA_900019385.1 uncultured Clostridia bacterium
TCCGGGCCCAGCAGTGTTTCAAACAAACCAGTGTTGGCGTCGAAGCACGATGAATACAGGATGGTGTCCTCTGTCTCCAAAAAACCAGAGATTTTCGCTTCCAGTTCCTTGTGGACAGTCTGAGTGCCGCAGATGAAACGGACCGAGGACAAGCCGTACCCATATTGATCATAGCTTTGCTTTGCCGCTTCGATTACTTTCGGGTGATTGGCCAGCCCCAGGTAGTTGTTGGCACACATGTTTAGTACCTGCTTGTGGCTGATAGTGTCTATATAGGCGCTTTGCGGTGTGGTGATCACTCGTTCGTCTTTCCACAAACCGCTGGCTTTGATTGTCTCCGCCTGTTCTATGAAGTAACGGTATGCGCTCTTCATCTTCATTCCTCCCAGTTCAGAATCACTTTGCCCGACAATCCGCTTTTCATCACCGCGAAACCTTGCTCAAACTCGGTGTAGTGGAAGCGGTGGGTGATGACCGGTGAAATATCCAAGCCGCTTTCAATCATGGTGGTCATTTTATACCATGTCTCATACATTTCCCTGCCGTAAATGCCTTTGATGGTGATGCCGCTGAACACGACCTTGTTCCAATCGATTTGGGTGTCGGATTTCATGATTCCCAGCATCGCGATTTTGCCGCCGTGACACATCAGGTCCAGCATGCTTCTGAAAGCGTCGCCTGAACCGGACATTTCCAACCCAACATCAAAACCCTCTTTCATCCCCAGCTTATGCATGACGTCAGCCAGGTTATCGCGGCGCACATCCACAGTGAGAGTAGCCCCCATTTTCTTGGCAAGTTCCAGCCGGTAGGGAATCAGATCGGTGACAACAACGTGGCGGGCGCCAGCATGCTTGGCGACCGCCGCGGCCATACATCCTATCGGGCCTGCTCCAGTGATCAGCACATCCTCCCCCAACAGATCGAAGGCCAAAGCGGAGTGGACAGCGTTGCCGAGGGGATCGAAACAGCTTAAAACGTCCAGATCGATGTTGGGATTGCATAGCCACACATTGGACGCGGGAATCGCAACGTACTCAGCAAAAACGCCTGGGCGGTTCACACCTACTCCCAAGGTTTTGTTGCACAGATGGCGGCGCCCGGCCAGGCAGTTCCGACATCTCCCACAAACCAGGTGGCCCTCGGCCGAAACCAAATCACCGACTTCAAAACCACTTACATTCTCACCCATGGCAGCAATTCGTCCGACAAATTCATGGCCAATTACCATCGGCACCGGAATGGTGGCTTCTGCCCATTGATCCCAATCGTAAATATGCACATCAGTCCCGCAGATCGATGTCTTGATCACTTTGACCAGCACATCATTCTTGCCGATCGCCGGAATCGGCACTTCGTCCAACCACAAACCTGGTCTCCGGTATTTCTTGACTAAAGCTTTCATTGTGTCCATCGCCGACAGCCCCCTCCGCAGATTTCTTTCAAACATTACTTTAGGCTTTTACCAGCCGAATCCCTTTCACTGAAACCTTCTATTAATAAAAAAGGACACCAGCATCTTATTTTGCCGGTGCCGGATCCTTCCTTTTGATTAAATGACAAGCTGCGAGGTGGTCTTCCCCAACCGAAACCAAATCCGGTTCCACAGTGCGGCAGACATCCATCGCATACGGGCACCGGGTATGGAACCGGCATCCCGGAGGCGGGTTGATCGGGCTGGGGATCTCTCCCTTGAGCAGGATGGGCTTCATCTTCACTTTTGGATCGGGTACTGGGATTGCGGAAATCAGTGCCTGGGTATATGGATGAAGCGGATTGCCGTAGAGCTCTTCACGACAGGCCATCTCCACGATTTTGCCCAAATACATCACGGCCACACGATGGGCAATCACCTTCACCAAACTGAGATCGTGTGAAATAAATAGGTACGACAAGCCGAATTGATCCTGCAGATCCATCAGCAGGTTGGCAACCTGCGCTTGAATAGACACATCGAGTGCCGAAACAGGCTCATCGCAAACAACCAGCTTCGGGCTCAAGGCCAATGCTCTTGCAATGCCGACGCGCTGCCTCTGGCCCCCGGAGAACTCATGGGGATATCTTCTGGCCAACCTGGGATCCAATCCTACCAGATCCATAAGCTCTGCCACTCTTCGGCCAAGGGCGGCTCCTGCGGCTGCTTTGTGGATCCGGAGCGGTTCCGCGATGATATCCTCCACCGTCATGCGGGGATTGAGAGAACCGTACGGGTCCTGAAAAATGATCTGCATTTCTCTGCGAAGCGCTCTCAGTTCCCGGCTGTCCAGCGCCCGGACATCTATTCCTGAGAAAACAATCGAACCGGAAGTAGCCTCAATCAGTCTGAGCACCAAAAGGCCGGTAGTGGATTTACCGCAGCCTGACTCACCCACCAAGCCCAGGGTCTCTCCCGGCATGATAGTAAAGCTGATCCCGTCCACCGCTTTCACAGCGCCCACTTGTCTGCTAATAAGCATTCCTTTGGTGATCGGGAAATGTTTAACGAGGTTGTCCACGCAAAGCAGAGGCTTAGAGTCAAACATTGCCTGATTCACCTGCTATCTCAATTGTGCCGCCTCGGCTGCGGAGCAGGATGCCTTCCGTCGGGAGCCACATGGTTTCAACAGCTATGGGACGCTCGCCGTCGGCCAGCAGATAAGACAGTTTTAGAAGCGGCTGATCATCACGGTGAAGCAAAAGCCTGCTGATAGCTGGCTGATCCGCCGCCACTTCAACCCATGACTGCCGCAGTTGGATTTGCTTCACTGTCTTCGCAGACGTCAAAACATGGCGGAGTGGCCCGCCAAGGTCGTCAACCCCCACTTCAATTTCCAAACAGGTTGTCAACTGACAGAAACAGGGAGTGTTATCCAAATGGTGCAGTTTGCTAACGCACAGCAGTTCTGATTCGGGATCAAGCCCAAGCAGTTCCGCAATGGCGGGATCTTTGGTTTTTACCAACCTGATGTGGGGATCAATCACTTGTACCGGTGCCTGTCTGCGCCTTTGGTACAGCTGATGCTCCATATGTTTGGCATACTGTTTGCGCATCTGCGTCAAAGAGAGGTTGGCTTCCGACAGAATGGTCCGGACATAGCGGGGGGTAGTCCGCACTTGAGCTGCAATTTCTTCGATGCTGAGAAATGGATCGCTCTGAACTACCTTGATAACCCTCGCCTTGATTGTTTGATCAGCCATCTTCAACCCTCACCGTCCCGCTGCACTTACATAACGCGCCGCAATGCGTCATTCGGAGTCACGCCCGGCAGGCGACCACGCTTGGCCAGCGGTTGGCCGTTGACCTCTTTGATGTCCATTGTCATATCAATCGGCACAGAGCTTGATATGTAACTGCCTACACCAAACGCATCCACTCCAGCCTCAGAGAGCAGCCGGATCTTCTCCAGATCCAAACCACCGGACGCAAAGATCTTCACCTGCGTGTACCCAGCCAAATCCAGTTTGGCCCTCAGCTCTCTTACCAATGCCGCAGTCACACCGCCCCTTTCGCCCGGTGTATCAATCCGGATTGCTTCGAGACGCGCGCCCAGGGCTTTCCCAACCCGAAGGCTTTCTTCAACCTCGTCCTTGAACGTGTCCACCAAGATGGTCCGCGGTGAATCGGGCGGCATGATCTGATCATACATTTCCGCTGCTTTGACCGTATCGCCGACTATCAGGAATAAAGCGTGGGGAACGGTCCCCGAAGGCTCCAACCCTGCAAGTTTGGCACCTAAAACACATGACGCTCCGTTGGCCCCTCCCACAATTGCAGCTCGCTCCATCACAGGAGCCACAGCCGGATGCACATGGCGGGCTCCGAAACAGAAAAAGGGTTTGTCCCCCGTTACCTTTTTCACTTCGTATGCGGCGGTCGCCCATCCACTGGAGTGAGCCAGAATGCCCAAGATCGCTGTTTCATAGATACCGAAATCAGCATAACGGCCGCGGATGCGCATCACCACATCTTTCGCTTTAAACGGCGATCCTTCAGGCAAGGCCTCCACCTCGACCTCCAAACCCTTAAGCAGGTTCAAGGCCTCCTCCACGCCGGCGATGATCCCGTCGCGCCTGGGGAATATCTCCGCCGTTACTTGCGAGTCACGGTAGCCGAATGATTCGAGAATCTGTTTGGTTTTGACAAAATACACGTCGGTAGTCAACCCGGCCAGGATTTCATCGTGGTTTGCCGAATACAGCCGGCGGTCTTGTTCAACCTGGTAGTTGGTCACATCCTGTATCGATTGCAGTCGCTTCATGGCTCTTCTCCTCTCAGGATATCTAGCGCTGTTGATATATCTTCTGATATATGCCCCATGTGTGTGCTATTCGCTGCATATACACCCGGGTTTCCCTGAAGGGAATGTCGGAAATTGCCGCGAATGTCCCATCCCACTGCTTGTCTGACAGCCATTTCTGAACATTCCCTTGCCCTCCGTTGTAGGCGGCCAAGGCTGCCGTCAAACTAAGGAAATGGCTGCGCAGATAATCAAGGTACCAGCATCCCAACATGATGTTGAGCTCAGGGTCTTTCAAGTCTTCCAGCTGGTATGCGATTCCAGTCCGTTCACTGATCCATGCCGCTGTCTCCGGCATCAACTGCATCAATCCTGTGGCGCCTTTGGCAGAAACAGCTTCTGTGTTCCATTTGCTTTCCACGTGAATCAGGGCGGCAATCAGATACGGATCTAGCTCGAACCGCTGGGCGTGCTCGAAAACAATTTCTTCATAGTGAAAAGGATAGATCAACTTCATGATCGGTTTAACCAAGAACAGCAGATAAATACCGGCTGTCAGGATGGCGATGGTTACAATCAGTCGTGCCTTCTGGCTCAAGCAAAACACCCCGGAGATTACTCTCTTCCTCATTCTATAATTCGCTGCCACAATCTGTCAACTTGCAGCTGCGTTTCTAAAACGGTTCCACTGTTGTCGATGACAAAGTCGGCAAGCTGGCGTTTTAGTTCAATTGGCCACTGCGCTCTGATCCGCCTCAACGCCTCCGCTTCAGTCAAGCTATCCCGCTGCATCAACCTTGCCAGCTGCACATGCTCAGGGACATACACCACGACGACAAAATTGATCCATGTTTGACAGTTGGTTTCATAGAGCAAAGGAATGTCCGCGAAAACCACTCTGCCGTTTTGCTCAAGAATTCTCGCCTCGGTTTTGATCTGCTCGAACACCAGTGGATGGATAATACTTTCCAAACGCCTGCGCTTTGCTTCATCCTCAAAGATCAAGGATGCGAGTTTCTTCCTGTCGATCTCCCGCTCGGGAGTGGCCACTTCCGGGAATGCTTCCAACACACCGTACCAACCGGGCTCGCCGGGGGCGGTGACAGCTTTGGCGATTTGATCGGCATCAATAATAGAAGCGCCGCATTGTTTTAGCATCCGGGCCACAGTGCTTTTTCCTGTGGCAATCGATCCGGTCAATCCATACAACCTGGATCCCACCTTTGACAGTTCGGGCAGAAGTGTGTGCCCCTGCCCCCCACCTTGATCTTTTCAATCAAGGTTCCGCAGTTCCCGCATGGTTTGCCGGTTCGGCGGTAAACTTCGAGTTTGTTCTGAAAACTGCCGGTATCTCCACTGCCGGTGCGGTAATCTCTGATCGTGGTGCCGTGGTTGGCGATAGCCTCTTTTAGGACAGCGACGATACTAGAGTGCAGCGCTTCGATCTCACTATCAGATAAACAGGCGCCGGGCTTGAGCGGATGAATTCCTGCCCTGTAAAGGGCCTCATCCGCATATATATTCCCCAATCCGGCAACTTTAGTCTGGTCCAGCAGAATGGTTTTGATCGCCCGGACAGACCGCACTCCGTCAGCAAGCACTTCCCAGGTGAACTCCGACGACAACGGTTCGGGCCCCAAAGTGATAAGGCCGCGGATGTGTCCGTAATTCCCCTTTTTTACCAAGTACAGAGTGCCGAACTTCCGCTGATCGACAAAGCGAAGTTCTCCGTTGTTCTCAAACCAAAACCGGGCGGAGACGTGTTTTTGCAGCGGCAGATCCTGCTTGGGCCGATAGATCAGCTGCCCTGTCATTCTTAAGTGAGCGACAAGCTCAAGTTTTTGATCCAAGGAGATTATCAAATATTTGCCCCGGCGCATGATACCTGTGATGGTGCGCCGGTAAAGGCTGCGGCAAAACTCATCCGCATTGTTTTGAGGCAGCGCTCTGTGATGGCAGACAGCACAGCGTTCAATGCGTTTACCTACAATGACCGGTTCCAATGTCCGGCGTACTGTTTCCACTTCCGGCAGTTCAGGCACTTAATTCACCTCGATCGCATCCACATGCTCCCAATCATTTCCGGCTTTCAGGTCCACCACCAGCGGTACCTTAAGATCCAGCACTGTTTCCATGTTCTCTTTGACTATCTTGGCCACTTCCTCCAGTTCATGCGCTGGTACCTCAAACACCAATTCATCATGAACTTGGAGCAGCATCCTGGCTTTCACTTTACAGGCTTTGAAAGCCTGATCGATCCTCAACATGGCCATCTTGATAATATCCGCCGCGCTGCCTTGAATCGGCGTGTTCATGGCTGTGCGTTCTGCAAACGAGCGCCGCGGGTAGTTTTTGCTGGTGATATCCGGCAGATAGCGCCGACGGTTCAGGATGGTCGTCACATAACCGGTTTCCCGGGCCGAGCTGACCATATGGTCCAAATACGCCTTGACCTGCGGGTAACGGGCGAAATACTGGTCAATATATTTCTGAGCCTGAGCTTGGGACAGATTGGCTCCTTTCGCCAAGCCAAAACTGCTGATTCCATAGACTATGCCGAAATTGATCGCCTTGGCCGAATCCCTCTGTTCTGGAGTCACAGCATCCAGCGGGATCCCCATCACTTCCGCCGCAGTGCGGCGGTGAATATCCATGCCCGAAGTAAACGCCTCGATCATGCCCTGATCCCCCGACAGGTGGGCCAGCACCCTCAGTTCAATCTGAGAATAGTCGGCAGACAACAGCAGGCAACCGGCTTCCGGTTCAAAAGCGGAGCGGATTCTCCGCCCTTCGGCAGTCCGGACCGGGATGTTTTGTAGATTTGGATTCGCGCTGCTTAGACGCCCTGTGGCCGTGATCGCTTGGTTGAAGGTGGTGTGAATCCGGCCGGTTTCCGGGTTGATCAGGCCGACCAAGGCGTCAGCGTACGTCGTCTTTAGTTTGTTGATCTGCCGGTATGTCAAAATCTTGGCCACAAATGGATGGAAACTAAGCTGCTCCAAGACTTCGGCATCGGTGGAAGGCCCAGTCTTAGTCTTTTTCAAAACCGGCAGCTTCATTTGTTCATAAAGGATCGCCGCCAGCTGTTTCGGCGAATTGATGTTGAACTCGGTGCCGGCCAACTTATAGATTTCATCTGTCAGCTGGGTTAGCTGTTCTTCCATTTCCGCGGAGATACGCTGCAGTTTTTCCGGGTTGCAGCGGATACCGGCAAGTTCCATCTTGGCTAATACCTTGGCTAGTGGTAGTTCCACATCATGATAGAGGTGCAGCATGCCAAGAGCGTTAATCTCCTTTTCCAAAACCTCACCCAATGCCAGGACCCGCAGTGCTTTCGCCGCAGCTTGAGCGGGTTGGGGGCCAACCTCAGAAAGAGGCGGCAAGTTTCCATAACGCACCGAGAGAACCGAAAGATCCCCTTTCGCTGACGGATCCAAGACATACGCGGCAAGCGCCAGGTCGCCGGCAATGTGAAAGTCTTCGATGCTGCCTCCGTGCCGGGCGCACAACTTGGCCAGGCTCTTCGAATCGCTGGAGTAGAGAGTCAGATGGGCGCTGTTCTCCTTTAACAATAAGACAGCGGAGCCCCAATCCTGGCGATCAATATACCAAGGTTCACCGCCGCATGCTATCGCCATGTGCTCCCCATCGTAGTAAACACCGCACTGCCGGGCCGAGGCGAGAGATGAAGCCAGCTGAGGTAGTTGATCAGGCCGGAAATAGACGTACTCTGATGTATCAAGGCTTTGACCGGCGTACGCTGCGTCCGCCACCTCTTCTTCGATCCCGTGTTCCTTTTCCAGCCGCTCAATCAGACTTTTGAACTCCAGTTCTCTGAACAGCGAAATAAGCTTTTGCACATCGGCGCTGGGTTTGGATGCAAAGTCGACTGTGATGGGGATTTGGCAGTCAATGGTCGCAAGCTCCCTGCTCAGATAAGCCAGTTCTTTGTGGGTGGCTAGTCTCTCCTTGAGCTTGCCCTGTTCTTGCTCAAGGTTTTCGTAGATTCCGTCGATGCTGCCGTATTTCTGCAAAAGTTTGAGAGCAGTCTTTTCTCCTACACCGGGAACACCGGGAATGTTATCGGAACTGTCGCCCATCAGGCCTTTAAGATCGATGACTTGCTCAGGGCTGAGCTGGTACCGTATGCGCAGTGCTTCGGGATCCACAAAGTCCAGTTCCTTGATCCCTTTTTTGGTAAGCAGGACCGTTGTCCGGCCCGACACCAACTGCAAAGCGTCCCGATCACCTGTCACTATGTAGACTTGGTACCCTTCGGCCTCACCCTTTTTTGCTGTGGTCCCGATAATATCATCCGCCTCATACCCAGGCAGTTCCAAACGCTCAATCCCCCAGGCATCGAGAACGGATTTGACTAGATCGACTTGTGGTTTCAGATCGTCAGGCATGCCTTTACGGTTGGCCTTGTATTCTTCATAGGCTTGGTGGCGGAATGTAGGCCCTGAAACGTCAAAAGCGACGTATATCTTGTCGGGCTGATAATCGTCGAGCAAGCGGTAAAGCATTGTGACGAAGCCGTACACAGCGTTGGTCGGCACTCCATGAACAGTGGTCAAGGGCGGCAGCGCATAATATGCCCGGTTAAGCAAACTGTTGCCGTCGATCAAAAACAGCTTCTGTTCCACCTGTTCTCCCCCATTTCTTCCCTAAACAATTCCACACTTTCATATAAATACCTTTTAATTTTCCATCCTCGGCCTGTGGCGCCAAACCTTGACTTAAACGGTTACTATTACATAGAGGGATACTGTTGCGGGATACGAATTAAAAGTGTAATATACATGTGCAATATAATATGAGTCATATTGAGAACCTATCATTTTTATCTCTCAGCGAAAGGAGACGATTTATCGTGAAGAAGCTATCAATAGTATTAATAATCGTCATGCTCTTATTCGCCGCAAATGCAGCGGCCGCAGATATCTATCCTGACATTGAGGGCAGCTGGGCTCGAGAAGCCATCAAAACTCTTGCCGGACGCGGTATCTTCGATGGTATATACGAGGGGGCATTCCTACCCAACCACAGTGTCACCAGAGAAGAACTGATCGCACTTGCGGCCAGGTGCTTCGACCTTGCCTCGGCAGACCAGCAAACCCTGTACAGCTGGCTGGACCATCTTCTGCCGATGGCAGAAAGTGAAACAGCCGAAGGCGATTTTGCTACACGCGCCGAACTGGTGGCTGTGGTGGGGCGGCTGTTGGGATTGGCCAATTATGGAGTTGATGTGGAAAACTGGTACCCCACCTTTGACGACATTGACCGCAGCCATCCTTTGTTTGCCGTTGTGGAACTGGCCAACAGGCTGGATCTGCTGCCAACCTATGTGATCAACCGGTTTGAACCAGAACGGTTGGCATCCCGCGCGGAAACGGCTGCTGTACTGCATGCGGCGCTGAGCCTTGACACCGTGTCCGGGCAAATAGCCGAGGTTCATCAAGGGTCAAACCGGATTATCGTCAAAACCGGCGACGATCAATATCGCTCGCTGCCGGTGGCGGCTGACACTTTGATCCTGGCCAAAGGCCAAAACCGGAAACTCGACCAGATCACCAAGGGAGCTCATTTGCAGGCTTTTCATGACCTTCAGGGCAATCTGGCTCTGGTCAACGTCGAATCCGCGGTTGGCACCGGGAACCTACTCCAAGGTTTGGCCGGCCTGCTGAAGGGTATGCAGGAGACTATTGCAGTTCCGTCTCTCAAGCTGGACAATATGAATCTTGACAGCTTGATCAGCAAAGACACTCTTGCGGCTATAGGCGAGGTATTGACACCCGAACAGCTGATGGCAATCATTTCAGGCGACTGGTCCGGTGCCGGAGAGAACTTTCGCGCGAGCCTTTTCGGGCAGTTGGTGGAACTAGGCCTTACTCCATGGGAAGTGGAAGCTGTTTTGGCTCAAGACTGGGCGGCGCTGGGTGACATGGGCATGGACCGCGTAGCCACCTTGCTCTCTGATTATATCGGTGTCTCGCCTGAAATATTCTACACCGCCATCAATCAAGACTGGGCAAAACTTTACGAGTATGCCCAGGTGGAAATCGCCCAAAGACTGTTAAGCGCTCTCACAATGTAATACAACCTTATGAACTGCCAAAGACAAGCCCACTCTAAACAAGTGGGCTTGTCCTGTGTTCTGGCAGCAGTTATCAGCTGCAGCGGCTGAATCCGCAATCCATACATGTCTCACAGCCGCTTTCGTGCTTCAGCTGTCCTCCACACTCAGGGCAGGCATCTGCTTTTGACCCGGCGAGGCTGACATCGCCGCGGGACTGTTCCTTCCCGTTTTTCTCATCAAGATAGCGCTGGAGGACCATGGCGATCGCATCGGGGCAGGAGAGAATCAGCTTCCCGTTCTGCCATACCGGGTGTGGACAGCGGATCCCCCGCAGCTGCCGGACAATCTGCTCCAGTTCTACACCGGAACGGAGCGCCAGGGAGATCATTCGGGCAGTGGCTTCTGAAAAAGCCGCTGAACATCCTCCCGCTTTCCCGATCGTAGTGAATACTTCGCATACACCTTCGTCGTCTTCATTCACTGTGACATATAGTGTGCCGCAGCCGGTCTTGACTCTTTCTGTCTGACCTCTCGTAATAGCGGGCCGTTTCCTTGGCCGGGCACCGCCTGGACTTGTTCTCGGTGTATCCGACGCGCTCTTATCGCTGCCAACAGTCAGCACTTCCGCCTCCCGGGAGCCGCTCCGGTACACAGTGACTCCCTTGCATCCCAGTTTATATGCCAGACGATAGACTTCTTCGATCTGTTCGGGAGTGGCATCGTTGGGGAAGTTGACCGTTTTGCTAACAGCATTGTCGGTAAACTCCTGGAACGCCGCCTGCATGGCAATATGCCACTTGGGCTCTATGTCATGGGCAGTTACCAGAACCCTTCTGATTTCCAGCGGTATCTGCTCAAGATTGGCAGCAGAACCGGTTTTCGCAACCAATTCCATCAATTCCGGCGAATACAAGCCGTGCTCTCTCATGACCTGTTCAAAAACAGGGTTGACTTCCACAAGCTTGGTATTATCCAACACATTCCGGGTAAATGCCAGGGCAAACAAGGGTTCAATGCCGCTGGAGCAACCGGCGATGATAGATATGGTCCCGGTTGGGGCAATCGTGGTAACAGTCGCGTTCCGCAGCACGATTCCCTGCTGCTCGTAGACACTGCCCTTGTAGTTAGGGAAGGGGCCCCGCTCTTCCGCAAGTTTGGCGGACTGAGCCCGGGCGGTATTCTGAATGAACCTCATCAGTTCTCTGGCAAATTCTACGCCCTGTTCCGAATCATACGGGATTCCCAGCCGTATCAACAGGTCGGCGAAGCCCATCACTCCGAGTCCGATCTTGCGGTTGGCCTTGGTCATTTTCTCGATCTCTTCAAGGGGGTACCGGTTGGCGTCGATCACATTGTCCAGGAAGCGTACGGCGATGTGGACAACTTCTTCCAGCCGATCCCAGTCTACCGTCCATCCTGCATCGGTCTGCACGGCAAACCTGGCCACATTGATCGACCCAAGATTGCAGCTCTCATAGGGCAAAAGCGGTTGTTCGCCACAGGGGTTGGTCGCTTCAATCACACCGACATGAGGAGTGGGGTTGGCTCTATTGATCCGATCAAGGAAGACAATTCCCGGCTCTCCGTTTCTCCAAGCCATTTCGACAATCAGGTTGAAAACATCGCGGGCTTTGAGCCTGCCCACTTCTTCTTCGCTGCGGGGATTGATCAGCGGATAGTCCTGATCCGCCTCCACCGCCTCCATGAACGCTTCGGTAATCCCTACTGATATGTTGAAGTTGGTAATCTCTCTATTGTCAGCCTTACACCTGATGAAATCCAGAATGTCAGGGTGATCAACACGCAGAATCCCCATGTTGGCGCCGCGCCTGGTGCCGCCTTGCTTCACTGCTTCTGTGGCGGCATTGTAGCATTTCAAGAATGACACAGGTCCGCTCGCTACACCACCGGTGGTCTTGACACGATCATTCTGAGGCCGTATGCGGGAAAAACTGAAACCTGTGCCGCCACCCGATTTCTGGATCAATGCCGCGTCCCGCAGAGAGCCGAAAATGGACTCCATCGAATCCTCAATCGGCAGCACAAAACAGGCGGACAACTGCTGCAGTTCTCTTCCGGCATTCATGAGTGTCGGGCTGTTGGGCATGAATTCGCAGTTGTCCATGATGTTAAAGAATTTCTCTTCCATTTCCTGGATTTTACTTGGATCCCACTGCCCTTCCACCTCGGCGATGTTCGCCGCAACGCGCCTCAGCATATCTTCAGGGGTTTCGATGACTCTCCCGTCTTTGCGTTTAAGGTAACGCCGCTCCAACACTGTTCGAGCGTTCTCACTCAGCTGCAACCCTCACTCCTCCTTTGTCTACCATATTTTGTTAGTCTGCTTTTCTAATATACTACATGTTGGGGCAAATGTCCAATAAAAAATTCTAGGTTATCTTGGTGGAGAAAACCTAGAATCTCGAAAAAACGAAAATTATAACGGCTTTCGTTCGTTTTTACGTTACAGCCGCCGCTTCCGACTTTGCCCCAGAGATACACTCTCGGCACGCACCATAGAACTCAAGCCTGTGCTGGCTGACACTCACACCGTATTGTTTCTCGATCTGGGTGTCAATCGCCTCATTGACCGGCAGATCGAGGTCATAGACCTTGCCGCAGTGTTCGCAGACAAAATGGTAGTGCATCTTCGCATTTCCGTCAAAACGGCTGTAAGTGCTTCCATATGACAGCTCGAGAATCTCTCCCATCTCGGTAAGTGTCTTAAGATTGCGGTAAACAGTGCCCAAGCTGATATTCGGCATCTGTTTACGCACCTCTTGATATATCCAGTCGGCAGTTGGATGCGACTTGGTCGAACGCAGCACCGACAAGATCAATTCCCGCTGTTTCGTTTTGCGTATAAAACCTTTAGGATTCAACGGCACTCGCCCCTTATGGATAAGTACTACTACTATTATTATTCTATGGGCAGAGTGTGCCGCTGTCAAGAGAACCAATAAATCACAGTTCTACACTAAACAAATACCCAAACCGATGGGCGCCGCTGCCCTTGAATCTACCTTCCAAGAATACTTCCGCTGTCCAATAGGCTTGAGGATAGGGAATGTGCACGCCGTCCGCCAGCACCTGATCTCTGGTGAAGTCGTACGCTGCACCAAAATAATCTCCATCGAAACTGGGGCTTGCATAAACCCCGTAAGCGGCTTTTTCTGTAGGTACATCATAGAAATCGTACCCATCCGGCACAGGCGTGCCAGCTTTGCAAAAATACCCGAGCAACCCGCAATAGGCGCTGTCCACGGGGCCGCCGTAATGATGGGCCAAGTAACACAGCGCGGCGATTTCAGTTCCACACTCCGGCAGCATGGCGGCCAGTTCTGACAAGGATGCTGCAGGATCGGCGTCAAGAATCCCCGGATATTTGGCGATATCCTTGCCAATGAACCTTACCTTGCCAATCTCAATATACTCAAAGCTTTCACGGTTGATTTTTCCGGCATGCTTTTTCACCACTTCCGGCATATGCAGGGTCCAACAAAGTTTGGTTACGCAGTCCTTCAAATAATTGACATACCCTATCTGGGTAGCGTGCATCGAACCCTCTGGGCATCCAGCGATTATTTTCCGCACATCCCGTTCCTGCATCACAGTAAAATCGGCTTGCATCTTGGATACGGCTTCCTGTATCCGTTCGTCATCCAGGTTTCCGGCCAGCCCTGCGGCCAATAGATCCAATGCGCGGAAGACAGCAGGGTTTACTACTCCAGATGGTTCAAGCTCCTGAAGACATATGCGAAATTTATCGCAGTCGTCACTTAATAGAGCCAAAACTTGCGTCAGAATTTGCTTATTCTCGGGCAGTTTGTCTTTGATCCACTCGGAATCATCCAGAATCCATTGGGAAAGCCTATCGAACACTTTCTCATTCTGTTTTTTCGCTTTATATGACCAATCGATGAGCTTGCTGTAGATCTCGCCGCTGGTGCGTCCTTCCTTTTTCTTGCCCTCGATTTCATTCCAGTCGACCAACAGAAAATCCGGAGTAAACCTTGATGTCATAAAGAGCACTCCCTTGGGGGTTTAGACAGAACCGCAAGGAATTGTTTGCTGCCCCGCGCTTATGGATTGTCTTTGACAGATCATTCTGCGTCAATCTTTTCGAAACCTGCATTCTTTCAATAAGTGGAATAATATTTTGCCGAAACTTGGGGGTGTACCATAGAGGTCCTTCCGCATCCGCTGTGAAAAATCCACTTGCAAAACACGATCATCCATGTTAAAATTAACGTTGTCAACATTGATTCACCCACATGCCGAAGTGGTGGAATTGGCAGACACGCACGACTCAAAATCGTGTGGGCTAGACCCATGAGGGTTCGACTCCCTCCTTCGGCACCATATGAGAGCAATGGTGACAGGGGACGGTGACGTGTCACCTCATTACGAGGTGACACGTCACCGTCCCCTCTGTCTCTATACGACAGTATTCTGCTGTCGTCCTGCCATCCAGCATTGGATGTTTTCAAAGGCTATCTCCGCCCGCCGCTCCAGAGACTGCTGCGAATACCACGCTATGTGCGGCAAGGCAACAGTGTTTTTGGCACTGGGCAGCGGATGATCCAGCGGTAACGGCGGTTCGTTCTCATAGACATCCACCCCTGCGCCGCTCAGTTTTCCGGTATTTAGTGCCTCGGCCAAGGCATGGCTGTCCACCACCGGCCCTCTGGCGAGATTGAAAAGATAGGCTCCGTCTTTCATCATCGCGATTTCCCTCGCGCCAATCAAGCCGCGGGTGGAATCATTCAGAGGGCAGTGAAGAGTCACCACGTCAGATTCTGCGAGCAGCCGCCCCAATGATACCTTTTCATAACCGACCCGTTGTACCTCCTCCGGCGGCTTATCCGAGGGTGAATAACCAAGCACTCTTGAGCCAAAGGCATTAAGAAGCCTGATCACTGCCGAACCGATTGATCCCGTCCCGATCACTCCAACAGTCTTGCCGGCAAGCAGCGGACCAACCAAACCAGCCTTTGTGCCGCCTGAACGGCATCGCTGCTCCGCCTCTTTGAAGCGGCGCATAGTGCTGATCATCAGCCCAATGGTTGTTTCAACCACCGCTTCGACCGCATATCCTGACGCGTTTGAAACTGCCACACCCTGCCGGCGGCACTGCTCGATGTCCACATGATCAAATCCGGTAAAAGCTATAGATATGAACTTCAGTTTCCCGCACTTGGCGATAGTCTCGCCAGGCAGAGGCATGTTGCCAAGAACAAGAACATCTGCGTCCTCCGCTTCCCCGATCAAAGAGTCAAAGCCACAGCCTTCCGGCAGTGACGCAACAGTGTGGCCTTCCTCCAAGAATGGCTGGAGCAGAGCTGAAAGCTTCGCGTCGGTAATCTCCAATGGCTCAAGTACCACGATTTTCACTGCATATTCCTCCTGTTCTGCGAACTTTGATGCTGATCCATAAGAATCTGGTCTCAGGCTGAAACGTGAACCTGATACTACTCCTCAGGCCCGTAGTGTTCACTATTGCTTCATTGTTTATATCACGTTTGGAATTCTCCTGCCCAAGCCATTTATAACCATGCATCAGCAAAACACTCATCGGTCAAAACCTGATTGACATACCTTGGTGTTCTAGGTATACTATTCCTGGTACCTAGATCTTCTATATATCCGAAAGGAGGTTGTCATGGATCTATCAAAGGACCTGGTCGCCGCATCGGCAACACCGCTGATACTGGCCATTCTGCGGCAAAAAGACAGCTACGGATACGAGATTATCAAAATGATCAAAGAAGCGTCGGATGATGAAATCATCTGGACCGAAGGAATGCTTTACCCGGTCCTCCATAGGCTCGAAAACAGCAAACTGGTAGAGTCATACTGGAAGATGTCTAAAGAAGGGCGCCGGCGCAAGTATTACCGGTTGACCGAAGCCGGCCGGCAAGAGTTGGAAAAGCATGCCAAACAATGGGAACTCGTATACTCAGTCTTGTCGTCGGCTATCATCGCCGCCAAGAGTAGAAAGGATGATGAGGATGTTTGAACTGGAGCAGCATGTCAGGTCTTGGGGGGATTACCTGCGCTCCAAAGGCATGAAAGAAGCTGATGTGCTTGAACTGGAAAGCCATCTCCTGGATCAGATCGATGATTTGGTCAAAAGTGGCTTGAGCGAAGAAGAAGCGTTTATCATCAGTGTAAAGCGGCTTGGGAATGTCAACACGATTTCAGAGGAGTATTCCAAGATCAATACAGAAAACCTTTGGAAACATTTGCTCCTGGATCCCGCCGATCCCACCGCGAAAGCCCGCAGCCGGAAACAGATCGCGTTGATCATACTGCTCTCTTTCTTGGCGGGAACGGCTGCCAAGATCCCGGCGATGTTCGGCATTCAAACTCAAGATGTCGTTTACTTCAAGAACCTGAGCTTTTTTGTTCTGCCGTTCATCGCTTTCTTCATCACCGTGAAACACGGCCGGGTCAAAATGTTTTGGCCGCTATTGGCTGTTTACACTACAAGCTGCGTGGTTGTCAATCTTCTGTCCCCGTATAGACCCAGCCAGACAGACATATTGACCGGAGTTCATCTACCGCTCTTTCTCTGGCTGGTTACGGGCATCGCCTACACAGGCCAAGAATGGCGGTCTAGCAAGGCGCGCATGAACTTTGTTCGGTTCACCGGCGAGTGCGTCATCTATGGCAGCCTGCTCATGCTGGGCCTGATGGTCCTGATGATGTTCACCATGATAATTTTCCAATCGATCAATATCAACATGGGACCTTTTGTTGAAAACTACCTTGTCGTTTACGGCGGGGCAGCTGCAGCCTTGATTACGGTGTATTTGGTGGAAGCCAAGAAAAGCGTCGTTGAGAACTTCGCGCCAATTCTGGCCAAGATCTTCAGCCCAGTGTTTCTGCTTACCATGATTGCTTTTCTTGGCGCCATGGTCGTCAAACGCACAAGCCCCTTCATGGCAAGGGAGTTTCTCATTGGTTTCGACCTGCTGTTGGTTGTGGTGTTAGGGATTGTGCTGTATACAATTTCTGCCAGAAGTGTCTACGACAAGCGCAGCATTTTCGACTATCTTAACGCTGCGTTGATCGCTGTTGCCATTGTGGTGGACTGTGTGGCCCTGTCGGCAATCATATTCCGGCTTTCTGAGTTTGGAATAACTCCCAACAAGATGGCGGCCTTGGGCGAGAATATACTGCTGTTAGTGAACTTAGCCGCCCTTTTGGTGCTGTATGCCAGATACTTCGCGTCCAAAATCGAATTCACGCTGATCGAAACCTTTCAAACCCGGTACCTCACCGTATATGCCGTCTGGTTTGCCATTGTGGCTTTCGTTTTTCCTATCGTTTTCAGGGTGAAATGGTGACAGGGGTGACAGGGGACGGTGACCTGTCACCATGTAGGTGACAGGTCACCGTCCCCTGTCACCCCCCTACACGCAAATATTTAAACATAGGAGGTTTCCATGCACAGCTACACATACATCATCTTCGATTTAGATGGAACTTTGAGTGATCCAGGTGAAGGAATTGTCAATTCTTTGAAACACGCGCTTAAACACTTCGGCCTTGAGGGAGATCCAAAAATACTCCGCAAGTTCATCGGGCCACCTCTGGCTGAATCCTTTAAGGAATTCTTCAACTTCGATCCTGAGCAGACAGCGGAGGCAATCCGTCTTTACAGGCAGTACTTCCATGAATTCGGGCTGTTCCAGAATGTGATATATCCGGGAATACCTGAACTCCTGGAAGACTTGGCAAAGGCTGGCAATACGCTCGCCATTGCCACTACCAAACCCGAGGTCTATGCAGTGCAGATCCTGGAGTATTTCAAAATTGATCATCTGTTCCGAAAGGAACTGGTTGTCGGCAGCTTTCTGGACGGCCGCCGCACCAACAAGGGTGAATTGATCGCAACCGTGCTGCAGCGCCTCGGCTGCAGCCCACAAGACGCGGTCATGATCGGGGATCGTAAGTATGACATTATTGGGGCCAAGGCCAACCATATCGATGTTATCGGCATCACATACGGATATGGCGATGTGGATGAGATCGAAGCTTTCACCCCAACAGCCATCGCCCATTCCGTCGAAGAGCTGCGGCAGCTGCTGCTCCCTCCCCATGAACTAACCGAATGATGAAAAACAAGGCGGAAAAGGGAGAGTCTGCCCGTCGCGCGAAGGGCAGACTCTCTCGCATCATCCTTACTCTTCCACCTTTTTTCCCACAGTCGCCATATAGGCGACAAACTGTTCTTCTCCATCGAAGCCTAACACATGATTCAGCGCGTTGTCGTCAAAAGCTCCGATAGCGCAAACCCCGCAGCCGATGGACTCCGCCGCCAGATAAAGGTTCTGGCAGACATGCCCTGCGTCAAGGTGGATATAACGATAACTGCGCTCACCATAGCGACTTTTCATCCGCCACAGGATCGCGCTCCAGATAAAGGTGGCTGCGCTTTGCTTGATGTGGGGCTGATTGAATGAACTCTCAGCGATTCTAACCGCCAAGTCCCCGTCCAGATTCACGATCATCAGCTTGTGTTCAAGTGCCAGATACCTGTACAGCCCCGGTTTCAAGCCCGACACATTGTTGATCAACAGATAGGTCTCAAAAGCATGCCTGGCTCCTGCCGAAGGGACATTGCGAAACGTCGCCCTCTCTGGAACCACTTTCTTGACGCCTTGAGTGCACCACAACAGATATGCCAGCTCACCGCCGCTCAATGGTTCACCGCTGTACTTGCGCAATGTAACCCGGGATTCGATTGCCCTGCGCAAATCCATTGGAGGAACACTAATATCTTCCACTGCGGGCAGGTCAATCAGCACTGCATCCTTAGGAAACGCCAACTGCAGCGGAGGTGGTGCTGGACTCTTGTCGGTCTCGCTCATCTGGCTACCTCCTTTATTTGTTTAAACTGCCGCACGGCTGTACTGCTCCATGTAGAGCTCTCTGTACAGCCCACCCAGTTTCAACAGCTCTTCATGGGTGCCCTGTTCGCGGATCTTTCCGTCGATGATCACATATATCTGATCCGCATGCCTGATTGTGGACAACCGATGGGCAATAATCAATGTCGTACGATTGCGGGACAATTCCACAAGCGCTGCTTGAATCTCGTGCTCCGTAATACTGTCCAGGGCCGATGTCGCTTCATCTAGAATCAGAATCGGAGGGTTTTTCAAGAACACCCGGGCGATCGCGATCCGCTGTTTCTGGCCTCCCGAAAGCTTGATCCCCCGCTCTCCCACATATGTGTCATAACCATCCGGCAGTGTCATGACGAAGTCGTGAATCTGCGCCTTCTTGGCCGCATCGATCATCTCCTGTTCCGATGCGTCAGGGCGTCCGTACAGTATGTTGTCGCGAATTGTGCCAGTGAACAAGAACACATCCTGCTGCACCAGCCCGATCTGCGATCTCAATGCCGCCAGCTTCATATCACGCACATCGATTTGATCAACATAGATGGCTCCCTTGGTCACATCGTAAAAACGGGGGATCAGATGGCACAGAGTCGTTTTTCCTCCACCAGAAGGCCCGACAAATGCCGCTGTTGTTCCAGCAGGTATGGACAAGGAAATACCTTCCAGAACTTCCTCACTAGTGTCATAGCGAAAAGACACATCTTCCAGGACAATATCGCCCCTCAACTTCGTTGGTGCAACAGCGCCGGGACGATCGGTGATGGATGGTTTGACCTCCATCAGCTCCACAAACCTGGCAAACCCTGTCATTCCCTGCTGGTACTGCTGGGTGAAACTAATCAAACGGCGAATCGGCTGCAAAAAGTAGTTGATGAACATCAGATAAGCAGTCAAATCCGCAAGGTCAATGCGCCCTTCGTGCATGAACCAGGCCCCGGCACCCAGGACCATCACATTCAGCAGATTGGTGAAGAAGCTCAATCCGGAGCTGTACTCAGCCATCGCCTGAAAAGCTCCGCGCCGGGCAACCTTGAATTCGTCGTTGGCTTTGTCAAAACGTACCTGTTCATAGTCCTCGTTGACAAAACTCTTGACAACTCTGATGCCCAACAGGCTGTTTTCCACTTCTGCGTTCACGTCTGCGACTCGTTTCCGCTCTTCAGTAAAGGCCGACTCCATCTTGCTCCGCCTTCCATAGGCGTACCAGACAATGATGGGAATAAAGGCGAAGACAAGCAAAGTCAAAGGCACGTTAATAGACATCAAGTAAACAAACGACCCAATCAGCATCACCGATGCGATAAACAGATCCTCCGGGCCGTGATGGGCGAGCTCTGTTACCTCCCTCAGATCATTGACGATCCGGGACATCAAGTGTCCGACCTTTGTGTTGTCAAAGAACTGGAAATCCAGTGTTTGCAGATGTGAAAACAGATCTTTGCGCATGTGGTATTCCATGTTCACCCCTACCACATGGCCCCAAAAATCAACGATATACTGGCAGAGCCACCTAGCCAGATACAAGCCGACCAATGCAGCCACCCAGAGGGCTACCGCCTGCAGGTTCCGGTTGGGTATGAAATCCTTCATGAACATCCGGGTGATGATCGGAAAGGCAAGATCCAGGACGGCTATCAATGTGGCACAAGCCATGTCAATAAAAAAGAGCCGCTTTTCAGTCTTATAATAAGAAATGAACAACCTCAAGTGTTTCATTGGCCTTGTTCCCTTCACTGTAATAAAGCTTGGTTTTCGAGCAGGATTCCTCGGCTCTGATCCCGAAACTTTAGCAAACGCATGTAACTCGATTATTATGGAGGTATGGCTATGGAAAGCGATGTCCTGACCCAGATCTATGAGAAAATAATGCTCTATCTGCCAAAACTGCCCGTCGCCCTGATTGTGCTGGCTCTAGGCAGTTATTTGATCCGGCTGCTTAAGCGGTTTATGGCTAAAATTCTGCACCGGTTCCGCTTGGAAGCAGGGATTATTGGTTTTGTACAGGCCTTTATATCCTTTGCCTGTTGGGTGTTTTTAATCTCCATTGTCTTTGCTGTACTGGGACTACCCCATATCAGTGTCGCCTTTTCCGGAAGCATCGCTTTGATTCTGGTGGGCATAGCATCCAATGCCAACAACCTAATTCAGGATATCTTGGCTGGTATTTTCCTGATCGCCGACCAAGACTTCAAGGTCGGCGCCCATGTGAAAATCGGGAGCATCGACGGCACAGTCGTCAGCCTGGATATTAAAAAGACAAAAATCAGGGATGGCGACGGACAAGTCCATGTTATATCCAACAGGACCTTTGATACCTCTACCTATACCGTCTGCCCGGGCGACAGCACTGACACTGACTCGTGATATCTGACAGCCAAATCGCTAGTCGTCAGCGCCAATTTGCTGCACCTGCAGCAAATTGGTGCTTCCCGGCACTCCGGTTTTGACACCAGCGGTAATCGCCACTATGTCGCCTTCTTTGACCAATCCCTTTTCTTTTGCCGAATGTATGGCCACATCGATCAATTCTTCCAGTGTATCAGGCTTTTTGGCCAAAATCGGGTTCACACCCCAAGTCATCATCAATTGATTGACCACCGCTTCCGAATGGCATACAGCTATCAGCAAAGCCTCAGGACGGTACTTGGCAATCGATCTGGCAGTGGCTCCTGATTGTGTCGAACAAAGAATTGCCGCAGCGCCAAGATCATGGGCGGTCTGAACAGTCGCCAGACTGATGGCATCGGCTATATTCTGCCGCCGGTTGCGTCTTCTCGCTTCCAGCCTCGCTTGGTAATCCATGGACCGCTCGATCCTGAGCGCGATACTATTCATCAAAGCGACTGCCTTGATTGGGTATCTACCTACCGCCGTCTCTCCCGACAGCATCACAGCGTCCGTACCGTCAAGAATGGCGTTTGCTACATCTGTAATCTCGGCTCTGGTCGCCCTGGGATTGCGGATCATTGAATCAAGCATCTGTGTTGCGGTAATCACTGGTTTACCTTGATCATTGCATTTTTGAATAATCATTTTCTGGGCCAGCGGAACTTCTTCCGGAGGGATCTCGACTCCCATGTCGCCGCGGGCCACCATGATCCCATCGGCCGCCTGGATAATGGCGTCAATGTTCCGGATCCCTTCTCCCGATTCAATCTTGGCGATTACAGGTATGTCGCCGCCAAACCGGTGGATTAGATCCTTAATCGCCACCACATGATCCGCCTGACGGACAAAGGAAGCTGCGATGAAATCCACACCGTATTCAACACCTAACTGAATGTGCTTGATGTCCTCCTCAGTCAAAGGCGGCAGCTTAATGTTGACTCCCGGCAGGGTGACTCCTTTGCGGGACCCGATGGTTCCCCCGACAATGACTTTACAGATCAGGTGTTTCTCGATTTTGGACAAGACTACCAGCTCAATCAGGCCGTCGTCAATATAAATCGTATCCCCGGGATTGAGATCTTCCACGAGATACGGGTAATTGACGAATATCTTCTCCGCGGTGCCGGTACATTCTTCTGTAGTTAAAATCAATTCATGCCCGGCTTCGATCTCGAACTTGTCCGGATTAAGCTCGCCGATCCTGATCTTTGGGCCTTTGATGTCCAGGAGAATACCAACGTTGACTCCCAGTTCCTCCCCACAGCGGCGGATCACTTGGATGCGTTCCAGATGCTCCTCGCTCGAACCGTGGGAGAGATTCAGCCTGGCGACATTCATGCCGGCTTTGATCAGCTCCGTAATCATTTTCGGGCTCTCGGTGGCAGGCCCGATGGTGCACACAATTTTTGTCTTCCGAACCATGTTTCCAACCCCTACATATCAACTTGCATTTCATTTAGTTTTTTGGCTTGATACTCCCCTATTTTGCGGAAACGCTCCAAGCGGTGCTTGACGAGCTCGTCGGGAGGGATTCTCTTGATCTCCGACAGATGCCGGCGCAAAAACGCTTTGAGCTGCCGTCCGGTGCCTTCGTGATCACGGTGCGCTCCTCCAAGGGGTTCGGTAATCACATCATCGATGATACCAAATTTCAGCAAATCTGTTGAAGTCAGTTTCAGCAATTCTGCCGCCTCGGATGCTCTATTGGCGTCTTTCCAGAGGATTGTGGCGCACATCTCGGGAGAAATCACTGAATACCACGCATGTTCCATCATCAAGATCCGGTCTCCCACACCGATAGCCAGCGCTCCACCGCTCCCGCCCTCGCCAGTGATAATGCACACGATTGGCACTTTCAGGAAAGACATCTGTTCAATACACTCGGCGATCACCAAGCCTTGCCCCCGCTGTTCTGCCTCAATGCCGGGATATGCCCCCACCACATCAATGAGAGTAATGATTGGCCTATGGAACCGCTCGGCCTGCTGCATCAGGCGCAAAGCCTTACGGTAACCCTCGGGGTGAGGCAGGCCGAAATTGCGTGTAATGTTTTCTTTCGTGTCCCTGCCTTTTTGCGGTCCGATTACTGTGACCGGCTCGCCGTCCAAAACAGCAATGCCGCCGACGATGGCATGATCGTCGCCGAACCTTCGATCTCCATGCAGTTCAAAAAAATCGTCAAAGACCAGTTTAATATAGTCCAATGTGGTTGGGCGGTCCGGGTGGCGGGCCATCCGCACCCGCTGCCAGGGAGTCAATCGTTCGTAGATCTCTTTTCTGAGCTTGTCAGCTTTCCGCTCCAAATCGTTGAGTTCGTCTTTAAAATCAATGCCCTGCTCAAAAATGAAATTGCGCAGTTCATTTATCTTTTCTTCCAGTTCAACCAAGGGTTTTTCCCATTCGAAAACAGTCGGCATCAGCCTCACCTCATAAATGATAACTCAGCAATTTGCTGATGGTGGCTTTCATTTCAGAACGGATCACTATTCCATCAATCATGCCGTGCTTCAGCGCATATTCCGCAGTCTGAAAATCAGGCGGCAGCTTTTGGCGTGTTGTTTCAGCCACAATCCGCGGGCCGGCAAAACCGATTAAGGCCTTGGGCTCGGCCAGTATTATGTCGCCCAGCGAGGCAAAGCTGGCATAGATGCCGCCCATGGTGGGATGTGTCAAAACAGACAGGTAGAACAAGCCGGCCTTTTTGAAACGGCCGACAGCCTGCGCCGTCTTGGCCATCTGCATCAGACTGAAGATCCCTTCCTGCATTCTCGCTCCTCCGCCGCCTCCGGAAACAATAACGACCGGAAGCTGCTTCGCAATCCCATATTCAAACCCGCGGGTGATTTGCTCCCCAACCACACTGCCCATGCTTCCACCGATGAAACCGAAATCAATGATTCCCAATACACAGCCGTATCCTTCGATCTTGGCCTCTCCGATCAAAATTGCGTCATCAAGCTGAGTTGCGTTCTGGCATTGGGTGATTTTGGCCGGATACCCGGGAAAATCAAGGGGGTTGCATGACACCAACGGCTCAAAAGGCTGAAACGTGTTTTCATCAGCCAATTGCTGCAGGCGCTGCACTGCAGACATGCGGAAATAGAATCCGCAGTGGTGACAGACATAGTTATTCTTGTGCAATTCTTTATTATAGATCAAAGAGCTGCAGTTGTCACAGCGAGTCCACTGGGGGTCATTTCCTTTCCCGGCCGAACCGCCGTTTTCCACCCCATCTTGATTGGCCTTTTCAGGCCTCACTGTGGCGTATTTCGGTTTGTTCCTGAATACATGCAACATGGTATCACCTTTTAATCTGTTGAATTCCCGATCGCTGCGGTGATAATCTCCAAAGCCTCTTC
The DNA here is from genome assembly GCA_900019385.1 of uncultured Clostridia bacterium. Lineage (GTDB taxonomy): Bacteria > Bacillota > Limnochordia > Darwinibacteriales > DTU012 > DTU012. The sequence continues at coordinate 24,959 of FIZJ01000016.1, forward strand.
CGCTTCAGAGTCCGGGACCAGGATCTCGACGCTGCCCGACGCTCCTAGATGAGGAGGGCCAACGGGACGCAGCATGACCACAAATCCCTCGTTGTTCAGCAGTTCTTTCAACATACCGGCGATCGCATGATTGGGAGCAATATAGACGACAGTCCACATGGATATTCCTCCTTGCCACCTGTTGTTTACGAGCCGGATGTGGTAACACCAATGCTGGTGAAGATCTTGGCCTTGCCGCGGATCTTGATTGCGGAAGTGTGGGATGTGAACTGGGCAATCAGCACTTCACCCTGATCAAGTTTTTCGGTGTGGTGAAACTTCGTGTCTGGCCCCCGTGTCAAGCCAAAGATGGTTACTCCATTTTCCAACGCCTGTATCATCACATAACTCTGTTCAAAGCTTTCCGGTTTGTGCTCCATGTCATCTGCCCCCCGCAAGGTACTTGCCTTTTGTTAGTTCCATATTTCCATCCAAAACCCTGCTTTGCCACGGGTCGATCCAATGCATGTACTCCACAAGTCCGGCCACGGCGTCAAGAGCCACAGGTTTTGGATCGATCCAAAACCTCGGATCAATCAGCTGGATTAGATCGCTGCCGAGGCTGAACAGCACAGGTGTGTCCCCTCCGTGTTCCACCAGTACATCTTTCAGTTCCCTTATCTTGTCTGGTTTTGGCACCAGCATCAGCAGCGGCTTCAGGGGAAGGATCCATTCGACTTCGAGCTGGTCGCCGGACATGTTGCCGAACAATGCCGCAAGTTCCCCTTCCCTAACACGATCATGCCACAGACGGCTGGTTGTTGGCAACACAAATCGGCAGCGACGGTCATCTCCGATTACCATCCCCGAACAGTGTCTGCCGCTTTTCCGTACATGCCTGATATGACCCGCCGCATACCGGCCAAGGCTGGGCTCAAGTTTGTCGAGAAAGCCTTCCCATTTCTTGACCGGATGCCCCGACAAATATATACCTACTATTTCCTTTTCCTTCTCCAGCAATGCAAGATCGCTGATCCGATCCGCCGCCATCTCAGGCGCCAAACCAGCCAGAATCCGCCTTCGGTCGCCAAAGCAGTCAAGCGCTCCGCTGTATACCAAAGCCAGTTTGGTGTTTTGATGAAGTTCAACCCTGGCTAAGAGATCCGTCAAGCTGGAATACTCCCGTTTAGTCCGCTCCTTAACCAGTGCCTGGGCATGCCCCAGGCCGATCTGTTTAAGATTGCCGAACCCGATCCGAAGCCCATTAGCTTCCACGCTGGCCCAAGCTTCGGAAAAGCGGATATCCGGAGGTAAAACCCTGATCCCACGCTGGCGGCATTCCTGGTAAATATCGCCTGCCTTGTCCAGATCGCTGGTGTGTTTGAGCAATCCTATATAAAACTGGATGGGATAATTGGCTTTCAAATACGCCATCTGCCAAGTAATCACCGCATAGGCCGTGCTGTGGGCTTTGTTGAAGGCGTAATCAGCAAAACGGTCGATCTGCGTGTACAGTTCACGGCCCGCCCTTTGGGTGAGCCCTGCCCGCAGGCATCCAGTGATAAATTTCGACCGCAGTTTTTGGACAGAACTGTGATCTTTCTTGCTCATGGCTGCCCGCAGCAGATCCGCCTCTTCCAAACTTAACCCGGCGATTTCATGGGCAACCTGCATCACTTGCTCTTGGTAGATCATCAAACCATAGGTATCCCCCAGTATCGATTCCAGCTTTGGATGAACATAGCGCACAGATTCCAAGCCCTCTTTGCGCCGGGCGTAAACCGGTACTTGTTTCAGCGGGCCAGGCCTCACCAAGGCCAAGGCCGCCACCAGGTCAGCGAAAGAGTCGGGCTTGATCTGAGGTAGGAGTTCCTGAAACAGCTGGCTCTCAACCTGGAAAATCCCGAGAGTCAGCCCCTGCTGCAGCAGCCTCAATGTAGGCTGATCAGCGAAAGGAATGCCCTTAAGTGTGAAACCAGGATTGCTCCGCTGCACCGACAGTTCGATATCCTTGAGAATAGTCAGCGTTCGCAGTCCCAAAAAGTCAATTTTCAACACACCTAAGTATGCCAAGTCATCCATGGCCAGCTGTGTCACCCAAGCTCCATCAACTTCTTCCACTCCGCTGTATGAGGTGACCGGCCTGGGTGTAATGATCACACCAGCCGCATGAGTTGAAAAGTACTGCTTAAGGCCGATCAGCCGCTGCACCAGTTCTGGTTCCCCGCGGTCAAGGATCTTTTTTATTTCCAGTTCCGCGCTTTTATGTCCAAAAGTGCCGTAGGTGCCGATCTTGGCCACGTGGTCCCTGCCGAAGCGGCTGACGATGTACTGGATCACTTCCTCGCGCCTGAGATAGCAGATGTCCAAATCTATATCGGGAAGATTCCGGCGCTGCCTGTTTAAGAATCTTTCAAAAAACAGCTTGTGGGCAATTGGATCCACGTCGGTAATCCCCAGGCAGTACGCCACCAAACTCCCAGCGGCGCTTCCCCTCCCGGGCCCCACAGGGATCTGGGCTTCCTTGGCAAAGCGGACGATATCCCACACGATCAAGAAATAATCACTGAATCCCATTTCTTCGATTACATCAAGTTCATATTCCAACCGAGCGGTGATCTCCTGGTCAAGCTTGCCGTAACGTTCACGGGCACCGGCAAAAGCGAGACGTCTGAGATCGTGTTCTTCAGGCAGTTTGGGAAACACGGTCTCAGGCCTCAGCTCGACGCTGCACCGCTCAGCAATCAATTCTGCATTCTCGAGAGCCTCCGGCCACTGGCGGCAGATCTGGCGGATCTGATCGGGAGCCAGCAAAGGCAGATAACTGCCGGAACAACCTCCCTCGGGCCGCAGCACATCGAGGACCTGCCGATCGTTCGCTTCCAGGTGGTAGAGATTCTGGGCGGCCGCCAAAACGTGCCTGGGAAGCATCTCGGCAAGCTTGCAGGCAGCTGCCATTCTTCGCGGCTCATCGACAGGCAATTCCACAAACAGACAGTCGGGGGAGAAAACCTGAGCCAGCCGCTCATACGCACCTAGTATCGGTGAAGGATCGGCGGCGGTAATCATGCCGACCAAGCCGGCTGTGTGTCGGCTTAAAGTGTCCAGTTTAACTGGTTTTGCCGCCGAGGCAAGCTTGAGCAGATTCTCGTAACCAGCATGGTTTTCAGCCAGCAAAACAATGCCGGGACAGCCAGCGGCATCTTCCAAGTCCAGTTCCAACCCGAGAATCGGCTTAAGGCCGTGTTCCCGGCATGCCCGGTAAAACTCCACCAAACCGCCCATGGTATTGTGATCCGTCAAAGCCAACGCTTTATACCCCAGGCTCTGGGCTTTTCGGGCCAATGCGTCGATGCGGATGCATGATCTGGACAAAGAGTATTCACTGTGAACATGCAGTGCGGCAAACATCACAAAATCCCCTCGCCATAAAAAAAGGGGGCTTCCCCCTTTTTTCCAGGTCTATGATCTAATCTGCGCAAAGGCGTCGATACCCTCATGCGTCTCCACTCGCTGAACACTCGCCCCTAAGCCTCTCAGCTTATCTTCGAACCGTTCGTAGCCGCGGTCAATATCGTCGACACCATATACCTCGGTGGTGCCGGCAGCCTTCAGAGCCGCGATCACCAGCGCTGCGCCAGCTCTTAAGTCAGTCACCTCCACCGGTGCTCCGGTAAGCTGCGGTACCCCACGGATGATCGCTGTTTCCCTCTCCACCTTTATGTCGGCGCCCATCCTCCGCAGTTCGTCCACATAACGGAATCGGTCAAAGATATTCTCCCGGATCACACTTGTTCCATCGGCAACGCTCATACATGCCACCAATGGCTGCTGCAAATCCGTTGGGAAACCTGGATACGGGGCTGTTTCCACGTCAATTGACTGCAGTTTCTCCGGAGCGATGACTCTGATTTCCGTCGCTCCTTTCTCCACAGTCACTCCCGCTTCTTCGATCTTCGAGATGGGAGACCGGAGATGCTCGATCACGATGTCTTTTATTAACACATCACCACCGGTGATAGCTGCGGCGAACATAAAAGTGCCGGCTTCGATCCGGTCCGGGATAATCGAATACTCAATGCCGTGGAGCTTCTCCACACCATCGACGCGGATTACATCAGTACCGGCGCCCCGGATCTGAGCTCCCATGCCATTAAGGAAGATTGCCAAATCAACGACTTCCGGTTCTTTGGCGCAGTTTTCCAGGATCGTCGTCCCTTCAGCCAGACTGGCTGCCATCATCATGTTCATTGTTGTGCCCACACTGGAGCGGTTGATATAGTAATTGGTTCCTGTAAGCTTCCGGCATTTGGCCTTCATAAAGCCGTGCTCAATGGCTATATCGGCGCCCATCTGCGAAAAACCACGAATGTGGAAATCAACAGGCCTTGAACCAATCGCACACCCACCGGGAAGGGGGACTTCCGCTCGGCCGAGCCTTGCCAAAAGCAGCCCTGCGGTATAAAACGAGGCCCGCATTTTCCGCACCAAGTCATAAGGAGCCTGATGCTCTCTCAACGTGGCACCCACCACATGCAGCTTGTCGTCCTCATCAAACCAGACGTCCACACCCAGGCTGCGCAGGATCAGGCAGATAGTTCCCACGTCGTTGTTTTTCGGTATATTGTCAAGGACACATTCCCCTTCCACTGCCAGTGCCGCTGCGACGATGATCGGCAGAGCGCTGTTTTTGGCGCCGCTGATCCTTACCTCTCCTTGCAGTCTGTTGCCGCCCTGTATTACGAGCTTTGCCATTATTTCCCCCTCACCCTCATCTCAGATTTCCAAGGTATGAACCTACGATCTCTTCCAACAAATCATTGCGTCCTATCTGCTGAATCCTCACTCGTGCATTCATATGAGAGGTAATATATGAAGGATCACCTGTAAGAAGATACCCCACAATCTGATCGATAGGCCGGTAACCTTTTTCCTCCAGAGCTTTACAGATCTCCTTCAACTCGGCAGCTATATCAATACTCTCAGCCTCTACTGATGCAAACATGCGCGTCTTGTCGGAGAGTTCCACTGTCAATCCTCCTTTTCCCGGTTGTATGACTACTGTTGGCGGATTCAGACATTTTTATGCCATGCCATTATGTTTACTTCACCTTGGACGCAATATTATCCTTCTGTGTGCACAACAATATTAAGTACCGGAAAACGCTGCCATAGCAGGATAAAACACTATCTGGCAAGAATACTAAGTAGTCATATTCTCTATTAAGTCAGGTGAAGCATCTTGATCAGCAAATACAGCAGGATAATTCTACTATCAATCACAATCATGGTCGGATTGTCCCAGACTCTGCCGGCAGCCAGTTCAACCCCGGCCGTGGCGGTGGTTTTGGGAGGAGGCGCCGCCCGCGGCTTCAGCCACATAGGCCTCATCCAAGCTTTCGAAGAAAACGGAATCCCGATTCATATGCTGGTGGGGACCAGCATGGGCAGCATTGTCGCCAGCCTGTACGCCGCCGGCTATTCTGTGGACAACCTGAAAACAATAGTGACCAACCTCGATTCAGCCAAGCTGGTCGATATTCTCTTTCCGCCCCGAGGCGGCTTGATTAACACCGAAAGACTGAAACGCTATCTTGACGTGCTGCTTATGCACAAAACCTTCGACCAACTGGAAATTCCTTTCTACTCTGTTATTACCGAGCTGGCGACCGGCCGGGAAGTGGCCATGCACCACGGCAATGTGGCGGCGGCGGTGCAGGCCAGCATGTCAATCCCCGCTCTGTTTCCGCCCGTGGAAATCGATGGGGTGCATTTTGTCGACGGCGGCATGAAAAACGCTGTTCCAGCCAACGTCGCCAAGAACCACGGCGCTGATGTCATAATCGGTGTCGATGTCAAAAAGGAACTTAAAGAAATCGACTTCGACAACATCCTTAACGATATCCAGCTTGCGATGTGGTTCATGATCGGCGGATATGTGGAAATCAACACGAAAGACGCAGATGTGATCATTGTTCCGGATGTGAAATACGATTCATATATGGATTACCAGAAAGCAGAGTTCTTTATCGAGCAGGGGTACCTTGCGGGCCTGCGCCACATGGATCAAATCAAAGCGGCAGTCCTGGCGGCTGACCCCGACTTCGAATTCCTTCCATACAGCCAGCCCGGCCTTGCCGATTCTGAGCTGGCGACAGTGATTCAGCAGGCGGAGCGGGTTGCGCTGGAAACCAAGCGCCCTTTCGGGCTCATGCCTGAATTTGCCTTTTCAGATGATAGCGCGCTCAAAATAGGTGCCCGCGCCCAATATGGAGGTCTGGGCTGGTTCAGAATAGGTTACCGCTACGGCCTCTCCAAAGAATTCGGCGGGCACGAACTGTTTCTGGGCTTGCACAAGCCTTATTGGCCCAAAGCCGAACTTTTCGTGCGATTCCTTGAAAACAAAGCCAACGTAGGAGTCAAAGCGTCAGTGCCTATCGGTGAGCAGGCATACTTAAGCGCCGCCTATCAGATCAACGGCCCCTACCTTTGGCAGCTTCGCCTGTCCAACGACAGCATACTCATGGGCAAACACTTCCGTCTCTGGTCAACCGCCGCTGTCACCAAAACCGAAGCGGATCCCGATGCGGTCTTGCTTGGCGAATTCGGAGCCAACCTGAAATTCTACTTCAATGAAGAATATGATTCTCTGTTTGAGGTTACACTGGCCAGGCCTTATCTATACGGTGGGCTCTGCATGGCTGCACCCCTTGGCCAGTTTGAGGCTGATCCCTCCTATCAAGTCGGAATCGGGGCCGAGCTGAAGTTGTTTGGCCTTTATCCGCTGGACATCCATATCGGTGTGGACTTCCAGCGCGGATCGGATCCGTCGTGGCGCATAGGCTTTGCCAAGGAGGATTGACGATGCGGGTCAAGTTTTTTTGCGTTTCCATCCTGATTACTGCCGCTTTGCTCGGCGCCTTGGCTCTCAATGCGGCAGCGGGCAAAGTCTTTTGGTATCTGCCTCATCCTGACGATGAGACTCTGGGCATGGCCGACAGTATCCATCAATCTGTCCTGGACGGAAACGAGAACTATTTAATCTACTTCACCAAAGGCACAGGTTCATTGGCCCGCTTCTTCCTCACAGGCCCCGACGGGCAGAGCTACCAGCTGACGAAAGAGGAATTTGGACAAGCGCGGATGGCCGAAACCCTGGCTGCTTTGGCTGTGCTGGGAATCAGCCCGGAACAGGTTGTCTTTTTGGACTATGAAGACGGCGGCGTTCCTCAAAAAGACGCCGAAGCGATTATGCGGGCTTTGGCAAAACCAAATCCAGGGAGCGTCCACCGCACAGTACATATCCTGGACCGGCACCCCGACCACCAGGCTTTGGCCAGGGCTCTGGCTGCAGTAGCCCGCGAAGAAGGAATCGAGATCGTCACTGAGTTTTATCATGTTTACGTATACCGCAGCCAGCTCCCTATGGACCAGATGAACAAGAGGCCGATCCTCCACCGGGAAATCAGGGATCTAGCCCTCGACGAGTTTGCCCGGTGGGAACCGGAACAAAACCGCTATGCGATAGGCATGTCTTCCACACCAGATTTGTTCCGCGCGGTGCGAAACAGCCTTTACGAGTATGTAGACCCCGATATCGGCGCCGTGTTCGATCAAAAATCGACCGCGTCTTATCTGGTTCTGACCACGGCCGATGCCGGCTATCGTCTCTCTGTGGGGCAGCGGCTTTCTGTGATCTGCGCTTTGGAACTACAGAATTCCGCACTGCAGTTTGGTGTCGATTACCAGCTGAAGTCAAATCTACCCATGATTAGACTGGGTGTGGGAATCGGTTATCATTTCGGACACAACAAACCGTATGGAGCGGTTTCCGCTGAAATCACCGACTATATTGTTCTGGTGGCAAAGCATGTCTACAAGACCAACACTCAAATCAGCGTGGGCATCAAGGTTCAGCTCTTTTAGCCAGTCTTTGGCAGGGAATCGCGCTCTTGTTCTTGAATAATAAATCCAACAGCCTGGAAAGGAGTTGTGGTTTTGTGGCCCAGAAACGCCTGTACCTGTCGGATAACAAAGTGATCGGCGGCGTGTGCGGCGGTGTCGCCGAATATTTCGAGCTGGATCCCACATTAGTACGGTTGGCGTGGGTGCTGTTCACTTTTGTGTTTCCCGCAGGGCTTCTGCTTTATTTGGCCGCCATGTTCATCATTCCCAACAAGAGTGACGAAGCTGGTCTCGCCGATACCGGCGCGGCAGCCCAGAACTCTTGGGGCTCAGAATCCCGGAACCGCACTCTGGGGCTGATACTGGTCGGCCTTGGCGCAGTCCTTTTGATCAGCAAACTTGTACCGGGGATATCCTTGCAGATTCTCCTGTCGGTCGTGTTTATCGGTTTTGGCCTGTTCTTAATGCTCAAGTCAGATTAATATCACAGCTTTTGGCTGCTGCATAGACTATTGGTAGTTAAGGCACGGAGGTCTGTCATGCGCGTCCTTTTAACTACCGAGTTTTTTTTAAGCGGCCAATCAACACATGTCGTTGACCTGGCAATTCAACTGAAAAAACTCGGCCACGAGGCCGAGATTGTGTTCACCGCAGTCCACACTCCCCTGTTCCAATCTTACTATGGGCCGATGCTGCGCAAGGCGGGCATTGGCTTGCACTGCACGAGTCAGAGATCGCAGATCAACCAAATCATCAGGCGGTTCAAACCTGATGTCATTCACTGCCACAGCTCAACGATTTTTTCCCTCACTAAAGGCATAGCTCTGGCACATCGGATCCCTTATGTAGTAACCTGTCACGGCTTGGGTTTTTCTCATCCCAAGTACCAGCAGGCGCTGGAGCATGCCAAGAGAATAATCGCCGTTGGGCCCAACGCCGCAGCGGAAATCGAGAAGGATTACCGGGACAAAATCGTGATCATCCCCAATGGTGTGGACATTGATCGATTTGTGCCTGCAAAGAAGGAAAAAACGATCAAAGTTTACTATGTCGCCCGCTTGGACTGGTCCAAGCTCTATGCCTTGAGGAAACTGGCAGCAGCCGTGGAACAAATACCCAAGTTAAGACTCGTGATTGTCGCCAACTTTCAGCCTCCGATCCATTCAGCGGAATATCTTCCCTGGCAGACCAACATCGAGTCGGTGCTGGCCAAGGCCAATATCGTAGCGGGATGCGGCCGCACCGCCCGGGAAGCGATGGCTGCAGGCTGCGCTGTATTGTTGATGAATTCGCGGTACGATGGGATCGTCGATCCCGAAGCCGTCAGCCAGCCCGGTTTCAGTTTTTCGGGATCGCAAGGACGGTGCCCGTTCAGTCAGCTTGTACATGATCTAAACTTTCTTGCGAAGAGCCGGAAAAGGCTGCGCCGGCTGCAGCGGTTCAGCCGGGCCTACGCCGTAGAGCATCTCAGCAGCCGTACCATGGCGGAAAAGACAGCCGCTGTTTACCAGGAAGTCGTCAGCCAGTCTCAAGCCTGGAAGCGCCGCGCCCCATATAATACACAGCTGCATGGATGGCACCTGGCCGGCGGAAGTTTCATGCAACAAAAAAGGCCCCGCGTCTAGCGAAGCCCCTATGTGACGCTTACCAGTATCTGTCCTCACGGTGGATCCGCAGCAGGCGCTTGACCATAACCACCAGCGGTTCACCACTGTTTCGCGCCACGATTACAAACAGAACCAGACTCGCCACCACAGCGCCAATGGAAAACCCGACATATCCCGGCGTCAGATCAAAAGCACTGTTGTATTTTTCCGCGAACGGCGCGCTGGCCAGCCTCAAAACTCCCAGCATCAAAAGCTGGATTGCAGTGACAAAACTGAACCTGTTTACAATCGGTTCTTTGTCTTTATAGTAAGCGTTGAGCAAATAGATCAGCAGCAAACAGACAAATCCGCCGATAACTGCCACCCAATTGTCTACCGGCCCGGAAACTTCTTTAAAGAAGTCGGAATGGATGTCGTCTGTGTAATAGAACTGGCGCAGTGCCGCCAGAATCGCAAAATTCAGCCCACTGCTGATAATCCAAAAAAGCCAAAACCGCCACCACTGAAGAAAGCGTCCTACGATTGCCAACACCCTCCCGCTCTCAAATGTATGCTTAGAGCAGCTGAATAAACACTCATATAGATTATTTCTGTTTGTTGACAGTATATCCTGCCGGGCAACCTTGACAAAACTGGGTTTTCCAGCAATACTAGGCACATGAAGAGGATTATGTTTGACACCAACATTTTCGACAAGCTTATTACCGATCAATTCTTTCCCGACGTTTGGCAGGCCGCGGATTCCGGCCGGCTTATTATTGTCACCTGCGAGATTCAGGAGTTGGAAATCTCCCGGATCAATGACAGCCGCAAGCGCCGGCTGATCCAGAGCATCCCCCGGCAGGTTATAGCCTCCGTCAGTACCAACTCTGATCATCAAGCAACACCGGATCTGATTATTGCCCACACTGCCGCCGCCCACTGTGACATGTTCGTCACGGAGGATCGGCGTTTGCTCGGATGGTACCAAGAGCATTACGGCGGCAAACCTTGCTATGACTACCAGGAGTTTATCTCTTGGTTCTTGAGATACACGCCGGACTCCCTGCAGTAGAAAAAAACCACCCTTTGCCGGGTGGTTTGGTTTTGCTTTTGGATTGGCACTCCCAAGGGGATTCGAACCCCTGTCTCCGCCGTGAGAGGGCGGTGTCCTAGACCCCTAGACGATGGGAGCAACCACATCTGGTATTATAACATCTTCCTTGCGCCTTGTAAACCCCTGTTAGGCGATTTTAACCTGCCAAGTGATCCGAGCTGCTTTGTTCAGCATACCCGCCACCGAGCAGTATTTCTCCATCGACAGCTGCACTGTGTCCTCCAAGGCTTTGCGTTTCTCCTCTAAGTTTGTGCCTGCGAAAGTGAACGTGAGGCCGATTTCCGTAAAAATCCTCGGATGTTCACTGCGGCGGCTGCCTTCGACCGTGATGACTAGATCGCTGAAATCGATGCGTTTTTTGGCCAGAATGCTCACCACGTCCATACCCGAACACCCGGCAAGGCCGATCAGCACCGCTTCCATCGGCGACACACCGGAGTTCTCACCTCCGTTCTCTGCTGAAGTATCAAGGCGCACTTGATGCTGGGAACGGGCAGAAACCCCGGTGAACGCCATTTTGCCGTTCCACTTGACCTCAACCATCATGGACTTGTCCCTCCTGTCTGCTCTTGATTAATGCCAGGGCATCCTTGATCCGTTGGCATGCCCTAGCGCGGCCTAAAATCGCCAGCACATCGTAAATGCCTGGGCTGACATTGGTTCCTGTCACCGCCACCCGGACCGGTTGAATCACATCCGCTAGTTTGCACTGGCGCTGTTCTTGAGCTTTGTGGAAAACAGGCTCCAGGTTTTCCTGAGTGTAGTCCTTGACAGCAAGCAGCTCAGGCAAGAGTGAACTTAGGATCTCCGCCGCCCCTTCTTTGAATAAGACTTTGCTGACAGCCTTCTCATCGTAACGCACTTCGTCCTGGAAGAAATAACAGCTGGCCTCTTTCAGATCCGCCAAGGTTTTAACACGTTCCTGAAGCACTCGGAGCACGGACTTGACCTTCGCTTCCAACTCTGAGCCGACTTCTTGCGGCACAAAACCCCAGCTTTTAAACAGAGGCAGCGTCCGCTGATACAGCTCGTCCAGGCTCAGCTCTCGAATATACACACCGTTCATCCACTGCAGTTTGGCTAAGTCAAAAACGGCTGGGTTCTTGGAAACCTTACTCAGGCTGAACTTCTCAATCAGTTCTGTTTTGCTGAAGATCGTCTGGGAGTCATCATAAGCCCAACCCAACAAAGCTAGGTAATTGACCATCGCCTCGGCAAGGTAGCCTTCCTCCTGGAACTGCCCTACCGAAGTCGCTCCGTGCCGTTTGCTCAGCCGGGTCCGGTCCGGCCCCAGGATCATAGGAATATGGGCAAATTGAGGTACGGCGAAACCCAAGGCTTGGTAAATCTGGATTTGTTTAGGAGTGTTCGAAAGATGATCTTCACCGCGGATCACATGGGTGATTCTCATCAGCGCATCATCGATCACGACGGCGAAATTGTAGGTTGGCATGCCGTCGGACTTGATGATTACGAAATCGTCCAACTGGTTGTTGTCAAAAATGACTTGTCCTCTGATCAAATCGTCCACCAGCGTTGTTCCTTCGAAGTCCGCCTTAAATCTGATCACAGGTTTGCGTCCCTGCCTGACAAACTCCCGACGCTGTGTGTCAGTGAGATTCCGGCAGCGTCCGTCGTATTTCGGGTCCCGCCCCTGTGCTGCCGCTTCCTGGCGGATCTGATCCAGCTCTTCGGGTGTGCAATAGCATTCGTAAGCTCTTCCCATGCTCAATAGCTTCTCGGCATACTCCTTGTACAGCTCCAGCCGCTGCGACTGAAAATACGGCCCGTAATCACCGCCCTTTTCGGGGCCTTCGTCCCAATCCAGCCCCAAATATGCCATGGAATCGAGAATCGCCCGAGTGGACGCTTCTGTGCTCCTTGCCAGATCTGTATCCTCAATCCGCAAGACAAAAACACCATGGTGATGTTTCGCGTACAAATAGTTAAACAATGCGGTCCTTGCTCCCCCCACGTGCAGGTATCCTGTGGGGCTGGGGGCAAACCGAACTCGAACTTGATTCATGTCCATCCTCCTATAATTGTCACACTAACTGCCGCAGTAACGACTCCCGGTCTCCGTACAGATAATCGATGATCGGAATCTCCAGCATGGTGTAGGCTCCCGGTCTTTGCTTCACGCTCGCCCTGGCGCAGGCGGCCATGATCTGTGCCGTCAAAGCCGGGTTATTGATGCGCATTTCGTATTTGAACAGCTGATTGCTGGTCTTGCCCGAGACTCCCTTACGCTCAATCACAACACCGTGGCCCACATCGATCAGCTGACTGACATCCTCTACTTGGTATACATCGGTCTGATCATTGACGAAGTATGGGTCATGCTTAATGGCCTGCTCCACTGTCTTAAAGTCAGCTCCCGGAGCCAGCTGGACATACACCAGCCGCCGATGGGCGCCGGTGCCGGCAGGGACGGTGATGGAGATGGCGTCGGCCACACCATCGATAGCCCTTACGGCAACAGAATGGCCCATGCTCATGCCAGGCCCAAAATTGGTGTACGTGATTCCTTTTGGCGCCATGAAGCTGAGCATCGCCCTGATCAAGGAATCGGTGCCTGGATCCCATCCTGCAGAAATCACTGCGACTGTGTTGTGCTTCTTGGCGGATTGGTCAAGTTCCCGGCGCAGATCAACCAACTTGCCGTGAATATCATAGCTGTCCACGGTGTTGATTCCTTTGGCCAAAATCTCGGCAGCATACTGCGGGACCGACCGTGTGGGTGTACACAGCAAAGCCACATCCACTTGGCCAAGCTTCTCGATATCCGTAACCACCGGTATGTCAGCCAATTCTGGTGTTTTCTGCGCTTGACGCCTGACAACACCGGCCAATTCCAGATCCGGGGCGGCTTGAATCGCATCTACAGCATACTTGCCAATATTCCCATACCCAACTACTGCGGTTCTGATTGCCATGATATATCCCCCCTATTTCACCTATGCTAGATTTCGCATCAAGAATTACGCTTCCTGCAATCCAGGCAGCGCCGCGCTGCTTTCTCCGCATCGGCACATGGCGAGTGCCGACGACACCAATGCGTCTACCGCCAGCCGGCGCACATAGCCCATCCTTTCCTTCACCACCTGGCTGACATCGATGTGGGATAGGGCAGTCTCCGACATGCCAGCTCCCATGTTGGTCACAATACACACAGACGCGTAACAAATTCCAGCTTCCCGCGCCAGTACCACCTCAGGCACACCAGTCATGCCCAGGACATCTCCGCCAAGGGCTGCCGCCAGCCGTACCTCGGCGGCTGTCTCATAGCGCGGTCCTTCAAAACAGACATAGCACCCGTGCCTATGTATCGGCACTCCCATCTGCAGCCCCTGGGACAGCAGTGCCTGCCGCAGCGCCGGGCAGTATGGATTGGTGACGTCTGTATGGACAACCGGTGTCCCCTCACCGTCGAAAAAGGTCGCCGGACGCGACTTCGTCAAATCAATAAACTGATCGACCAGCACGAAATCTCCGACTCTGAAGTTGGGGTTGCAGGAGCCGACAGCGTTGGTCGCAACCGCATACTGCACTCCCAGGGATTTCAGCGACCAGACAATGGCTCGGTAATTCACCTTGTGCGGAGCCACTGAATGGCCTTTACCGTGCCGGGAAACAAAGGCAATTTCCTTTTCCTGATATGTGCCAGCAGCGATCCTAACATCGCCGTATGGAGTCTTTACCTCAATCTCCTGCACACTCTGAAGAAAGCCTGGATCGTAGACCCCTGTCCCACCGATTATCGCATACCGCACCGGATCATCTCCTCTGTCATATGGTGATGGCCTGCAGGATCTCGACGATGAATCTCTAAGTATATAATAGCCTTTTGCGGGCCCAAAAGAAAGGGGTACTCGATGGTACGCTTTTTTTTGTTGGCGCTGGTTGTTCTGACTCTGGCCGCGGCTGGGCAGGTAACCTTAGAATATTGTGTCATTGATGCCGCAGTGGATGGGGTAATCAGGCTCGAGCCTATAAACGGCAGTGGCGCACCGCTTTCACCAGATAAGGATTGCCTTTATGTCAGATGCAGCGATTGCCGCTTGTTTTCTGAAGGCCAGGTGGTGATCTGTCTAACGGCTGGAGACAAAATCCTAAGAATCGCCCCGGATCCTGCCGGGACAGAGAGCCGAAAAACCGAGATTGAAGCGGTGATCAGGAGAATAACTACTCTTGGTTCCGAGAACGATTAGCCAAACGCTCCAGAATCGAGGAGATCTCCTCACGGGCAGACCGTGTCTGTTCATGATCGACTTCCCAAACGGCCGTAAGAAAGTCTCCTTCTTTTATCTTTTCCGGAAGAAGTCTGCGGGGAATCACAAACACTATGCATTCCTCGCCCGCTTCTCCCTTTGGAAAGGCACACTCCAAAACCGCCATGTCCCCTTCGAAACGATCGACAATTGCCGTCCACCGCATCTAGATCCCTCCAATCAATCTTCCCGCACCAGACTTACGGTGCCTGAAGTTTGACGGCACGCTTATGGGTTAGGATATCGACGGTCCCATCGTCGATTAGCACGGTAATGGTCCCATGAAGATCCGTCCGGTAAACGTCAACTCCAAATGCGGCAAGCCTAAGCAGCACCTCGAAATCGGGATGGCCGTAGGCGTTCCCCTCGCCGCATGAGATGACCGCCTTCTCGGGCCTTACCGCCATCAAAAACTCCAAAGTGCTCGAGGTATTGCTCCCGTGATGGGGTATTTTGATGAAATGGGCCTTAAGGTATGCATCCTCGGCAATCAGGTGCTTTTCAGCTCTTGTTTCAATATCTCCTGGAAACAGGAAACTGATGCCGTCAATCTCCATCCAAAGCACGATTGAGTTGTCATTGATTCCGCCAGTGAGCGGATAATCCGGGTGAAGCACAATAATGCGGTCGATGCCGCCAACTTCGATTTCCATTCCCGGTTCCGCTTGGATGAACGGAATCTCCAAGGCTTCTATCCGCAACAGCAGTTCTTTGTAGGTTTCAGTAGTGTGAATGTCGTAATTGGCGTATATTCGTGAAACTGGGATGCTTTCCAGCACCGGAATCAGCCCGCCGATATGATCCGCATGGGGATGAGTCATGACCACGGCGTCAAGCGCTTCGATACCCGCCTCCAACAAATAGGGCACTACAACCTCGGCTCCCGCTGACCGTGTGCCTGCGTCAATCAGCATAGCTCCTCCTTGGTTGGAAGCTATCAACACAGCGTCTCCCTGGCCCACGTCCAGAAAAACCACTCGGTTTGGAGCCGCCCAGGCAATACTGGACAAAATGAACAACAGCAGTACGGTCAACCACACCCTGCGCCGCACATAAACCGCCTCCTCTCTGCTTTTATCCCGAACAGCGCAGCTTTTCCTTGACCAGATCTCTCGCCAGTTCACGGTATGCCAGCGCACCTGGGACCTGCAGCTTGGCTTCGAAGATCGGTTTTTGCTCTGCGGCGCTCTCCGCGAAACGGATACTGCGGTTGACTTGGTATGGATAAAGATGAATGTCCCTGAACTGAGTCTTTAGGATGCGAATCACTTCCCGGGCATGGACTGTGCGGGCATCAAACATGGTCGGCAGTAAACCTGCCACTTCCAGCCCGCTGTTCAGCTGCCCGCGGATTTTCGCAATCAATTTCAGCAAGGCTTGAGTGCCTCGAATGCTCAAATACTCGCATGAAACCGGTATGATCACCTTGTTGGCCGCCGCCAAAGCGTTGATCGTCAAAACCCCCAGCGAAGGCTGACTGTCAACAATGATAAAGTCATACTGCTCCCGAACATGATTGATAACCCTCGTCAGCCTTCTTTCCCGCGCCGGGACATTCAGCAGCTGCATTTCCGCCACTGCAAGATCAATATTGGCAGGCAGCAGATCGACTCCATACTTGGTGGTGATGATCACATCCCAGGGAGATATGTCCCGCAGCAGGCACTTAAAGATCGTTTCCTCGAGCTCATCCGGCTCATACCCGGCACAGTATGTCAAACCCGCCTGGGGATCCAGGTCAATCAACAGCACCTCCTGGCCGATTTCCGCCAGCGCGACGCCAAGATTGAACGTGGACGTAGTTTTGCCCACCCCACCTTTCTGATTGGCCAAGACATAGACATCGCCCATCCAAATCGCCTCCGGGTGCCGAATGATCACGATCATAGTTCGTGATTGCCGCTGAAATCCCTTCCTTGAGAGGTGTTCAGCAATAAAGCTTGATTTATTTCAGCGGCTGAGTTAATATATTGGTTGGTTGTAGCAATTCCTCTCTTTGCGTCATAGTTTAGTAGTAACTGCAGGTTCTGCTAACCATGAGCAAAGGGGGAAGCAAGTTGGAAAACCAATACACTGACAGTCCCGATGTTATATTTGATCCAGCAGATTGTCAAAATTGTCACGAGCAGCAGTCGATACAGCAAACGGATTTCACCTGTCCGCCAAACACTTTTGCCTATATAGTCCAGCCTGGAGACACAATGTTCCTGATCGCTCAAAGATTCGGAGTCCGCTTGGATGCCTTGATCGCTGCCAATCCCCAGATTCCGGATCCCAGCGAAATCAGGCCGGGACAAACAGTATGTGTTCCGCAAGCTGCAACCGTCTGTCCGCCAAACACGTTTGCCTATATAGTACAGCCTGGGGATACAATGTTTTTCATCGCCCAGAGGTTTGGAGTGAGCCTGGACGCTTTGATTGCAGCCAATCCTCAAATTCCGAACCCAAACATGATTATTCCAGGGCAGACAGTGTGTGTACCGACCGCTGCACCGCCACCGCCCGGTGACTGTCCGCCAAACACTTTTGTGTACGTAGTACAGCCCGGAGATACGATGTTCTTTATCGCTCAACGATTTGGGGTCAGCCTGAATGCTTTGATTGCGGCAAATCCGCAGATTCCCAACCCGAACCTGATCTTCCCCGGGCAAAGGGTCTGTGTGCCGCGAGTGTCGGCCCCTCCAGGTTGTCCGCCGGGTTCCACACGCTACACGGTGCAGCCGGGCGACAGCATGTTTACAATTGCAAGGCGGTTTGGCGTGAGTCTTGACGCTCTCATCAGGGCAAATCCACAAATCAGTAATCCAAGCCTGATCTTTCCTGGGCAGCAGTTGTGCATTCCACCACGGTAGATACTGGGCAGGTTCACTGATTACTCCTAAGATTTCCCGGGAATAATAAGGGAAATCTTAGGAGGTGCCAATGATGATCTCAGCAGAGGTTTCCTTATATCCCGTCGAGGCACTTGACTCAGACCGGGTGATCACCGAGTCGCTGCAGGCGCTCAACGATTACCAGCTTCAGTATGATATTGGGTCTTTAAGCACCCATATCCAGGGCGAGGCTGATCATGTCTGGTCTGCCCTCCGATCGCTCCATGAACGGGCGTTGGCATTGGGAGACGAAGTGGTAATGGTTGTGACCATCTCCAACGGGACATGAAGAGCCTCATGCGAGGCTCTTTTTAGATCAAAAAAATGGACAAGGGGTATGTTGCGATGGACTTGTTGAACACGGTGCTTGGAAGTCTTGCCGAAGTGCTTATCTGCATTCTCGAAGTAATTGGTATTTTGATCATTGCCTACTCATCGATTGCCGTCTTTATCAGATACTGCCGCCTTAGGTTTCAGGAACCGGATTCAGAACTGAAGCTGCAGCTTGCCCAAGGCATGACCTTGGGGCTGGAATTCCTGCTCGCCGGCGAGATCCTGCACACGATCGTCGCCAGAGATATATATGAGCTGATTGCCGTTGGCGGCCTGGTGATTATCCGCTCCCTTATCACTTTGCTGTTGTACTGGGAAATCAAAAACGACACCTACAAACGCTGATCAACTGTTGAAACCTCGTTGCGCCCGGATAAACCTGCTTCCCTGCGAAGTAGGTTTTTTTACAATCTTAGCGTTGACTGTTACTCAAAATGGTGTTAAGCTATACTTGGGTTGATTGGTGAATGTGCTCACACAGTACATTACGGGGGAGGAATTCGATGAGAAGAATAGTTGTATTAGCTCTTATGGTTCTGTTACTCGTTTCCAGCATGGCATCCGCGGCAAACTGGGCGGACGGCGTCTACGAAGCCTGGTCGGATGCGGGCGCCAGAAGTATTGGCTACGCCAAGGTATTCATTGAGGATGGCAAAATTGCTGCCGTAATTCTCCGTGAGTACACCGACATTCTTGTCGAGAAGGATTTTGCAGTTTATCCATGGCCGCAAGCCAGAGACGCCAGTCAAGTTCTGGCTCAGAAGTTTGTCGAAGTTCAGGGTACTGACGTCGATATCATTACTGGCGCCACCGGCAGCTCCACAATGTTCAAGCAAGCTGTGGACAGAGCTTTGATGAAGGCTGATCCCAACGCCAAGCTTGGCCAGTATTTCGACGGCGTATTCTTGGGCAGATCACATTGGGACGCCCACGGCTACTACGAACTTGTCCGGGTCACCATCAAGGACGACAAGATCGTTGATGTGCAGTTCAGCAGAGTCAGGACCGACTACACCATGCTGGATCCTGCCACCTACAACTGGCCGCTGGAGCTTGCCTGGCAGCAATATGCCGAGGCTGCAAAAGCCGCCACTCCCGGATATGTTGATGTCATTACCGGCGCTACCGGGTTGACTTTCACCGGCAACATAGCCGTTCGCGATGCTCTCGGCAGAGCGTCCACAAAATAGATACCTGAAAATCAGCAGCCAATCTAACCCGGAAAAGTCAAGAGCATCAGCCGCCGTGTTTCGGCAGCTGATGCTCTTGTTTATAGGCTTACTCAATGAACGAACATCGATATGATCAATGCAACCGCCAGCGAAGGCAGGAGGTTTCCCACAGGTACCTTGCCGATACCCAAGATATTGATCCCGACTCCGATGATCATCACCCCTCCCGTCGCTCCAATGGCCTGCAAAGCGCTTGGATGAAACAGTGGTTCGAGAAAACTGGCGAAAAGCGCGATTGCCCCTTGGTAAACAAAGACGGGTACTGCGGAAAACAACACACCAATGCCAAAGGACGAGGCAAAAAATATGGAGGTCACTCCGTCCAGCATTGCCTTGGTGTACAGGGTGTCATGGGTTCCTTTCAGGCCCCCTTCCAATGCTCCGATCACGGCCATTGCTCCCACACAATACACCAATGATGCTGTTACAAACCCTTGCACGATCCTGCTGGCTTCGCCGGCAGAACGCCGCCTGCCCAGCCATTTCCCAACTGCCGCCAGCCGGCTTTCAATCTTCAGGCTTTCACCAATAAAGCCGCCAATTACGATACTGGCAATCGGAATCAAGATGTTGCCGTGATCCAGCCCCATTTTGACTCCAAGAGCGATGGTCACCAAACCCAAACCCTGCATGATGGTGAGCCGGACATCCTCCCTCAGGCGCAAGAGCAGCCCAATGGCCGCCCCCACCACAACGGCGCAGGCATTGACTATCGTTCCCCACAGCATCAATATCAGCCCTCTCTCAGCACGATTAAACAATGTGTATTATTATTATCATATCGATGATCCGGGAAATGTCAATCGTTTTAGGTTCTTATCGTGACCGCTGCCTTAGCTGAAATGACAGCTGGAGCAGGCTGTCGGTGAGATGGATGTGTTCCACAATCACATCGTCAGGAACCTGCAGATGAATCGGAGAAAAATTCCAGATCGCTTTCACTCCCGCCCCTACCAAGCGGTCGCATATCGCTTGGCTCGCCTCGCGGGGTGTGCAGATCACCGCAATATCACAGGCATTTGTCCGCAAGTAATCTTCCAGGTTGTCAATTGACTGGACTTGCACACCTGCCAATTCCTGACCGATGATTTGAGGATCGTTGTCGAAGATGGCCCCGATGATAAACCCCCTATGGCGGAAATTTCGGTAAGTGGCCAACGCCCGGCCCAGATTGCCTGCACCGACAAGTACCAACTGGTATGTCCGATCGAGGCCCAGAATTTCGGCGATGGCCTGCTTTAGCTGATCAACACGGTAACCGTAACCGTGCAGCCCGAATGAACCAAAATAGCTGAGATCTGATCGGATTTGCGCCGCTGTCATGCTTAAAGCCTTGCCGAGCTCGGCCGATGAGATTTTCTCCTGAGCTTGAGACAGCCCTGACAAATAACGGTAATAAACCGGCAGCCGGCTGATAACCCCCCGGGGAATCCCGGCCATTTTCCTCTGATTGCGCACTGTCATCAGTTCCACCCCCAAAGGTATGTCTGTCTACCTTACTTAACCCTTATTCGCTCTTTGTGACTGATCTGTTGGCCGGATATCCGATCCCTGACGACCACCTCGGCGATATACGTCCCGCGTGGAGCATACCAGGGAATATCCACCCACAGATAGAACCATACTGTCTCGATCGGCTCCGAATCCGTATCATCGAACTCGATCACATCCCGCTCGACCCACAGCCTGAGGCCAAAGCTGGTCCGCAAGTAGACATCGACGGTGAGGTCAATATGGTACTTCCCGTCGGCATAGCTGTTCTCAAACCCCGACACTTCCATAAAACCATAGGCACGCTTACCCCGTTCGAACACACCCTCATTGGGCACATATTCGTAGAAGTTGTCCTCCTCTCTGGACCATCCCATGTCAGAAAAGCGAAAACCAGTCTCTTGAGCCTGGTCCTGGGCAGGATCCAGCGGAAGCCCAGCTGCTGCCGCAGGAGTCAAGGCCAAAGATACAAGGAGCGCAAACAGAACCAAGACCATGTCTTTCATTCCTCCTAGGAATTTCGTAATCCAATGTCGAATAGATTGGACAGCAGACAAATCAGTGATGCTTACAGAAAGGAAGAACGCCGTGATTAAAGGGCTGGACAAAGGCAAGTGGATTCGTCCAACAGACAAGTCCGCTGTCTATTTGGAAATACCACCGGGCGCACGGTGGGGAATCCGCGTTACCTTGTATGAAAACTCCGCCAAAGTAGAGGCTGTCCAAGGCGAAAAGACTGTGTGGTACAATGCGCCCAAACGCTACAGCACTATTGTCACGCCTCCTAATATTTTCGAGAGACTAAGGGGAATTTCCTTTGAAGATAAAATATTGGCTGAGGTTGCCAACAAAAGACGAGTGGCGGCGGAAGAGAACGGCACCCCCACTTATTTTACTGATGCGGAACCAGACAATTGACAGCAAATTCACCAATCTTTTACAGGAACCGCCTTGTTCCCGCATGAAGTCTATCCCTATACTATAAGGGAGGAAACACAATGAAAATACTGATTGTAGCCGATACTGTCGATCCTTTGCTTTACGATCACTTTCGGCGTGATCGTTTTCCCGATATCGATCTGATCCTCTCCGCCGGCGATCTGCCGGCGTGGTATCTTTCGTACCTGATGTCAGTGTTCAACGCGCCGCTCTACTATGTCCGCGGCAACCACGACTACGATTACGACCGGGAACCGCCGGAAGGCGGTGAGAATATAGACGGCCGGATCGTGAAAGTGAAAAACCTCACCATCATGGGACTAGAAGGCTCGATGTTTTATCATTCTCCCCGCGCCGTGCAGCGGACAGAACGGCAGATGTGGTGGCAGTGGCAGCGAATGCGTTTTAGAATAATGCTGGCACGGAAGGTTGACATCATCCTCACACACGCGCCTCCATTCGGTATTCACGACGCGGAAGATCAGTGCCACAAGGGGTTTTTGACGTTCTCAAAGATGATTCACAAGTACCATCCCCGGTATTTCATACATGGCCACACCCACCTGAACTACGGCCTCAAACACAAACGCATCGATGTCGTCAACAGTACCAAAGTGATTAATGGTTATGGCTACCACATTTTGGACACTGAGGAATGACCCGCCTTGCGAGGAGGTGGCCATATGTTTTCCAAAAAAACGATCGAGTCTTTCAGCCGCCAAGTGTCGGAACAGAACTTGATCGAAACCATCGACCTGGGGCTTAGGACTGTAGAGGTCAAAAAGATCGTTGGCTCTGTGAACCGGTGGCAGGATTTCGATGCCCAGTTCCGCTTCCGCCTCACGTCGCGGACAGCCATGGAACGGTACGCCCGGATCAAGAAAGCCATGGAAGAAGGTGTGGTCCTGCCTCCCGTCAAGCTGTACAAAGTGCGGGACAAATACTATGTCATGGACGGCCACCACCGGGTCGCGGCGGCAAAAGAACTAGGGCAGATTTATATCGACGCGTATGTAACCGAGTATCTCCCCAGCGGTGATTCCATGCAGCACCTTTTGTGGCGCGAGCGTGCCCAGTTTGAATACCGCACTGGATTGTCGGATATCGAATTCACAGAATTGGGAATGTACGATGAGCTGTTGAAGCAGATCGAGCGGTACAAGCAGGAAGAATACAAGCACTACCATATCAACGACAGTTTTTTCCACGTTGCTAAGCAGTGGTATTACGAGATTTACCTTCCCGTTGTTGAGGAAATACGCAGGGAAAAACTGCTGGAAGACTTTCCGAACCGCACTGAAGCCGATCTTTTTTTATATGCGACATATCACCGCATCGCCAAAAGCCGCCTGCTTCAGGAACAGGTCACCTACCGAGAGGCCCTGGCCGATCTCAAGCCTTCCGACAGGAAAACCCTCAAGGACAAAATACTGGAGATTGTCGGCAGCCTGCTCCGGCTGAACGATGTCCCCCACGACTGCCCTCATGGATTGATCATCGACGAAGACGGCCTGGTCAGAGTCACTAAAGACTGCGAAGGCTGCGCCAAATGTGCCCGCGGCAAGGACGCGGTTCCGGTAGAGCCGCAGATCATCAGCGAAGAGGATATCAAAGGTTACCGCAAGACGTACAGAGTGCCTTGAGCACTCTTGGTTTTCCCCAAGGAGTGTGTTGAATGCCTGATTCCAATACTGTCCGAGAGATCACTGCCATTTTAAAGAGCCTGTATCCAAACGCTCAAACTGAATTAGAGTACCGCACCCCGTTTCAGCTGCTTGTCGCCACAATTCTCTCCGCCCAGTGCACAGATCAGCGTGTAAACATGATTACCCGCCGGCTGTTTCAAGACCACCCGTCTGTCGAGGATATAGCCCAGTTATCCCTGGGTGAACTGGAAGAGTATATCCGTTCCGCCGGGTTGTGGCAGACAAAAGCCCGCAGCATCAAAAAAACTTGCCAGATCTTGATCGAGCGGCACAACGGCGAAGTGCCCAAGACCCGCGAGGAACTGATGCGGCTTCCCGGTGTTGGGCGCAAGACGGCAAACGTTGTTTTAGCCAACGCTTTCAACCTGCCCGCCTTTGCCGTGGATACCCACGTCCACCGGGTTGCGAACCGTTTAGGTTTGGCCAGCAGCAAAAGACCGGAACAGACCGAACAGCAGCTGATGGAGGCCTTTCCGGAACATCTTTGGAAAGACGCTCACCATTGGCTGATTCGGCACGGGCGCAGGGTCTGCCACGCCCGTAAACCCCAGTGCGAGCGCTGCGCTCTGGCCCATTTGTGCCCGAGCGCGCCTAAACCCCGATCGGATCAGGAATCTCGGTGTAAACAGGAAGATAATCAAGATCCGTATAGATGATCACGGTGGTTCCCGGATATACCTCGGCATTTGGAGCCGGGATCTGGTCGATAATTCGAGAACCCAGTCCTGCTGTTTCCACTCTAAACCCCGCTTCAGAAAGAATCCTTTGAGCCTCGGCAGTTGGCTTGCCCAACACATCAGGGACTCTTACCGCCAGACGGCGGTCAATGCCGCTTTCTTTTTCCGGGACGACTCCCAGATAGGGCATGATCTGCTCTACTAGACGAGCAAAGACAGGACTGGCGATAATGCCGCCGTAGAACGCGCCCTGAGGTTCCCACAGCACTAGAAGCCCAACAATTTGAGGATCGTGTTCCGGAGCATATCCGGCAAAAGAAGTCACTGTTTTTGAATGGGAATAGCGGCCGTTTTCCACCAGTTGGGCTGTACCTGTCTTCCCAGCCACAGCGTACCCCTTCACGTCAGCCTTCTTTCCAGAACCGTTCGCAATGACTGACCGCAAGACTTTGCTCACCATGTCGGCGATGTTCGGATCAATAATTCTCTCAGGAGGCGGAATATCCGGCGCGATCTCTCCTGATTCAGTACGGATCGCCTTCACATAATGGGGTACACAATAAACACCGTCGTTGGCGATAGCGGCGAACGCTGCCAAGAGCTGCAGCGGCGTGCAGGTGAACCCCTGCCCAAATCCGATGTTAGCCCAAGTGACAAGGGGCACTTTTTCAGAAGGAGGCCGAACCGTCCCCGGCGCTTCGCCGGGAAAATCAACACCAAGTCGGCTGCCGAACTTGAATGTTTTAAGGTACTGATAGAACCTCTCTCCGCCTAAATCAATGCCTAATTTGGCATAAAACGGATTGCACGAGTTCTCCAGGGTCTGGGTGAACGACTGCGGCCCATGGCCGCCCCGGTTCCAACAGCGGATCGTCCACCCGGACACATTGATGTAACCCGGATCAAAGAAGTGTGTGTTCAGCGTCGCTACCCCCGCATCCAAGGCTGCCGCCGCGGTTACCGCCTTGAATGTCGAGCCTGGCTCATAGGTGTCGGTAACCGCTATGTTTCGGCGGTTCTCGATAGGATATGCATTGTAGTCCAGCAAATCGTATGTTGGATAGATGGCGTTGGCCAGAATCTCCCCCGTCTTGGGATCTGCAATGACAATCAAACCCAAGCGAGATCCCGTCTCCAGGCAAGCCCGCCGTACTTCCTTTTCGGCAATCTGCTGAATGTAGAAGTCCAGAGTGAGGATGATGTCGGCCCCGTCAACACTCGGCGTATAGGCCTTGATGCCGCCATCGATGATCTGGCCGACGGCATCGCGTTCAAAAATGGCCTCTCCCTTGACTCCTTTAAGGTAGCTGTCATAGTACAGCTCAATACCTTCCAGGCCTTCGTTGTCAATTCCCACTATCCCCAGCACCTGAGGCGCCAGCGAACCATAAGGGTAGAAACGCTCTGGGTTCTCCACAACACCAATGCCCGGTAAGTTAGCCTGATGGACTGCGAGGGCTTCCTCGGTGGACACCCGCTTTTTGATCCATTCACTGGCGGTGTTTCTCTTTAGGCGCTGCAAGACGAATTCCAAATCCAGCTCCAAGATTTCACTGAGTCTTGCCGCAGTGTATTCTTTGTCCTGCACTTGGTTGGGGATGGCATATACGGCATTGGCGCTGACCGAAACCGCCAAAGGTATCCCGTTGCGGTCATAGATGGTTCCTCGTTTGGCATCCACTGGTATAGACTGCAGTCTCTGATCCATGGCCTTACCTATGAAGAAACTGTTCCTGGCCAGTTGAAGATAAACCAAGCGTCCGCCAAGAAGCAGGACGCTTAAGGTAACACTTACGAATAAAAGCATTATTCTCTTTCCTACCAATGTGTTTGAGACACGCACTAAACCGCCTCCCTAAAAGAGTCGCGCGAAGAATTGAAGAATACGGTTCCATATCCTCCGCAGAAAAGAAGCAAGCCCTGTGCTCTGATCAGCCACCAGATCCATCCTGCCGAACTCTTCGCCATCTCGCAGCACAACCAGTTCACCGACTTTGTCTCCCTTGGCGACTGGTGCCCGCACCGGTGCCAGTTCCACCCTAGTTTCAATTTGACGGTCTGCTTCGCTGAACACAAAGACTGACAAATCCTGTTTTAGGACTGCGCCGATCAAGTATGTCACACCGTCGGGCACATTGACCTTGGCGATCAGCTCATCCTTTGGGATGACTGTCTCCAGCCGTGCGTAGGAGTACTCGATCAGTTCTTCTGATTCTTCGTTGCGCACTTCCCGGCTGGATGCTCCGAGGACCACCACTATCAGGCTGCGGCCTTCCCGGGTGACACTCGTAATCAAGGTGTGCCCTGCGGGAGTGGTGGCTCCCGTTTTGATTCCGGTGACTCCCTTTACCTCATGCAGCAGCGCGTTGGAGTTGCGGATAGTCTTGTTCTGCGGCTTAAGCTCATATTCTCTTGTCGATACAAAGCGGCGGAACAAAGGATTCTCCATGGCGAACCGTGACAAGACAGCCATGTCATAAGCAGTGGAGTAGTTGCCGCTGAAAATCGACAGAAGTCCTGTCGCGTCCACAAAATTGGTATCTTTCAGCCCCAATTCTTTTGCTCTATTAGTCATCAGCCTGGCAAACTCTTGCTCTGATCCAGCCGCGTATTCCGCCAAAGCCACGGCCGCGTCGTTGGCCGACGCCAAGGCTGCTGCATACAAGAGTTCTTCTACGGTGAACTTGTCACCACTTTTCAGTTTGATCTCAGTCCCGCCGCGGCTGGCGGCGTTGGCACTGGCAGTGACGACATCATTGAGGCCTATCTTACCAGCTTGGACCAACTCGCAAACATACAAAATCGTCATGATTTTGGTCAGGCTTGCGATAGAACGCTGCTGATGAGGATTTTTAGCGTACAGTACATGGCCGAAGTCTGCGTCATAAATCACGACAGCGGCAGCTGACACGCTCGGGAAACCCTTCTGGGCACTGACTACCGGACAAAAAGCCAAACAGGCCGCAAGTAAAATAATGATCAGTTTTCGTACTGTCATTCTACTCCCCCTCAGCCTTTACATCAGATTATACGCCGGGCTTAAGGATCTTATTACGCTTCGTATCACGGATTACACCGCCGGGGCATATATTGCTAGTAATTGTGCAATCCCAAGGAGTGGTCTTGATGGAAACCAAGCTCCTTGACAAACGTCCATCGCTGTTCAACCATTTCGTGGCCTCCCACCCCCGCGGCGACCTGCTGCAGACAACCTACTGGGGACAGCTGAAGTCCCTGACCGGATGGGAGCCTTTTCCTTTGGGTGTGATGTCAGGAGGACAGCTTCTTGCCGGCGCGCTTGTGCTGAAACGCAAAATACCCCTAATGAGTAAGTGCATCTTCTATTCACCGCGTGGCCCTCTCTTCTCGGATTTGGAAGCTCTTGAATGTTTGGTGGAAGGAGTGGCGGAACTTGCCCAGGAACACGGTGCCCTGTTTTGGAAAATGGATCCTGCGCTGCCGAAAGGCGATCCCTTGTGGAGCCAGTTTGCCCAAAAACGACTCCACAAAGTAGACACAGGCCTCGACTTTGATGGTGTCCAGCCTGGGTTCATCATGGAACTTGACTTGCGCCCCTCACTGGAAACTATTCTTGCCAATATGAAGAGTAAAACTCGTTACAATATCCGCTATGCGCAGCGCAAGGGAGTCACAGTCCGGTTGAGCCACTCCAAGAGCGATCTTTCCATATTCTACCCGCTGCTTGAGGAAACAGCTGCCAGAGATCGGTTCACCATCCGCTCCTTTGCCTACTTTGAGCATCTTTGGGACTGCCTTGTCCCCCACCGCGCCGCTCAGCTGTTTCTGGCTTTCCACGAGGAGCAGCCCCTGGCCGGAGCCATAACCTTCCGATTGGGCAAGCGTGCATGGTATGTTTACGGGGCGTCAGCCAACATCAAGCGCAATCTTCAAGCCAGCTACGCTCTGCAGTGGGAAATGATCCGCTGGGCTAAAAGCACAGGATGCACAGTTTATGACTTCCGGGGCGTGTCAGGCAACCTCGATCCCGACCATCCGCTGTTCGGACTGTACCGCTTTAAGGAAGGCTTTGGCGCGAAGCTGGTGGAGTATGTCGGCGAGTATGATCTTCCCTTTTCCCCGCTGTACCGCTTTTGGAAGCCTGCGGCTGACTTCTACAGGATACTCAGCGGCAGGCACCACCGCAGGTGATCACCTAATGGAATGGATCGGCCCAACCTGGGTTGAAGTCGATTTGGACGCCATCGGAAACAATTTGACAACCCTCCGGGCGCTGACCAAGGCTCACATCTGCCCAGTGGTGAAAGCTGATGCCTACGGCCACGGACTGACTGTAACGGGCCTTTTCCTCCAACAGCAGGGCGTCCGGCTCCTCGCTGTAAGCGACGTGGATGAAGGTGTCACACTCCGCCAGTGCGGTGTCACGGTTCCAGTACTAATACTGACACCTCTCTTGCCGCAGCAAGCCCCGCAAGCGGTGCTTCACAATTTGACGGTGACAGTCACCTCCAAGGAACTGATCTGTACCCTGGCCGGTCTCGGCCAGGCTTGCCGCCGTATAGTAAAAGTCCACTTGAAGATCAACACGGGAATGAACCGAGTTGGGATCCCGCCTGAATCAGCCCTGGAATATGCCCGGTTGATTGCTGAATGCCCGTACTTGATGCTTGAGGGAGTCTACACACATTTCGCCGAAGCTGACCACAACAACGGCTTTACAAGAAAGCAGCTGCAGAGGCTGCTTGATGTCAAATCGGCATTTACAAGCTCAGGGCTTGAAAACTTACTTTGGCATGCCGCCGGTTCCTCGGCTTTTTTCACCCTTCCCGAAAGTCATCTGGATCTAGTGCGGATCGGCTCTGCTCTTTTCGGTCAAACCCGGGTCGGGCTGCCCTCTGGTGCGGCGCTCGAAAACACGTGGAATCTCTACACCAGGATCGTTCAGGTCCAGAGAGTTGCCAAAGGTGCTCCCATTGGCTATAATCAAAGGTATACAGCAAGACGGGACTCAGTCATTGGTGTAATCCCTGTTGGATACGGCGACGGTTTTGGAGTGTTCCCGGACAATTTCGATTTATGGAGGCATCTCCGGTCTGCCCTGGTCAAGCTTGTACGCAAACCACACCAAGTCTCTATCGACGGCTGTGACTATCCAATAGTGGGAAAGATTGCCATGGGGTTGAGCTGCGTAGATCTCACGGAACACCCCAGGGCCCTGGAACTGATCGGGGTTCCAGTCCGTGTTCAAGCCCGCAGAACCACAATCAGCCGCCGGATACCCAAGGTTTACACCATTAACGGAAAACCCGCGCTGATCTACCGGCACTGCTGCTATTGGCGGCCGGTGGTTAAAAACAGTGAACTTTACGCCATTGCTGTAAGTGTTAAGACAGCCAAGGAAATCATTGAGCGGAGGAATCGAGATGGTCAAGACTCGTAGGAACTACTGGAAATGGGTCTTTCTGTTGCTGGCAGTGGTAGCTGTGATCCGCGTCGTCCGTTTTGGTTTCAATCTGGTACAGTTCGGCTCCGGGATTGCCTTGATCCGAATTGAGGGTGCAATAGACGGTTCAACCCTAATACCAGCCAGCAGTGCATTAGATCAGCTGCGGGCTGCGGAGAAAGATCCCCAGATCAAGGCTGTCGTGCTGCGTATCAACAGTCCCGGCGGGTCGGCGGCTGCCAGCCAGGAACTATACAACGCAGTCTTGCGGTTCCGCCAGCGAGGTATCCCGGTAGTGGCATCCCTCGGTGACATAGCCGCTTCCGGTGGGTATTACGCAGCATCAGCGGCTGATTATATCTATGCCAACGGATCCACAATCACCGGTTCGATCGGTGTGATCATGCAGACTTTCAATTTTGAGGAACTTTACAGAAAACTGGGTATCGGCGTCGAGGTTGTCAAATCCGGTGAGTTCAAAGACACCGGCTCGTCTTTCCGCTCCCTTACCGAAACCGAAACCGAACTACTATCCGAACTGATCAACGATGCCTGGGACCAGTTTGTGGAAGATGTGGCCAATGCCAGAGACTTGCAGCGGGAGCAAGTTGAAGCCGTTGCCGACGGACGGATCCTTACCGGCAGGCAAGCACTTGAGGCAGGGTTGGTTGACGCTTTGGGCGATCTGGAAGACGCCACCCAAAAAGCGGTGGAGTTGGCGGGAATAACCGGATCATACTTTATTAGAACCTACCAAAAGGATCCAAGCCTGCTCCAGAGGCTGCTGTCCACATTGGCCGATCTGTTTCCAAAGGCTGGCGTAAGCCTGCGCTATCAGTCGATTTGACAACCATGCCCATACCGGGTATCATAAAGCCATAGAGGTGAATCTGCTATGGGAGATACCGAAGGCAAAAACAAGCTGATCCAACGTTTAAAGCGGGTGGAAGGTCAGATCCGGGGTATCCAAAGAATGATCGATGAAGAAGAAAACTGCATCGAGATACTGACACAGGTCGCCGCCGCTCGGGCGGCTCTAGACCGGGTAGGGATGATCATCTTTGAGGAACACAGCCATACCTGCCTGCTGAAGGCCATTGAAGAAGGCCAGGATGACGCTATCGACGAGTTGATGCATGCGTTGAAACGTTTTATGCAGTAAAAAAAGCGAGCAGCCTAACACTGCTCGCTTTTTTTCTCTTTCATGGCAATAGCTCAAGGGGATTGATGGTCTCACCGTTATATTTGATTCTAAAATCCAGGTGCGGCCCGGTGGAGAGACCAGTCGAACCGACCCGGGCAATCGTCTGTCCGGCCTTGACCACGTCCCCCTTCTTGACCAACAATTGTGAGTTATGTCCATACCAGGTTGTGTATCCCCCACCGTGATCGATTACTACTCCATAACCGTAATCGCCCATCCATTCCGCCTTGATCACCACTCCCGCCGCGGCTGCTCTAACCAACGTTCCTTGGGGAGCGGCGATGTCTATTCCTCCATGAAAGTGCCGCACATTAGTGATCGGATGATCACGCCAGCCGTAGGGCGAGGAGATCGAACCGGAAACAGGCCAGTTGAACCGCGGCGGTTGCGATCCTGTCATAGCCGGAACGGACACAGCCGACCCGATCGGGATTACCAGACGCTGGCCTGCTCTAATCCGGTCGGGGTCGCTGATGGAATTGTATTCAGCCAAATCTGTCGCAGATAGGCCGAATTTTTTGGCGATCACCGAGAGGTTTTCACCTTTTTGAACAACATACTCCTGCTCGGCTTCAGCCAAGGGGATCGCTAGTTTCTGGCCGGGATAGATGACTGTGGAGGCCAGTTGGTTGTAAGCCATCAAATCAGCAACAGAAATATCATACGCTCTGGCGATATGTGACAATGTATCTCCGCTTTTGACGACATAAACCCGCTGTTGGTTGGCATGGGCCGTAAGCGCGGCGATGGTCTGCGGGCCAACAATACCGTCCACTGTCAGTCCGTGCTCCTTCTGGAACTGCCGCACCACTTTGTCGGTCTGTGCGCCGAAAATCCCATCGACCGTGATCTCATAGCCCAAACAGGACAGGTATTCCTGCAGGACCCGGACGTCATCTCCCCGCATTCCCGATTTCAAGAAGCGGGTGCCTAATCCATCGACCACATTCGCCGGGGCAAGCAAAGAAACGATCAGCAAAAAAATAAACAAGGCGATTAACCTGACTTTCATGGCTCCCTCCCAAACGGTTGCGTACGGAACGGGTGCGTACGTATTTTTTCCTTTACATGAAAGTATTGGTTAAACCGCCTCTATTTATACCTTGACTGATTCGTTATGATAGAGACTCCAGATAGTGATAGGCGCTCATCGCCGCCACGGCACCGTCGCCAGCGGCGGTCACTATCTGCCGCAGGGCGGCCTCCCGGACATCACCAGCGGCAAACACGCCTGGAATGCTTGTGGCCATTGCTGCGTCCGTCGCTATATACCCGTCGGCATTGAGCAGCCCGGTGGATTTGAGGAATTCTGTGTTGGGCAGGTAGCCGATGTAGATGAACACACCGTCGGCTGGTAGTTGGGAGACTGTGTTGGATTTGACATTTCTGACCATTACTTTGCTTACTTTGGCATCACCAACAATCTCTTCCACCACAGTATCCCAGATCACTCGGATTTTAGGGTTGGCAAACGCCCGCTCCTGGAGAATAGGCTGTGCCCGGAACTGATCCCGCCGATGCACTATGGTTACCCGCGAGGCAAACCGAGTCAAAAACACACCTTCCTCGACCGCCGAATCTCCTCCACCCACGACTACTACTTCCTTATTGCGGAAAAACGCTCCGTCGCAGGTGGCGCAGTAGGAAACTCCCCGGCCGGCAAATTCCATTTCTCCCGGAACGCCGAGCTTTCTCGGCTGAGCGCCTGTTGCGATAATCACTGCCTTGGCCTGGATCGCTGTTCCATCACTTAGCGCTAAAGATTTCACCTGTTGATCCAGCTCCACGCCAATAACCTCGGCCTGCTTCCATTCGGCGCCGAACCCCTGCATGTGTTCAAACATCAGCTCTGATAGCTGAGGGCCGGTGACCATCCTATGGCCTGGGTAGTTTTCAATTTCCAGCGTGTTTTGCATCTGCCCGCCGTACAACCCTTTGTCAATCACAATTGTCTTGAGCCTGGCTCTGCCGGCGTACATGCCCGCGGTCAAACCGCCGGGGCCTCCGCCGACGACGGCAAGATCATACATGCTATCACTCCCACTTCAACTTACATATTCCGGCATCGGTTGAATACTGGCCTGTCCCTTAAGCATGGTTACAACAACGTAATCTGCCCAGCCAAACCTGAGGACACCCAGACATTGCCTTCCTGATCCACGATCACTGCTTCGTAACCAGGCAAGTTTTCGATCAGAGCTTTCCCCCGCTCCAACCCCAGGACGAAGATCGTTGTGGATAAAGCGTCGGCGTCGGCAGCCTCGCTGCCATATATGGTGACGCTGATCACATCTCTTGCCGGATATCCTGTATGGGGATCGATAATGTGGTGGTAGCGGATGCCGTTGTCCATAAAATAGCGCTCGTAATCCCCAGACGTGACAATTGTCTTGTTCTCCATCTCAACGATGCCAATCAGTGCCGTCGACTCCCTGGGGTGCTGCACGCCAACCCGCCAGGAACTCCCGTCAGGTTTGGCACCGATGGTGGTTATATCTCCCCCGGCATAGATCATACCGCTTTTGACCCCTTTGGCCTCCAGCACTTTCCGGGCTTGATCCACCGCGTACCCCTTGGCGATTCCCCCCAGATCTATTATGGTGCCGGAAGGGATTCGCACCATTTTAGCCGACTTGTCAATTTCCACACTGCGATAACCTACTGTCGCCAGCGCTTGGGCAAGTTCGGTCTCGGGCGGGATTTTCTGCTTGTCAGTCCCAAACCCCCAAAGATCGATTAACCGCCCAACGGTGATGTCAAAGGCACCACTGCTCAGTTCGCTGTAATGTAGGGCCTTTTCCAAGAGTGCCATGACCTCGTCGGTAACGGGCACCCACTGCCCTGACCCCTGATTGATCCTGGTGATGGCACTGTCCTTGAGGTGCCTTGAAAACACCTTCTCGACCCGACTCATCTCTGCAAACGCCGCGTCGACAGCCGCTTCGGCATCAGGGCCGCTTGCCCTGATTTCCACCACAGTGTCCATAATAAACTCTGTTTTGGCCGCCTGGGTTTCTGTGCCAGTTCTCTGCAGCTGTTTGATCCAAACCACCACAGCCATCAAGGCAGCTATGCCCAGAACTGCCGCAATATAGATAAGAGCACGCTTGTTTTTCATATGATCCCTTCAAATCATTATCCGGCTATTTTAGCCGGGATCTCCGGTTTCCCTTCCTGAGCTTCGATGGTGTGCATCGGGCACACTGCCACGCAGCGGCGGCAGACGGTGCACTTGTCGTAGTCTATTTCTGCCAGATTGTCGGCAACTGTAATAGCGTTGACCGGACATTCCTTTTCACAGCGGCGGCAGGCGATGCAGCCCACCTGGCAGACTTGGCGCACTTCTTTACCCGGCGCATGTGAACGGCACCGGATATGAACTCCGTATTCCTCACCGACAAGGATGATAATGTTGCGGGGGCATGCTTCGACACATTTGCCGCATCCGGTGCATTTTTCCTCAATCACCACCGGCAGGCCGTTTTCGTTCATATACATGGCGTCAAAGGGACAAGCCTCTACACAAGTACCGCCGCCCAAACAGCCGTAGGTGCAGGCTTTGTCGCCGCCTTGGATGATATTCATAACCCGGCAGTTCTTCGGGCCGTCATATTCAGCGCGCTGCTTGGCTTCCTCACAGCCGCCTTTACAGAGCACCTGAGCCACTTTCCGGGCGGGGGCTTCTGTGATGGTTCCCATTATTTCCGCAATTTTCTGGGCTACAGCCAGCCCCCCGACGGGACAGCCGTTGACCGGTGCTTTGCCCGAAGCTATCGCCTCGGCCAGACTGCGGCACCCGGCGTACCCACACGCGCCGCAGTTGACGCCGGGCAGAGCGGTTTCTATCTGTTCGGTGCGCTCATCGCTTTCCACCGCGAACATTTTAGCGGCAATCACAAGGCCAACTGACAAAACAATCCCTAATCCACCCATGCTTGCTAATGCGACAAGGGAATTATACAATGTATTCACTCCTTCTTCGATCCCTAAATCATACCCGCAAAGCCGCTGAAAGCCAGCGACAGCAGCCCGGCTATGATCAAGGCTATTGCCTGCCCTTTCAGTGGTTTGGGAATATCCGCAAACTGAATTTCTTCGCGAATCCCGGCAATCAGGATCAGAGCTAAAGTAAAGCCTACTCCTGCTCCAAAACCGTACACCAAGGACTCACCCAGATTATAGTTGCGCAGCATGGCATTCAAAGCCAAACCAAGCACAGCACAGTTGGTGGTTATCAAGGGAAGGAAAATGCCCATAGCCCGGTAAAGCCCAGGAATGGACTTATGCAGAAACATCTCCACCAGCTGAACCAAGGCTGCGATCACCAGGATGAATGACAACGTCTGCAGATACTGCAACCCCAGAGGTATTAAAATAAAGTGCTGTATCAACCACGATGCCAAGGCTGCCATCACCATGACGAACGTTGTGGCAATACCCATTCCGACTGAGGTTGAGACTTGCTTGGAGACACCCAAAAACGGGCAAATACCCAAGAACTGCACTAGAACAAAGTTATTGACAAGTACAGTAGCAACAAACAACAACAAGTATTCCATGTTATTCCCCCCTAGCTGGCAGCCTTCTCTTGCCTGGCCTTGGTTTTTTGGGCGATTCTGTCACTAACGACATTCATCAGCGCCAGCAACACACCTAAGGTAATAAACGCACCAGGTGGAGATGTGAGAATCTTGATCGGCGCAAAGCCATCAGGCATCACAGCGAAACCGAAAACAGTGCCTGAACCCAAGAGTTCTCTGATCGCTCCAATCAAAGTCAGAGCCCAGGTGAATCCTAAACCCATTCCCAAGGCGTCAATAGCTGCAAAATGCACAGGCATTTTCGAGGCATAAGCCTCCGCCCGGCCGAGAATGATGCAGTTGACAACAATCAAAGGAATGAACACTCCCAGAGCTTGGTGCAGTTCAGGGCTTTTCGCCAACATAAAGTAATCCACTGTCGTGACAAAGGTGGCAATCACGACTATATACGCCGGAATCCTGACACCTGCAGGAATCACTCTCTTAAGCATACTGATCAGCACACTGGAACAGATCAAGACAAAAGTAGTGGCTGCCGCCATACCCAAGCCGTTCAAGGCTGTTGTCGTCACAGCCAACGTCGGGCACATGCCGATCATGATCCTGAAAGTCGGGTGTTCATCCCACAATCCCCGCAGGAAATCCTTGATCATTCTGTTCATTGTTTGGTCGCCTCCTTGTAGGCCTCAAGCGCGCCGGCGAGGTCTCGGTTGACCGCTTCGACAACAGCCCTCGACGACACTGTGGCACCGGAAATCTTGTCAATATCCTGCCCAAGGGCTATAGGATCAGCTGTACCCTTTCCAACAAACTGCTTGCGGAAACTCTCTTCTTCAATCCTGCTGCCTAGATTCGGAGTCTCTGAATGTTCCAGAACCGCCAATCCAGAAATCAACCCACTGGCTTGATCCACTCCGACCATGATCTTGACGATCCCGCCGTAACCAACACCTTCGCTGACAAAAGCAAAGCCAACGGGAGCGCCGCTGTCATCGATCCCTTGATACAGCATCAAAGGCTCGCTGTCACCACCCGGCCTGGTCTGGGATGAAGAGGGATCATCTGCCAGACTGCCGACAGGGCCGGCTTCGATGACTCGAAAATCGACCGCTCCCGGCAAGACCTCCAAGATACTGCCGGCCAATGCCTGCGCTTTGTTGCGCTGGATTTCATCATAAGTCCAGTGATAAACCTGTGCCAGCCAGAATCCTGAAACCATGGCAATCACAGTTAATACTACAATCATCCTTACTGATTCTTTCATGCCTGCTTCACCCCCTGGCCGTAGATCCGGGGACGTGTCCACCTATTGATCAACGGTGTGAATGCGTTCATCAACAGGATGCTGTACGTCAATCCCTCAGGCAAGCTGCCCCAGAATCTGATCAACACCAGAATCAGGCCGCAGCCAACTCCGAACACCCACCGGCCTACAGGAGTGATCGGAGACGTGACCATGTCGGTGGCCATAAAGATGGCTCCGAACAGAAGACTGCCGCTGAGCAGCTGGTAGATTACATCTTGTCCAAAAACTGCGGATAAAACAGCTGCAGTGCCCAGAAAACCGACGGGTATCCGGTAATCCAATACTCCCCGGTAAAACAGCAGCACACCACCTAATAGAATGGCCAAGGCCGATGTCTCGCCCAGCGAACCAGGGACTGTGCCGAAAAACAGCTCAGCGTACGATGCTTGTCCGCCGGCCAAAGGTGTGGCACTGGTCACCGCATCGGTAAATGGCATGGTCCACGTGGTCATTTGGGATGTGAAGGACGCCACCAGCACCGCGCGGCCCACTAAGGCTGGATTGAACGGGTTGGCGCCCAAACCGCCGAAAACCTGTTTGCCGATTACAATGGCTATAAAGGAACCGAAAACCGCCATCCAAGTCGGCAGCGACGGCGGCAGGCTCAAGCCCAACAGCATGCCCGTAACCAACGCGCTGCCGTCCCACACAGTGATCGGCTTGCGCCTGACAGCCTGAAACAGTGCTTCGGAACAAACCGCAGCAGCCATGCTGAACAGTACAAGGCGGATGCTGTCCAACCCAAAGAAATATGTCGCGGCCGCCCACACCGGCACCAAAGCCGCCGCCACTGTCAGCATGATCTTTTGTGTCGTATCCTCATCACGCACATGTGGTGAGGGAGAAAGAATCAAGCGTGAATCTTCCACTGTCTATCCTCCTAACTATCAGCTAGTCTGGCGCCTGTGCGCTTCAGCAATCTCAGTCTTTGCCAGCCTGATCCAAGTTAACAGCCCGCGCTTTGAAGGGCAGATATAGGTGCAGCATCCACACTCGATGCAGTCCATCGCGCCATAGTCCTCAGCCTCGTCCCACATGGCGTTCATGGCAAATTTCTCGATGGTGACCGGCATCAAATAGACCGGGCAAACATCGACACAGCGCGCGCATTTGATGCAGGGCATGGGATCAAACTCTTTGGCCACTTTGTCTGAAAGGACCAGTATCCCGGAGACTCCTTTGACAATCGGCGCATCAAGATTAAACTGGGCCAAACCCATCATGGGGCCGCCGGCAATCACTTTCCCCGGCTCCCCTACAAAGCCGCCGGCAGCGGCAATGATATCTTTAATCGGTGTTCCGATTCTCACCAGGTAATTGGCGGGCTCTTTCACACCGTCGCCGGTAACTGTAATCACCCGCTCGATCAATGGCTGTCCGTACCTGCAAGCCTTGGCCACGGCCCAGGCAGTGCCCACATTGTGAACAAGAACCCCGCACTGCGCCGGCAGTCCATGTGACGGCACTTCGCGGTCAAGCACTGCCTTGATCAGCTGCTTTTCGCCACCGGCAGGATACTTCACCCCCAAGGTGACCACTTCGATCGCGTTGGATCCTGCCAGGGCCCGCATTTTTCTCAAAGCTTCCGGCTTATTGGCCTCAATGGCGATGATGATCTTCTCGGCGCCGCATGCCTTGGCCAACAATTTTGCCCCGAGAATCACGTCTTCAGTGTATTCTTCCATCAATTTTTGATCGGCAGTCAAATACGGTTCACACTCGCTGCCGTTAATCAGCAGGTATTCTACCCTGCAGCCCTGAGGTGGATTCAACTTGGCTGCCGTGGGAAAAGCCGCCCCACCCAAGCCTACAATGCCGGCAGCCTCGATCCGCTCTCTGATTTCCGCACTGGAAAGCTGAATTGGATCGTGATGCCCAGTCATAGGCGCTTTGGCGTCTTGCCCGTCGTTTTCAATGACTACCGACAGTACTTCGCGCCCGTTGATCGAAGGCCTCGGCTCCACCTGCAGCACGGTGCCGGACACAGAAGCGTGGACAGCGGCGGAAATACCGCCGGCAGATCTGCCGACTTCCTGGCCTACGAGCACTGAATCGCCTTTCTTCACAAGCGGTTCAGCTGGAGCACCGGCGTGTTGGCTTAACGGAATCACCACTAGATTTGGCGCCGGCAAAACTTTGATTGGTTTGGCCCCAGTGATGTGCTTGTTGTATTCCGGGTGCACACCACCTTTGAAGCTTTTCACTTTCACCGTTTCTCACCTCTAACCCGTTTCTTTCTTCACTCGCCCAATACGTTTTTGAAACCCAGCTGCCGCCATGCCTCATACAATACGATGGCAACCGTGTTAGCCAAATTCAAGGAACGAGGGTTGATCATTGGCACCGATATGTGATTGTCGGGACAATCGCTAAACAGCTCAGGAGGAAGCCCTTTCGTCTCGCTGCCGAACACCAGGCAGTCATCGGCGCGGTACTGTACATCGGTATAAAGCCGCGTGCTTCCCGTTTCAACAAAAAACAGCCTGCGCGCTGTCCCAGTCACCAAGAAATCTTTCCAACTGTCGTGGACCT
Source organism: uncultured Clostridia bacterium (assembly GCA_900019385.1). Lineage (GTDB taxonomy): Bacteria > Bacillota > Limnochordia > Darwinibacteriales > DTU012 > DTU012. Next base: position 64,073 of record FIZJ01000016.1, read on the forward strand.
GCCAATCCAGTTTGTCCCAATAATCGAGTCCGGCACGCTTCAGCCGCTTGTCATCCAGGAAAAACCCCAACGGCCTAATCAGGTGCAAGCGGCAGGCTGTCACGGCGCAAAGTCTGGCAATGTTGCCTGTGTTGGCTGGGATCTCAGGCTCATACAAGACTATATGCACTTGATTCCAAGTCCCCTTTATTTATCACTACCAAAGTAATTATAACTCAAGCCATCTGACAACGCAACTGCAAGCACTGTCAGATTCTCAGCGACCATCCCGCATACCAGTGCACTTGGCCTTCCCGCCATTTTATACCAGCTTCCAGCGAATAACCGTGGTTTCTCCAGGTCAAATCCAATCTCATTCCATCAGCCGTGTGCCAGGCGCCAGCCAACACCAGACTGTCAGCCAATGTGAGGCTGGCGCCGCAATCCACAGCCGCATGTGCAAAATCATACACGGCAAAAACCGACGCATCCAACTTTGAGGCAGGTGCGAAGTCATATATCGCACCGAGGGCGATTCCTTCAGTGCCGAATTCAAGTTGTGCAGTTAAATAACCGTCACCGTGAAGCTCCAAATAAGGTGTCAAACTAAGCCTGGGCTTGCCGACAAGATTGATTTCTCCTTTGGCTCCAGCCGCATCTTTTCCCAGCATTTGCTTGTATTCTGCCCTGATTCCTAGACGGTTGTCTCCCGCGAGGTTGCTGAAGAAATCCGGGTTTCCGCCGTAAACTGCGGCCGCATATTTGACATTCCCCACAAACACCTGTCTGCCGGCATGAAAATATCCCATGAGCCTTGGCTGCTGTGAGACGGCCACAACTCCGGAAACTGTGTCCTCCTGGTAACCGATGAATCCCATTAGACGCCTGGACACAGTCTCGATGTGAATTCCTGTAAACCATTCCCCATCAGACTGCCCCACCAGCAGCCGGGATCCTGCCAAAGCCTGTCCCGGCAAGCAGAGCGCAACTGCCAGTATAACAACGGCGGCTGCGCCAAGCCTTAGTTTCCTTAACATTCACGGCCCCCCTACATCTTCACCTTCATCGCATCCTCGGGCACTGCAAGCAGTTCTTCCGCAGACACACCCTTGTTGATCTCATACTCCGGAATCACAAGCTTGGCCAGGCATACTTCTCCGTCCCAATACTCAAACCTGACAGGCATGAAATCGGCATCAAACCACACATACTGCACTGCTTGATCCGAACTTCCTCCCGCAGATATCATCCCCACCATACTCTGATCAAGCTCTTTGATCTGCACCACATAGCTCAATCCCCGATCAGTTTGCTCGACCCTCAAAATCTCGCCTTTGACATCCTCGAATTGAATTGGCTTCTCAAAATCGCCGATGGGAAGGTCAAACCCGAACTCCTCCGCCGACTGCACAGGCATCACCATGAGCATGTTCATCATAGGGACATATACGGACAATTCCTGCTTCTCAGCGTCGGCAATATAGAACTGGCCTTCGAGCACCTGGGGAGAGAGGAAGTCGATCCTAGTCAGTTTTGACTCTTTGATCCATTTGACTTCCATTTTCATGGTCATTTTTTGCCCAGACTCGACCACTTCCGCCTCGAACACTGCGCGCAAGTCGTCAATCGCCTCAAGCTTTTGCTCCACCTTTGCGGCCAACTGCTCAAAAGTCAGCTCCTGGGCCTGTACCACTCCGTTAATCATGAACAGACAGCAGATTAAGATGACGATTCTTCTCATTAGTTAACCACCTTTCAGTTTTGAATTATAATCCTGGGCTCCCTGGAGCGGTCAAGCTGAAGCCCTCAAGGACATCCTGGCCTGCCTGTGGAGCCAACCGCTGCTTACGCTCTATGACCATGGGAATCGGCTCGGAAAGCTTGATTGGTTCGTATTTAGGCGCAGCGAGCCGATAGTAGTCTCCGCCGCTGTCCCTTAATACAATCCCAGATTCTTCCCAACGCACAATCCTGGCATTGATCTCAAGGCTTAAGCGCAGCCGGGTGATCTCTCCAAGATAGCCAATCCAGATTTCAGGCGTGTCCCCGCCCATCACCTGATAGGCAAGCCTGGTTCCGTTGGGATCAAAGTATAAACCGCTGATCTGGCCGGAGTGGCCCATGTTCCAGCATTCAACGACACTGCCCTGACGGTTCCAAAACCAGATGTTTCCTTTACCCCGCTCCAGAACCGCTCCTGCTATCAACACTCCTCCCGGCGCAAAGGCAATGTCATTGACAGCCAGATCCTTAAGCCAATCCACATATTCTTGATTCTGCTGATCATACAGCGTATACAGCCGCTGCGGCGAATCACCATCGTGAACCCTATTGACGATCAGAAATCTGTTTAAAGGATCTGTCCGGTTCTGATCTACGGCAGGCTCCTCCTCAGTGATCCGCTGCGGAGCTGGCCAGTAATCACCGACTGCAGCCAAAAGCTGCTCAATCCGAAGCCCGGGGTCCGGGTGTGTCTTGAAAACAGCTCCAACCTCTTGAGATGGCGGCAGCTCTTCCAAGTCGGACAGCAGATGAATGATTCCGGTCGGGTCGAATCCCGCCATCGCCATGTACTGCTGAGCCGTCTGATCTGCTTCCAGTTCTGCGTCGCGGTTGTACCCCGATTGAACAACGTCAATCAAAGCCTGAGTCGCCACATGAACCTCCTGGGTCGTCGGCACCTCCAGCACATGCTTGCCCACTTCCACCAGCACGCCCAGGCCGAGCCGGCGCAAAAGTGCGTTTATACCATGTTTATTCACTACATGGGCAATCTCATGAGCCAATGCTCCGGCCAAGCGTTGGTCGTCGCCGCCCGCCAGCCTCAGCAACCCTTTGGTGACAAATATATAACCGCCGGGAAGCGAAAAGGCATTGATTTCGTACGAATCTAGAATGGTCAATGAGTACTCGCCGCTGTTGGCGACAGCAGTCAGCCTGTCAAAAATGGCTTTCACCCTCAGATAGTCATGAAGGGGAAGCTGAGCTTCTCCGCCATAAGCAGCCAATAGCCTTTCCTTGGCAGATGCGCCAACTGCTCGTTCGAACCTTGTAAACCCAGGTTCGGCGGCAGCGGCAGCCGCACTGAACAACAGCAATCCCGCAGCTAACAGCGCCAGGGCTCTCACTTGCCCACCTCCCAACCGAAGCTGGCGAGGATAGCGTCAAACTGGCGTTTGCTGTAGGCGTAGTGCGGCCTCGCATCGCTGAAGGTAATTGTCAGCCCCATTTGGTCTACGATCACAAAAATACGGTACTCTGTCCTCTCTTTCCTGCCCAGATAGCTGTATTCGACCTGGGCTGCCGTGATTCCATCAAGCTCGGCAGGAAACGGGCCGGTGAGGAGCTGGAAACCCTTCAGCCCGTATTCCGCGCCGTAATGGCCGGTTACTTTGTCTGCAAATACCATGGGATCGGAAAAAGCAATTTCCGGAAAATACTCGATATACAGCAGCTGTTCATGTTCGGGGCCGTAAAACACTAAAAGATCAGCTCCGCTTTCACCGGCCTGAAAAATCCATCCGGAGGGAATCGTCAGCTGGAACAGCCGATACGGGTCGAAAAACCGTGCTTCCACAACCTCGGCCGCTTCTTCCCCGCTGGCTGCTGGAACGGACACGCACAATGTAAGAACAAGAAACAGCAATATGCGCCGGCGCAGTTCCACTGTTGAAACCCTCCTTCCGAGTGATCGCTGTGCTAAGACTGCATTCTTCACTCCTGAATCCAAATCCTTCCGGCCGGTGTTTCCGTCTGAAATAAACTGTAAACGGAAATCATATCGTTGAGGTGGATTGTGGATGGATAACAAGTACAAATGGCTTTTGGCAGCTCTTGCCGGCACCGCCGGGCTGTTCGCCGGCACCAGAATGCTCGCCCATCAAGCGGTAAAGCAGATCGGCAAGATCCTAACCACTGATCCTTATCACGAAAACATTACCGAAATGTTCTCCGCCGTGTACCGAGTCGGAATTCAGAATGTCTGGGAGGCAAACCTTAGAGCGGAAACAGGCAAAGTGATCAACCGGCCGTTGGGATCCCCCCGAAAAATGATCAATTTCGACGGGCTGGCTTTCAGTCCGGTTTTCCTCACCCGACTGCCCACTCCACATCAGGTCAAAATCGACACCAGGACTGTTATCGGCAAAAGCTGCCAAAAACCCTTGATTCTATCCACCCCGATCATCATATCGGGAATGGCCTACGGCCTTGCCTTGTCGAAGGAAGCCAAAATGGCGCTGGCCAAAGGTTCTGCAATGGCAGGGACAGCCACCAACACTGGTGAGGGCCTCTGGCTGCCGGAAGAAAGGGACTTGGCTGCCAACCTGATCATCCAGTACAACCGCGGCAATTGGAGCAAAGACCCGGACATCCTCAAACAAGCAGACATGATCGAGATCCAACTGGGCCAAGGCGCGATAGCCGGGATCAGCCACTATACACCCGCCGACAAGCTGCCTGCTGAAGTACTGCCGAAAATGAGGCTGGACAAGCGGATGGATCTGGTGATCAAATCCTATCATCAGGAGTTTCTCGAGCCTGGGGGCTTTGCCAAACTGGTGGACAGGCTGCGCAAGATCACCGGTGGGGTGCCAATCGGGATCAAAATGGCGTTTACCAACACCCTGGAGCACGATATTGACATCGCGGCTGAAGCCGGGGTCGACGTGCTCGCTCTCGAAGGCACTACAGCCGCCACCAAAGGCGCGCCGCCGATCATCGAAGATGATTTTGGTTTGCCCACGATTATCGGACTCTGCCGCGCCGTGGAACACCTGGAAAAACGGGGCCTCAAGGACAAGATCAGTCTGATCGTCTCCGGAGGCTTTTTCACCCCCGGTGACATGCTCAAAGCCCTCGCCCTGGGAGCTAACGCTGTCTACATTGGTTCTATCGCTTTGTTCGCCATGAGCCACACTCAGTCATTCGAAGCGCTCCCTTTTGAGCCGCCAACTCAGATTGTCTGGCAAACAGGCAAGTACCGAACACGCTTCAATTGGAAGAAAGGCGCTGTGTCGCTGGCCAAGTTCATCACCTCATGCACCCTTGAGATGGCCGAGGGAGTACGGGCGTTGGGCAAAACCGCCATCAGCCAGGTTGACCGTTCCGACTTGATCGCCCTCGATGAAACCACAGCAGCCGTTACCGGTGTTCCTGCGGCGTGGCATCGTATACCCCAATCCGATCATCCCGGGAATAGTCAAAGATCAGAATCTGCATCTGCCGCTCCGGCCTCGCCTGCCAAGGATAAACCTTAAAATCGAAAAGCTCTACCGCAAAAAGCCTGCCAAGCTCCCGCGGCGCAAGCATACGAGTGGCAAGATGGGGCAGATACCGGAAAACGGTGCCGTCCCGAAGCATACGCCGCTTCAGTTCATTTGCCGGTTTCCCCTGCATCCATCCAGGTGTGGCCTGCTTCCGTTCATGAGCGCGAAAATCAAAGCGCAGATAGTTCAACAGTACCGGATCCTGCCTCCCCGCCAGTTCCCACAGCAACCGGTACAGAGTCGGAAGACTGTGGGACACCAGGTGCAGCGATGATGCCTTCCACTTTTGAGCGAGGAACTCAAAGAACCTGAAGGGGCGGTCATGATCACGGGCGATCAGATAATCAAGGCTGGATTTGAAACGGCCGGAATTGTAATAGCATTCTACCAGCTCCTCAATCACTTTGAGGAATGCCAACTCTGGGTAACTGATAGCGTTGGTCTGCAAAACCTCGTAAGGAGCCCGGCCTGTAAACCTGCATCCAAACTCTGAAGCCCGTTCCCGCAGGCGCGATCCTTTCAGCAGCTTTAAAAAACCAAGCTGAATCTTGGTTGGTTCCAAGTTGTAAACAAAGTCGAAGGAATGGCCGAAGCGTTCATAGCTCTCCTCAGGAAGGCCGGCGATCAGATCGAGCAGAAACCGCACTTTGGTCCGCTCCCGCAGTTTCCTGCAGTTGACTGCAAGTTTCTCGAGGTCTGTGGTTCTGCCGATCTCGTTTAGAGTTGCGAGATTGGTGGACTGCACCCCGATTTCAAACTGAAAACGGTTGGCTGGAGCCTTCTCCAAAACCTGAATCATTTCTTCAGTCAAAAGATCACCACCGATTTCCAGTTGAAACCTGGTGGCCGTATCCAGCCCGCTCATGAATTCAATCAGCTCCAGCGCCCGCTTGGGATTACAGTTGAACGTGCGGTCGACAAACCTGATCTGATCAACGCCAAGGCTTGCCAGTCTTTCCAGATCGGCCTTGACTTGATCCAAGGGGAAATACCTCACTGCCCCTGTCCGGGACGAAAGGCAGTACTGGCACCGGAATGGACAGCCGCGGCTGGCCTCGTAGTAGACAATCTTGTTTTCCAGTTCGTCGAGATCACTCAAGTATGGGCTGGGGATGTTGTCCAGGTTCATGGTGATTTGGGGATTGGCTGCTATCCGCCCTTCTGCCCGGAATACCAAGGATGGAACTCGTTCTAGCTCCTCTCCTGTGGGATGGGCACTGTTTTCCAACACATCCAGCAGCCTCAGCAGCGGTTCCTCTCCCTCGCCGGCAATAATGTAATCAATGTTGGGATTAGATCCAAGCAACGCCTCGGCGTCATACGACACTTCCGGCCCTCCCAGGATCACTTTCACACTCGGCAGCACTTTCTTGAGATCGCTAGTCAGCACCAGAGTTTGCTCAATGTTCCAAATATAACAAGAAAACCCCACCACATCGGGGTTTTCATCCACCAGCTCCGAAAGAATCAGATCGAGCTGCTGGTTAATATTGAACTCCCGCACAACCAGCCTGGGAAAGGCCGGCCTGCAGTAAGCCCGAAGGTAACGCAGGGCCAGACTGTGATGGGTATATTTGGCGTTTAACGTGGCCAGGACAATCTTCATCGGCTATCGCATCCTTTGTTATACCTGAAAACAGGAACCTCCGAGGAACTCTCTCAAGATTGAGTTGCACGGGATATCATCTTCCGACGGCATGGGTCTGAAATAGCTGAGAATCCTCAACAGCCGCTGGGCCACGGCATAGGCCGGTTCGGCCTTGGGTATTTCTTTAAGCAGCGGTTCCGCGTATTTTTTCAACACGGCCAGTTCGTAGTCCATTGCTGAATTGAACATCACATCCGCATCTTCCTGGAACGGGAAGATGTGCTTTTCCTCGCCGCGGCGGACCAAAGGCCAGCGGTAAATCGTGTCCAACGCTGAATGAGCGCGGAACTGGTGATCCCGTACGATGCGCCTGATCAAGCGGGCATCGGTTGTGGGAATCCTGGTATGATCGTCAATATTGATTTGTGTTATGGCACTGATGTATACCTTGAACTTGCGGCCTTTGGGAATGGCAGCGGTGAGCTTGTCGTTCAGCCCATGAATTCCTTCGACAATGATCGGCTGATCCGGGCCGATCTGCAGTATCCGGTTGTTCCATTCCCGGCGCCCTTTCTGGAAATTGTACGTGGGAACGTTCACCGCCTCTCCCTGAATCAGTTTGGAGAGGTGCTCGTTGAACAGCTTGATATCGATTGCTTCCAGGGCTTCAAAGTCATAGTTGCCGTCTTCGTCGACAGGAGTCTTGTCACGGTCCACAAAATAATCATCCAGGCCGATCACCACCGGGTGGAGATGGTTGATCCTAAGCTGAATCAACAGCCGTTGGGCAAATGTGGTTTTGCCCGATGAAGACGGGCCGGCGATTAACACAATCCGCAGGCGGTCCCGGTCTTGCGCGATGCGGTCGGCGATCTTGGCAATCTGCTTTTCATGGTATGCTTCGCAGATTCTGATCAAATCACCATATCTATTCGAAGCGACCACTTCGTTTAGTTCCGCCACATTGCTGATGCTGACCGTTTTACCCCACTTCTCCGTTTCGTAGTAGACATTGGCCAGCTTGCCGTGTTCCACGTACTCGGGAATTTCCGCAGGATTGCTCACTTTTGGGAACTCCAGGATAAATCCTGGCAGGTAAAAACGCAGCTTGAACAAGAGCAAACAGCCGGTTGAAGGAACAAAGACATCCGCCAGCGTATCGTAATAGTCGCCGCAGCTGTGGACCATAATTTCCTGATCTGGCATCTGACTGTACAGTTTCACTTTGTCTTGCAGATTCTGCCGGGCGAAGATGGCAATCGCTTCGTCCCGGGGCAGGACATGCCTGACGATAGGCTCATCGGCGAGGATGATATCCATCATCCTCTTTTCGATCCGCTTCACATCTTCTTCAACCAGGGGCTGTTCCGCCTCGATTTCCCCATACAAGCCGTTGCTCAGCGCATGTTCGATATGAACACGGCAGTTGGGGAGGACTTCCCTTGCCGCCCTGATCAGGACAAAAACAAGGCTGCTGCGGTAAACCCGCATCCCGTCATCTGTCGTCAGATCAAGCAGCCTCACCGAGCAATCATGCTCCAAACGATAATCAAGGCTGCACAATACGTTGTCAACATGGGCGGCCACAACCTTGGCGGAGATATTCTGCATATCTACTAATTCCAGCAGGGTTGTTCCCCGCGGCACTATAATACTTCCTCCGTGAAGCTGGACAGTGATCGTCCGATCCACTTCTGTCACCACCACATCATGAAATTGCGCCAGTCTAGGTTATTATTTCTCCTCAAAAGCAGCAATACCTTTTTACTGCCGACTCCGGCAGGACATCGCCTGCGAACAGAGAAAACAATAGTAATTTTGGAAGGAGGAATCATTCAATGCATATCAATCGGGAACGGTTAGTCAACGAGTTTCTGACTTTGGTCCAAATTGACAGTTTCGCCGGCGAAGAAAGAGAGATTGCCGATTACCTGCGCAGGCAGCTGACCGAACTCGGCTTGGATGTGACCGAGGACGACGCAGGAAAAACCATCGGCGGCAGCGCGGGGAACATCATTGCACAACTTCCAGGCAGAAGCGATAAACCCACCATCATGTTCTGTGCCCATATGGACCGTGTAGCGCCGGGCAAAGGGATCAAGCCGGTGGTTGAAGACGGGATCATCAGATCTGACGGTACGACCATCCTTGGCGCCGATGATGCGGCAGGTATCGCCGCCATTTTGGAAGCGCTGCGGGTAGTCAAGGAAGCCGGCGTGCCCCACGGCAGCCTGGAAGTAGTGTTCACCATCGCAGAAGAAGGCGGGCTCTTCGGCGCCAAAGCCTTGGACCGTTCCAGACTGAAGGCCGATTTTGCCTATTTCCTTGACAGCAACGACCAGGTGGGCGCTATTATCAACCGGGCGCCTTCCCATCAAAACCTTGACTTCACTTTCCACGGCAAGGCCGCCCATGCCGGTGTCAGCCCAGAGTTGGGCATCAATGCCATCAGGATAGCTGCCGAAGCCATCGCCTCTATGAACCTGGGGCGGATCGATCACGAAACAACGGCCAATGCTGGAGTGATTCACGGCGGGATGGCCACGAATATAGTTCCGGAAACCTGCACTGTCAAATGTGAAGCCCGGTCTTTGGACCCGGCCAAGCTGAAAACGCAAGTGGATCATATGATGGCCGCGGCGCAAAACAGCGCTGCCAAATACGAATCCAAAGTCGACATTAAGCTCACGGATTGCTATCCGGCCTATACCATTCCTGATTCTCATCCTGTCATCCAATTGGCCGCCAAGGCCTGCCGGGCAATCGGCGTGAATCCTCTGACTAAAGGTACCGGCGGCGGCAGCGACGCCAACATCCTCAACGGCAAAGGCCTACCCTCTGTAGTATTGGGCTTGAACTACAAGGACGCTCATTCCACTAGGGAATCCATGGCAGTCGAGGATTTGGTCAAAGTGACCGAACTAGTGGTGTCTATCATCGAGCATGCATAGGAGAATGGAAATGATATTGTACCAATACCCTTCACCATTGGGCATCATGCTGCTGACCATGGAAGACAACTCTTTCACCGATATCTGCCTGACACCGTCTTCCACTCATGAGCACTGGCACCCGTACCCTCCGCTGCCTCAGCCCTATGCCAACGACCTTGATCAGTATTTCAAGGGCGTACCGGTGGCGCTTGATTGGCCGATCACCCTCAAAGGCACCCCATTTCAAAAGCGGGTATGGCAGAAGCTTAGGGAAATCCCATATGGGCACACCACCACCTATAGACAGATCGGCGAAGCACTCGACACCAAAGGATACCGCGCGGTGGGCGGCGCTGTTGGGGCCAATCCACTCATGATTGTGGTCCCCTGCCACCGGGTTCTGGGCTCCAGCGGCCTGGGAGGATATGCCTACGGCCTAAAAATCAAGCAGTTTCTCCTCAATCTGGAAAGAATCACTCACTCATGACTAAACTGGCGAAACCGCCAGTTTAGTCACGAGAATCTCTTCATTTCCACAGCGGATGCCCTGCCGCTATCGCGTTCAGATACTCCTCCAAGTTGGTATACCCGTCGTCATCCCGGTCGAGATTGCGATCTTCAGCGTCAAACGGATCAAGGCCGCAGTAGATCTCCCACATGTCGGGCATCCCGTCCCGATCAGAATCTACCGGCGCCAACACTGAGTTCATGATTGGGAAACCGCCGACTTCACTTTGGCGCAAGATGACTTTCCCGGTACCGTTGATCACATCGTTGATGATCCTGGTGTCCACAGCGTCCCGCTTTGGCAGGCTTGCTCCAGCGTGGGCCAGCACCAGCTCATACGCCTCCTCGGCAGAATGGATGGTCATCGGTGCTGAAGGGTACGGTGTATCCATTCTTAAGGCTGACCCTCCGACACCCCGCCAGTTGTCGGCAGTGACTGTGGGATTTCCTTCCATAACATTTCCCTCGATATAGATCCGCACATCAGCCCCTTCAGGCAGGACCAGAGTCCCACGGCTGCTGGACTGTGTTTCGGGGCCTGGCCTGAAGTAATTGCCGATAAAGTTGATTCTTCCTTGAGAACCGGTATACACGCTCCGCTCTCTCCAGTTGTAAATCACATTGTTGTTGAACTCCACAATATCTCCAAGGTAGGCCAGCTTCGGGTGGCGAGTCTTGTTGGAATAAATCAGGTTGTGGTGGTAAGTGGCCCGCGGCCCCCACAAGCCTACCGCTGAATGGTTGAGCCAGTTCAACCCTTCACCAAACAAGCAGTACTGCACCGTGATGTTGGAATTGTCGTATGATGAAAACACTTCATCTGTGCCCCAACTGACAGAACAGTGGTCGAGAATCACACCACTCACATTTTGAGCGATGTTCAAAGCGTCAGAACTGGTCAATCCCCGGCGATCGCCAAGCCTGAAGCGGAGATACCTGACTATGGAATTGCTTCCGCCAATCAAGGTGGGATAATCGGCGACAGTAATGCCGTCTCCCGGTGCAGTCTGACCGGCGATTGTGATGTTGGCCGCAGTCCTCAGCTGTGATTTCAGTTCGACCGTCCCAGAAATGGCAAAGACCACCGTCCGGTTCGGCTGGCTGACTGCTTCCCTCAGCGAGCCGGGCCCGCTGTCCTTCAAATTGGTGACGATGTATACGTCTCCACCGCGGCCGCCGGTGGCCATGGCACCCATGCCTTCGGCTCCGGGGAATGCTGGGACAGTTTTGGACGGAGCCGCCTGAACGGGTACATCCACTGCCAGCTGCATGACTTCTTCATTTTCGGGTGCAATCCTGACTAACGCCGTCTTGAGGGCCAATGACAGTTCCGTGTCAGAAACTGCGGCCAGCTTCTCCAAAAGCACAGGCATCGCCGCCGCAGCTTGTGGCCCGACCGCTGTCAAGATCCGAACTGCATAAAAGGCCAGCTCAGGATCGGCAGAATTCACCAAAGCAGTTATATCGGCGAGCAGTTGGGGGTCTTTTCCGGCTGCCACCGCGAAAGCGCCGGCCAGACGCCACCGCATTGCCGGTTCCAAGCTGTGTACTCGGCCGAAGATATCAGCTAGATAAAGTGAGCTGTTTTCTCCACCGGCTTCAAGAACCCGGACCGCTGCCCAATAGATTTCTGGATCCAAGCCTGGAGCCGACAAAGTTCCTGCAAAAGCGGCCAACACCTCTTGGCTGTGGGGAGTGATCTGCTCTAACGCTTTGGCCGCAAGGGCGCGGCAATCCATTTCTGCATCCTGATCAGTCAAAACCTCCAGTAAACTTGGGACGAATTGGACAACGTCGATCGATTGCTGCAGCTCAAGCCCTCGCACCAAGTCGGCCAACCGCCCAACAGCGCGGAGCGCCAGCACACGATGGCCCAACTCGGAACTGGACAGCTGTTCTTTAAGGAATTGAAGGATCGCTGCATTGACATCGCCAGGCTGGGGTCCCGCCTGTGATTGCCCCTCTGGCTGCCCCTGTGACTGCTGCTGTTCCAAGAAAGCTTTGATCAGCTGTTCTCTTGTCAGCGGCTGCGGAGGAGCTGCTTCTGTCTTCTCCTCAATAATGAAGCGGGCGATCATATCTGCTGTTTTGTCTACGGTATCCTGCTCCAGCGCAGTTTGAGCAAGCACTTCGAACATCTCCGCCAAGACCTTTATCACATCTTCGTTGTCGTTATAGAGCTTGCGCAGAATCTCCAGCTGGCCGATCTGATAGTCAATCTGCTCCATCATCAATTCAGCGAACAGCCCGCCGATGCTCAATCCAGGTACGGCCAGCACAGCGTCAACCGCTTCCGCCCGGATTGTTGGCTCAAAGGTTAAGGCCTTTTTCAGGATCGGCAATGCGGCCGGATCGTTAATTGCCGCCATCACTTTCACAGCCTGCTGCCGTTGAGGTATGTACGCGTGAAACATCCACTGTGTGTCGATGGCGTTCATCAGGATCGGCACCGCATCCGGGCCAAGGCTCACAAAATAATCGAAAGCCTGCTGGTTGCCGCTGCCCAACAGGGAAACCCACTGGCTGACGGTCAAGTTTTGCCCAGACGCAACCGGCCCCAGGCCAACACTGCACGCTATCGCCAAAACCAGCACCACTACCAATCTTCTTGACCAATGCAGCATCTACGATTCACCTTCCTGACGGACAAGACAGTCCCATGATTTTTCAATATAATAATTCCCGGTCCGGCTTGAATCCCCTGCACTAAATCAATGATTTGTCACCCACCAAACCGGGCTTGACAAAAAACGCGGGCTGATTTCCAGCCCGCGCACAAAACCTAGACATTGGTTAATCGGCCTTCTCCAACCGGAAAGAACTCTTCAGCGGAACAATGCGGTTAAAGACAAGATTGTCCTTGGAACAAAGCTTGTTGTCCACGACGTAAAAGCCATTGCGCAGAAACTGGAAATGGGTGACTCCTTGATCGACAAAATCCAGGATGGCAGGCTCGATGACACATGCTGTCAGATCCTGCCTGGAGTTAGGATTGATCGCGTCCAAAAGCGAGTCTTGGTCAGGTTGGGCCAGAAACAGGGGCTCATAGTGCCGCACCACGCACCTAAGGGCGTGGGAGGCGCTGACCCAGTGGATTGTCCCTTTGACTTTTCGCCCGGCAAACCCGGAACCGCTCTTTGTCTCTGGATCATAGGTGCAGAGCAGTTCTATGATATTGCCGTTTTCATCTTTGACAATGTCGTGGCACTTGAGGAAGTATCCATGTTTCATCCGCACCTCGCCGCCTATGGTCAGGCGGTTGTAGCCTTTGGGCGGGTTTTCCATGAAATCCTCCCGTTCGATGTAGATTTCCCTTGTGAGCGGGACTTTGCGTGTGCCTAAGTCGGCCTTGTAGTTGTTGTCCGCATCCAGATACTCCACTCTGTCCGGCTCGAAGTTGGTGATGACGACTTTAATCGGATCCAAGACCGCCATCAGGCATACCGCTTTTTCCATCAGATCCTGACGAACAAAGTGTTCCAGCATTTCCACATCCACAGTCGTTTCGGTCTTGGGAACCCCAATTTCATTGAGGAAAGCGAAAATGGCCTCCTTGGTATAACCGCGCCGCCGCATACCTTGCAGTGTTGGCAGACGCGGGTCGTCCCAACCCTCCAGGTACCCGCTCTCAACCAACTGCTTCAAATAACGCTTGCTGGTGACCACACCACTGATGTTCAGCCGGCCAAACTCGATCTGCCGCGGCAATCGGCCAGGCAGGTCCAAATTCTCCAACACCCACTCATAGAGGGCGCGGTTGTTGACAAACTCGTTGGAACAGAGCGAATGGGTTATTCCCTCGATGTAATCCTGGATTGGGTGGGCATAGTCGTACATCGGGTAAATGCACCATTTGTCTCCTGTCCGGTAATGTTCGGTATAGATAATGCGGTAGAGGACCGGGTCCCTTAAGACAATATTGGGGTTCGCCATGTCGATCTTGGCTCGCAGCACTTTCTCCCCTTCCTTGAACTTGCCTTCCCGCATCTGCTCAAACAGCCTGAGGTTTTCTTCCACCGAACGGCTGCGGTAAGGACTTTCCCTCCCCGGTTCAGTCAATGTGCCGCGGTACTCTCGGATTTCGTCCTGGCTCAAATCGCACACATATGCTTTGCCCTTTTTTATTAAATAAACAGCATATTCATACATCTGATCAAAATAGTCGGACCCGTACAAAGGTTGTCCGCCGTAGTCGACACCCAACCAATCCATGTCCTCCACGATCGCGTTGACATAGTAAATGTCCTCCTTGACAGGATTGGTATCGTCAAAACGCAAGTTGAACTTGCCGTTGTACTTCTTGGCCATGGAATAGCTGATATTAATAGCGTAGGCGCTGCCGATATGCAATAGGCCATTGGGCTCTGGCGGAAAGCGGGTCACCACCTTTTCAAGGCCGTTTGCCACATCTTCCGCAATAATTTTGTCGATGAAATGGGTTGGTTTCAGGTCCATCAACTTCCATCCTCTCACTGCCGCATAATCAAGCGTTGTTGTTCTTTATTTTACCATTACTGGCAGCGGCAATGCAAATTAATCCTTGCCCACTGCCGAAATCGCAATATCCAACCTAAAATTAGCGCTAAAATGTTCCAATGTCAAACTTGTCTGCAGGATATTGTCACCTTACGGCGAACTTCCTTAGTAAGCTGGTATTTTATTCCACCAAGGGAGGAACAAAGCGTGTCAAGGCAAAAGTATGTGGTAGTTGGCAGAGTATTACTTGTAGCTGTCGCTGCGGTAATGTTGTCGGGCTGTTTTGGGTTCCTGAAACCAAGTTTGACCATTACCATCGATCCAGATCCGATCGAGTTCACATTCGCGGATCTGACTGAAGAGAAGGACATCAACATCAAGTTCACCACCAAAGGCATCGGTTTGATTAAGATTGAGCAGATTGTGTTCGAACTGTTTGAACCGGATGATGAAAATCCAATCACCAGCAACGAGGCTGAAGTCGACATCACCATACCTGTGGTTCCTGGTTTATCGGAAGACCATGACGACACATTCACACTGCCCGAAGACCTGCTCTATGACAATGAAGATCTTTACAATCAAGAGCTGAAGGGCAAAACCTACACTTTGAAAATCACCATCTCCGGCAATATGGATCCGATCGTCAAAGAAGTCGATGTTAAGTTCAACTAGGTATCATGCATGAAAAAAGAGCTACCCGCAGGTAGCTCTTTTTTTCATGCCTTTATCTCCCAATCCTTCAGAACTTGACCAAATCCGCGATCTTGACCGGCATACCGGTGGCGATTGACTTGTTGCCGGCGACACCTACAAGAATCGACATGGCGCCGTCAACATGAGACGCGGCGCGGTTGAACGGATCCGGCTGCGGATTCCCAAAAATATCTTCCAACAGACGGGGATCGCCGCCGCCGTGCCCTCCCGGGGCTTCTTCCACAGGCACTTCATAGCGCTCACCGAACATCGGATAAACCACAATCCGTTTCGTGACCACAGCGCCCTCCTGCGACTGCTCGCCGCCGGCATTGATATAAGTCTTCTCGCCAATATCCACCTGAATGCGGCCTTTGGTACCGTTGATGGCAACCCGGTACCCTTCCCACGGCAGGTAGGCATTAAGTGAATATGTAAGTATGGCTTTGTTCTTGTAGCGGACCAGCACTCCCATGGTGTCTTCAATATTGATGCCGTCGCCGAAAACGCTTTGATCCCGCAGATAGCCGTCATACTCCTCTGCTTCCAGGTACAGCTTCCGCAAGGAATCGTTTCTGTTCAGGTCCAGGGCGAACGGATCACCTTTGGCATTGTCCGAGCCGGTACCGCGGTAGTAGAACTTGGTGATGCCCCGGTTCTCGGCGTTTTCCCGGCCGTAGAACAACAGATCACCCATGGCGAAGACTACTTCCGGCTGGCTGCCGATCCAGAAATTGACCAAGTCAAAGTGGTGGGTCGCTTTATGCACCAACAATCCGCCGCTGTTGCGCTTGTCCCGGTGCCATCTGCGGAAATAATCGGCGCCGTGGCTGGTGTTCAGCAGCCATTCAAAATGCACCGAGGTTACCTGGCCGATCGTATCATTCATGATTAGTTCACGGATCTTGGTATTATAGGGCGAATAGCGGTAGTTGAAGGTAACTCTCAGTTTCCGGCCGGTCTGCTTGATCGTGTCCAGAATCTGCTGGCACTTCTCTGCGTCGATGGTCATGGGCTTTTCAGTAATCACATCGCAGCCAAGTTCCATGGCGCGGCAGATGTACTTGTGGTGTGTCCGGTCAATAGATGTGACTATGACAGTGTCAGGTTTTTCGTTTTCAATCATCTGGTCGAACTCATGGGCCAGATAAGTACGGACTGGGCCGTAATTGTGTTTTTCTTTGAGGAGATTCACAGCGTATTCCAGCCGTGCCGGGTTTATATCACAAAAAGCAACCAGTTCGCTGGTATCGTTGTATTTCGAGGCCAAAGCTTCATAAAAGAACCGTGCTCTTCCCCCGGTGCCCACTTGAACGTACCTGTGTTTTTTCATCGAAATCCTGCTGCCTCCTTGTATAAGATAGTGCTGAATTAATCTTACCGCAAATTTATGTATTAATCTAACATATATTTGCCCATTTGTCGGAAATTCAACCAATATTGCGGTGCGAGGGAAACAAGTTTATAATGAACGATGGGGGTGATCACGATTCTGGACTTCAATTTTCAGTTTCGTATTCAATCGCACAAACGGGAAGCCTTCGATATGAATGATAAGCACAGCCACAAACCTCATGAGATTTATTACCTCCGGAAAGGGCAGCGGTATTATTTTATCGACGATAGGATCTATCATGTCCATCGAGGTGATTTGATCTTTGTCCCCAGCTGCGTCCTCCACCGCACCACAGCGGCAGACAACGAGGATCACGAGCGCACAGTCATTTACTTCCAGGATCAATTCCTGGAAGATTTGATTCCGAACATTGCCGGTCATCCTATTATGAAGCGCTTTCACATCGAACCTAAAGTTGTCCGTCTCAAGCTTGGCGACCAAATTGTGATTGAAAACATCCTGTCCAAGCTCAGCCTTGAATACCAAAAACAGCTGCCCGATTCACAGCTGTATCTGAAAATCCTGCTGATCGAACTGCTTTTGGTCGCCAACAGAATCGAACCTGCTGACGCCAGCGTTTACGAGTCTTCCAGCCCGGTTCATGAGAAAATCCACAGAATAGTCCGGTACCTGAGGGCAAACTACCAAAAGCCCCTGTCCCTGAATGAACTGGCTGGTCAATTCTACATCAGCCAGTACTATCTGTCCCGGATGTTCAAAACGGTGACCGGGCTTACTCTGATCGAATATCTGAACACGATCCGAATTCAAGAGGCGCAGAAGCTTCTGGCCGACGAGAATCTGTCGATTACCGAAATCGCCTCTCTTGTGGGGTACGACAGTCAAACTTACTTTGGCCGGATGTTTAAGCGGATTACCGGCCTGACGCCGCGGGAATACCGGAAACACAACTTAGCCGGCGGCCGCTGATACCTTTGTCAGTGCTTCCACTCCAAAACTTGATAGATCCGGGGCAAATCAAAAACGGTGATGATGCCAAGCAGGGCTCCGCTTTCGCTTCCGGTCTCACTAATGAGCACTGCCTGGAGCCGTTTGCCTTTGTGGCTGAAATCTTCGAACAGCTTGAGAACGGTGACCAGTGAACACGATGGCGGCACAAACCGGTAGTTGTCGGGATTGTGCAGGTAGCGGAGCACCGCTTCCACTCTTACCTGAGTAAAGTCAAGATCTGCCGCCATGTGATCCGCCAGCCAATACGTGACAGCTTCCGCAGTCAAGATGCCGACAAACTGCCGTCCATTGTATACAGGAAGCTTTGAGAAGGAATTGGCGTGCATCTTGGTGATCGCGCTGCCTAAGGTATCGTCGAAGCCGCAGGTGATCACAGGCCCTAAAAAGGCATCCCCCACTGTTGGCGGTGAATGAAGCAGATCCCGAATCTGCTCCAGGCGCTCCACCACGCTCATGTGCGGCTCGGCAATGGGCTGGTCGTCAATTCTCTCATGGACAATGGCATTGCGGAGGTCACCATACTCCTTTAGTTCCAGGGCGATTTCCCGGATAAAAGGATCAGCTTTGGCCGCCAAGTCCACCAACTGGTAAAACGGGACATGCCGCTTGTTCCTCACGATCTTTCCCAACGCCTGTTCAATACCGACGAAAGCGTTCAGAAAGCGCCTCGAGTTCTCATAGCCGCCAGCCATTCAGATCACCTCGTTTGCGTTTGTTCAATAGATTCACGCCAGTTCATGAATATTCCTGCAAAAAACGGCACAGGCAGCCCCTCAGGAAGGGCTGCCTGCGTTAGCCTGAGTGCTAAACTTCAAGCCACCTCATCGTGATCAATGTAATCACTCCTTTCCAGGGAGTAAATATCGACCTGCTCCCTATTTTCACCATAGCATAGAGCTGTGTTTGAAACCAGATCGCAAACTGATCGGAATCATTTTTCACGGCTTTTGATCTGCACCGTTACTGGCCCCAACAAGCCCGAAGGAAGCTTTGCATCTGTAAACTCGTTGGCCCGGGAGTTGGTCACACTGATCCGAATCTGGTTCATTCCGCAGCGCACATGTTGGGTCAGGTCGAATCGATGCGGGGGGAGAAGAGAGACACCAGCATCGGCGCCGTTGATTTCCACCACCGCCAATTCCCTCACCTCGCCCAAATCCAAGAGAACTTGCCGTGGTTGTTTATCACCGTACTCGAGCCTAAACCCGTTGACATATGTCAAAGTGCCGGAAAAGCGCTCCATACCGCCGAACTCTGTCCAGGACCGAAGCTT
The DNA here is from genome assembly GCA_900019385.1 of uncultured Clostridia bacterium. Taxonomy (GTDB): domain Bacteria; phylum Bacillota; class Limnochordia; order Darwinibacteriales; family DTU012; genus DTU012. The sequence goes on from FIZJ01000016.1 coordinate 83,160, forward strand.
GTCGCGCACATCCATCTCCTGCGGCGGATCCTCGATCCGCCACCCTCCGTCGAGCCGAATGATTTCGGCAGTCACTTCGGCAGCATCAACCGCAGGGGCACAGGGTAGAGGTTCTCCGGCGGAATCGACCGCGATAATCAAGCTCTGGCGCCCAGAGAGCTGTACATCGATGTATGACTTGCCCGAGCGGATCGCCACCGGCACCGGGCGGACAGCTCCCAGCCAGGCATCCCACACTTCCACAAGGCCCGTTTGGTTCAGCACCGCCCGGCCTGAGATCTGCCTGTCGCCTTCGTTCACCAAAAGATAAAAATGGACACCGTCTTTTATTACATGCGTGCAGCGCAGCATGGGTGATGCCGGCTCAAACGCGATATCGCGGTTGATGCGCCGCTCAATTTCCGATACAAGCTGGTGCAGTTCTCCTATTTGACAGGCATAGGGAACTGCCTGCCCGTGCTTGTCCGGGTTGAAAATCAAAACCGCTCCCCCATGCCGGACAAACTCGGGCAGAATATTGGCCACCTCGGAAGTTATGTGCGATGAGTCCTCAACCACCAATACCCTGTATTGCTGGGCGGCGATCCTCAAAGATCCCCCTTCAGTTTTCACTTTGTCCTGGAACAGACGGTTCTCCAGATAGTTGAACTCAATCTGGTGCTCATAAAGTGGGCGCACAATCCGCCACGGCAGATGATCATGCTCGCACAACACAGCCACTTGAGCTTGATTGACACTGTCAGTATTCAGCCAGCTCAAACGTTTCATGTAGTTGGAGATGATCCGGTAATGGGGCCACCAGATGTTGTTAGGACCCACATCCGGCGGACGCTCATCGTACCGGCCTTTACCCTCGATGGAATAGAAAAATGCGTGAGGATACAACAAGTTCACTCCCCGGACAAACAGCCAGTCCATGTACCATTTCATGTCCCTGACACTGAAGGCCCAATGTACATTGTCCGGCCCGCAGCAGGCAAAACATTCGTTGGCATTGCGCCGCCGCCCCGAATGCCTCGCGGCGTCCGAGGAGCATTTGGCCATTGTACTGTGCTCGCCGGTGAGGGCCAGATCGTTTTCTGGCGCCACCCAGCGCCACACCACATCCTGGCCGGGGATATGAAAATGCTTTAGCAGCCCTATGTCAGTGCTCCTTTCCGGGTGCCCCGTCAAGGCAATACTGTGATCGGCGCACCAATCGGAGATCTGCTGGTAATACGACTGCTCCAAAAGGGCATTGACCGCCTGTTTGTACTGTCTGCGCTTGTGTTCAGTCTCTGCGCCGACATCATACCACAATGCCGGCAAATCCAGTTCACTACCGCCGTGCTTCCTATACCAGGCCATAAACTCCCAAGTCCAGGGTCTAAGCCCTCGTTTGCCGCGGCGGCCAAGGATTGCCGGTTCATCAGTGAACATTGCTGTGATTGTCCTGCCAAAATGCCTGCTTAAAACTTGATAGTATCTTTCATGGGTTAGCTCGATAAATGTCCTGACGGCTTCAGGATTGAGCAGATCAGCACTGGGAGGCGCTCCCGGCTGTCCATCGTCTTCTCCGAAATGGATCCCGCGGATCGTGCCCTGCGAATAGGTCTCCACAAACAGCATGACAACCCATTTGTCTTGGTCCGGCGCCCTAAATGCGATTTTACCGCCCTCCAGCGTCAAAACCTGAATGCTCGCTGGATCGATGGCCTTTTCATCTAGTTTCTTGGCAGCCTGGACAGACACCACAAGCTCATCGGTTTCCAATTCCGGCACAAGCTCCAGGCAACCCGAAACCTCGTATTCTCTCAACTTAAGGCCGCGGCTGGCGAACCGGGGGTTACGGGCCACTACCTGGCCGTGAGCTGAACCTGAAGGATACATCCCTTCATCGTACAGAATCACTTTCATGCCTAACTGTTCCGCAGTCTCCACCGCGCAGACGACAAGTTCCATGAACCGGGACGACAGATACTCGATTTCGGGAGGAATTCCAATCCGGGGGTGAATCACAAATCCGTTCACGCCTTTGTCCTTGAAATCCCGGATTTGCCTGATAATCTCCGTTTCAGTCAGATGATCATTCCAAAACCAAAACGGGATCGGGCTGAACTCATCCGCAGGATTCAAGAATTGCCTCCGGAGTTTTTCCAAGCTCAATCCTAAACACCTCCACTACTTGACAATCACCTTCAATATACCATAAAGAAAAACCTGCCGCCACTGTCTTGGGCAGCAGGTTGTGCTCATTCCCTCACAATCCTACGGATACTCTCGTAACTGAGGTGGTAGCTCTCCATCAAAGCTTCCACCGAAGCTCCTCCGCGGTATTTTTCTTTGATTTCCTGATTGCGCATGTTGAGCCACTGTTTGGTTCCGTTCCGCTCTCCCCAGCCGAGGCGTTTGTGGGGCTGTTTGGGAATGTAGATTTCTTTTCCCTGGACATACTTTTGAATCTCTTCAACCAAATACCGCGGCAAAATATCTGCGGCATTCTTGTACATTAGTGCCAACGTCCTCCTTCTGTTCGCATCAGAACTTGCGGCATTGGCACTCCTTTGGCTGCTAAATGGGCGCGTTACTCATGCGGCAAATCCCAAAGGAAGGCCTATGCCTGCACCTCTTGCCAAAACACTTCTTGTGCGAAACTTAATCATTACCATAGACCTCCTTTCCAGAAGTTTTAGTCTCGCTGCTCCGAGCGGATTCTCATTTCAATTATAGCCGATTGTGCCGTAAGTATCAATTGGTAACATGATTCGGATCTATTCTCGCCAGAGCCTTGGCGGCGATATCGGTTCGATAGTGCATGTTGTCAAACCGGATTTGAGACAAAGCCCCGTAGGCGCGCTGCCGTGCCTGTTTCAAATCCGTATCCAGCCCCACTGCCGCAAGGACTCTCCCGCCGGCAGTTACAAGCTGCCCCTGCTCAAACATAGTACCGGCGTGAAAGATCAGCACCTGAGAGTCAGCGCAGGCCTCGGCGACACCGGAGATGGGTTTTCCAGTCTCATACAGGTCTGGATAACCACCGGACGCTAAGACGACTGCGACCGCCGAGTTCTGACTCCATTTGACAGCAGGATGCGAGGCCAGACGGTGTTCGGCACATGCGGATACTATGGAAAGCAGATCCGAATCAAGGCAGGGCAAAACAACTTGGGTTTCCGGATCACCAAAGCGAGCATTGAACTCAATCACCTTAAGACCCGTTTCAGTCAGCATCAATCCCGCATACAGCACACCGGTGAAACTGCGGCCTTCCGCCGCCAAGGCCTTTGCCGCCGGTGTGAGAATCTTGTCCAGTGCCTCTTGGACAATGTCTTCCCCCATGTGGGGTATCGGACTGTAAGCACCCATTCCACCGGTGTTGGGCCCTTGATCATGATCAAAAACCCGTTTGTGGTCTTGGGCCGGCGGCATGGGCACGACTGTTTCGCCATCCACAAACGCCATCAGTGACAGCTCCTCACCGGCAAGGTATTCCTCGATGACAACCTTGGTGTTGGAAGCGAAGCTTGCCCTCACTGCCTCGGCTGCCTGGCGGCGTGTGCTGCAGACCACGACACCTTTCCCGGCCGCCAACCCGTCAGCTTTGACGACAATCGGCGTAGGCGACTCCTCTACATGTTTAACCGCTGCTTCCAAATGGGTAAACACATGATAGGCCGCTGTGGGAATTCCGTGGCGGGCCATGAAATCTTTGGCGAACGCCTTGCTCGTTTCGATTTCGGCTGCCCGGCGGGTTGGGCCGAATACCTTCAAGCCTGCTTCCTGAAACAAATCCACAATCCCGAGGCTGAGCGGCAGTTCCGGACCGATGATGGTCAGATCGATCCGCTCCTGCTTGGCAAAACCCAGCAGCAGATCGATTTCAGTGACTTTGATTGGGATCACAGTGGCGATTGCTGCGATCCCGCCGTTTCCAGGCGCGCAAAAAAGCTCAAGTTCGGGATGGTCTTGCTTCAGTTTCCAGCAAATAGCATGTTCACGCCCTCCACCACCGACAACGAGCACTCTCATGGCATTCACTCCTTGCATCTCCAGTGTGTATCAACGCTGACTGCCCGGCTTGCGTACTTGTCCCTGATCAAGTATAATCTCTCCTAAGGCGCATTGTCGGACAATCCGCGGATAAAGCTCGTGCTCCACTTCGTGAATCTTCCGGGAGAGGCTGTCGTGATCATCGTCGCCGTCAATCGGCACAGCTTGCTGAGCGATGATCGGGCCCGTGTCCATACCCGCGTCCACATAATGAACTGTTACGCCCGTCACCCGTGCCCCAGCCTTCAAGGCTTGGCCGACAGCGTCAAGCCCTGGAAAAGCAGGCAGAAGCGACGGGTGCAGATTGATCATTCTACCGTAATACTCTTGCAGCAGTGTGGGGCCAATCAAGCGCATGTATCCCGCCAGCGCGACAAAATCGATGCGGTCCTTTCTCAACCTGGCCAAAATCTGCTGCTCAAAAGCTTCTTTGGTCGCGAATCGCCGCCGTTCCACAACAAACACGGGCGTCCGCCACCTCAAGGCTCTGGCGATCACACCTGCTTGAGGCTGGTCGCACACCACCAGGCTGATTTCATAACCAGGATCTGCCAGTGCGGCGGTGTACATCATGATGGCCTCATAGTTGGAACCGTTGCCCGAGGCGAATACGGCAACTCGAACCATTAATCTCCCTCCTTGAACACCACCTGCCGCGGCCCGGGAACGACAGAGCCGATCAGATACGCGGTCTCATTCTGATCTTTCAGACATCGAACCACTGCTTCAGCAATCTCCGCCTTGACCACGATCACCATGCCGATTCCCATGTTGAAAACGTTGAACATTTCATCAAACGGTATTTTGCTGTAATGCCGCAGTTTGGCGAAAACTGGCGGTATAGGCCAACTGCCGAGCCAGATTTCAGCACTCAAGCCCGACGGCAGAATCCGCGGGATGTTCTCGATAAAGCCGCCTCCGGTAATATGGGCGATCCCGGCAACCGGAAACTGATCCAACAGCCTTAAAACCTGCTTGACATAGATCCTGGTAGGAACCAAAAGTTCCCAGCCTATTTCATCCAGATCGACATTGTGCTCGTCGATGATCTTCCGCACCAAAGAAAAACCGTTGCTGTGGACACCGCTGCTGGGCAGCCCAATCAGCACATCCCCGGCAGTGATCGCACTTCCGGTAATGATCCGGTCTCTCTCTGCGATTCCCACACAGAATCCAGCCAAATCGTATTCTTCATCTTGGTAAAACCCGGGCATTTCGGCTGTCTCGCCTCCGATCAAGGCGCAGCCTGCTTCGATGCATCCGTCGGCTATTCCCTTGACCACTTCCTCGACAAGCTCGGGCTTGAGCTTGCCTGTGGCGAAATAATCTAGGAAAAACAAAGGCTCCGCCCCCTGAGCAACCACATCATTGGCACACATCGCCACTAGATCTATACCGACTGTGTCGTGCTTGCCGAGGGCAAAAGCCAGTTTCAGCTTGGTGCCCACTCCATCCGTCCCCGCAACCAGAACCGGGCGGCGGTACCGCTCGGGCGTTAAAGCGAAAAGCCCGCCGAAACCGCCCACATCGCCCAACACTTCCGGCCTTGCCGTCCGGGCAGCATGGGCTTTGATCCCTTTCACCGCCAGATACCCGGCTGAGAGGTCAACACCGGCTTGTTTGTACGCTTCGCTCATGCCTAACCTCCTCACGTCAACCTGGTCTAGCTCTCTGCGATGGGAGTCGGGTATTGGCCGGAGAAACAGGCCAAACACAACCCATGTTCATCCACACTGCCGCTGATGGCTGTGACCATGCCCTCAACACTGAGGAATTCGAGAGAATCGGCGCCGATATACTGGCGGATCTCATCCATGGTCTTCTGAGCCACAATCAATTCGTCCCGGCTGGAAATGTCGATGCCGTAATAACAGGGGTAAACGACTGGCGGCGAGCAAATGCGAACATGTACCGATTTGACTCCCGCATCTTTTAACAGCCTAACAATCCGCTGACTGGTTGTGCCTCTGATGATCGAGTCGTCGACCATGACGACATCCCTGCCCTCGACAACTTTTTGGACTACACTCAGTTTCAGCTTCACATCGCGGGTCCGGGTTTCCTGATCCGGCCTGATGAATGTCCTGCCTACATATCGGTTTTTCACCAAGCCCATTTCGAAAGGTATCTGCAAGGCCTCGGCGTAGCCAATGGCAGCAGACAAACTGGAGTCAGGCACCCCCAACACCAAGTCAGCCATAACGGGCTCCTCCAAAGCCAATTGTTTGCCCATTTGCTTGCGGATCTGATGTACACTGGCAGCGCCGATCAGATTGCTGTCAGGCCGGGCGAAGTATATGAACTCAAAACTGCAAAGCGCAGGTTTGGCCGCAGAATGCTCCACCGAACGAAGCCCGCTTTGGGAAACCACAACCATTTCCCCCGGTTTTACATGTCTGATGAACTCTGCTTCGATCAAGTCAAAGGCGCAGCTTTCAGATGCAAAGCAGTAACTGTCTCCTATTTTCCCCAACGCTAGCGGCCTCAGCCCGTTAGGATCCAGACAGGCGAACAAAGTATCTTCGCTCAGCACCAAAAGGGCATAGGCTCCTTTAACAACCGCCAATGCCTCGCGGAGGGCCGACTCCAGGTCGTCGCACTTGGAACGGGCTATTAAGTGCGCGATTACCTCGGTGTCACTGTTGGTCTGGAAAATCGACCCCTGCTGCTCCAGTCGGCTGCGAATCTGTGCGGCGTTGACCAGAGCTCCGTTTTGAGCCAAAGCTATGGTCCCACCTCTGTACTTGAACACTAGAGGTTGTGCCTCGGTAACCGTACTTCGCTGACTGGCGTACATCACATGGCCGATGGCGGTATTCCCAGCCAGATCTCGGCTGCCGTTGGCAAAGACTTCTGTTACCAAGCCCATGTCCTTATGAACGTTGATCTGGCCGCGGTCCACAGCGGCAATTCCGGCGCTTTCCTGGCCGCGGTGCTGCAGGGCATGAAGCCCGTAATAGACGATGTCAGCGGCCCTGGGATGCCCGTAGATACCGAATACACCGCACGCCTCGTGCAAACTGTCGGCCCGGTTCATCTCATCAAGCATGCAAATCCTTCCTTCCAAGCCGATTCCAGCTCGCTGCGAGGACAGTTGATCAGTTCCTGGCCGTTATAGACAACCCGGAATCTGTCTTCTGCCGTCACTTTGCCGAGCACTTTGAGATCGACATCCGTTTCTTGTGCGTACTTAAGCAGTACGGGCAGCTGCTCTGGATCAACGCTGACGATAAACCGGGACTGAGACTCGCCGAACAGAGCCGCGCTCACTGTCAGCCCGTCGCTGAAGTCCAACTCCACGCCCAAACCTGTGCCGAATGCCGATTCCAACACCGCCACGGCTAATCCTCCTTCGGCCACATCATGGGCGGAATGCAGTATTCCAGTGTGAATTGCCTTGTAGACTAACTCCTGGGCTCTAACTTCATAGTTCAGATCCAGTGTGGGGATTCGCCCCGACGGGGTTTGCCAGATCAGCTTCTGGAGATGGCTGCCGCCCAGTTCCGGCCAGTTGCGGCCTACGAGCACAATCAGGTCGCCCGGATGCTGGTACTTCCCGGTCATGACCTTGGAGGCGTCCTCAATCAGCCCGACCATGGCGATAATTGGCGTGGGATATATTGGTTGGCCGTCAGTTTCGTTGAACAGGCTCACGTTGCCTGAAACAACCGGACAATCGAGCTTCTTGGCTGCCAAGGCGATTCCTTCGACAGACTGCTCCAACTGCCAGTATACTTCCGGGTTGAACGGTGAGCCGAAGTTGAGATTGTCGCTGATAGCCAAGGGCTTGGCTCCAGTGCAGATTAGATTCCGGGCTGCTTCGCACACAGCGATCGCGCTGCCCTGCTTTGGATCAAGCTCAATATAGATGGAGTTGCAGTCAGTGGTCAAGGCGACAGCTTTGTTAGTCCCAGGGATCTTCACCACGGCAGCGTCCATTCCCGGGCCAACCAGTGTGCTGCCGTCGGCGTTGAACTGGCTGAAAATCCACTCTTTGCTTGCCAACGACGGCATGGACAAGAGCTGCTTCAAAGTTGCCGCCGGATCAGCGATCGGCAGATCGTTTACTTCCATTGCCTGATTAAGGCCGTACACATGGGACACCTGAGCAGTCCGCTGATAGACCGGGGCTTTTTCTGTCAAGGCATCCACCGGCACCTCCGCCGCAACCTCGCCGTGATGCAGCAGCCGCAGCATGCCGTCGGCTGTCACACGCCCCACAGCCGCACAGGCCAGCCCGTATTTTTCGCAAATAGCCTCATACTCCCGTTCGGAACCTTTCTCAACCACGAGCAGCATCCGTTCCTGGGATTCAGAAAGCATCATCTCGTATGCTGTCATTCCCGGCTCCCGCTGGGGTACAAGGTCCAGGTTCAATTCAATGCCGTGGCCTCCTTTGTTGGCCATTTCGGAACTGGATGACACCAAACCGGCGGCGCCCATATCCTGAATTCCGATTAATGACGGCAGCTGCATCATCTCCAAACATGCCTCCATCAAGGCTTTGCCCATCTGGGGATCACCGATGGCCACAGCATGAGTCGGCTGTTCGCCTTCGCTCAGCTCCGCAGATGCAAAGGTCGCACCCTCAATCCCGTCTCGTCCGGTGGAACGCCCGACATAAAGCACAGTACTGCCTTCGCCTTTGGCTATGCCGCGCCGGATCTGGTCGCGGTGTACCAGACCGACACACAAAGCATTTACCAGCGGATTGTGGGTGTAGCAGTCATCAAAATACACCTCGCCTCCGACGGTGGGCACTCCTGCTGCGTTCCCATATGCGGCAATCCCAGCCACCGCGTTGGCTACAAGGTACTTCACTCTTTTATTTTTCGGATCGCCAAAGCGCAGCGAATCAAGGAGGGCGATCGGCCGCGCCCCCATGGAATAGACATCCCGAAGGATGCCGCCGACACCAGTGGCAGACCCTTCAAAAGGCTCCACCGCCGAGGGATGGTTGTGGGACTCAATCTTGAAGGCAATGCCCCATCCATCGCCGATATCCACAATACCAGCCCCTTCGCCAGGGCCCATCAAGACCTGTTTCCCTTGGGTCGGCAGGCGCTTCAAAAGCAGCTTCGAATTCTTGTAACTGCAGTGCTCTGACCACATGACGCTGAACAGGCCGGTCTCGGTGTAGTTGGGCAACCGCCCTAAAAGCTGCTTGACAAGGTCATATTCATGATCTGTCAGCCCCATTTCCAGATACAGCCGCTCCGATGCAATTTCTTGAGGAGTTGGTTCTTTAGCCATCAAGTTCAACCTCCGTATTCTATTGGACAGTATCAGTCAAAGGTTTCTAAATTGGCGGCCGCCAACGCTGCTTCTTCCACAGCCCTGCGCCTGGCGGTGATCTTGGCTTGGATCTCTGGGTATTTTAGCCCAAGCATCTGAGCCGCAAGCAAACCGGCGTTGACTGCTCCCGCTTTGCCGATTGCCACAGTGGCGACCGGCACTTCTCTGGGCATCTGCACAATGGACAACAATGAATCCAATCCGTTAAGCGCAGTTGTGGGCATGGGCACTCCGATCACCGGCAGCACTGTGTGGGCAGCCAACACTCCGGGAAGATGGGCGGCACCTCCCGCACCCGCAATGATCACTTCCAAACCTCTAGCCTGAGCCTGGGCAGCATATGCCGCTGCGGCAGTTGGTGTCCGGTGCGCGGACAAAGCGCGCTTTTCAAAGGGAATCTCCAATTCCGCAAGGACCTGACAGCACAACCGCATGATTTCCCAATCTGAGGTGCTTCCCATGACAACACCTACCAACGCCTGACTCAAGATGATTCCTCCTTAAAACAAAGTTGCCCAGGAGGTAGGGCTGGAAACCTACCGTCTGGGCTTATCGCGCTTCGCCTGGACACTATTGTCCCGCCCTAAATCCCCACTCGAATATATTAAATTCCTTTCCTAATTCGAGTCTAGCAAACTTTAGAGCGGCCGTCAATGATTTTCCGATAGATTATCGTGATTATTTCATTAAACGTTCGGGTATTGGCGTTAATTTAACTTTGTAACCCTATTATTCATTCGGAATACCCAGATAGATAAGCGATCGTACTCCGGATTCTGGCGATACCCTCTTCAACCAGCGAACGGGGGCAGCCCACATTCATCCGCATGAATCCAGTGCCTTCGCTGCCAAAACTGCGGCCGTCGCTGAGACCGATCTTACCGTGCTCCACCAGGGCCTTGGCCAGCCGTCCATGTTCGACGCCGAAGCTTCGGAAGTCCAACCACAGCAAATAGGTGCCTTCGGGAGAGCGTACTCTGACTCCACTTTCGCTTAAGGCGTCCACAGCAAGGCTGCAGTTGGAACTCAGCAGGCTTAACAGCTGATCCAGCCATTCTTCTCCATGGCGGTAAGCGGCAGCGAACGCCGTGATGGCGAAGATATTGGCCAGATCCAGGTAAGAGCGTTTCAAAGCTTGATCATATCGCGCCTTCCACTCTGTGTTTGGTATGACAGTTACCGAACTGCCGATGCCGGCGATGTTGAAAGTCTTGCTGGGAGCCAACAGGGATATTGTCTGATTGGCCACTTCTAGGCTTACCGCCGCCATCGGCTGATACCTATGGGGCGGGTAGACTAAGTCACACCAGATTTCATCGGCAACGATCTTGACTTCGTACTCCAGACATAGTTCCCCTAAACGTGTAAGCTCTTCCGCGGTCCATACCCTTCCCACTGGGTTGTGGGGGTTGCACAAAATGATCATCCGCACTCCCTGGGCAAACTTGCGGGCAAGGTCGTCATAATCCATGCGGTAGCGGCCCCCCTCCTCCACCAGCGGGCTGGTCACAAGGCTGCGCCGGTTTGCGGCCACCACATGGTAGAAAGGATGGTATACAGGTGTTTGAATCAGGACTTGATCTCCGGGTTCGGTAAAAATGTTGATGCAGAGTGCCATGGACGGGATCACCCCCGGCCCGCTGCTCAGCCAGTCAGGGTCGATCGGCCAGCTGTGGCGCCTTCGGCACCAATCGATAAACGCCTGGTAGCAGCTTCCTGGGCGAAGTGTGTAGCCATAGACTGGATGCTCGGCCCGGCTTTTCAATGCATCCACCACCTGAGGGGGCGCCGGCAGATCCATGTCTGCCACCCACATCGGCAGCAGGTCATCTCTCCCGAAAACCCCAACCAAGCCGTCCCATTTCTCGCAGTCCGTGCCCTTTCTATCGATCACACTGAAGTTTTCCAGCCAGGATTTATCGCGCAAAGCCCAAATCAGCTCCTTCGCTTTTTTCCGCTAACGCTGTCACCTGCCGCAAATCGTACCCGGTTGGGTCTTGGGCAACCCGCAGGTCAAACTCATCAACCACTGCTAAAATATGATCAAAAATGTCCGCTTGGACGCTTTCATGAACCGCCCAGTTTGTGTCTTTTGTAAAAACATAAATCTCCATCGGCAGCCCGTCTCTGGTCGGCTGCAGATGCCGCACAAGAAAGGTCAAATCTTGATGGATCCCTGGATGGTTCCTTAAGTAGGCACTGACATAGGCTCTAAATGTCCCAAGATTAGTCATGCGCCGCCCGTTGACCACAACACTGTCATCAATACCATGCTCCGCATTGTATTGGGCAATCTCTGCTTCTTTTCGCTCAATGTAGTCTTTAAGCACATGGATTTTTTTATATTTCGCAATCATCTCCGGCGTGCAGAACTTGACGCTGGTTTGATCAATCAAGATGGAACGTTTGATGCGCCGCCCGCCGCTCTCGAACATACCGCGCCAGTTCTTAAAGGCACTGCTCACCAACTTGTGGGCAGGTATCACCGTTATGGTCCGATCCCAGTTTCGTACTTTGATGCTGTGGAGCGAAATCTCAATCACATGTCCGTCAGCATCGAACGCAGGCGCTTCAAGCCAATCCCCCACCCGCAAAAGATCATTGCTGTTGATCTGGACGCTGGCAATAAAGCCAAGTATCGTATCTTGAAACATCAGTATCAAAACTGCAGTGATAGCTCCGAGACCGCTGAGATATGGCCAGGGCGATTGTCCGGTCAGCTCTGCGACGGCCAGAATGGCAGCGGCAATATAGACAAACAATTTCACTATCTGCACATAAGTTTTTATAGGCCTGCGGTGGGAAATCTCGTATGTGTTGTAAATGTTTAAGGCGCCTGTCAAAAGTTTGTCCACAAACTTGACCAAGATAAAAATGACCCAGACCGCAATCAGCCGCTCGCCAATCTCGGCAAATGCCGGCAGAAAGGTTAGTCCTTGAGAAAAGATGAAGGCTGGAACCAAGAGGGGTAAGTCATTGAAAACACCTTGCTCATAAAGGCGTTCGTCCCAATTGTAAGGTGTCTGTCGAAATAAGAACAGGACAAAACGCAGCACATACCGCTTGGTAAAACGGTACACTATTACGCTGACTGCCAGTAGTGCGCAGACTATCAGCAAGTCCCGCAGCAGAGGGTAAGCTTGAAAAAAATCCATGTGATACACCTCCCCGGTATTTATTCATTGCCCAGGTTTATTTTCCCTTCACCCTCAATCCGTCAGCCACAAGGTTAAAGCCAAGGACAACCAGGGCAATGGCCATCCCGGGAAAGATTACTGTCCATGGTGCCAGTCCACCGAATGCCTGAACCTCTCGCAGCATCCGGCCCCAACTCGGCTGCGGCGGCTGCACGCCAAGCCCCAAGTAGCTCAAAGATGCTTCCGCCAGCAAAGCCGCGGCATAGCTTGCCGATGCCTGGACTTGAATCATCCGCATACAGTTGGGTAAGATATGCCGAGTCACAATCCGCCAATCGGAAGCGCCGATGGCTCTCGCAGCCAACACATACTCTTGTTTTCCCTGCTGCATAAAGTTGGCCCTGGTGATTTTCATAAACACCGGGATATTGGCAATAGCAATCGCCGCCAAAACAGTAGCTTCGCCGGGGCCAAGGATGGCTACAGCCAGCAGCGCCAGGAGAATGCTTGGAAAAGCGTGAAAGGCTTCCGCGAGGCGCATCAGCAGCTGATCCAACCTTTTGCCGTAATACCCGGCTGCCGCGCCAAGAATTCCGCCAATGAACATCCCCACTGCTACCGCCGCTGCACTGATCCCCAGTGAACGCTGCCCTCCAGCCATGATTCTGCTGAACAAGTCGCGCCCATATTGATCCGTGCCAAACCAGTGGACTGAAGAGGGAGGTTGAAACTGGTTTTCGATCCGCATCGCAACCGGATCGAACGGTGTGTAAAACAAGCTGACGATTGTGGGAATAAGTACGAGGGCAGCAAAAAAAACACCGAGCCACAAGGGCAAGTTCTTCCTAGGCACGGTTATCCCTCCCAACACCTTACTCATAACGGAGCCTGGGATCGAGGCTCAAAAGTACCAGATCAAGCCCAAAATTGACCGCCAGGATCAGCGCAGCAGACGTTACCACCAACCCCTGAACCAACGGCAAATCTCTCATGAGTGCCGCCGCCAACAAGAGCTGGCCTAGGCCCGGCAGCCCAAAAACCTGCTCGATCACGATCGTTCCACCTAAAAGCTGAGTCAGCTGCACGCCGGATACTGCGGCAATACTGACCGCCGCGTTTTTTAAGGCATGCTTGTAAAGGACCATATACTGAGGCAGCCCCTTGCTGCGGGCGGTCCTGATGTAGTCCTGGTTCAACGCATCAAGTACGCTGCCTCGGACGACTCTGATCAATACCGCGGCCCGGGGAAGCGCCAAAGCCAAAGCCGGCAGGATAAGACTTGCGCCTGAAGTGTAACCTGCCGGCGGGAGTATGCCAAGCCTCAAGGCAAATAGATTGATCAACAGCAGTCCCAGCCAAAAAGACGGCAAAGCCATGCCAAACTGCGTCATAACCAGGCTCAATGTCTCAAACAGCGAACCGTGCCTTACAGCGCAGCCAATACCGATAGGAATGCTGATCAGCAAAGCCAGCCCCACCCCTGAGACCGCCAGCAGAAGCGTCACCGGCAGGGCATTCTTGATCAGCGGCGCGATATCCACACTATAGCGGATCGAACGGCCCAGATCCCCTCGGAGCATGCCCGTCAGCCAACCGGCAAACCGAATCAGCACAGGCTGGTTCAGGCCTAGTTCCTGCCGGAGCGACGCAAGCCGCTCCGGATCTCCTTCCGTACCGAGGATCAGCAGAGCCGGATCACCCGGCAAGACATTCACGGCGAAGAACGTCACAGCGCTGATCAAAAGCAAGGTGGCTGCAAAACTGATAATCCTGTCCCGCAAATACCGCATTGCCCATCATCCTGACTGTGTGCCTTATTTGTAAAGCGCTGCCACATCGATCACATACACAGGGTAGTTCAGCCATCCTTTGATCTGAGCGTCAAGCACATTAAGCTGCATGGGGTCCATGATGAAAACCGCGGCTACATCTTTGGTCATAATTTCCTGAGCCTGATCATAAACAGCCTTGCGCTCTGGGCCAGAAACTCGGATCCCTTCATCGATCAGCCGGTCGAATTCAGGGTTGCGGTAATTGGTGAAATTCCGTGAATTAGTGCTGACATACCTGCTTAAACTAGTGTGGGGATCAAGCTTTCCGGTCAGCCCAACCACTGAGAGGTCGTAATCACGTTGGTTGTACACCTTTTCAAGCCAGGTGCCCCACTCCACGATCTCGATCTTGACATTGATCCCTATCCGCCGCAGCTGATCGGCAATGATCTCGCCGGTCTGCACATGAAGCGGGTAAGCCGAAGGCAGCGTCATAGTCAGTTCCAGGTTGCTGTATCCTGCTTCCGAAAGCAGTGCCTGTGCCCGGGCGGGATCATAAGGCAGCAGATCGGCAGTGTCTGTGTTGTAAAACTCCGGCATGGCTGGGCTAAGGCCAGTATGCAGCTTCTCGGCCTGCCCCCAGGCTGCGCCGATGATAATCTGATCCCGGTTGATGGCCATGGCGATAGCCTGCCTGATCCGAAGATCACTCAAAGCCGGGCGGGCGTTGTTCACCGCCAAAAGCTGCACCACGTTCATCGGAGCGGCATGGATTGTCAACTGCGGCACATTTTCGACCTGATGCAGGAAACTGGCTTCCAGCCGCGGGATCAGATCAATATTCCCTGTCTTCAGACTGATCACCGCACTGTTGTAATCGGGGATTATCCGAAAATAGACTTCTCTGAAGAACGGTTTTTGCCCAGACCAGTGCCGGTCGAAGCGCACAAGCTTGATATACTGATTGGGCCGCCACTCTTCCAGCATGTAAGGGCCGGTGCCGATGGGGCGACTCGCCAAACCGGACGCAGCTTTCGGGTACACCGCGGCCGCCAGTTCCGTCAGCTCATAAAGCAGAGGCGCATAAGGTTCTTTCAGTTCAATGACCACCCGGTTGTCTCCCAGGCTGTACACAGAGGCAATAGCTTGGTAATTCCCAGCCCTTTGGCTGATCTGAGGATCTCGGGCCCGGTTGAGGGCGTTGACCACATCGTCCGCCGTGACCGGGCTTCCATCGTGGAAATATGCCTCTCTAAGGTAAAACGTATACACTGTCTGGCTGGGATCAATCTCCCAGTGGCTGGCCAAAGCGCCGGCAACTTTCCCTTCGGGAGTGCTCTTCACCAAGCCTTCGTAGATATTGAAAGCAATCTCGGCAGTCGCCGCCGCCACCGAACGGGTTGGGTCAAAACTGTCCGGGTCGGTTGGCACAGCGATATTAAGTACGTCGTCATCGGCTGCGGCAGTGGTGGCTCCACCAGCCAGCGCCAGCACCAGCATAACGATTGTAATCATAGTTTTCAGTGTGTTGTTGACCTGCATAGCTTACTCCTTTCTTGTCTGTAATCCCAAAGCCAACACGTCCAAGACTTGATCGATGAACTTAAGGTGCTTTTCCTGGTCATCTTCAGACAGTTCCAAGAAGTTCTCGATTAACTCCTTGCCGACAGAATGATAGACGAAGAAGGCAGCATCCTTGTCAATTCCGGGATTGGCCTGGCCTTTGGCAACAGCCGCTTCCAGCATGCTGATGAACTCATTCGCCCTCAGCTCCCTGCTGGCCTTGATCTCCTCCTCAAACTCAGCGCAGAAGTCCCAATAATGGGTGATGATCCTGTGGTAAAGCGGGTATTCGCGGGCAAACAAGTACGAGCGCCGATAATACCGCTTCAGCGTAGCGAAGAAGTCATCCTCCTCATCGAACACACCCTGCAAAAACCGTTTCTTCTCAGCGTAGGCCATGTTCAATATGTAAAGGTATAGCTCCCGCTTGTTGTCAAAATACTGGTACATGCTGCCCTTTGCGATGTCCGCTTCGGCCACAATCTTGGTCAACGACGCTTGATCATAGGGCGATCGGGCAAACTCAGCCACGGCAGCATTTATCACCGCTTCTTGCTTGGCCTTCGGCAAGTTGTAGAAGGTCTCAGTCGGCAAGCATGCCACCTCCCGATGTGACCACCCGGTCACATTTCTATCATTAGTATACCCCTGCTGCCAGAATAAAGCAACGGGGTACGATAGAATTTACTAAAATATAACCATCCCGGCTATTCCGGCCATGATGATGATTTTGACCGGATCAAACCTATACTTGGCCACTAGCAAGAAAGCCAGGGCTGCTATCCCGATACTTGCATAATCGACAGGCAAGGCCGCTCCATTTTCCGACAGTGCAGGCGCAAAGACTGCCGCAATGATAAACCACGCTGCGGAAATAATCAGCCCGGCAACCACAGGCCGGATTCCGGCAAACAGGCTTCTCACAAAAGCATGTTCCTGGTATCTTGCCAAAATGCGGGACAGCAGCAGAATGATTAACAGAGACGGCAAAACAACGGCTGTCGTGGCCACCACTGATCCCAGCACTCCTCCGACTCGGTAACCAATAAATGTGGCGGCATTGATGGCAATCGGCCCTGGTGTCATCTCGGCAATGGCAATGATATCGACAAACTCCTGACTGGTTATCCAGTTGTTGATCTCGATCTCGTGCTGCATCAAAGGCAGCATGGCATAACCACCGCCGATGGTGAACAGGCCAATCCGGAAGAACTTGAACAAGAGTTCCAAATAGATCATGGTTTCTCATCTCCTGATTTGCGCAGCTTGACCCGGCCCGGCAGGTAGTAGTGAATCACTATTCCGATCAAACCTCCGCAAAGTATCACCCAGACGGCGTGGATATCAGTGAACAGGTTGATCAACAACGAAAGAAGAGCCAGTGCGAAAGCTATCCAGCTCCGGCAGCTGGCACGGGTGATTCTTAATGCCGCCGCAGCAATTAAACCGGCAACAGCGGCCCGGATTCCGGTGAAAGCGGCGCTTACCGCTCTGTTTTCCTTCAATGAAGTAAAAAACACCGCTATTCCCAGAATGATTAACAATGACGGCATGACCACGCCCGCTGCCGCGACAACCGCGCCGGTGACCCCTGCCAGGCGGTAGCCGAGAAAAATCGATGAGTTGATGGCAATCGCTCCCGGCAGCGATTGAGACAAGGCGAAGATATCCATGATCTCCTCAGCGGAAGCCCAGCCTCTGCGCTCAACCACTTCCTTTTCAATCATCGGCAGCATGGCATACCCTCCGCCAAAAGTAAAAAGGCCGATTTTGAACCAAGATTGGAACAGCTGTTGATGTATCTTCCAGTCCACATCCTCACCCCGCTGCAAAACAAAAACTAGTCATATGCGACTAGTATCATTGTCTGCTTTACCTACTTCTCTCCCTGCAGCCCAAATCCTTCCTGCTTGCCGTGGTTTGGGTGCGGATGCTATGACATCACCGTCAGCCCATGATTAATCATGGCATCGCAGGCCTGCTCCAGGCTTTCCAGTTTACGGCCCGCCTGATCCGGCCCGCAAGCCACGACCGATATGTAAAGCTTCATCTTCGGTTCTGTTCCGGACGGGCGCAGAGTGATCACATCGCCTTCTGTCGTTTCCCACTGAAGAACATTCTCCCGGGGAAAATCCAAATCATAACTCTTATTATCCTCCATATCAAGATGTACACCTTTGAGGTAGTCTTTGATGGATTTGACCGGCAGGCCGGCGATCGCATCAACACCGGCCTGGCGCAGATGATCGATGAACAAGCGCGCCTGTTCCACTTCGGATTGATTGGCAAAGTGATAGGAATGCAGGCATTCTAGATAGTATCCGTGTTCTTCCATCAATTGATCCAAACGGTCGATCAGATTCAGACCCTGTTCGCGGTAATAAGCGGCGGCTGAAGCAATCAACACAGACCCCATCACGCCGTCCTTGTCCATGACAAAATTGCCTGCCAAGTAGCCGCAGCTTTCTTCAACCCCCAGCAAAAACCGCTTGCCCCGGGTCTCCAACTCTTTGACCGCCCTCCCGATATACTTGAACCCAGTCAGCGTGTCGACTACTTCAGCGCCGTACTTCGAGGCAATCGGGCAAATCAAGTTGGTTGTGACGATGGTTTTGACTATCACGCACTTTTCCGCCTCCCCCTCAGGCAGATTCTGCAGCAGATAATCTGCCAGAAGCACTCCGATTTGGTTTCCCGTAAGCATCACATAGCGCCCTCCCACCCACACTGCCGCTCCTACCCGGTCGCAGTCAGGATCGGTTGCAAGGATCAAATCCGCTTTGTGTCTCATGCCGTAGTCGAAGGCCAGGCGAAAGGCATCCGGCTCTTCCGGGTTCGGAACAGTCACGGTGGGAAACTCCCCGTTCAACTCCATCTGTTCTTCAACAAGATAAAGATTGCCGTAACCCGCCCGCATAAGCGCCTTGGGCACAAAACCGGCCCCGGCACCGTGAAGCGGTGTGTAGACGATACGAAGCCCTGTATCATAGTCTCTGCCTGTTCGAACCAGTGCCGCAAGTTTCGCCAGATACTCTTCACAGACATCGTCATCGATCCAATGCCACAGCAGGCTGTCCTGGGGATGAGTCACCTGCCGGACGTCGGCAAAGGTCATGGCCGCCATCAGGCGGCTGATCTCGGCTGTGTCTTCGGGGTGCAGCTGAATCCCGTCTTTGTCATATGCTTTGTACCCATTGTACTCTTTGGGGTTGTGGCTTGCGGTGATCATGATTCCGCCGGCTGCCCGGAAGTGCCTTACGGCGAACGACAAAAGCGGTGTGGGTGTCACCCTGCGGAAAACGAACACTGGAATCTGATTACCGACCAACACAGCGGCTGCTGCCTCCACAAACTCACGGGAACGGTGCCGTGAATCAAAAGCCAAAACCACACCGGCATGGTTTACCCCACCTGCGGTCAGATACTCAGCCAGAGCCTGTGTGGCAAGTTTCACGGTATAAACATTCATCCGGTTTGTACCGGCGCCCATCACTCCCCTCAGCCCACCTGTACCAAACTCCAACTGCTGAGAAAACCGGTCATGGATTTCCTCCGGGCATTGGGCAATCGCATAAAGTTCTGCTTTGGTTTCCATATCCACGCTGGGATCGTTCAACCATTGGTTATAGGCTGATTTCGCGTCCATGTCGGTTCGTCCTTTCTCTGTCAGCCGTCGAAGCCGGGTTTTCCTGAAATGATCTTTGTAGACTAGTATTGCCAGCCGCAGCTGATCTTACTAACACCAGCCGCGCCTTGTCAGAGTCGTTCGTACCAACCAAGGCCCCTGCCATCTACCAGAGCTTCATAGGCAAGCTTGGTGCGCTCCCGGTAATGCCCGCTTCGATCCAGCGCATAACCGCGGCCGCACACAGTAACCACTTCGCCGATTCCTAACCGATCCAGCGCCTCCTGCAGCTGAAGCAGCAAATCCACCGCTCCCCGCCGGGGTGCGCTGCGCCCATCGCTTATGGCGTGCAGGTACACCTTTGGTGCCCCCCATTCCTTGAGCACAGCAAGGAGTTTGAGTGCTTCATCAAGACTGCCGTGGGAACTCCCAGGTGACAGCAAGAACAATATGTGCACTCCCCGGCTGGGAGGAAGGCTTTTGATGCGCCGGTAAAAAGCTCTGTTCCGCTGCAGCTGATCCGGCGTGATCCCAGCAGGAATACGCACTTCATCTTGGATAATCACTCTGCCCGAGCCTAATGTCAGATGCCCTGTTTCGGAGTTGCCACTGGAGTTAGGCGCGAGGCCTACCGCGGCGCCGGACGCCTGAAGCCTGGTATGGGGGAATAGACGAAACAGCTGATCAAGATTAGGTGTTTCCGCGGCATAGATCGGATTGTTTCGCGGGTTTTCCTCTCCCTGGCCGAAGCCATCGAGAATCAGCAGAACGATTCGGTCAACCATGCCAACATACTGCTTAATTAACGGCCTGCCGGTCATAATACCCGGCGGATCAAATCCCATAAGCTTAAGGATGGTAGGAGCAACATCGGCCAGACTCCCGCCGGAGGCCAAAGCTCCCTGCCGGCCTTTTAACATAGGATCTGCCAAGACAAACGGTACACTAGCTCTCGTATGTCCCAAGCTCCAGCTGCCGTCAGGAAGATAGGCCTGCTCTAAGAGCCCATGGTCCGCGGTGAGGATCAAACAGCAGCCTGATCTCTGGCAGAAATCGGCAACAATGCCGACGGCCTGGTCAATCATTTCCACACAGCGCACCTGCGCCTGAAAGTCTGGTATATGGCCGAAGATGTCCCCAGCAGCAAGATTGGCTACAGCAAACCGGTAATCTTTTTCGTCAAGAGACCGGATCAGTGCTTCCACGATTTCCACAGACCGCATCGCAGGATGCAGTTCAGTGCTGGATGTGACGCTTGGGATCGAGATCCATTCTTCGCCGGGGTGAGGCTGTTCTCGACGCCCATTGAAGTAGTAGGTAACATGAGAAAACTTCTCCGATTCGGCAATTCTAAGCTGACTAAGCCCATTCCTGGACAAGACTTCTCCCAAAGGGTGCGGCGGCCTCACAGCTGGAAACAGGGCGGGAAGCCCGGTGAACTTGCTGTGGTATTCAACCATGGGAAAAAAGCCGAGATCTGGCATAAACTTGCGTTGAAAACGGGTGAATTCAGGATCGACAAAAGCTTCTGTAAGCTGGATTTCCCGTTCTCCCCTCCGGCAGGCAAAAATCAAGACATCGCCATCGGACACTCTACCCACAGGACCTTCGTCGGGAACCGACTTGATCAAGGGCGGCAGCCAGTAGTCATCAAGGCCTGAATCGTAATGGCGCTGAATCAAGCCCAGAAGTGCAGTGATCATGGCCTCACCTCAACCACAGCATATGAAAAAAACCCGGCCTCGGTGACCTATCTGTCACCTTGACCGGGCTTCAGTCTACTCAGCGGTTAAAGACGGACCACATTGGCTGCCTGAGGGCCGCGCTTGCCGGAAACGATCTCAAACTCCACTTTTTGGCCTTCTTCCAGGCTGCGGAATCCTTCACCTTGAATTGCGGTGAAATGGACAAATACATCCTCGCCGTTCTCCTGCTCGATGAATCCGTACCCTTTCTCGGCGTTGAACCATTTGACTCTACCTACCATATACATTTATGGCCTCCTTAAAGATATACTCATTAAAAGTGGAAGCTGTGACCATCGGTTCCAGCCTCAGAGGCCATAACACGTGTACATACTTCACTACCTTTTAACGCAGTCATAGCATACCACACATCCGGGCCAAACACAAGCGAAATTTTGCTCAATTCTCGTGAAGATCGCGGTGCCTGACCTGGTTTTTAATGCCATCGCCGGTAAGCCTTGCGCCTAACTCACGGCTGATGGCCACCGAACGATGTTTGCCTCCCGTACAGCCGATGCCGATCGTCAGCCGGGCTTTACCCTCATTGGAATAGGCCGGCAGCAGATCAACGATCAGCTGATAGAACTTGTCCAAAAAGCACTGGGTTTGAGGCCACTTGAGGACATAATCGGCAACCTCGGGCGCAAGCCCGGTCAAATCCTTGAGCTGATCGATGTAAAAAGGATTGGGTAAAAACCTCACGTCAAAGATAATATCGGCGTCATTGGGAACACCGTACTTATAGCCGAAAGATAGAATGTTGATGGTCAACAGCAGTTGAGAACTGTCTCCGCCGAGCAGCGCCTGGTTCAGGTAGGCTTTCAAATCCGCAGGTTTGAGGGTGGAAGTGTCCACAATCACATGGGCCAGTTCCCGGATATTGGCCAGCAGCTTTCGCTCATGGGCAATACTGTCGTACAGGCTGCCTTGGTCTGCCAGCGGGTGCCGGCGCCTGGTCTCGCTGAAACGCCGCACCAGGATATCATCCTCGCACTCAAGGAAAACAATGGTGTAATGTACCTTGTTTTCATCCAGCCACTGGATCACGTCGGTCAGCTCTGCGAAAAGCCCCTTCCCCCGCACATCCATGGCAACAGCCAAAGGCCTGGCCTCTCCGGTTTTTTGATGAATCTGCAAGAGTTCGGGCAGCAGCGTTGGCGGAAGATTGTCGATGCAGAAATAATCCAAGTCCTCCAGCGCTTTCATTGCCTGTGTCTTGCCGGCACCGGACAACCCTGTGACAATGGCAATTTTGATGTTATCATCCCGTTTCACGGCGCCCACCCCTTCAGCAACTACCGAGTTCTATTTCGACTCTGCGCCTAAACTTCCTGTTTATGATGGCACGAATGTCTACTTGATAATCTTTCCTGCTAGGTAATCGTTCCATACGGTCTCAAACCAGCCTGAATCCTGAGGAATCGGTCTGACCGGATCCCAACTGAAGCTTAAGGCAAACCCCTCAAGCTGCACTCGCTGTATGTGCTGGTGAAAGTAGGGGTCCTCCGTCAGTGAAAAACGGAACTCCTCGGGCAGCTGCGGCAGGGGCAGCTCCCCTGAGGGATTGTAGACCAGATACGAACCGCGGCTCTTTCCACCTTTTTCAATATAATCTTTGATCGCCGACAGGTACACGTACTGGCAGAGCAGCAAATCATAGTTTTGGAAGCAAAGCCCCAGTTCAGATGGGGATGCGATTTGCGTTTCCTCGGCCAGATGCTTGAGCTGGCTCAAAGCTGCCGCGGCACCGGCGCCTGCCTGCTCCGAAGACCGGATATGAGCGCCGGCCCTGGTCATGCGCTCTTGGATTCGGCGCCTGATCGCTGCCACGTTGCTGGTGGTACCAAGCTTTTTCAGAAAGCTCTTCCCCAGCTCTATTTTGGCCGTGATTTGGCTCTTTGCTTCCGCCAAGAATTCGTCCCGAGGCAGTGGCTGCTCCCGGTAACGAGCCGCGATATACTGTGCTGCCCGGGTACTTCCCACCTGCCCTGAATTGAGAGCGCTTCCCCCCGGCCGGTACACACCGTGGCTGCCGTTGACCTCCCCTACCGGAAAAAAGTGCTTGAGGTTGCTTTCCCACCAAACGTCGCCATCAAGGCCGCCGTTGTTGTGTTGGGCACAAACGGCGATCTCCAGCATTTCCCGACTGAGATCGATTCCGTTGCTAAGATACAGATCGATCGCCGGCTGGTTCATGTGGGCAAGACGGTCAATCGGCCGCCCAAACAAGGCACTGGAGTTCTCGAGATAAGTATATGCTTCTTTGCCGAGCAGTGAAAAATCCAAATCACCACCGCGGGATCCCCATGAAGGGTTGCTGCGGAAATCCAGAAACACGCGGCGGCCTTTGACAACTGTTTCGTAGTAGACCAGGATATCAATCAAAGAGGATCCGTAGTTTGCCACCTTGCGGGGATCGAACGGCCACTGGTACCCTTTCAGGAAAATCGCATCCAGCATTCTTCCAGGATCAGGGAAGTAGTCCTCCAGGAACTCCCGTGGGTCGCTGCCGTCGGGTGCGGTAGAGACATAACGCGGCAGCACCTGCTGATAGGTCCCTGACAAGTTCCAGCGGAATTTGATCGAAGCAATCCCGAATTGGCTTTCTGTCAGATTTTTGCCTTTGACTCCCGCTTCGAACGCTATGCCCGTGGCTCCTGTCTGGCTCGGTGGATACACAGATGTTCCATACATACCTGCCGGGCCTCCGGTAGCATAGACGACATTGGTGGCATTGAACAACACATAAGGATCCGTTTGGGTCGGATCTGCGTCCAACGCCAGGGCGATCACACCTATGGCGCGGCTGTGGGATGAATCGGTGAGAATACCGATCACCTGGTGCCGGTCGAAAATGGGGATGCCCTTTAGCTTGACTTGCGCCTCGAGCTTCTCAGTCATGTATCTTGAAGTCAGAGGCCCTGCGGATGTAGCCCGCTGTCTGGGATCGTGGTCTGTTTTGTAACCGACATATTCACCATACGAATTATGGGGGAATGGTACCCCGATATCCACCAGATGATAAAACGCCTGGGCCGACAAGGCTGCTTCCACCAAGGCGATATCGCCGTCCATGGCGCCGCCGTCGAAGAGTGTCTTGGCCATGTGGTGGATCGAATCCGGTTCGGAACCGGAAAGGGTCAGTTTATAATAAGTCTGCTTGTCAGACCCGGTATTGCGGGATGTTCCCATGTTCATGCCCTCGGTGACAATCACTACATCATTTTGCCCAAAGCTGACCAACCGGTCCGCGGCGTTGAGAGCCGCTGCGCCGCTGCCGACCACAACAGTATTGCATGTAACCACCGGCAACTTATGAATATCCACTTCCCCTTTCCTCCTATCCATTCATTTGACTGCTGTTCGTTTGGCCGCAGTCACCGATCTGCCATTTTCTAGGCCAGCCGATTACAGCCAGGCACCCAAAAAGGCCCACAAGCGCTACGCTTAAATATCCCGTCCGCATACCGAACAGTTCGCTGACCCAGCCGGCGAATACCGGGCCCGCGGTCATGCCGATGCCGTAAAGAGCTTGAAAAAACCCCATGGCTGTACTCCGTTTGTCCGGGGCTACACATTTGATGCTCAAGCTGAGCAGGACCGGAAATATCAACCCCCGTCCGAACCCATTCACCGCCTGAGTCAGGTACAGCGCCAACATGCTGGAAGTATACGGAACACTGCCCGAAGCCAGCATCATCAACAGAAACGAAAGGATAAGGGTTTGCCGTTCACCGATTCTTCCCGCCACCAGATCGCTTGTCCGAGAAGCCAAAGCAATGGCTAGTGCAGATATAAGCATCAAAATGGTCAGCTGCTGATCACTGGCCCCAATGCTCGCCGCATACGATTGGTTGAATCCATAGATGGTCGCGAAAGTGACTGCCTGCACCAAAAGAGCCAGGGTGCTGACCCACAGCAGTTGGGGATTGAGCCCCACTTTCATCAAAGAATCGATATTCAACGGTTCCCTGCGGACAACTGGCTCTTTTATCGTTACACTCAGCATTGTACCGGCCAGGCCTGCCGCGCCGCCGATGATAAACGGAGCTTTGTAACCGAAAGCGTCAGCGGCAAAGCCGCCCAAGGTGGAAGCGACAAGCTGCCCCACTGATGTGTAGAACATGATTACCGCCATGGCCTTGCCAGAATGCTCGGGAGGATAAAAGCTGGCATACATGACAGTGAATACCACCCAGGCTGCCGCCGCCACTCCAGCCAATCCACGGAAGAGGAGCGCCAACCATGGTGTGCTGGCTATTCCAAGCCCGATACAGCTGATGGCGGAACATGCCACTCCCAAAACGACAAAAACTTTGCGTCTGCCAATCCGGTCAGAATAAATACCGAGGGGAATCCGGATCAGCATCTGTGTAAAACCATAGGAGCCCAAGATTAGGCCAATCATGCTCAACGATGCTCCCATACTCTCCGCGTACGGGGTGAGAATTGGCATGTAGACATACATAGCAAACCAATAGACTAAAGTGACTAGAATAAACAAGCTTGTCATCTTCCTCCCCCTGACAAGCACAATTATACCATAGAAAAAGGATTTATCATCCTTCATAACGAAGAAAATGGAAATTTGCAAGGAGGGGTACCATGTATCGGCAAGAAATTGAAGCTGCCAAAGCACACTTTGCCCGAATTCTCGAAGCTCAACTGCAGAGAATAGAGGGCATGAAGCAAAATGAGAGCTTTATCGATTATCAGAAGCTGGACAAAATTGTGATCGGCATCGTTGGCGGAGATGGGATAGGGCCTTATATTGCAGCTCAGGCCGAACGAGTCTTAGCAGCGCTTTTGGCTGATCAAATCAATGCCGGCAGGATCGAACTGCGGACAATTGAAGGGCTGACCATTGAAAACCGCATTGCCAAAATGCAGGCGATTCCCGATGAAGTCATGGGGGAGCTGCGCCAGTGCCATGTTGTCCTGAAAGGCCCGACCACCACCCCCGATCAAAGCGCCGGCATGCCGAATATCGAGAGCGCCAATGTATACATGCGTCGCGCTTTTGACCTTTTTGCCAATATCCGTCCTGTGCGGGTGCCGGAACTGAACATAGACTGGATGTTTTTCCGCGAAAACACGGAAGGTGAATATGCCCTGGGTAGTCAGGGTTTGAGCGTGACTCCCGATTTGGCGGTCGATTTCAAAGTGACCACCACACAAGGCTGCAGGCGAATCATCCGTGCGGCTTTCGAATATGCGAGGCTCCACGGCAAGAAACGGGTTACTGTTGTCACCAAAGCCAATGTAATCAAGACAACTGACGGCAAATTCTTGAGCGTTGCCAAAGAAATTGCCAAGGAATACCCGGACATTGTCTGTGATGATTGGTATATCGACATCATGACTGCCAAGCTGATCGATCCCAGCCGTAGATCAGAGTTCCAGGTCTTGGTTATGCCCAATTTGTACGGAGATATCCTCACAGATGAGGCGGCACAGATACAAGGCGGTGTGGGGACTGCCGGAAGTGCCAATGTGGGAACAAGATACGCTATGTTCGAAGCCATTCATGGTTCGGCGCCGCGCATGGTCGCAGAAGGGCGCGCTGTCTACGCTGACCCAAGCAGCCTGATTAAAGCCGGCGCGATGCTGTTGGAGCACATCGGTTTCAGGCAAGAGGCGGACAGGTTGCAGATGGCTCTGGACATCTGCAGCCAGTTTGAACGGAAAGTGGTGCTCACCGGCCGCGGCGATGGCGCCACGAACGAAGCTTACACAGACTACATCCTGGAGACAGTTGCTCTGCCAAACCTGGGTGAACGTTATCAAGGGTTTCTCGACCAGCTGCGCTCCCAGTAGATTAAAAAAGGATCTCGGCCGAGATCCTTTTTTAGTCCACTCTGCGGGGATCGACAGTGAGTATCTGCTCTACCTCTTCAGGGTACTTGGCAATGAATACGAGTTCGTCTGCGGTTAAAGGTTTCTGGTTGTGCAGCGAGGCGTACTGAACCAAACGCAAAATGTCTCGCTCGTTTTCCAGTTCTATCCCCAGCTCTTTGTACACATGCTTCAGCCCTTTTATTCCGCCGTATTCCCCGGTGGTGATGATCCGTCCCAGCGGCCTGATTTCATGATCTTCGATGCCAAGTTCGTCAGGGGAATAAAGCTCGTAGTTCTTCCGGTTTTTCAGCATTCCGTCTGCATGGATTCCCGATTCATGGGCAAAAGCATTGCGCCCCACTCCCACCTGGTTGATGGGGATCGGCACACCGAAGGCATTGGCCACATAGTTGCAGAGCTTCCAAGCTTTGGTCAAATCGATTTGCTCATCGAGAACACTCCGGTCCTGCAGCCCCCGGGATTTCCTCAAAGCCAGGAGCACAGAAACTAAATCAGCGTTACCTGCTCTTTCACCCATGCCGTTGACAGTAGTATTGATATACGCGTCAACCCCTGCGTCGAGGGCTCCCATCGCTCCTTCCACCGAGTTGGCCACCGCATAGCCCAGATCATTGTGGCAGTGAAGTTCAATGGGCATCTGGACCGCTTCAGCGATTCTCTTGACACTGTCGTAGATGGAAACGGTCCGGTCGTAGCCAAGCGTGTCGCAGTACCGGAACCGATCGGCGCCGTGCTCTTTCGCTGCCAAGGCAAACCTGATCAGATAGTCTTCGTCGTAGCGTTTATCCTGAGTATAGGGCTCAGTCCTGGAGGCATCTTCGGCGTTTACACCGATTGATTCTATGCCCAGTTCTTTGGCGCAGGCCACCGCTTCGGTCATCATCTTGAGGACATCTTCCCTGGTCAGCCTCCCGCCGAACTTACCTTCAGTCATGATCTCCGAGGTGGAAATGGACAGGTTCAAGATTTTGATGTTTGTATACTTTACAGCCCGCTGCACGTCCTCGGCCATGGCGCGCACCCAGCCCTGCAGCCGCATGTTGCCCATGGCTCCTTTTTCGGCGAGCCTCAAGTTGGCGTTGATATAATTCCACTCATGCTGCAAAGCGGGAAAACCGATCTCGCTCTGGTAGATCCCCATCTTGCTCAAATATACATTCAACATTGTTTTCTGCAGCTTCGAAAGGCCAATGAATGCTGTTTGCACTCCGTCACGATTGGTGACGTCTATAATATACACCTTGTTCTTGCCATTACCAGCCATAACCGATTCCTCCATACACGGATATAGGTGCCGAAACTGCGCGCTTCAATGTGATATTAATGATAGATTATAACATAAATACCGGTGATTGTCAAAAAGCATGACAGGGGTTGTGACAGGGGNNNGTGACAGGGGACGGTGACCTGTCACATGGCATATGCTAGTTAGACTCTCGTAATACGTAAAGCCCGCTAGCTAAAGCGGGCTTTCGCATATACAGCAATATCTCCATGTGACAGGTCACCGTCCCCTGTCACCCACCTGTCATCCCGGCCCTCACTTTACAGTGGGTAGGCCATGGTGGTCATCAGCCCGATTTCCGGCTGGGTGGTGTCCAGCCGGCTGTATTGGACGATGATCGGCTGATCGCTTTCGACCATTGCGGCATAGGGCACTCCCATCGGCAATCCTTGCCCTTGATCATTCTTAATCTGATCCAGCCTGATGTGATTGGTGCGTTCCGCTTTGCAATAGGCGGTGAATCCTCTCATTGGTTCAGCGTCGGAAAAATAGAACGTCATTTTTATCTTGGCATCATGTGGGCCTGGATTGAGCACACAGATCGCTTCATGGCTCACATAATGCTTGCCGTTGGTAATTTCAGGCCAATAGCAGTCCGGTATGAACCACACCTTGGAACCAGCCTGGTAATCGCTCATTACCATACCTCCGTTCGCACTTATTTTTCGCCGAAAAACAGCTCCACCAATCCTGAAACCCTACCTGGAGCACCGGGCATCGGCAGGTTCCGTGTCTTCATAGTCCGCTCCAAGTTTTCCACATCTTCTTTGGACAACGTGTCGACCCCGCCTAAAAGCTTTGCTACCAGGAGGGATTTGGCAGCCGCTTCCATCATTTCAAAGAAATCCAAGGCCCGCTCCACACTTTCGGTGCTGACGACCAATGCACCGTGGTTCTTCATGAGAAAAGCGTTGCCGTAATCTAATTTGTCGTCAAAAGCTTGAGCCAAGGCTTCCGTCAGCGGCTCCTCATAGTCTACAGTCAGCATGGGCCCAACCTCAATTATCGGCTCTGGCAAAGTCGGCAGAGCCAGCAAATCAGTGCTGGCTATAGCGAAACCCGTCATGACCGGCGGATGAGCATGGACGATTCCTTTGACATCGGGGCGCTTTTTGAAAATCCGCAGATGAAATGGGGTCTCGCCAGTCGGTTTCCGCCCCTCTTTGGCAAACAGTACATTTCCGTCCATATCGATAATGCAAACATCGTCGAACTTAATCTTACGCTTGGCAACTTTTGTGGGAGTGATCAGCACAACACTGCCGTCCACGCGGTACGACAAATTGCCGCCGTGGGACGTGACATAGCCAAGCTCCGCCACGCGGACACAGGCGTCAACCAGTTCCTGAATCTGCTCTTGATATTGTTGTTGCAGCTTGTGCACAGCTCTGGCTCCTTTCGGTTATATAGTCTTCATGCCATGTACTTAGTCAACTAAGAACACCACGGCATAATGGGCGAAAAAGTCATAATTCTGGATGGCGGCAGCTATCCGGTCAGATGTTTCCTGATCAATAACCACACCAGTCCTCGGCTGCCCCTTTACTCCCTTCGCCTTGACCACCAACGGCGCGAAAAATGAGAGCTTGCCCTGAAGTGTAACCCGCTCCTTCAGCTCCTCGGACAGCTGTGTCCCATACGAGGCGACTCCGGTGTCCTGCACATATTCATATGGCGCGGCCACACCGCCGTAAATCATCTCCCCAGATTCGGACCAGATACGCGGGCTCATACCCCGTTCCAGCCCAAGGCCGCGGGCATCCACAATCAATCCGGTGTACACTTCCTCGTTAATGATCATTTCCAGCAGTTCCGAACTGAGGGCTGGATCAAAGCGATCGAGCCTGGTGAAAGTAATGGAAGTCTGATCCGGATCATCAGCACCGGCAATCACCACTTCCGCCCGGATAAATCCCTCCGGCGCTTCAAACACTACACTCGTCTCGGTGGTGTCCTTAAAGGACAGTCCTCGATAGAGGCGGACAAGGTTTAGGAACGAACCTTCCTCATTAATGGTGTATATGGTGAGAACCGGCGGGGACTTGTCAATTTGGCTGGGAAAAGAGTATTTGAGTTCATACACCGCATCGCTCTCCAACAGGAACTGCAGCGAAGATTCAGCCATAATCCGCCCGGCAACACAGGCCAGAATCACACAACAGATAATCCCGAACCGACAGATTCTCGACACGTTTACCACCTCGGTATCAGTTCTCGCAATCCCAAAACAGCCTCAAACAACCCCAGATGAACCTTTCTGCATTCGCCAATCTTTTCCTGCCAGTTTTCAATCATATTCCCGGCTTCGTTCCAAAAACCAACACTGGATGAGAGCAAGCTGGTGCTCATACTGAGCATGGATCATGCTCAGAAGAGCGTCCGCTTCCTCCTCACAAACCTCCAGCAGTTCCAGAAAGGAAATCAGGCCCAAGGCATACTGCTCTTGAGCGATCTGTTGTTTGCGGGCAGCCAGTTCCCGGGCTTTGACTGCTGTGTTGAGATTAGCGGCTGCCGCACGCAAAAGTGCCTGGCGATATATTTGTTCGCAGTCGTTCTCTGCTTTTGCCCGTTCCACTTCCAATTCAGCCTGTTCAAGCCTGGCGCCGGCCGCCTCCATCTGCTTCGAATAGACGGTACTGTCAACAAGCGGGATCCTGATTGCGCACTCCACCAACCAACTGCGATCCGAATTGATGCCTACCCTCAGCTCACCATGGATTCCCAATGCCGCTTTGGTCTTCTCAACATCCAAGTTCGCCAGCTCGAGATTCAGATGAGCCATGGCGACTGCCGGCGCCGGCTGCGGCTTTAGAAAGAGTTCAAGCAGTTCCACCTTGAATTCCTCCGCTTCATGGATCAATTCCGTCTCAGGCGAGATTCCATAATCCTGGACGGCCCGCGCCTGCTCAAATACAAGCTGGCCTTTAACTTTCTCAAGGGCATTGACATGTATTTCATACTGCAGTTGGGCCAAAGCCAGATCAAGTTGGTGAATCATTCCCGAACCGAAGGCTGCCGCCATGATCTCCACCTGACAGCCGAGCCAGGCAGCCAGTTTTTGGCGTATCTCCACCTCCTTTTGAAGCCTCCAGATGTTCAAAAAACACTGGACGGCGTTGAGAAAAACCTCCTCGAGAGTGATTTGATGTAAGATAAGCTCCTGCTTGTATGTATACTCGCTGCTGATAGCCTTCTGCCGGTAAGGCGATAGCTTAGCGGAGGCAAACAATGGATACGCCAGTTGGAAACGGGCAGCTTTACCTTTGAAGTCGGCATTGAACCTGTATTCAGCGCCAAGGCTGCTTCCAGTTATGCCGACCTCGGCCGCCCAGCCGCCTGGCACCGGCCAGTTCGGCATGTAATGGTACCCGAAGTTGAGAGTAAGCTCCGGCTGTGTCTTGCTTCCAAAAGCGGCCAGGCTTGCTTCAGCTTCTTTGAGGGAGATTGAACTCCGCACCAAGTCAGGGCTAGATACCAACGCTGTTTCAACGAATTCAGCAAGCGTCATGGTATTATTACCCGCAACCATAGGTGCGGCTGAATGAGGGAATACCGGATGTACAGCCGCGACCGACGCCACGATCACCGCCGATAGTATGACCGTTTTCCACACTATTCTGCTCCCCCCTGGCTGAGGCCGATCAGGTGCGCGAGCTTTGCTTTGGCCACATTGTGTGAAAAAACCGTGCTGAGCAGCTGTTCCTCCACCTTGTGCAATTCGATTTCAGCCTCAGTCACTGCACCGGGCAGCTCAAGCCCCTCCTGATACCGCAGCTTCACCGCATTCAGTCTGGATTTGGCAAGTTCCACCTGCCGCTGCTGTTGACGATAACTGGCTTCCAACTGACGGATCTGATACTCGAGCCCTAATGCCGCAAGGTACAGTTGGCCAACCTTTCGCTCGTAGATCAACTTCTGCCTTTCATAGTCAAGACTGTTCAACTCCCGGTTAAGTTCCGGGGTGTAATCTGGATGGGAGAGACTCTGCCGAAGCCGGGCTAGTTCCAATTCCAAAGCCAAATGCTTTAACTCTGGGTTGTTTTGGATCAGCAAAGTCAGAAAATCCGCCTCGACAGCCAGTTCAACAAACTCAAAATTGGTATCCTCAGGTATCAAAGCGTAGTCATGCGGCAGTCCCATTAGTGTCAGCAGCTTGATGCGGGCCAACTCTCGCTCTTGATCGAGGTTTCGCAGTTGGTGCTCGATCTCAACATGCGCAAGCTCAATGCAGGCCAAATCCTCTTTTGTCGCCAGCCCTTCGTCATACTGGACGGACGCTAGCTTTAGTTGGGCGTCTATGTAGTCCTTGGTTCGCCCGGCGAGCTCTATTAGCCGTGTGGTTTTCACCAACTGATAGTATGCCTCCTCTGTCTGCAGCATCAGTTCCTGCCGCAGCACGTGAACAGTCTGCTGCGCTCTCGCCAGTTCCATCTCAGCCAGCTTGACCTTGATGGGGTCAGCGCGGCGCAGCTGCTCGGCATTGGCAATCCTCAGGTTCAGGTCCGCGATTTCCACATCCAAAGCAGCAATTGCAAGCTCAACATTGTTGTTCATGACCTGCTTTCGGACCGAGGCCAAGCTCGCATATTCCGACTCACCTGCCGCTGTCGTCCGAGGATTGACCGACAGCGGCAAAAGCAGCAATACCAACAACATTACCGTTAGCTTTTCAGTTCGGATAACAGACACCCCCTTGCTGTTTGGCATGAATTGTCAGTGCAGAAAACCTAACTTTCGCAGCAGCCAGTGGAGGATCTTGTCCCGCTTGACAACCACCAGTGATTGGCAGGCCATTCCTGGTTTGAGTTCAGCCTTGTTGCCGTATTGATCTTGAAGAAATGCCTGGTCCACACTACCGAACACTCGGTAGACCAGGGTACCGTCACCAGCGAGCACTGCGTCTCCAGCAACTCCCGTGATGGTGCCTGTCACGGCACCGTATTGATGCCTCGGCAGTGCTTCAAAGCGGTAGACAACCGCCTGCCCTGGTTCAATCAAGGCAATATCCTGATTGCGGACGCTTATTTCCACACAAAGCGCCTGCCATGGCGCAGGGATAATTCTAGCCAGCTCATGCCCGGAAGGCAGATACTCCCCAGCACTAACCTGGTGAATCAGCTGAACAGTGCCGCTGATAGGAGCGGTAATCCGGCTCAGCTGTTTTGTATGCTCAAGCTCCGCTATCTGGTCCTGCACAGTTCGCAACCGCTCTGCCTTGATGGATCTCTCTTGATCAAGAGCAGCAACCGTATCGTGCAGATAGTTGTCCAGGTTAAGTCTTGCTGCTTCCTTTTCCAGCTTGAGCCGCAGCAGTTCGTGCTCAGGCAGGGCATTGCTCCGCTCGTGCCTTTCCAGGCTTGCTTCCGCCTGCCGGTAGGCCAAGAGCAGCCTGTCATACTGGGACTTGAAGGATAAAAACCGGTGGTGGATGGACTGCGGGCAATCCGAAACGCCGCATGCAGGCTGGCTTCCGTCTCGAGCCGCCATGATCACCCATGAGCGCAGGTCATTTAGCTCGGCAAGCTGTTTCTCAAGCTCTGCCAGTTCTGCTTTCAGTCTGTCAAGTCTCAATTCCAGCATTTCGGTGTCGATCGTAAGCAGCGTCTCTCCCTGGCGAACATGGCTGCCCTCACGCAAGTTCACAGTTTTCACCTTGCCGCTGACTATGTTCCGCACAGTGCACACATTGGCCTGAGGCCTGAGCACCCCGGTAGCCCTGACAACGTGATCAATCTCGCCAAACCAAGCCCAGAGCAAAGCCAGGCTGAAGGCCGCGCAGATAATACAGAGCAATATCGCCCCATAGCGAGGCGGCCTCTTGGAAATACCCAAACTGCTCCCATCAAAATCAACAGTGAACACCGCACACCTCCTTCAAACCGTTCTGGGCTTGCCACAGCATGAAGTACTGTCCTTGCCTGCGCAGAAGCTCAGAGTGGGTGCCTATTTCCACAACCTCGCCGTCAGCCAGAGTGATGATCTTGTCACAAGCGGTAATCGTGCTTAAGCGGTGTGCGATCATGATCACGGTCATTTCACCGCTGATACGGTAAATGGCCTCTTGGATCCGTTTCTCGACCACAGAGTCTAGGTGGCTCGTTGCTTCGTCCAGAATCAAGACATCTGGTTTCCTGATCAAGGCCCTAAGCAGCGCGATTTGCTGCTTCTGCCCTCCAGACAGGTTCTGCCCCCGCTCTCCGAGCATGGTCCCATACCGATCCGGCAGTTGGTTGATCATCTCGGCTATCCCCAACTGCTCCGCCAATGCCGCGATTTGTTCGATCTCATATTCTGGCAACCCCAACGTGATGTTTTCCAGGAGCGTTCCACTAAAAAGCTGACAGTCCTGGGCCACATAGCCAATCCTGGCGCGGAGAGCCCCCAAGTTGATATCCTGGACCGGGACCTGGCCAAACCAGACTTGTCCCTGGACAGGTTGGTAAAACCCAAGCATCAATTTGGCAATAGTCGTTTTCCCCGAACCACTAGGGCCTACAATGGCTGCCTTTTCGCCAGAGGCGACGGTAAAGCTCACATCCTTCAGAATCAACCGCCGGGAGCCGTATCGAAAGCTTACATTGTCAAAGCGAATTGCACAAGCAAGCTGCGCAGGCGAAATCATGTCGCCACGGAACAATACTTCCCGTTCCAGATCCATTGTCTCCCACAAGCGTTCTGCCGCCGCATTGGCCTCTTGCAGCACAGGCTGAAGGCCTGCCAAGCTAACAATTGGCGTCAGAAAATAACTTAAAAGCGCATTATAGGCCAAGAGTTGGCCCAGGCTGATGGCTCCCCGCAGTATCTCCATACCCCCTATCCAAAGAATTGCCAACTGCACTAGGGAGGTCAGCCCGGAATACAATGAACCCTGGATATTGCGCAGGCGCGCGTCTTTGAAGGCAGTCGCCAGTGTCTTAAGAAACTTGATTTCCGTCCTCCGCCGCGTTTCAGCCTCCGCCGCACAGGCTTTGATGATGCTGATGCCGCTTAAGGATTCCACTAAAGCCGCTTCCAGCGCCGCCGCTTGTTCCAGGTGCTGACGGTGCAGCCTCTGGTAAGGGCCGGAAAACAGGCCGATCAGCACAAGAAACAGTGGAACCACGAGGACTGTGGCGGTGAACAAAGTCCGGTTCTGAACCATAAGGACAACACCAACGACCACAACCATCGCTGAATCCAGCAGCACAGACACCACAGCGTGCGATACGGCGCTCCGGATCTTGCTTGTATCCGAAACACGTGCTAGAATCTCTCCCACCTGGTAGCTGTCGAAAAAGGAAACCGGCAGTTCCAAAATATGCTCATAGAATTCCAACATTAGCTGCGTTTCCAATTTGGTCCCAGTATAGATGACCAGCTGATTGCGGAACGCTCCCAACACAGCTCGGAGAACTGACAGCATTCCGAAGCCGATGGACAATATGTGCAGAGTCCTGGCAAGCCCCTCAACAAGTACCTGGTCAATCACGATCTTCACGTAAAACGCGCCGAGAATCCCGAATACGGTATACATAAGAGACGCGGTGAAAATTTGAAGCAGAATGCCCCGGTGCGGCCAAAGCAAAGGGTACAACCGGTTAAGCGGTTTATTGGTCTCATCTCTGCGCCGGAAACTGCTGGACGGCACAAGCAAGACCAGCACACCGGACCATATTCGGACAAACTCTTCCATTGAGATTATGACAACACCCTCAGCCGGATCAGCGATCACTAGTCTGTCTTTGTCTACCCGATGGATTACCAGGTAGTGATGGAGCTGCCCTTTTACCACGTGGGCGATACATGGCAGGGCGATGTCTCTGGTCAGGTGCTGCCTGGAGGCCTGAACCCCTTTCGCCTTGAAACCAAGTTTCTCGGCGGCTGTTACAATGCCAAAGGCACTAGTCCCCTTCTGATCCGTTCCCGCGAGCTGTCTCACCTTGGCCAAAGGCACTTTGAGCCCGTAGTGCTTGGCGACAGTGGCAAGGCAGGCCGCCCCGCAATCAGCAGGGCTTTGCTGTTTTACACAGACAAACCGCTTGTTCACTCAGTCTCAGCCACCTCCAATTTTTCTCATTTCTCAAGATTCTGATATTTAACTCGCCACGGAAGCCGTTTCACCTCAGAAACGCTTCCGCCGTCAATCAGGCTTTACTCCATGAATTGGTAAATATGGAACCGAAGCCGTTCACCAGAGCCGGCCCAATAAGACAGAATGCGGTAAGGAGCTGTATTTTCCAGGACCACATAAAACCGCGTCGGAAAGAAAAAGCGGAGAAACCCGTCATAGCCAATGGAAAAGACAATAATCTCCTCCCGCTTTTCCAAGAGGCTCCTAACCTGAGGGGCCATTTTTTTCTGGTTTGCCAGATCCTGAATCTGTTTATCTGTCAGGATCCTTGAATCGAGCTGCATTTTGCCGGGAGAGTTCAAGTCGAGCAGCCTGCCGTGGAAATCAGTACGGCCTTGATTCAAAAGTGCCTGCAGGTGCAGCCCCAGGACCTCTATCTCGGTCGCCTGCTCCCTAAGGCGGATTTCCCGCGTGCTCTGCAGTTTGTCTTCCAGATAATAGACGAGCACGTACTGTTCTTCCTCTGGGTCATATGCCGCTACCCGGCGGTCAAACCCAATCCGGACAGCGTCTTCGCTGGTAAGAACGGCCATTTCGCTGTTTAGCAGGCGCAGATCGGCATCATACCGTGATTCCATGGTGTAGCCGGGACCAATAGTGCTTGCAAAAAGCCGCCCAGCTTCCACACGGTATTCCACCTGGTAGACATATTCCTCGTCGCCGTCCGGTGTGATGATGGCGACACGATACAACTGATTGTCCGGTAAATAGCCGATCACGGCTTCAGCTGCCGCGCCAGCCTCCATCAAATGTAAGCCTGCAACCAGCACTGCCAGGAGCAGTGCACATATAACCCTTTTGCTGATTGGAATCATCCCCTACTCTACTCCCTGGATCATTTCTAATTATAGCATAGTTCTTGTTTTCTGTAAATTGCCAATTTATTTCCAAATTATCTATGCCCTAAAACTGCCTATTTGCGCTCGAGCAGCTCCACCTCGTAGTTGTCTGGATCGGTGATAAACGCCATTTTCTTCCCCGCTGAAATCGCTTGGCGCCAGTTGTCCGGCCAAATCTCGATCCCCTTCTGCTCAAGCTCTTCGCAAAAAGCGTACAGGTCCGGGACACCTATGGCGAAATGGAGCAGATCCTCCGGCACATTCAGCTTGTAATCCGGTGAATAGGTCAATTCCAGGGTATGCTCGTTCCCGGGGAGCTCCAAATGACAGATTTGATTTCCCGCCGGCGAACGATCAGTACGGCTTTTTACCGTGAACCCCAAGTTCTCGCAATACCATTTTATCGAGTGTTCAAGGTCGCTCACCCGCACCCGGGTATGCAGAAATTTGTACACCATACCGCCTCCCATGCTAGTTAATACAGATCAATTTTCTATCCTCAAAGGACATTTCCTCTTTCCCACTTGCCGCACCCCGCCGCTCTTGCTTTCCCAGTATGATTCTGATACAATGCAAGCAGAAATGTGGTAGAGTAGATGGCATGCGTTTTAGTGCTTAGGGATGGGACGTTGCCCTAAGACGAAATGCTCTCTGTGAGCTGCGGTATGTCCATCGCGTCCGCTGTCACCAAAGAGCCGCTTCTCTTTGGTACAGTCTACCAAAGAGAAAGGAGCATCACTGTGTTCAAACAGACTCGCACCTTGGTTTATTTGGCTGTTCTAGCCGCGTTGAGCATTGTGTTCGGCAGGATTCTCAGTGTCCGAGTCAGTCTCGGGGGAATCGAAGGTATCCGCATCGGCCTGGGCGGCCTGCCGATTATCCTGGCAGGGTTTGCGTTTGGGCCGTGGTACGGTGGAGTTGTAGGAGCTCTATCTGATATTGTCGGCTACATGATCAACCCCATGGGCGCTTATGCACCCCATTTCACACTCTCGGCATACCTCACCGGGTTTATTCCCGGAGCGGTAATCTGGTACGGCTGCAAAGGCCAAAGGAAGTACTGGCAGCTGGTTCTCGCCGTTCTTGTAGGAGAGCTTGCCACCAACGTCGGCCTTGTCCCTTATTTTCTCTACACTCTGTTCGAAATACCGTACAAGCCCATGTTGATTCCACGCCTTTGCTCAGTTCTGATCCAGGCACCTTTTTATGCTTACTGTGCCAAAGTCATTTTAAACTTCAAGCCGTTGAAACTTACCGACATGTCCGGCCAGCCCAAACCCTGAGCGGAGCCGGGCTGTTCGCTGTAATGCCAAAAACGTGTTGAACGGGGGATACTATGGAACACATACGCCGTAAAGCGGGATACATCATTGACATGGATGGTGTGCTCTATCACGGCAATTATCTTTTGCCGGGCGCATCAGAATTCGTGGAATGGCTAAACAGGGAGAACAAAAAATATTTGTTCCTGACCAATTCCAGCGAGCGTTCGCCGCGGGAGCTGCAGCTGAAGTTGGCCAGAATGGGCATCGAGGTGGAAGAGAGCCACTTTTACACCAGCGCTCTCGCGACCGCCAGCTTCCTCGCCAAGCAGTGCCCGGGCGGCAGCGCTTATATCATCGGCGAGCCTGGATTGGTCAAAGCTTTGTACGATGTTGGCTTTTCCATGAACGATGTCAATCCCGACTATGTGGTCGTAGGCGAAACGAGATCGTACAACTATGAGAAAATCGAGCTCGCTGTCCGTTTAGTGCGGCAGGGGGCAAAGCTAATCGGCACCAACCCGGATCTCACCGGGCCTTCTGAACAAGGGATCATCCCCGCGACCAAGGCACTAATCGCACCAATAGAACTGGCGACGGGCAAAAAGGCGTACTACATCGGCAAACCCAATCCACTGATGATGCGCCACGGGCTGAAGCTTCTCGGGACATCAACTGAAGATACAGTGATTATCGGGGACCGGATGGACACCGACATAGTCGCCGGTATCGAAGCGGACATCGATACCGTCCTGGTCCTGAGCGGCGTCACCTCAAGGGAGACTCTGCAGCAGTTCCCATACCAGCCTCACTATATACTGAACGGCGTAGGTGAACTCGTCCCGTAAGCCAGAGCCTTGCTTTCCAGGCTAGGATCGGGACACTGTCAAGGATATTGTCCCCTCTAGCTTCTCCAACGGCTTAAGGTATACGGTCCCTGTGTCCGGCAGTCCTTGGTTGGCCAGGTTGAATCCATTGTTGCAGTTAGTCACCGGTTCCACGGCAAAATAGCGGTGATCGTCTTTGGGGCAGTACAGGATCAAGTGCTGGTACACAGGATCCCAGTCCATCATCAGCCGCACTCTGCTTCGCGGCCATTCAATCACTGCCGGCCGGCATTCAACCCGGAAGCACTTGTCGACAAACTCGGCAGTAAGTTCTCTTCGACTAGAGAAATCCAATTCCGGCGGCACCTTCTCCCACCTGCCGGTGGGTATAGGTGTTTCGCCTGGGTAGACGCCGATCACCGGCAGCTCGACTATAACTTGATCATCCTGTTCCGTCAGAGACCTGACAAAATAGGGATGAATGCCCATTCCGGCAGGCGCTTCTTCGCTGCTGAGATTCTGAACCGATGTTATGATCGAGAAGCGGTTCGCCTCCAACCGAAAGCGCACTCGCGCTGTGAAGGCAAAGGGCCAGGAAATCCCCGGGTATTCTGTACTGTTGAAATCCAAATCCAATTCTGTCTGAGTTCGAAAGGCAACTTTCCAGGGACGGGTGCGGACCTCGCCGTGAATGGCGTGTCCGTCGGCGGAATTGATGGCCAGTTGATATGAATGGGCTTTGTAGACCAAAATGCCGTCTTTAATGCGGTTTGAGTATGGAATCATGTTGAAGGAGCTGAACTTTCCAGGCTCGTTATCGCTGATGGCACTCTCGGGCGTAGGCCGCATCATATCAACCCAGTGGTTGTCCAGTTTGTACTTGAAACTGCAGATCGAAGCGCCGACTGCTGGCACAATTCCAACCTGCAGCTGATCATTTTCCAGCAGGATGACATCCTGATGAGCCTGCATCAACTGATCCCTCCAGTGCTTTTTAGTTGTATATTATTAGTTCCATCCGCCTGGCAGTTTTCCTCTCCCACTCCATTGCACAAAAAAGCAGTGACCACTTGGAATCTGTCACTGCTTCCATATCGCACTATGTTCTACGGCCTATTCCCGACGGTCGATGAAATACCCTTCGGTTTGGACCGCTTCAGGATTATAGGCTTTGGTTGTACGCATACCCTGCCTGACATGCTTCAACTTGCGGGCGAACTGATCCTTAAAACTAGCCATCATCTTAGCAGTTTGCTCGTCAACAGCCAGGATTTCCTCAACAACCTGCCTTTCATTGGATGTGAGCGGCTCCTGATCCAGAACACTGATCTGCTCGATCAAGGCCTGCCGATGCTCGATCAGCTCAAGCAGCCGCTGCTGCGCATCCTCTTGTTCCCAATCGGCGCTTTTACATAACTGAAGCTGCTTCTTGGCAGCGGCCAACAGTTTGTTATATAGTTCCAATCGTTCAGGATTGCTAATGGCCATCACTCACCTATCTATTTCGACCACATTGACATCTGCTGGTACAGCCAGTCAGACTGGGCATACAACTGCTGCAGCGCTCTTTCCATGGCGGTGAACTGAACCCAATACCGGTTTTCCCGTTGAATCATCCGCTCCTCCATAACGGCTATTTGTCGTTCATAGTAGCGGATTTTTTCCGAAAGTGTGCTTGTGTCAAACAGAGAAGACGCCTTACCGGCGGTGTCCGCCAGCCGGTTCAATCCCAATGCCAACTCATCGCTCAACCGTTGGGCAATTCCCTTGCTATCAAGTGTTTCACCGCTTTTGGTGAATAAAGCCATGACCTCTTCAGGATTGTTCTGGACTGCACTGCGAAGTTGAGTTTCGTTGACATGCAGTTTCCCGTATTCGTACCAGCCCCCTGTTGTGATCCCAATTTTGCTTAAAGTGTTCAACCCACCTATGCCTTCGACGGCAGAGCTCAAGGACCAGCGCAGCTGGGAAACGAGATTTGTCAGGATCCTGTCTGACCGCAAAAGCCCACTCTTGGCCTTTTCTTCCCACAGTTCGATTTCTTTTTCATCCATTTCCTTCTTCTGGGCTTCGGTCAAAGGCGGATAATCCCGGTAAAAAGGCTCGTTCAATTTGCCTTGGATTTCTGCGATCAGCTCATTGTACTTGTCCACCATAGTCTTGATTGTATCGACGATGCGGTCAGTGTCTTGAGCAACTTCCAGCCTCACAACTTTGTTCTCGTCCGCTGCGCGCAAGCTGATGGCCAGGCCGCCAAAGGTGAAGTTGTTGCTTTCCCTGAATGTTTCCAAGCCGTTGATCTCAACCAGCGCGTTCTTCCCTGCGTCGTCTCTAGCCCAGCCGCCTCCGTCGAGCAGTACGGTGTTCACAAAACTCAAAGTACCGCCTTGTCCATCGTCGACTACGGCATCTTCGAACTCGACCACGGCATTGGCCCCGGTCGCATTGCTTCTGAACACCAGGCTGTCTGTGGCTTCATCATATAAGGCTGTAATCCCCAGCTCTTTGTTGTTGTTGATTTTCTTTAC
Organism: uncultured Clostridia bacterium; assembly: GCA_900019385.1. Taxonomy (GTDB): domain Bacteria; phylum Bacillota; class Limnochordia; order Darwinibacteriales; family DTU012; genus DTU012. Next base: position 125,036 of record FIZJ01000016.1, read on the forward strand.
AAAACTGTCGATGGTTTCGCCGTGCTCGATGGTTATCGCGACAAAATCGCCATCCTTGGAGCGCAAACCCAAAGTCGTTGGCTCTTCAGGATCAATGCTGGCCGCAAAGTCCGCAAGCCGCTGGCTCACACCGCCGGCGCTGATCTTGGATGCGGCCGCCGCCAGTTGCTTGACCCTAATCTCATAGATCCCATACTGGGCATTGCCTGCTGCCTGCGCCGTCACAATCGATTCATCCGAGGAGGAAACCTTGCGTACCATAAACGTCGACTGCAGCTTCATGTTGAAGACATAGTCCCGGAAACTGGTGATTTTGGTCATAAGGGCTCTATATTGATCCCGCTGCCATTCGGCCCGCACTTTTTGCTGGTACATCCGATCTAACGGCAGCCGTTCTACTTCCATCAACTGTCTGACGATTTGTTCGGTGTCAAATCCCGACGCCAATCCTCCGATCCGCATAACAATCGTCCTCCTTAGGTATTTACCTACACTATAATTATCGGCAAGTTTGGGGTATTCTTTAACCGATACAGGAACCACACGCCAGACAACGAATAGCATATTAGACGCGAAGCAAAGAAGGTGTGCCCCTTGGTTTTATCGAGAAAAACAGCCAGCCCAAACATACCGGCCTCAGTGTTGGCGGTTTGCCGCGTACTATCGGGACGGGGCTATCAGGCTTATGTCGTGGGTGGGGCCATCCGCGATGCCCTGCTCGGCAAGGAAGCGAAGGATTGGGACATCACCACCGATGCCACCCCTGATCAGGTGCGGCAGTTGTTTACCAAGACACTGGCCACCGGGGAAAAATACGGCACGATTACCGTTATCGTGGACAACCATTCTGTCGAGGTCACCACCATGCGTAAAGACTCCCTCTACTCCGATGCCAGGCATCCTGATCACGTCGAATTCACCACCGACCTCACTGCTGACCTGGGCCGGCGCGACTTCACCGTCAACGCCATCGCTTATGATCCTTTGAGCCAAACGTTTTACGACCCTTACCACGGCCTAAAAGACCTGCGCCGCAAGATCTTGCGTACTGTTGGCGATCCTAAAGCAAGATTCAGCGAGGATGCCTTGCGAATGCTGCGCTTGATCCGCTTCAGCGCCACCTTGGGATTCAGGCCGGAAAAGAACACCCTCAAGGGCATCCAGCCTCAACTGATTGCCAGAATTGCCAAAGAAAGAATCAAGGAGGAACTGAGCAAACTGCTCCTGGCCGAGTCCATCGCACAGCCTCTCCAACTGCTTTATACTAGCGGGCTTTTGGAGCAGATTATTCCCGAACTTGCCCTGACTGCCGGCGTGAAGCAGGGAAGCTATCACCCTTGGGACGTCCTGGGGCACTCGATCACAGCCTGCCAGGCAATCAAACCCGAACTCCATCTGCGGCTGGCCGCTTTACTGCATGATGTGGGCAAACCTCAGACAATGAGTGAAGATGCTAAAGGAATTCACTTCTACGGCCACGATCAAATAGGTGCTGAGCTGGCCGAAGCGATACTGCAGCGGCTGACCTACAGCAAGCGAATCCAGAACAAGGTAGCCCTGTTGATCAGGCATCACATGTTCCAGATCCACCCCCATTCCTCGGACAAAGCCATCCGCAGGCTGATTCACCGGGTAGGCAAAGAAAACATCCATGATCTGATTGAACTTCGCAAAGCCGATGTACTAGGCATGAGGCACAACCCGCGGCAGGTCTGGGAATACTTTCAAGCATTGACCGAACGGGTTCTGCAGATAATCGAGTCAGACCATGCATTCACCCTGGCGGATTTGGCCGTTTCAGGAACAGATTTGATCGAGGAATTGAGTTTGAAACCCGGGCCTTTGATCGGCAAAATCCTTGCCGGATTATTGGACAAAGTCCTTGACGAACCAGAGCTCAACACCCGACCACAGCTTCTGGCACTTGCCAAAGCATTTATAGAATCTCCGCCAGCCACCGACGCAGAGTTCTAGCGTCATCCAAGAGCTGTTCGGGTTCATTGCCTTTCACAAACTCGATCAGCGCGTACCGCTGCTGCGGCAGATCGCGAATTAATGAGAAATACCGCCGCCACAACTCTTCTCCTTCTACCAAGGGCAGCCGCTCCCCCTTGTCGGTCCAGGAAAAAACATGGAGATTGGCCAGCCAAGGCTTGACCCGCTCCAACCCAGACAGCCGCTCATCCAGGGTGTGCGGCGGCAGTGGCTGCCAATAGGTGTAAACATTGGTGTGCGCCACTTCCTGCAGCAGCTGCGCCGCCGATATGACGTCGTCCGTAAGTGTTTTCCCATGATACTCAAACGCTATTCTGACACCTTCCCGGGCAGCTTTATCCGCGATTCTGCGCACATTTTCCACAATCCTCGCCCGTTCTTCGGCAGTGGTTGAGGCAGAGCCTTTTGTCCCTGCCCACACTCGGATCAGCGGCGCTTCCAAAGCGACCGCTGTTTTCAAGACATCGCCGAAGGAGATATCGTCGTCGCAGCGGTAGTAAGAACCATACGACGCCACTTCCAACCCGGCATCAACCGTTAGCTTCCTCACTTTACGCGCGGCACCAACGTCCCCATGAGGCACATGGACATCTCCGCCCCATTCGATGCCAACCAGCCCACTCTTGGCGGCAAGTCCGGAAATCTCTTGTACTGACAGATTGCGAAATGTGATCGAGACCAGTCCTGGTTTGATCATTTGATCAGCCTCCCCAACCGAATGCAGCCAAAGTGGCAGCAGCAATCGGCAATATGAACAGTCCACGCGCCGATTCGGCGTACGTCAGATTACTTCTTCAGCATCTGATCGGCTTTATCCTTCTGACGCTTTTGCACTGCGGCGCGAGCTGACTGCTCTTTGCACAAATAAAAAAAAGGAAGGTATCACCAAAGAGAGGACGAGCCAATGTTACTACAAAAGTGCGGTGATATCTTCCTTTTTGACGATGGAAAGACAGCTCTAGATCTCCACGCTGGTAAAGATCATGTGCCCGTACGCGGGGGGCAGCCCCCAGTCGAGTCTGTTTTCAGTCCATTCCCCTTCGTCGCTGTAATCACTTAAGGTGAGATTGAACCCTACTTTCAGTGTTTCATGGGGAGTGAAGCCAAAATGCTCTTTCAACATGGCTACCGGAATACGTATATGCAGACCGTAGCTTTTTGTTTCCAAGTGGATCTTGACTTTCTGGTCAAAGGGCACCGGCACCTTGATTGAGACATTTCTTAAAAGCATGCTGAGAGTGCCGTCTTTATGGTGTGTTATCTTGCATGCGAACCAATGGCCGTTCGCGTTGAAGAAATCCAATAGTATGCTGTCCAGCAGGTAGTTGTAAGTTGGGCTGCTTACACCCTTGCCGTCTATATAAATGTAGCTGTAAAGATACGCCTCATCCCAGGAAAAAGCTGCCTCAACCCGCCTCAATTCACTGATGCGGCCAGATCTCGAGACAAATGTTTTGTAGAAATTCCACTGCGGCACCTGGCTTTCATCGATCACCAACAGCGCGTTTGGCTGGGCGGTTTTGGAGATCAATTCGGGATTGCTGCCGCGATAGCAGTAGACCGTTCCGCATGTCCCGGCTTCCCGCAGCTTGCGTGTATGTTCGGCCATCCGTTCCATCTCTTTCTCCGGCCGAATCATCATCTCGAGGAAACTGCACCTGTAGTTGATAAAATCCCACTCCACAGGATGATTGTTCAGACCAGAGCCTTCCGACTTCTTATGCAGCAGGTTGAGCACCCATGCAGGGACCAGCGTTTCACACAGTGTCGATGCCCTGAGCAGCGCATAGTACATCCATGAAGCGATCCTCAACTCGAAGACCCGTTCAAGCAGTGCGTTCCATCCCAGTTTTGGTATGATTTCCTTAAGCAATATGCAGCCATCAAGCAGATGGAACAAGCGCAGCCCTGTTTTCACCCTGGCAATCAGCGAATATTCATGTCGGATGAAGTGGAGAAAACTGTAAATAATCAAATCGGGATCAGTATGTCTAAGATACATCGTATTGCTGTCAAACACCGCCGTTTTGGCGGCCCGGTAAAAAGTGCTTGATGGTATTCCCTTGAATGCATAGAAATCCATCCGGTGAAACTCGACAATATATGTAAACCCGTAAGTCAGCCGCTTGACATACCGCGCCAGATGGGGGCTTACTGCCGGATCGTGCAGTCTTTTTTCGAACTCTGCCGGATCACTGCCAATTGTGGTGTATCCCAAATCCAAAAGGATCTTGTGTGCTTTGGCGAGAGCTTCGCTGTGCATTTGCAGATCAATATCGTTAAAGTCCCTCAGCAATCCCTGAGGATACCGCGACTGAGTGGCAAACCCTTTTAGCACCAGGGGTATGATACCGTGCTGGTTCAATTTCTGCAAGATGGTCCGGAATTCGCTGCGCATCAGTTCGTCGTGGATCCTGCTGCGGAGCAAAATGGCTTGGATTTTGCTGTCGACCGAAGGATCTAGTTTTGCTTGAGATGCCGCCAAGATTTGACAGATAATCAATAAGACTTCGTGCCGCGAAGCAACAGATATAAAATCATTCACATTAAACCCTTCCGGGAAAAGTTCCTCGGTGATGGGCCAATCGCAAAGGTATGCATTCAGGATATCCACCATACACTGTTCTTCTTTGGACAGCTGAGGATGTTTCTGTTTATGCTGCAGGGGCGCATTGTGGACAGCCATGAAAACACCTCCTGCACTTCCGCGCATCAATCCGGTAACACGAAAGCAGCAAAATGAGAGTTTATCTTTCCATAATGTTAGACGTAAATCAAAGCAGAAAAATCACGTGTTCCCAGGAAATTTTTCTATTTTAACCACTTTGCCTTTGACAAACTCTATAGCCCGGCGCGGATCGGGTTTATCCTTGTTGTCGCCTTTTGTCTGCACATAAAACCTTCCACCTCTGGCAGCGATGTCGATCACACGGTGAGCCACAAGGCTGTCGTGGGCCATCAAAATGACGACAATGTCGCCAATCTTGATGCTCTTAGGCGGCGCGACAGTGATCGCGTCCCCCTCTGCGATCGTAGGCTCCATACTGGTTCCCGTTCCATACATAACAACAGACTGCCCTCGCTCCAGCGCGTCAAGGAGCATTTCCAAGGCGATCTGATCGATGTTCATATTTGCAGCACTCACCTTCACCACTTGAGTTTTCCCTCTTATGCAGGTATTCTGACAATGATAGCGAAACATATCAACAAGACTTGGAGGGTGGAAATGCATAATCTCACAGATATTCAGCTAATCAGACATATTCAAACGACTCAAGACGAACACGCTTGCGAAGAACTTATCCGGCGTTATTATGGAGTCCTGCGCCAGCTGGTCAAGTATAAAGTTCCAGCCCGCACGGATATTGACGATATAGTGCAAGAAGTTATGATCAAGGTGATCACAAAGATTGATCAGCTAAGAGACCCGTCCAAGTTCAAACCCTGGATTTACAGGATTGTCCGCAGTCAGATCCAAGACTACTTCCGGACCGCATACCCGCAGATTGAAAACACTATCGCCAACGAGGAGCACACACTGCTCGACACCTACCTGGTCACAGAATCATCGGAAGACGCCATCCTGCACAAACTGGAAATGAGCGATATATACGACATCATCCTCGGTTTTCCTGTCGAGAATGTCAAACCGTTTTTGCTGCACCACCTCGACAACCTGAGCTATGCCGAAATCGCCGCGGTTACTCAGGAAAAACCATCAACAGTGCGCGGCAGGATTGCCAGGACCAAATCGAGTTTGGGCAGGGAAATGTTCGACCGCTCAGTCCCCCAGGAAATCAGGGCGAGGCTTGCAGCCAAACTCAGCCAGATCGCCACCGACGGTTCCTATGTAATCCATCATCTCAAAGCCGATTTCTTCCAGAATAAGGCTTTGTTGGACGAACTCGATTCCCGGCGGATGTCAATCGCAAAACCCACCATCTATTTCACAAAATCGCTGGATAACTTGATGATCGTCGCGGATATGCGCCCCAGTGTTCAAGTCTGCGTGATCAAGGTGAAATCCAAAGAGGCGATACCGATCCTTTTGAACCGGATCTCAACCGCAAAGCGCCTGCACTGCATTTTCCTGAGCTCTGAGTACTTGGATTATGCCAAGCAGTTTCTGCACTTTGTCTCCGAAATCACTGCGTATTCTTTCGTGGCAGAGCCCGCGTCGCCAGTCACACCGATAGCCACTTCCTGCCGCATCGTTGAAAAGCCTCTTGACAGCGACGCATCTTACATGAGTTTGCTGGACCAGGACCCAGGGTTAGGCTATGTGGTTGAGCAGGTATATAAGGAGTACGGTAATGATCCAAGCCGTTTTCGGGTTTTTGCAGCTTATGATCACATCACCACCGAACTGCGCGCTTATGCTTTCTTCGTTCAGATCGACAACCACCTGTGGGAGCTCAGCAGATACGTATCATTCGCCAAATCCAGCGACGACCCTTTGCGCGCTTGCATTGCAGCAGGCACGGAATCGCTCGTGAGCCTGGGTTTCTACGTGTCAAACACAGGTGTGCAGGAAAATGACAGGGTTTTCCTGGAACTGGCTCCTTTGATGGGCTATCAAGAGCTCTACCGTTTTACCAGCGGCATGGTGGAAAAAATATAAGAGTGAAAGGGTGTTCGCGCATGAGCAAGTTGACGAAAAGTGATGCTCTGGTTGTGCGGGAAGTCGATCAGGAGACTATCATCTTGAACACTAAAACTGGCTCTATTCATGTCCTCAATCCGACAGGAACCATAATCTGGAAACTCTTGGATGAGCTTGACAATGTCGATGCCATTGTCGATGCCGTGGAGCAGCTGTACGATCATAGCGATGTTTCTGCAGTTCAGGCAGATGTGGCCGCAATCATTGACGAGATGATTTCCCAAGGCATCTTGTGCCAAGACTAGACAGGCCTAGCTAAAGCAGATACAACCACCGTGAGTCCGCCACTCGTTGGCGCAGATCCTGAACGGCTTTATAGCATAACCGACTGTGAATAACCGTTCCGACTGCACCGTTGGCTTGACATAGGACGCTGGATCAAGTTTGTGCTGAGCGCGAAACTGCTTAATGAACTCTGGGCTGACTTTGTTTCTCATCCAAAACACCTCCTTTGGCGAGCTTGCGATTGGCTGCTATGCGGCAGATCTCGCTTGGTTTGAGTAAATCGCCTGTCTCCAACAAGTTCAGTGCCAGGCAAGGCTCGCAATACTGTTTTAAATTGCACAGCCTGCAGTTTTCAAGCTCATCCATGGATATGTCCCGCAATTCCTTAAAGAGCGGCGATTCCTGCCAGATCACTTCCAGAGTCTGCTCTCTGATATTTCCCGCCGCTGTGGGATAAGCCACACACGGCCGGATGTCTCCTGTCGGCCCAACCACCAGGCCGCCTTGGCCTATGCCGCATTTGGCAAACACGGCTTCAGCCTGCTCAGGTGCGTGTCTGAACAGTTCTACCATTTCCCCGTCTGAAAGGCGAAAATCGTTTCGGTGCCGCCCACTGGGCAAAAGGCACGGTGAAAACCTAAACCTCAACCGGTACCCCTTACTGTCCGCGAACGCCAGCATAGCCTCATAATCCTGGAAGTTCTGCCTGAGCACAACCGGCTTGAGAACAAAATTCAAGCCGCTTTTCTTCAACAGCTCCAATCCGTTGACAAATCTCGCGAAAGACCCTTTCACCCTTGTGATACGCTCATAGTATTCAGGCGAGGATCCATAGAGGCTGACTTCAATAAGCAAAGGATCTATCTGCGTAAGTTGAGCAATCACCTTGTCATCAATCAATACCGCGTTGGTGAAGACTGTGATTGTGAACCCGATCCTGCTGAAGATCTCCGCAGCCTCATACCAATCCCGCCGGTAAAACAGCTCACCTCCTGTCAAGGTAATATCCATGATGCCCATGCGGCGCATCTGCTCCGCAGCATCGGCAATTTCCTCAAGAGACAGATCCCGCGTTTGGCTGCGGGTCGGATTATAGCAGTGTATACAGTTCAAATTGCAGCCATATGTAAGTTCAAACACTGCCGTAACCGGTATGTTGCGCTGCCTGTACTTTTCCAGCACATATGCGTACAAAGGCTTGTCCATAACGGTCCCCCTAAGTTTTGCCTCCTGGCACGGGCAGCTGGTTGATTCGCTCCCAGAAGAGATCGTTCAGCTCGAAATGCAGCTCATAGCAGGGAACCTGTCCGCATATTTGCGCAGCGATCTCCAAAGCGTTTGCTGCCAAGCCACCGTAGACATTGATACACCAAAGGCTGGACATTAACCGGGCGGCTGCTTCAGCCGGGCGCAAAGGCTCAAGGTATGTGGTTTTGTCCTGCACCAAAAAGAAGCAGTATCCAAGCGGAACACACAGGTTCGCCCCGCCGTGCTCCCTGCCGTACGGTGTCCCCCAACCCACCAACCTGCCGGGGCTGCTGCGGTCCTGCTCTACCATGATTGCTTCATCGGTCAGCACGACTGCCGGGCGTTTGGATTGAGAGATCAGTTTCACGGCTGTGGATTTGCCCGCCCCTGACTGGCCGAGGAAGGCGTACATCACACCTTCGTGGCAAACGGCAGACGCATGCATCATGGTACCGCCTTGCTTCAAGGCCAGGTATGGGGCGATCGCTCTCATGGCTGACAAGATAAAGCTGTCACAACCGTCCTCGACCACCATTTCCACACAATCCGAACCGGCGAACCGGATGA
>FIZJ01000016.1:133761-139364 GCA_900019385.1 uncultured Clostridia bacterium
ATACCGCCAACTGGCAGCATGTGGGGTCTTATCAAACTGTGTGCGTCACATTTCGGCCATACGCTTGTAAATCTCGAAACGTCTCTTGGCGTCTGCCTCAGCCCGCTGCAGCAGATCTGCCGCAATGTCTGGGAACTGTCTGGTCAGAGTCGCATACCTGTTCTCGCTCTTGAGGAACTCTTGGAAGTTACCGGTCGGCTCCTTGGAGTCGAGAATGAACGGATTCTTGCCTTCCAGCTCCAAAGCCGGGTTGTACCGGTACAATGTCCAGTATCCTGCTTCGACCGCCCGCTTGCCCTGTTCCGCTGACATGCCCATGTTGATGCCGTGGTTGATGCACGGTGCATAGGCGATAATCAGCGATGGCCCGCGGTAGCTTTCCGCTTCGAGCATGGCCCGGAGCAGTTGGTTGCGGTTGGCGCCCATGCTGACGCTGGCCACATATACGTAGCCGTAGGTCATGGCCATCCTTCCCAGATCCTTTTTCCGGATCTTCTTGCCGGAAGCGGCAAATTTGGCCACTGCGCCTGTCGGTGTGGACTTGGATGCCTGGCCGCCTGTGTTGGAATAGACTTCGGTGTCCAGTACAAGCACGTTGACATCTTCGCCGGAAGCCAGCACATGATCCAATCCACCGTAGCCGATGTCATAGGCCCATCCGTCACCACCGATGATCCAAACCGATTTCTTGACCAGGATATCCGTGTTGTCAGCCACATACTTCAGGCCGGCAAGGACATCTCCGGAGGCGCTTTCCAAGGCGCTCGGCAGCGCCGCTTTGATCTTGGCGGAAGCCTCTTTGGTGGTCTTGGCATCCTGTGGATCTTCAAGCCATGCCGCAAACGCTTCCTTGAGATCCGCCGGCAGTTCAGCTTCCATCAGCTTGCTGATCTCCGCTGCCAGCTTCGACCGCCGGGCTTGATATGCCAGATAGATACCGAATCCGAACTCTGCGTTGTCTTCAAACAGGCTGTTGGCCCAGGCCGGCCCTTCACCGTGAATGTTCGTGGTGTACGGACATGTCGGTGAGGATCCGCCATAGATGGATGAACACCCTGTGGCATTGGCAATGATCATCCGGTCGCCGAACAGCTGGGTTGCCAGCTTGATATAAGGAGTCTCGCCGCACCCGGGGCATGCTCCGGAGAACTCAAACAGCGGCTGGACAAACTGGCTGTCCTTGAGGGTGGTTGGGTTGATCTCAACATCCACCGGCGGAAGTGAGACAGCGAAATCCCAATTGGCGGTTTCAACCAGTCCGTGTTCTGCCAGCGGCTTCATCACCAAAGCCTTTTCTTTGGCCGGGCATACTTGGGCGCAGTTGCCGCATCCGGTGCAGTCGAGGGCCGATACTTGAATCCGGTATTTCAAGCCTTGGTAATTCTTGCCCACCGCATTCAGGGTTACAAAAGTGTCCGGTGCGTTCTTAAGCGACTCCTCCTCCGCCAGGAACGGGCGGATTGCCGCATGCGGGCAGACAAAGGCGCACTGGTTGCACTGGATGCAGTTCTCACTGATCCAAACGGGTATATTCAGCGCGATGCCGCGCTTTTCATACTTGGTGGTTCCAGTGGGGACAGTGCCGTCAGGCTCAAAAGCGCTCACCGGCAGCTCGTCTCCTTTCTGGGCTGCGATCGGGCGCACCACATTCTTGACATAGTCCGGAACGCTTTCCGCAGCGGCGGCTTCGTCGACCGCCTCAGACCATGAGGCTGGGTATTCCACCTGTTCGATTTGGTTGATCCCGGCGTCCACGGCGGCGAAGTTCATGTTGACTACCTTCTCACCCTTGCTGCCGTAGGTGTCGACAATCGCTTCTTTGATATACTTGACAGCATCCTCAACAGGAATGATGTTGGCAATCTTGAAGAACGCTGCCTGCAAGATAGTGTTCACCCTGCCGCCCAAGCCGATTTCAGTGGCGATCTTATGGGCGTTGATGTTGTAGAAGCGCAGCTTCTTCCCGGCGATAGTCCGCTTCATCGATGCCGGCAGATGGGTCTCCATCTCTTCCAGGCTCCACGGCGAATTGAGCAAGAACACTCCGCCTTCTTTGATCCCGTCAAGCATGTCGTACATGTTGACATAAGCAGGGTTGTGGCAGGCGACGAAATCAGCCTGGTCGACGATATAGGTGGACTTGATCGGCTTAGGCCCGAACCGCAGATGGGAAACGGTGAACCCGCCGGACTTCTTCGAGTCATAGACAAAGTATCCCTGCGCATACATGTCTGTGTGGTCGCCAATGATTTTGATCGAGTTTTTGTTAGCGCCAACAGTGCCGTCAGATCCGAGCCCGTAGAACTTGCAGCGGTACAGGCCTTCCGGTGCCGCGTCGATCTTTTCGTTCACATCCAGAGAAGTGAAAGAAACATCGTCGACGATTCCCACGGTGAAGTGGTTTTTCGGGTTGGCGCTTGCCGCATTGTCAAATACAGCCTTGACCATCGATGGATTGAACTCCTTGGAACTCAGCCCATAACGCCCGCCCAACACAGGAATGATGATACCTGCTTCCTTCAGTACTGTGCAGACATCTTCATACATTGGCTCGCCGGCCGCGCCCGGTTCCTTGGTCCGATCGAGGACTGTAATGACCTTCACAGTCTTGGGCAGAACTTCCAGGAAGTACTTGGCTGAGAATGGACGGTAGAGCCGAACCTTGATCACACCCACCTTGTAACCGCGGGGTGCCAGGTAATCAATGGCCTCTTCTACCGCTTCCGCTCCTGAACCCATGATGATAACAACCTGCTCAGGATCATCGCAGCCATAATAATCAAATGGTTTATAATGGCGCCCAGTCAGTTCTCCCACCTGCCGCATCACTTCCGCCACAATGTCCGGTACACGTTCATAGTACGGGTTGGATGCTTCCCTGTTCTGGAAGAAGGTATCCGGATTCTGAGCGGTGCCTCGCTGTACAGGGTGTTCAGGGTTCAAGCCGCGTTTCCTGAAAGCGTCGATGGCCTCATAGTCCACCAACGATGCAATCTGGTCGTAATCAATCATTTCCACTTTTTGAATCTCGTGAGAAGTGCGGAATCCGTCAAAGAAGTGGACGAACGGGACTCTGCTCTTCAGTGCGGCCAAATGGCTCACCAGTGCCAGATCCATGACCTCTTGAACCGAATTGGACGCGATCATGGCGAAGCCTGTCTGCCGGACAGCCATCACGTCAGAATGATCTCCGAAGATGGACAGCGCATGGGACGCCACTGTGCGGGCGGAAACGTGGAACACTGTAGGCAAAAGCTCTCCGGCGATCTTATACATATTCGGGATCATGAGCAGCAAGCCTTGAGAAGCTGTGAAGGTTGTTGTCAGCGCTCCTGCCGCCAGCGAACCGTGAACAGCGCCTGCGGCGCCGGCTTCAGACTGCATCTCCACAACCCGTACTGTCTGCCCGAAAATATTCTTCACTCCATGGGCAGCCCACTCATCTGCCAGTTCGCCCATAGGTGAAGACGGTGTGATTGGGTAGATAGCCGCAACGTCACTGAGTGCATAAGCTATATGCGCAGCTGCGGTATTGCCGTCAATTGTTTTTTTGGCCATTTTGCATAATGCCTCCTTATAAATATATATTGACTGCTCACAGAGTCGATCGGTCGCGGCCGAAATCTTGATCAACCTGTGAATTTCTTCTCCAACCTATTGTATTAGCTAATAATCACTGATTCTCCTTCCTGGATGGCAAAGAAAATGCCGCCTCGGCATGGCGGAACGTCAACCGAGTTCACCAGCGGCTTTGGCTTTGAACTGCTTCTCATACAGCTCCCTGTACAAACCAGGGCGCATTACCAGCTCTTCATGAGTCCCTCTTTGCACGATGCGGCCCTGATCCATCACCAGAATCTGATCCGCAGCGATAATCGTGGACAGCCGATGTGCGATCACAATGGATGTCCTGCCCGCCAACAGCGGTTTGATAGCATCCTGAATCAGCCGTTCTGACAATGAATCCAAGGAAGATGTCGCTTCATCCAAAATAATAATGCGCGGATTCTTCAAAACAGCCCTGGCAATGCTGATCCGCTGCTTCTCTCCGCCTGAGAGCTTTGTACCTCGTTCCCCTACGATTGTATCATATCCCTGCGGCAAAGTCATAATAAAATCATGGATATTGGCGATTTTACACGCCTGGACAATTTCATCGTCCCCGGCGTCAGGCTTGCTGTAAAGCAGATTCTCTCTGATGCTGGCGTTGAAGATATAGGTGTCTTGAGTCACAATCCCGATCTGGCTCCTCAGCGATTCAATCTTCACATCGCGGATGTCCAGTCCGTCGATGCGGATTGTGCCGCTTGCCGGATCGTACAACCGCGCCAACAGATAAGTGATCGTCGTTTTGCCGGAACCGGACAAGCCCACCAAGGCTGTCATCTGTCCCTGCTCGATGACAAAACTGATATCTTTAAGCGTCTCCTGTTCGTCAGTGTAGGAGAAGTGAATGTTCTCAAACTCGATTCTGCCTTTGATCTCGGGCATTTCCACCGCATTGGGGGCATCGGTGATCTCATGTTTCAGATCCAAGTATTCAAAAATCCGTTCAAACAAAGCCATGGAACGGGATATCTCAATATGGACACTGGTAAGTTCCCCGATTGGACCGTAGAGGCGGTGCAGGAACGCCACAAAAGTAACGATGGCTCCTACTGTCAACTCGCCCTGGATGAACAGATACCCACCATAGAAGTATATCAACACCGGCCCAAGGTGGGTGAAAATCTGAATCACCATGCGGAACCAGCGCCCAGCGATTGATTCTCTAATCTGCAGCCTGCTGATCTCCCGGTTGATCTCACTGAACCGCCGGTATTCATCTTTTTCCCGAGTACTGATTTTGACCAACATGGCACCGTTGACATTCAGTGTTTCCTGGATGATGCTGGACAGTTCCGCCAGCTTCGCCTGGGTTTCGGCGGCAATGCGCCAGCGCGTCCTGCCCACCCGTCTGGTAGGCGCCACAAACATCGGCACAATGAACAAAGCCAGTATCGAAAGCTTCCAGTTCATCGAAACCAGGGTGACAGCGATAAAAAGTAATCCGCAGAAATTCCGGACAACCCTGATGATAGTTCCGGAAAACACACCTTCAATCCCGCTGACATCGTTGTTCAGTCGGGACATGATTTCACCGATTTTTGTATTGGAGAAAAACCGCATCGACATATACTGCAAGTGGTTGTACATGCTGTTTCGCATATCGCAGATAATCTGTTTCGAAACCCACGTGTTAAGATAGCTCTCCCCGACACCCATCAAACCGAGCACAAAAGTCGCTCCGAACGATAACAGGGCAAACCGGGCCAAAAGGGCCAAGTTCCGCTGGGGCAGCGCAACATCGATGATATTCTTGGTCATCATCGTCGGCACCAGCGACAACGCCTGCCCCACCGCCACCGCTATAAGTGTCAGGGCAATCTGCTTCCAGTACGGTTTGTAGTACCTGCCGATCCGCAGCAGCAGCTCCTTTGTCACTTTCGCCCGAGGCAGGTCGTCCCGGCTGTAGCGCATTAACCGGCCCATGCCCATACCCATGCCTGGGCCCATACCCATACCCATCTCTGACTAATCCCTTCTCTCTGATCATGTTTTTT
>FIZJ01000016.1:139379-220041 GCA_900019385.1 uncultured Clostridia bacterium
GCTCCACATTACATCCCTACCCAGCCCATTCGGCATCGGAGACCTGGGTCCATGCGCCTACCGATTCGTGGACTTTCTAAAAGCGGCAAAGCAAAAGCTTTGGCAAGTGCTGCCCCTTGGGCCGGTCGAACCGTTCGGTTCGCCCTATGCCCCGTATTCCGCCTTTGCCGGCAACCCCTGTCTTATCAGCCCTGAGCTCCTGATTGAAGATCAGCTTTTATCCCCATCCGAGCTTGCCGAACCCTTCATCTCGGCATCTGCCCACAGATCAAACCTGATTACTTTGGTTCACAGCCGCTTTCAATCGTCTCGCCCTCCTTCGCTCCTTGCCGAATATCATGCTTTCTGTCATGCCAACCGGTTTTGGCTCTCTGACTACGCACTGTTTATGGCTCTCAAAGGCCACTTCGCCAAGGCTTCTTGGGTTCAATGGCCTGAGGATACAGCCAGGCGCAGCCCCAGAGCACTTACTTACTGGCGCAGAAAACTGGCTCGCCAGATCCAGGAGCATAAATTCGCCCAGTTTTTGTTCTACCACCAATGGCAAAAGCTGAAGGCTTACGCCCGCCGCAAAGGCATTGCCATCATCGGCGATCTGCCTTTGTTTGTCGCCCATGACAGTGCTGATGTCTGGTCAAAACCTTATCTGTTTCAGCTTGACAAACGTGGAATGCCGGTCTTTGTGGCGGGAGTGCCCCCGGATTATTTCAGCGAAACGGGACAGTTGTGGGGCAACCCTGTCTACGACTGGCAGATGCATTATCAGGAACGTTTTCTGTGGTGGCGCCGGCGGATTGGCACATTGCTCAGGCTTGTGGATCTGATCCGCCTCGACCATTTCCGGGGATTTGAAGCTTGCTGGCGAATACCGTTCGGATCGCCGACAGCGGCCGATGGGCGCTGGATGCCGGGCCCCGGCAGTGATTTCTTTGCCGCCGTAAAAGCAGGAGTCGGCCGCCTTCCCTTCATCGCTGAAGACCTTGGCTTTATAGACGCCAAGGTGGTTAAACTGCGTCAGCGGTGGAATCTGCCTGGTATGCGGGTCCTGCAGTTTGGTTTTGAGGCGTTGAAACCAAACCTGCACAGCCCGCACAACTATCCCCGGGGCTGTGCAGCGTATACCGGCACCCACGACAATGACACCGCTGTCGGTTGGTACCGCAAGGCTGATCCGGCAGTGCAGGACTATACCCGCCGCTATTTGGGCACGAGCGGAGCTGACATCGCGTGGGATCTGATCCGGGCTGTATTGGCGTCACCGGCGAATATCGCCATTGTCCCGGCGCAAGATCTGCTCTCGCTGGACAGTGAAGCCCGGATGAACACACCTGGGACGATAGACGGCAACTGGCAGTGGCGGTGCCCAGACGGAGCGTTAAATAAAGAGCTCAGCCTCCGTTTGGCTGAGCTGACTTCCCTCTATGGACGGGACTGACACTTGTGGCGCGTTCAACCTTAGTCTTCCTTGATCATGGCTTGAGCAAAGGTTTTGCCAAATTCCACACACCGCTGCCGATCTTGGTCCGACAAGCCAAAGCGAACCTTGAGCCCAGGCTGCACTATGGCCATGCGCATCCTTTCCAACCTGTTCTCCAAGAGGCCGACCGCCTCTCCGCTCCAGCCGTAGTTGCCGAAAGCTGAGGCGAGTTTGCCTTTGGCGTTGATGGCACTCACATAGCTCAGCGCCCGCCATACAGGTTCCACCACATCAGCGTTGATGGTGGGAGAACCGATGATCAATCCGTCAAAATCTGACATCACACGTTTTATCTCTGCGTCGCTGGCACCGCCGAAGTCAAGCTGGATCACTTCAAAACCACCTTGGCTCTGCACACCGGAAGCAATCAGCTCCGCCATTGCCCTGGTGTGGCCATAGGCGCTGACAAAGCCGATCACCACTTTAGGCCGTTCCTTAACCGGGGCGTCGCTCCATTCCTCGTACAAATCCACAATCCGCCAGAAATTCTGGTCCAGGATTGGTCCGTGGCCTGTGGCGATCATGCGGATGGGCAGGCTCCGGATTTTGGCGACCGCTTCCAGCACTTTAGGCTTGAACGGGCTCATGATCGAGTCATAGTAATGCTTGACCGCGGCAGTGAAATCGTCAACCTCGCTTGCGAACATCCTGCCTTGACGGTCGCAGTAGTGGCTGCCGAACCCATCGCAGGTAAAGAGAATCTGGTCCTCTTCCAGATAAGTGAACATAGTGTCCGGCCAGTGGAGAAACGGCGCCATGATGAACCGCAGCCGTTTGTTCCCCAAATCCAGGGTGTCGTTGTGTTCAACCACCACAGCGTTAAAGTCACGCTTGACCTGCTCCTTCAGGAATTGAATACCTGCTCTCGTACCATACACCGTGATTCCGGGAACTCGCTCCAAAAGAGCTCCCACAGCTCCGGAATGATCCGGTTCCGTGTGGTTGACGACCAGGTACTGGATCTGGTCCAGATCAATCTCCCGTTCCAGCTTTTCCAAAAAGACCTTGGTGAAATTTGCTTTCACTGTATCAATCAGACAAGGGCGCTCTGCTTTGATCAGGTACGAGTTGTACGTCGTGCCCCAAATCGTGGGAATGACTACGTCAAAAACTTCCAGATCGGGATCCAACACTCCAACCCAACTGATGTCTTTTGTTACCTGCATGGGTCAACCTCCCTTGTAATATCTAAGTAACT
The DNA here is from genome assembly GCA_900019385.1 of uncultured Clostridia bacterium. Lineage (GTDB taxonomy): Bacteria > Bacillota > Limnochordia > Darwinibacteriales > DTU012 > DTU012. Next base: position 142,055 of record FIZJ01000016.1, read on the forward strand.
AGCTAAATATTAGCATATTACTCAGAATTATACAAGGGGCTAAAACTCAAACTTGACCGGCCGCATGTACAAGTTCAACAGTACTTCCTTGGCATTTTTCTTTTCATTGACAATCCTGTAGACGCTCTCGCAAATGGGCAGTTCAATCTCATACCGCTCCGATAACAGCATCAAAGCCTTGCATGTCGACACACCTTCCGCCAGCTTGGTGAAAGGCCTGCCCTGGACAAAGGCTTCACCAAAGGCCCGGTTGTGGCTGTACGGAGAGTACAAGGTGGCTGAGTAATCCCCAAGGTGGCTGAGGCCGTACACCGTCAATTCGTTGCCGCCCATGGCCCGTACCAACCGGGATATTTCCCTGGCACCCCTCGCCATCAGCGCCCCTTTGAGGCTGGAATAATTGTAACCGTCCAGCATCCCGGCGGCGATCCCGATCACATTCTTGGCGGCTGCCCCGACTTCGTTGCCGATCAGATCCTGCCCGTAATAGAAGCGGATCAACTCACTACCGAACGCCTGCACCAGTTCCTTGGTGGTATTAATGTTGTCCGAGCCGATCACCATGCAGTTGGGTATGCCGTTGAGGTAATCCTGGACATGGCCTGGGCCTACCCAGATGGCAACCGCACAATTCTGCGCGACCTCCTCGTTGAACACTTGAGTGAGACGCTTGCCTGTATTCTCCTCAAGCCCTTTCATACATAGAACAAAGGTCTTGCCTGTCACCGCATGTCGATTGATCTCTCGCGCCAGGTCTCTCAGACTCTGTGACGGAATGCTGATTACTATTGTGCTGCCAAATGCGAGTGCTTGATCCAATTCAGTAGTCAGTCTTACTGCCGGCGGCAGAGCAAGATATTCGTTGCGGCGGGTCTCCATCAGTTCCGCGTAGTTTCGCGAATCGGCCCTGCCCCAGATCATGACCTGGTGGCCCAGGCGGTGAAGGTACCAGGACAGAAACGCGCCCCAGCGCCCGGCCCCCAATACGGTTACATGCATAACCCAGCTCCTTCCTGAACCTATAATCAGCTTGGCTACCCCAATTATAACATAAACGGGCCTTGCTTCCCATCAGCACCGTGAGACAGCAAGGCCCGGCTACCAGAATTCAACCATCAATTATCCTCCTGTATCCTGCCGCGGTATTACAGCTAAGAGACAATCCTGCCGATAAGCTGAATGCTTCGTCTCAGCCATCTGAAGAATTCCACTGCGTACCCTTCGGCAATCAGAATCCTTTCTTCACCCTGGCTGAGCGTCAAAGCGCACTCAGCCTCATCATACGGGCTCCAGCCGAAAACAATGCTCTCATCCCTCAACACCGCGACGCCGACAATCATTTCCACTTCCAGCTGACCATGTTTGGTGATCAGGGTTTCGGTAATCCCTTTGATCACTGAGCCGCTTTCGTCCCACGAAAACTCTATCGTCCCCGATCCGGACGGATTGGCGGCTGTAAGCGCGATTACCAGGTCAGCCTCATGCCCAACGATCGCCAATTGACTCGAATGCTCCCCTGCAGACCATTCACTGATTAGATGTCTGTGCATACATTTTCTCCTCTCTTACGCAGCGGTACACCTCCTGTCATGCAGTACTTATGTGCAACAATCCCTGTTCTAGCTGGTAGTTTTTAATAATAGCACAAAACCTTTCCCTTGTCAAACCATAATATTTTACCGTTCCAGCTCGCCGCTCCGGCTTAGTTCATTTAAGGCGCTGCTGATCTCGACTACAAACTCGGGAATCCCCAGGGCGGATGGGGCGATCGAGTTGGCGTCGAAGTAGATAATGATCTTGTTTTCGCTGATATAAAAAGACTGAAGGTTGATCAAGTCCGATGAGCTGAACTCAGTTACAAAATACGCACTGGGATTTTTCTTGAGCTGGTTGTTGATGGTCTTAATCAGGATGCTTCTCTCCTGTTCGGTGGCGAACAAGTCGGCCAACTCAATGATTCTCCCAGTCGTCAAGTCGACATTCACAGTCTCCATGAACTGTGATCGCTGGTTGAAACCGAATGCATGTGTGAAACGGACGGTCAGGCTCAATATGCCTCCGGAGTTGTAGTTGACTTTGAAGTCCACTTCTGTGCTGTGGCTGGGCAGCTGCTGTCCGAGCAGCGTGTTTTCCTGCAGGAATCTATTGGTTATGGTTTCCATCTCTTCGTCGAAATGCAAAATGCCGTCGTAAAACATGCTGTTCAGCTGCTCATAAAGTTCCTGATTCTGGAGGCCGTGAATCACAGGGATTAACAGAACACTGGAGTACGAGGGGCTGACCTTTTCGTAGACGCGGCTCAAGATCACCACATCGGTATTGGGGAGCCCACCGATAATCCGGTACCAGTAGGGGTTCACCTTGTGTTCCACCGGCGCTGGGTTCGCGGCATGGCCGATGCTCGCAGCTGTGATCAAGATCATCACAAACACCATTGTTCCCTTACACTTTGCGAGATGCACCGTGATCCCTCCCGCTAACAGTAATCGAAACTAAAATCATTGATGTGTCCGTAAACACGACGGCTTATATTACCTCGCTGTTCAGCTCGTTCAGTATTGGGATCGCAATCTCGACAAGTTGAGGATCAAACTGGATGCCGGCATTTTCCTTTAGCTCTTTGATGGCTTCGTCATGTCCAAGCGGCTGCCGGTAGGGCCGGAACCCGGTCATGGCGTCATAAGCGTCGGCAATGGCCAAGATTCTGCATTCGACAGGGATCTCAGTCCCCGACAAGCCAAGCGGATATCCGTTGCCGTCCCAGCGCTCGTGGTGGCAGAGAATTAAGCGGGAAATCCCGGCCAAGTGGGGCGAAGCAGAGGCAATGCGGTAGCCCTTTTCCGGATGCTGCCTCATAATCTTTTGTTCCGCCTCCGACAGCTCTCCGCGCTTGTTTAAAACACTGTCGGGAATGCCCACTTTGCCTAGATCATGGACTTGTGCCAAAAGGGCCAGATCAGCCTGCTGCGCCTCGGACAGCCCAAGTTTCTTGGCGATGGCCAGGCAGATCTTTTCGATCCGCGCCGCATGCCCGTGGGTGATGTAATCCCGTTCCGCCAAAGCCGCCGTCAGAATCATGACAATCTCCGATTTCATACTGGCGCTGCGGTATAGCTTGTCGTGAAGCATATGGTCATCGGCTCTCCGGTATAGTTCCGTAAGCGTGGTGGATCCGTCCGACGCAGTGGCATAGCCCAGTGAAATACTAAGCGGCAGAGTCGGGTTGTCCTGATTGTAATGATCGACTGCGCTGCGGATTATTTCCACCAGAGTCGCCACCCGGCGCCGGCCATAATTGGGCAGAAGCACGCCGAACTCGTCGCCCCCCAAACGGGCGATCACCCCATTGTCGCCCACGCAGTCGGATAGAATATGGGCAAAGGACCGCAGCAGTTGATCCCCGCAGTGATGCCCCATGCTGTCGTTGATGATCTTCAAGCCGTCCAAATCCGCCACCAGCACCGACAGCGGATATGCGTGCGGTTCCACCTCTCTGGCGATGTATTCTTCGAAGTAGCTGCGGTTGTAAACGCCGGTGAGCACGTCGTGCATACTTAAAAACTCCAACCGCTGCTGGTAATCGATGCGCTCAGTAATATCCCTGACCAGCCCGCAGAAACCCGTGACAGCTCCGCTTCTGTCCGTAATCAGCCCGATGGATGCTTCTGCGTACAAAATCGTGCCGTCCCTGCGCCGCATTTTGATTGTGTTCACTCGCCGCGGCTGCTTCTTTTCCCATACCTTGCGGAAAGTCCGGAAAACTCGGCGCCGGTCGACGCAAAAATGAAGCATGTTGACCCCCGCCAGCTCACTGGACGAGTAACCCAAAAGCTCGTACAAAGACTGGTTGCAGAATACGATGCGGCCTGAGAGATCGATCTCATAGTACCCTTCCTGCATATTGGCAAGAATGTCCCGGTATTTCTGCTCCGACAACAAAAGCGATTCTTTGATCTCCTTACGGGCCAGCGCGTCCTCCAGGCTGCGGGCAAAGATGGTGTACAGCCTTTGTTTTTGAATGGAAAGCGGCTCTTTTTGCTCCATATAAAGATATCCAGCTGCATTGCTGAAACGGTGCAGGTAACTGTTGGGCATATCCTTGTGGATCACTTCGTAAGGGTCTTCATGCCACATAAACCCCCAACAGCCGCTGCAGTTGGACAATACCGGGTTAGCCAGCGAAAGAATCAGTTTCTGAACCCCAAGAAGCCGGCTTGCTTTTTCGATCACCTGTTGGAACAGATCATCGCCAGGCAGCTCACTGTCAAAAGCGGAAATGTCCATGATCTGCAGCAGTTCATAAACATGCATGCTCATGCCCGGTCACCTCCAATGGTGACAGTCAGCGCACTGTTGTGAAATATCGGGACACCAAAAGAACTGTCGATCTGGCCGAAGGTCAGCACTCCCACTGCCGGCAGGCCCTCCAGAGTGCGGAAGGTATTCCGCGATTCTTGAGCGAAACTGTCCTTAAGCAAACTCTCCCGGGACACGCCGTCGAACAGAAGCGCGAACTTCGGCGCTGGATGCTGATGAAGCGCTTCCTCCGTGATTCGCTTGGCAATCGCCGGCAGCGCCAGAATACTTGTTGTCATCAAAGTCACCATGGACTTGGAAGGGATGGCGGTGACACACACCAACGCCTCGTCCTCGATGCGCATGATGTTGCGGATCACATACTCACCGTTCCCGCAGGGTATTCCCAGCTGGTAGCTTGATCCGATCATCTCACTGTTTCCCTTTTCCAGTTGGTTGACAGCAGTGCGAAAACGAACGGCCGCCGGCTGCCCGTCCAATTCCCAAATGCGATTGCCTTCAGTGCGCGTAACCAGCATCGGCTCGCCGAAAGGAATCCACCCGTGGCCGATGCCGTACGTGAAATGCACATCTCTGATCAGAGCCGCTGCGACTCCGTCACTGGCACACCCTTCCTCGGTAAACTGCACACCGGTCCCCGCGCCGATATATTGAAACTGTGGGCCCAGCCTGGAATAGACTCCACGGATCAATGCCGCCAGCCTAGGATTCCTGACATTGGGAAAGACCATGACTGTCCCCGTCTGAGTTTCATCCTCTATCAAGGCCATGCCGGCGGTTTGGCCTACATCGTAGGCTTTTTGACCGTCAATGCTCACCAGCTTGGTTCGGGCGTTTATACCGTAGAGCGACAATACCGCCACACCCAGGCGGTACACCTCTTGCCCGGTGAAAATCCCATGTACCCATCCACCGATAAAGGGGCTGCCTGCCAGTTTGCCGCTGGCTGACCTCCACAGAGTGTCAGGATCATAGCCGCCGGCATAGAAAACCACAGTCAAGTCTGGCAGCGGCCCGTGCACAAGGCTTTGCTCCAATGCTTCATAAACCGCAGCGCTTGGATCTTGGTTTTGACTTATTCCGATTCCAATCTGCATCGCTAATCTCCCTTGGTCGCCTTTGGGTTTGACCCAAGTACAGAATTCTCTTTCTAAACTGCGATTTCCTGCACACGAAAATAACCCCTTGAGCTCAAGGGGTTATCCACCAATCAGGGCTTTATCTGTAATATGCCTGGTTCCAGCGCAGTTCTTTCTTGAACTGATTCAAATCTGTGCGCTCGTCAATGACCACGCACTCAATCCCGGCTATTTCGGCAAAATCGACCATGTGCTCTACCGTCAAGGCTTGGCTGAAGCTGGTGTGGTGCGCTCCACCGGCGAGAATCCACGCCGCGGCTGCGGTAGGCAGATCCGGTTTCGGAACCCAGAGCACCCTGGCCACAGGCAGCTTCGGTAAAGGTTTGGCTTCCACCACTTCCACTTTATTGACAATCATCCGGAACCGGTGGCCTAGATCGATTACAGTCACGGCTACAGCCGGTCCAGGTGGCGCGGCGAAGATGGCTCTGACCGGATCTTCCTTGCCGCCAATGGACAGCTGATGAATCTCCAAAGCCGGCTGTTCGGCGGCGAGAGATTCACAAATTTCAAGCATATGGGCGCCGAGGATCTTCATGTTGCCCGGTTCCAAATGATAGGTATAGTCTTCCATGAAAGAAGTGCCGCCCTGCAGGCCGCTGGCCATCACCTTCATGGCCCGCAGCAGAGCCGCCGTCTTCCAGTCTCCTTCCGCGCCGAAGCCGTAGCCTTTATTCATCAGGCGCTGCACTGCCAATCCCGGCAGCTGCGGCAGCCCATGCAGGTTCTCAAAAGTTGTGGTAAAGCCTGTGTATCCCCCTTTACGGAGGAATTTTTCGATCGCCAGCTCAATCCTGGCCTGGACTACCAAAGCATCCCGTTTATCACCGCCCGGTTTCAGGCAGTCCATCATAGGATAAGTGCGGTCATACTCATCGAGGAGCGCCTGAAGCTCATCCTGATCAACCTGATTGTACAGGGATACCAGATCGCCAAGGCCGTAGCCGTCGACGGCAAAACCAAACTGGATGTGCGAGCTGACCTTGTTTCCTTCAGTCACAGCCACTTCCCGCATATTGTCGCCGAACCTGGCAATTTTCACCCGCTGCCACTCGTGCCAGCCGACTGCAGCCCGCATCCAGCCTGCCAACTGCCGCTGCACCTCTGTGTCCTGCCAGTAGCCGACGATCACTTTGCGGTCGATCCCCAGGCGGGTGACAATAAAGCCGAACTCCCGATCGCCGTGGGCGGATTGGTTCAGATTCATGAAATCCATGTCAATTTCCTGCCAAGGTATGTCGCGGTTATACTGGGTGTGGAGATGCACAAACGGTTTTTGCAGCCTTTTAAGGCCGTTGATCCACATCTGAGCCGGAGAGAAAGTGTGCATCCAAGCAATCAGCCCGACACAATTCTCCGCACTGTTGGCTTCCAGGCAAATCTTGGTGATGGCTTCGGCAGTGGTCAGCACTGGTTTGAAGACAATCCGGCAGGGAATATGCCCGCACTCATTCAGCTGATCGACCATGGCGCGGGAATGTTCCGCCACCTGTCTCAAGGTTTCATCGCCGTAAAGATGCTGGCTTCCAGTAACAAACCACACTTCGTATTGCTTCAGGTCAACCATGATAAATCCTCCTTGGAAGTTTATTTCTCAATGCCTGCAGCATTGCCGGCAGAACAGTGACGGTGGCAATGCTGCTGATGCCCATGGCCAGAGCCATAAGCATGCCAAACATGGACAAGGTGGAAAAGATGGAAAAACACAACATCAGGAACCCGGCAATCAAAGTGCCGGCATTGATCACTATGGCATGGCCCGCCGTGCTGACGCTGACTTCACAGGCGGCTGTCAGATCCCGGCCTGCTTTTAGTTCGTGATGAACCCGGCTGAGGAAGTGAATCGAATAATCAATACCCATGCCGATGGCAATGCTGCCGATCAATACCGTCGCCGCGTCCAGCGGAAAACCGAACCAGCCCATGATCCCAAAGTTGACAACAATAGTGAATACCAGAGGAACCATGGACAACAGCCCTTCGAAAAACGAACCGGTAAAGATGATCAACAACGCCAGCACGGCCAATACCGAGGCCAAAGTGCTGTAAACCTGGCTTTCGGAAAAACGCTGCATATGGTGCTGCACAATCTTGGGAATCCCTGTGATAATGACTGAAACCCCGTCGGGCACTCGCTCGTTGAGGCCGGCCTCCATCTCTACCAGTGTCTTGGCCAATTGGGTAGTGTTCGAACTTCTCAGCCAGGCATAGATCATCACCTTCTGCTGCTGATTTCTGCTCAAAAAGACACTGGTCAAATCCTGCGGCAGCTGCTGAAAAGCCAAGGGAACAAAAGCCGCGTGCAGTTCCCCATCGGGACTGACATCCCTGGCGATTGACGCTATGGAAGATGTGTGGCTCACCAGCGGAAATGTCTGGACATACTGCTCCAGCTGATCCACAAGTGGGATGAACTCGGGGTTGATTCCGCCATGGGGCTGGTTGGTGTCCACCACAATCAATGCCTGCTGATAGCCACCAAAGTGTTCCTCATAAATCCGGATTCCTTCCGCGACAGAGCTGGAACGGCGAAAATAGCGGGCGATGTTCGCTTCCACCGAGATTCTCCCCAAGCCCAGAACCATGATCAAAACAACCACAGTCCCCGTAATGGCCACTGCAGAACTGTTGTTCACAACCCATCTGGCGACTCTGCCCAGAAGAACAGTATCCCATGGGTCTTTGCGCTGCTGGGAAACCCAACTGCCGCGAGGCGCCGGGAGGACCGTCAGCATCGCCGGTATGCCAACCACAGTGAACAGGAAACTAACCATGACACCAATCCCGGAAAATGTACCGAAGTCTTTCACCGGAATCACAGTTGATGTCCGCAGCGAAAACAAACCTACCGCAGTGGTCAGGGCAGCCACGGCGCACGGAGGGACAATTTGCTCCATCGCGGCTTTAACAGCCCCCGCTTTGTCCGTCTCTCTCTGCAGGCTGAGTTCTTCCCGGTATTTGTGCAGGACATGGATTGCAGAGGCAGAGCCTACCACGATAATGATCACCGGCAGTACCACGCTGACAATCGTCAGCGGATACCCCAGCCAAGCCATCAAGCCAATGGAGACGATCAGCGCCACCAGCACAGTCGCCCCTGGAACCAGAAAGCCCAGCCAGCTCCGGAAACTGAGAATCAAGAACACGACCACGACAATGGACGCCAGTGGGAACAACAGCAGCACATCCCGCCTGATGCTCTGATCCATAGCATGGGCCAAATAGCATATTCCAGTCATACTGAACTGCTTTTCGTCCCATTTTTCCTTGAGGATCCCCTCAATCTGCTTCACCGCCGCTTTGCCTCGGCTGCTGTAGCTGCCCCAGATATATACTTCCAGCAGCATAGCTCTGCCGTTTTCACTGATCATCCGCTTGCCGAACGGGCTTTGGGCAAGGAGGCTCCGGAACTGCTCGACCTCTGATGCTGTCGTGGGAATACGGGGCGCCACAGGGTACGCTTGAATCACAAACCCCGCCAGTCCATAATATGACATGTCAAAGGGGCTGATAACTTGAATGACATCCGGCAGTTGGCGGATTGCGTCGCTTACTTCCGACGCTCTCTGCAAAACCGCAGGACTGCTCATGTCACCCTCCAGCACAATATACAGTGGATCGCCCACCGTGAAGTCTCTGGCGGCTGTCTCGATCGCCCGTGTTTCGCCTTCGCTTCCGGTGGTCAGTTTGGCCACATCGGTGTCAATATAAAGTTTCGGCAGCTGCATGCTGAAGAGAGCTGTGATCAAGACGAACAAGGCAATGACAATCCACGGGTGTTTCACTGCAAAGCCTGGCAAAGTCCTTTTAAAGAGAGTTTTCGTCCAGTGTACCATTCTCAACTTCCTTCGTTCCCTTCTTCTCCCCCAATAGTAATTCTCACCGCGGTAGAGATATTTGAGCCCTGTAATTGGACATATTGTAATCGGGCTGCCTCAGCGGCCGGTAACACGGCTGCGGCCCTGGGCGGTCCTGGGTATAGATCCAGATCGAATGCTGATCCCAAAGCAGGATCTCGTCCCTGGCGTCACCAGTCAAATCCGCCGGCTCACAGCACAAGAAAGGATGGCCGTCATCGGGAAAGACAACGACGCGGTCAAAATCACTGTCAATCATACCGCCTTCGCTGTGATGCCCGGAGATCAACAGCAGTTCTTTGCCGGATCCATCCCAGTTCACCGGCGACAGGGCGGTCCCCCTCGGCGCGATTAACTCCTTCCGCCGCAGAAGATTGCCTTCAGCATCGAAAAGGATAATGATTCCCGGATTTCCCCAAAACGTCACTGTTGCAACCTGCAGTCCCTGGCCTGCTCCTGCGAACTGAGCAATGGTCGCTGTTTGGCTGTGGCCTATGTTCCAATGCTTCAAAATCCGCCCAGACTGATCAACCCAGTACATTCCCTCGTCACTGGCAGCAATGATCAGCTGCCACTCCAGGCCGCCGCTGAATTTGCCGACAGCCACCCCGTCGGCATGATCGCCAATCTCCAGTGACCACAGGACGCTCCCGTCATGATCCAGCAAGGTGTAACCGATGAGAATCTCATCCTTGCCGTCTTGATCAATGTCGCAAGCCATGGGATAGTGCCCGCAGTTGCCCTGGTGATGCCAGATCGGCTTAAGATCCCAGGTGTACGCCCAGACATTGTTGTAGCGATCTTTGATCAGTATGTCCTGATCCCGGCCGGCACCGGAGAGATCGCAAAAATAGAGCGAATCACCACAGATGCGGTCATATTGGTCTTCCGGCATTCTGGATCCCTGATGCGCCGGAGCCATGGGCGTGGAAGATTGGTATTGCAGCTTTCCCGTCGCGCCGTCCACAACATGTATGCGGAAATCTTTGCAGAAAATCACTTCTTGGCGGCCGTCCTGATCCAGATCATGAATCTGAACCGGCAGGTCATTGGTAACCAGCGCGTTGTCAGGATTGGGCTCGCCGAACTGCCACAGGACATTGCCGTCGAGATCGATTGCTGTCAGGCAGCTGATCTCGCTGAAGTTGTCACCCCGCATCCGGCGGATGTTTTGCGCAAGTAGAATTTCTTTCCTGCCGTCTCCGTTCAGATCTCCAAAGCGGATACTTTTTCCGGCTCCAAAACCGGGAGTGTCGATCACCTTCCACAGCCGCGGCTGTGGATACGCATCCCGTTTCTTCCGCTCTCTTTCCGACTCTGCTTCCTGTCTCTGGCGGCAAGCTTGCCAAACCTGAGGTTCCATCCACACTTCCAGGGGGCCGAAACGCACCGGGTGGGTGCCGGCAAAACCGACCTTGCCCCGCTGATAGCTTGAATCCACAGCCTCCAGCCGGTACCGCCCGACACAAGCTTCAAATCTGGTTCCTTTGGCGATCAATTTGACATCATAATACTGATCACAGTCAAAATCCACTTCCACTTGGGCCAAAGTCTTGATGCCGCCGTCGCAGCGGGCGATCAGCTTTAAACAGCCGTAAGAATACCAAAGGGCATAATAATGCCTGCTGGTTGTGTAACGGAAAACTACCCCGAATTCTCCTCTCGTAGTGAGCAGGCGCAGCTTGGTATTGAGAGTAAGATCATCCCAGTCCTCACCGGTGATCAGCATAGGCACCGCTCTCTGCCGGACAGTGGCCAACTCCAACACTCTCCGCCCATCCTCAGTGGTGACAATCCAAGACGGATTGCCGCGCCAAGAATGGTGGACAGTAGTAGCCTTCCACCTGCCGGTTTCACCTTCAAGCTCAAGCCAGTGATACTCTCCCAGAGGAGAATAATCCTGAGGGAAGGCTCCTACCTTAAGGCTGCTGTAGTCCTCATACCATACCCGCTTCACCTACAGCCCTCCTTCCACCTTGAACCAGGCAAAATCGGCGTATCCCAGCTCCTGGCTTGAGAGGGGATCAAAGCTGAACAGGCCGATTTTGGAGCCGATCCAGTGCCCTTTTACAGCTTGGAACTGGCTTCCCAGCACATGGAACTGCTGGTTGTCCAAGCTGTAGGAAAATGCGCACACTGCCGGCTCGCTCACTGCCACCCGGAGATATACAGTGTTCGAACCTAGCTCAACAGCCTTTTCCAGCTGATCCTGATCTTGTTCTTTGTTCCCCAGCCACTTTTCCAGCCGCCAGCCTGAGCCCGACTGCGCCAAGGCAAGATACGCATAGCTGTTTCCAGTGACCACCATGCCAGCCTTTTCGCTGCTGGACTTAGGCGCAAAGCTAAGCTTCACTGTGACAGTGAACTCCGGCGCAGGAAATTTCTGGGCCAAAATATTAGGCACACCCCACATGGTCCTAAGCGGCCCAGGTATTGGCTGGGTAAACAGTCGCAAACCTGATTCCCTGATGCTGTACCAATCGTCCTTGTGATTGGCGAACCACTGCCACTGCAGCCCCAAACGCTTCTGGTCAAATTTGTCAGAGGTTGGTATCGTTTCCGCCGGGTACTCTCGGCCAACTGCCGGTTTTGTGTGGCGCAGCACTGGTTCACCGTTGTCCCCCATGATCGGCCAGTCGTCAATCCAGCGCACCGGCTGCAGATGGACGATCCTGCCGTAAGCGTTTCGATCCTGGAAATGGATGAACCATCCTTCGCCTGACTCCAGCTCTATGTATCCGCCCTGGTGCGGCCCGTTGACGCTGGTACCGCCCTGACGCAGGACAATGCGGTCCTCGTACGGCCCCCAAATGGATCGCGAGCGCAGCACTGTCTGCCAGCCGTTGGTAACGCCGCCGGCAGGGGCCATAATATAATAGTAGCCGTTCCGCTTGTACAGCTTCGGCCCTTCCAGTGTCGGGTGGTTGGCGGTGCCGTCGAAAACAATGGTGCCTTCATCCAAGACTCGGCTGCCGCAAGGATCCATCCGGTGCAGAATCAGCTTGCTTTTAATGCCGCAGCGGCTGGCGGCGAAAGCGTGAACCAGATAGGCTTGGCCGTCTTCGTCCCAGAACGGGCACGGATCGATCCAGCCGCGGCCGGGTTTGACACAGGACAAAGGAGACCACTCACCGAAAGGGTCTTCGGCAGTGGTCATGTAAATGCCCTCGTCCGGCAAGCCGACAAAGATCCAGAACAACCCTGCATGGTATCTGATGGACGGTGCCCAAACACCGCACCCATGCCTGGGCTGATCATAACCGGGCAGGTCCAGGTTCTTTATGGCATAGTTGACCAGGCGCCAGTTCACCAGGTCTTTGGAATGCAGAATCGGCAGCCCCGGAGTACAGTTGAAACTGGAAGCGGTCATAAAAAAATCGCCGCCAACACGAATCACATCAGGGTCTGAATAATCCAAATGAAGTATGGGGTTAAGGTAAGTTCCGTCGCCTTGATCTGATTTCCAGACTGGATGAGTCGACATTGTTGCCTCCTGCTGCTCTGTTTGTCGTTTTCATAATATATTCTGCCTCAGGGACCGCAAATTCCTGCCGTTTTCCAATTCTTGACATCTTTTCTTTCCTTTTTTATGATCATACAAAGGGGTGGTTGCAATCGCCGCGGACGTGAAATATACAATAATTTCGTTTGACGAAGTCACTTCCACCAACGACGTGGCCAGGGAACACGCTAAAGGCGGCTGCCCTGAGGGCCTGGTGATAACCGCCGCACGGCAGACAAAGGGACGGGGCAGGCGTGGACGTTCCTGGCATTCAGAGTCTGGTGGATTGTATTTTTCTATTCTACTTAAACCCAATCTGCCTTCAGCTCGAGTTTCCCTGATCACCCTCGCGGCCGGGGCGGCAGTAGTGGAAGTGCTGCGGGAACAGTATCAGCTGCCGGCTGAGCTGAAATGGCCCAATGATGTGGTGGTTTTCGACAGGAAAACAGCTGGTGTGCTGTGCGAAGGATTCCATCACCCGGGCGGCAGCTCGATCATTGTTGGGATTGGTGTCAACACCAACCAGCCCATTGCCAGCCTCCCGGAACCGCTCCAGGCTGCTGCCGGATCAGTTCGCGCCCTGACTGGGCTGGAAGTGGACAACGATTTCCTTCTTAAGCAGATTCTCGCCCGCTTCAAGCATCACTACCACTCACTGCATGCAGACGGAGGCCGCAGTGTACTGGAATCCGCAAGGCAGTATACCGCCATGCTCGGCAAGGAAGTCACAGTAATCACCGAAACCGAGATCTACACCGCCATAGCCTGCGGCTTAAGCGATCAAGGGGCATTGGTGGTTGAAAAGAGCGACGGAAGCCAGGAAGAACTCTGGGCTGCCGATGTTTCGATACAAACAAAGAAGGGTGAAGATTGAATGACCGCAAAACGTTTGGTTCTGGTGGGTCTCTTTGCCTGTCTGACCGCACTCGGAGCGTTGATCTCCATCCCGACCCCTCTGTCGGTGGTCCCCATCACGCTCCAAATCCCTTTTACCCTCTCTGCCGGGTTTGTGCTGGGGCCTAAGGACGGCGCCCTCAGCCAGCTGTTATACCTTCTGGTGGGAGCCGTCGGTTTGCCGGTCTTTTCCCGTCAGTTGGGCGGGTTTACAGTGTTAGTCGGCCCCACCGCAGGCTTCCTGTGGGGATTTGTGCTCAGTGCCGCTCTGACCGGCCTGATCAACCGCCGCTTCCGCCCGCGGACAGTCTCGGCCATCTTCTTGTGCCTCTCCCTCGGTTTGCTGGCCATCTACAGCCTAGGTGCAGCAGGTTTGATGATCGTCCTCAACTACAATATCATCCAGGCGGCTGCCGCCGGGGTGGCTCCATTTGTAATAGTGGATTTGATCAAGCTGCTTGCCGCCGCTTACCTGATCAACAGACTGATCAAAGCCAAGATCATAAGGGCAGCATCCTGACGGATGCTGCCTTTAGAACCTTTAAACCTGCCCATAGTAGGCATTCTTGCCGTGTTTGCGGAAATAGTGCTTATCCAGCAAGTATTGAGGGACCGGTTTGGCATACGGGTTGATGCCCAAAGCGACACTCGCCATCTTAGCCACCTCTTCCAAGACCACGCTGTTTTTCACCGCGTCCATGGGATCCTTTCCCCAGGTAAACGGGCCGTGCTGAGAAACCAGCACAGCAGGGACTGCGTCTGGATCCAGTCCGGCAAAAGCTTCCACGATCACCTTGCCGGTGTTGTGTTCATACTCATGTTCCACTTCATCCTGTGTCAGGGCTCTGGCACAGGGGACCGGACCGTAGAAATGATCCGCATGGGTCGTGCCCAGACACGGGATCTCCATCCCAGCCTGTGCCCAGGCAGTGGCAAACGGCGAATGAGTGTGAGCCACTCCCCCGATGTTTGGAAAGCGGCGGTATAATTCCAAATGGGTTGGTAGATCGGACGAAGGCCTGAGGCTGCCCTCAACAGTTTCTCCATCGAGTGTGACAACCACCATCTGGTCAGCGGTCATAGTTTCATAGTCAACACCGCTTGGTTTGATCACCACCAGGCCGCGGCCGCGGTCAATACCGCTGACATTGCCCCACGTATAGACCACAAGCCCCTTGCGGTTCAATTCCAGGTTTGCTTCGAAAACTTGTTTCCGCAGTTCTTCCAGCATCGGCATTCACCCTTACAATTTCTTCAATATGTCCTCAAGCAAGCCGCCAATCTGCAAGTACTTGTGGTAAATCTCCCGGTACTTGGCGGCCTGTTCCGGCCTGGGCCGGTATGTCTCGCTGAACTCGGTGCCCATGTGAACTTGAGCTGTTTGAACATCGGGATACACTTTGGCGGCCGCCGCCGCGAACATGGCTGCGCCCAACGCGCATGCCTGGTCGGATCTGGCCACCTTGATGGGCATGTCAAACACGTCGGCTGTCACCTGCATGACAAACGGATTCTTCTTCGGAATACCGCCTAGGGCAATCACTTCATCGATCTTAACACCTTCTTCGGCGAACCGATCGATTACCGCCTTGGAACCAAAGGCGGTGGCTTCCACAAGAGCCCGGAAGACCCGCGGCGCGTCAGTGCCCAGGCTTAGACCTGCCAAGGCTCCCTTGAGAGTCTGATCCGCATCCGGAGTTCTTCTGCCGTTAAGCCAATCCAAGGCAACAACTTGGGTGTCTTCGACAGACAGGGCCTCCGCCGCCTTGGTAAGCCGCGGCAGTATCTGGTCTTTGACTTGCTCTGCTTGTTCCGGCTTGATCAATCCGCTTTCTGTCAATTCCTCTAGAGGCCACATCAAGACCTGCCTGAACCAGGCAAAGACGTCACCAAAGGCCGACTGCCCTGCTTCCAGCCCCACCATGCCGGGGATCACCGAGCCGTCAACCTGCCCGCAGATACCGCGGACCAGTTTGCCCTGCATTACCTCGTAAGGCGCAACCATTATATCGCATGTGGAAGTCCCCATGATCTTCACAAGGACCCGCTCGGCGACTCCGCCGCCGACAGCGCCCATATGAGCGTCAAAAGCTCCTACGGCAATGGCAATGCCGGGCTTCAGGCCAAGTTTCTCCGCCCATTCCGCGCACAAGGTGCCGGCCAGCTGATCCGACGGATATGTATGGCGGTACATGTTTTTGGTTACCCCTTTCAGCAGGGGATCGATTGCCGCGAAGAATTCATCGGCGGGGAGCCCGTTCCACTCTTCGTGCCACATGGCCTTATGCCCGGCGGCACAGCGGCTGCGTTTAATCTCCTCCACAGACTTGACACCGGACAAAAGCGCCGGCATCCAGTCACAGTGTTCAACCCAGGAGTATGCCGCTTCTCGGACTGCCGGGTCGTGACGATACACATGGAGTATTTTCGCCCAAAACCATTCTGATGAGTATATGCCTCCCACATACTTCGTGTAGTCGATGGGAGAATGATTCCACGCTTGATCATTGATCTCGGCGGCTTCATTCACCGCTGTATGATCTTTCCAGAGGACAAACATGGCATTGGGGTTGTCGCTGAATTCAGGCAGCAGTGCCAAAGGCGTGCCTGCCCGGTCAACCGGGCACGGTGTGGATCCAGTAGTGTCGATGCCGATGCCCACAATCTGTGAGCGCACTTCAGCCGGCACCTGTGACAACGCTTCCGTTATACTCTCCGTCAGCCCTTCGATGTAGTCCAGTGGGTGCTGGCGAAACTGGTTTTTGCTGGGATCACAGTAGAGGCCCTGCGCCCACCGTTTGTAGTACGCCACCGCCGATGCAGCTTCTTCACCCGTCCGAGTGTTCACAAGCAAAGCCCGCACCGAATCGGTGCCAAAATCCACTCCAATGACATACTTATCCATGTTACCGCTCCTTACTTTTGAACTTGTCAAATGATTATTTCAGCAATAATCACCGGGTTTCCTGCCGCCGGCATCACGGCCAGCGGCCGATCAAACGCGGTAGGTCCAGATCGTCCAAGGCACGTACAAGGTCTCGGTTATCTGCCGGCCGGTCGTCGAGAATGATTCCGCCGGAAGCCAGATCAACGATTTGGTGGAAATCCGACCCGGACACCATCTTCAACCCCCGCGCCTTGGCGTAAACCAGAGCCAAGTGATTGCGGGAATTATGGCGCGGATTGCCGTTGAACACCTCGATCCCGTCCAGCAACGCCGGATCAACCCGGTCCATGTAGTTCCGGAACGGATGGGCCTGATACAGCAGCATGCCGTTAGTTCTGAGAAGTCTGTAGAGCTGCTCAAGTTCCAACTGGTACAGAGCCGGATATTCGAGGAGGAACTCTTCGTTCACCCCATAGACGAGATAGTCGTTGAGGCTGTTGTTAAGTTTCAGCTCAGCCCCGAGAAAGACATCGACGCCTAGTTTCTCCCCTGCCTTTTTAGCCAGGTGATATCCTTCCAGGTACCGGGCGATCTTGTCGCGCCAGGGCAGCGGTTCCAAGCGCTGAAAAAAACGATCATAATAGTGATCGGTGATCACTATTCCTGTGTATCCTGCCTGGGCATAAAGCCTGACAACTTCCTCCGCCTGAACATGGGCGCATGGGCTGACATTGCTGGTGTGAACATGCAAATCATAGTGGTACAAAGTCATTATCTCGTATTGCTCCTTATCAGCGATCTCTACTAAAATTATAGCATTAATATACAGCTCCATGCCATAAAAGACAGAGCCAGCTTCTGCAAGCTAGCTCTGGGGAATGATGATCTTCTGCCCAATCTGCAGTTTGGTCGGGTCACTGATCATGTTGTACTCCATAATCCGATCGATTAAGGCTTTGCTTGGGGGATTCTCATACTGCGACGCCAGTTCCCATATTGTGTCTCCTTTACGTACGGTGACAGTGGTAACACCGGATGAGCTCAGAATACTGTCAATCCTGGACACGAACTGCTGGTCGAACCTGTGGCTGATTTTTTGCTCCATTTCATCAATGGCGCTGAGCACTGACTGCTGCAGGGCAGATATGACATCCAGAATTCCCGCCACCTGCTCCGGCTGTGCCTGCACAGCCTCCTGGACCAGCTTCAGCTCTGTCTCCAGCTCATCCAATTTTGCCAAGGCGGCCAAAACTTCCTCGGAATTTCCCGTGACATGGGACAAATCAAGAATCTTCTGTTCAAGGATCAGCAAGCGCTGATCGATGCTGGATACCCGGCTGCCGAGATCGTCGCCCAGTTTTTCAACAGCTGCCAGTGTGGGATCGGAAGCGTCTTCGTTCATGTAGACGCTCCACAAAACCCATGTGTTGATGGCAATGCAGACAATGGCCAAGATCAGCGCCACCCTGATGGCAAGATAGGTATATGTGCTGTAGGAACTCTGATTATTGGCGCTCTGCTTCATAAACATCCCTCCAATCCTGGTTTCCTCCAGTCAGCTTCTTCACTGCGGAAGTCAGCATCAGTTTAATCCGGTTCAACTGGTTGACTTCGCTCGCTCCCGGATCGTAATCGATGGCTACGATATTGCTGTTGGGGTACACCCTCTTGATCTCCCTTAACATCCCCTTTCCCGTGACATGGTTGGGCAGGCATCCAAACGGCTGAACGCAAATAATATTCTCAACTCCGTGCTCAATCAGCTCCACAATCTCTCCCGTCAACAGCCAGCCTTCGCCGGTTTGATGGCCCAAAGAGAGGATTTTCTGGGCTGCGGAGGCTTTTTCGTAAATTGATCGCGGCGGTAAAAACCGTTGGCTCGCGGCCAGGGCGCGCCGGCAGGCGCCGCGGTACATCTCCATGACTCTGATTGCCGCTCTTGACACCACTTGATCCAGTTTTGACCCGGCGAGGTACTGATGCCTGAAGTCAAGGCCGAAGGCAGAATACATCAAAAAGTCGAGGAGATCCGGCACAACCGCTTCGCAGCCTTCCGACTCCACCAAGTGGACAACATTGTTGTTGGCGGTGGGATGATACTTGACCAGAATTTCTCCGACTATACCCACCTTCGGTTTCCTCTCATCCACAATGGCGAATTGCTCGAAATCGCGGATGATCTTGGTTATCAACCGCCGGAACCGCGCGACCGAGATGCTTTCCAAGGCATCTTTGCAGCGTCCAATCCATTTTTCGTACAGCTTGTTGGCTGCACCCTTCACCTGTTCATACGGCCGCACCCGGTGCAGCAGCTTCATCAGCAAATCGCCGTAAACCAGCGCCATCATGGAGCGGTGAACCAGCGGCAGAGTGATCTTGAATCCTGGATTGCGCTCCATTCCACTAGGGTTGAGACTGATAACCGGCACCTGAGGGAAGCCGGCGTCAACCAGCGCTTTGCGCAGAAAGCCAATATAGTTGGTAGCGCGGCAGCCACCACCGGTCTGGGTAATCAGGACGCTCGTGCTGTCACAATCATATTCGCCTGACTTGAGAGCTTTAATCAGCTGCCCTAAAGCGATAATCGCCGGATAGCAGGCATCATTGTTAACGTACTTAAGCCCCTCGTCTATGGCAGCCCGATCGATCGCCGGGCACACCACCACTTGATACCCTGCCAGGTTAAAAGCTTTCTGCAGCAGCTCGAAATGGATCGGCGCCATGTTGGGGGCCAAAACTGTGTGCCGGCGTTTCATTTCTTTGGTAAATCTTTGCTTTTTGTATTTAGATTCGTTTTTTTTACGATAATATCCTTTTGCTTCTCTTTCAATAATCGCCGCTTTCAGCGAACGCAGCCTAATGCGGGCCGGGCCGAGATTGTGTCCTTCATCAATCTTCAAAACAGTATAGAGCTTGGAGTGCTGTTCCAAGATCTCCTGAACTTGATCTGTGGTCACAGCGTCCAACCCACAGCCGAAAGAATTGAGCTGCACCAGTTCAATACGATCGTTCTCGGCGGCAAAGGCCGCAGCCGCGTACAAGCGGGAATGATAAGCCCATTGATCCACGACCCTAAGGGGCCGTTCCACCTTGCCGAGATGAGCAACGGAGTCTTCGGTAAGCACCGCCATTCCCAGCTGGTTGATCAGTTCAGGGATACCGTGATTGATTGCCGGATCGATGTGATAGGGCCTGCCGGCCAGAATAACGGCATGCCCCTGATTTTCCTCAAGCCAGGCCAAAGCCTTTTCCCCTTGCTCCTGGATGTCGCGGCGAAAGCGCTGCTGTTCGCGCCACGCTATTTCCACCGCCCGGGAGACCTCTCCAATAGAGATTCCCAGTCCCTGCAGTTCTTCACACAACCTCCGTGCCAACCGCTGTTTGTGGTTGAAAGGAAGAAATGGGTGCAGCATCTTCACATCAAGCCGGCGGAAAACGTCAATATTCTTGGCCAACACCTCAGGGTATGACGTGACGATCGGGCAGTTGAAGTGATTGTCCGCCTCGAGCTGCTCTTTGTGTTCATGCGTGAGGCAGGGATAGAATATTAGTTTGACACCTTGCTCAATCAGGTCCATGACGTGTCCGTGGCTTAACTTCGCTGGATAGCACACCGACTCCGACGGCATGGTCTCGATTCCTTTTTCATATACAGCTTTGGAGGAGGGCGAAGACAACCGGACAGAGAATCCCAGTTCGGTGAAGAAGGTAAACCAAAACGGATAATCCTCATACATGTTGAGCACTCGTGGAATGCCGATCACACCTCGGGGAGCATTGCCCTCCGGCAGCGGCTCGTACTGGAACAGGCGCCGGCATTTATAGGCATACAAGTTGGGAATCCCGCTTGAGGCGGCATCTTTGCCTAATGCCCGCTCGCATCTGTTCCCCGATATATATCGGCCTCCAGGGCCGAAATCGTTAATTGTGAGCAGACATGCGTTGCCGCAGCCGCTGCACCGAGTATGCCTAGTGGAAGCACTGAGGCGGTTCAGCTGATTCCGGGTGAGCAGTGTCGTCTCATGCCCAGGAAGGTAGCGCTCCCTCGCCAGCAGCGCAGCGCCGAAGGCACCCATCACCCCGGTGATATCCGGACGGACCACTTCGCAGCCGGCCAACAGCTCAAAGCTGCGCAAAACCGCGTCGTTGGCGAACGTGCCGCCTTGGACCACGATCCTTTGGCCCAACTGATCGGTGGTTCTCAACTTGATAACTTTGAACAAGGCATTTTTGATTACTGAATAGGCAAGCCCTGCGGAGATCTCCCCGATGGAAGCGCCCTCTTTCTGGGCCTGCTTGACTCGGGAATTCATGAACACTGTGCAGCGTGAGCCGAGGTCGACAGGGTTGGGGGCAAACAAGGCTTCTTGGGCGAATTCCTGAATTTCAAGGTTTAGGGAATTTGCGAAGGTTTCCAAAAACGAGCCGCAGCCTGAAGAACAGGCTTCGTTGAGCATAATGTGCTCGATCACCCCATTTTTGATCTGCATGCATTTCATATCCTGGCCGCCAATATCCAGGACAAAATCCACCCCAGGGCAGAAAAAATCCGCTGCTTTATAATGGGCTATCGTCTCTATTTCACCTATATCCACCTGCAAAGCAGCTTTCACTAGCCCTTCGCCGTAGCCGGTCACCGCCGCGTTGGCGATCCTGGCTTTGGCCGGCAGCTGTTCATAGAGAGCCTTCAGGGCTTGGACAGCACTATTCAAGGGATCACCCTGGTTTTTGCCGTACCAGGTGTAAAGCAGCGAACCATCATCGGCGATCAAGGCGAGCTTTGTCGTAGTCGACCCCACATCAAGCCCCAAAAAGCAGTCGCCTGTATACTCGGGCAGACTTCTTTTCGGGACAGTGTTTCGGCTGTGACGCGACCTAAATTGAAGCCACTCCTGTTCATTGGCGAAGAGCGGCCGCAATCTTTGTGTTTCGCTGAACCGGGCAGGATCCAAGCCCGCAACCTTGTTAATCAGGCCGGACAGGCTCACCGCATCACTGCCAACAGAGGCCAGAGCTGCACCCAGGGCGATGAATAGGTGCGGATTCTCCGGGATTATCATCTGCTCCTCTTTAATATTCAAGACTCTGGCGAAGTGCCGGCGTAGTTCAGGCAAAAAATGCAGCGGCCCGCCCAGAAAAGCCACGTTGCCCCTAATCGGGCGCCCGCAGGCCAATCCACTTATCGTCTGGATGACAACAGCATTCAGGACTGACGCTGCTATGTCTTCCTTGGCGGCCCCTTCATTGAGCAGGGGTTGGATGTCGGACTTGGCGAACACGCCGCACCGGGCGGCAATCGGATAGATGATCTTGTAACCTTTGGCCAGTTCATTCAACCCTTGAGCGTCAGTTTTCAGCAAGGCGGCCATCTGGTCGATAAAGGCGCCGGTACCTCCGGCGCAAATGCCGTTCATCCGTTGGTCAAGCCCATCTCGGAAAAAAGTGATCTTGGCATCTTCTCCACCGAGCTCGATGACCACATCCGTTTGAGGATAGTATTTTTCCACAGCGTGGGTGAAGGCCGCCACCTCTTGGGTGAAACCGACTCCCAACGCTTTGGCGATGCCGATTCCTCCCGAACCGGCAGCCGCCACGGTGACCTGATCGGAGGCCAGCCGCTGGCGGGCGGCTTCGAGGATGGACAACAAAGAGTTTTTCAGATCGGCATAATGGCGCTGATATGCGCTGAATACCACATTCAGGCACTGGTCAAGCACCACGAGTTTGACCGTGGTTGATCCGACATCTATACCGAAGTGGAGCAAGCCGCCCATTTTCCCAGCCTCCTCTTCCTTCGCCCCGAGTTATACATCATATTCGCATCATTAAGACAAACTCCTTGTTTATAGAACTTCGCAATCTTGAAAAAGGTTTTTGCCATGCAATGATGAATACTTCATATACAAGCATTAGACAGATTTTTCGAATGGGGGAATTGCAATGGCAGTCGATGAATCTAGGCCGAGGAATAGTCGCTGCTGGGTTCTTAAACTAGGTGGGCTCCTAGTGGTCGTCTACTGGCTGATTGCCACAGTGAAAAGCACCCTGCTGGTGGAAAACAGCAGATTCCTTGTGAATCTGTACAACCCAGGGTTGTGGGACTTGCTCTTGCGGATTGCCACTGCGGTGGCGATTTTAGGTGTCTGCTTTGTCATTCAGAGACGGATGACGTCAACTCAAGCCGAGAACTCCCGCCTAGACAAAGAGCTGGCAAGCCTGGAGTATCTGCTGGAAGCGGCCGATTATCCCATCGTTGAGCTGGATCAACAGCTTCGAATCAAAAGCCTCAGCAAAGCCGCCGCCAGCCTTGTGGGCGTAAAAGGCGGCGAGCTGGATTATCAGTATGTGGTACCGGCTTTATTCTATTCGGAAGACCACGACGAGATCAAAGCGCTCTTGGAGGATACACGGACAGAAACGGAAAGCAGAGTCTTCCGCCTCAAGGTGCGGCGCCTCCAGCCCTGCTACGCGGTTCTCAATTTCAGCAAAGAAGTCGCCGACGGCAAGATCACTCGCCAACTGCTCTTCATCAATGATGTCAGCGAATCCAAAGCCAAGCTCGATACCGCTGAAAAACGGGCTGCGGAAATGCGCGCCCAAGCAGCCAGCCATCCACTCCCAATCGCAGTGTTCGACCTTAAGCATTTGCGCTTTGCCAACGAAGCCATGCATAGCCTGCTTAACATACCTGAGGGTGATATCAGTTATGAAAGACTGGTGGAACTGCTAAAATCAGCCTGTGGGGGTTGCGAGACTTTGGTGGCGGCCATTGCCCAAACTCTGCAGGAAAAGGCAGGCCAAAAAGCAGATGCCGTTTTGCATACCGGCGGGCAGCTTCGGCATGTGCGTGTGAACCTGCGCCCGTATGGACACGAGGAGTCAGGGGTGCTGATGTGGTTTGAGGACATTACAGAACTTGCAGGCAAAGACGATGAAATCAGACGTTTGGAACAGGAAGTGGATATTCTCCGCAAAAACGAGCTTGAACTGAGGTCGGAGTTTGAGGAGCACAACGAAAAATGCAGCACCGAAAGGAGCCGCCTCCTGGACGAGTTGAGCAGCGAACAGCATCAGGCGGCCAGGCTGCGGGAAGAGCTCAACACAGCCAATCAACAGACGGCTGATCTGAAACAGCAGTTGGATAGTCTCGCGGCGGAAAACCATCAGCTCAAAGAGGAGGTAAGCCGGTTACAAGAAGACAACACTGCTCTGGCCAACAGCGTTGCGCAGTTGGAGTATCAATGGGATGAGCTTAAACTTCCGATCATGCTAATCGATGAGGAAGGCCGGCTGATCCGGGTCAATCCGGAGGCCAGATCTCTTCTTGGGCTGAGAGAAGACACTTTGCTTCGGTCTTACCTCTTCCGGGACGAACAACAGCAGAGACTGGCCTCACTTCTTGCGGGATTGTCCGGCGAAACCCAACGAGAGCCTGTGGAACTTGAGTTTTATTGCAACGGCCATCAGATAACTGTCAACTGCCACGGCATCAAACTGCGTAAACCAGAAGGCCAGTTCTTGATTCTTGGATACGACATTACAACCCTCAAACAAGCCCAGGCTGAGCTGGCCATGACTCTGGACAACAATCGTTTTGAACTGGAGGATGTGCTGAATGAGGTAGAAATCGAGCGGGAACGGATGAACGCGATCTTAGCAGGGATCAGCGACGGTATTGTCATCACCGACATGTACAACCGTGTGATCAAGATGAACCCGGCAGCCGAAGACATGCTTGGGATCCGCCTCAGCCAGGCGCTGGAAAGGCCGGTTCATTTCATCATCCGCAACCCCGAGATCATCGGCCATATTCAGCAGACTGTGAGAGAAAAGCTGTTCAACCATCAGTTCGACATTGATGTTCTCGATCCTGACAGTCAGTCTCCCATGACTCTGTCGTGCAGCACAACGGTGATCCATGATCGCAATCTCTACGATCAAGGAGTGATTATCCAGCTCCGCAAAGCCTAAGCTGCAATAAAACGCCCGCCTGGGCAAACCCCAGGCGGGCATTTTTGTTGTTCCTTTAGTATGTCTCTTTGAACACCTCAAAGAATCCTTGCGGATGCAGGCATGCCGGGCACAGCTTGGGTGCTTCAGGCCCTTCGTGAACATAGCCGCAGTTGCCGCACTTCCACTGCACAGGCTCTGGCTTTTTGAACACTGTCCCGTTGGCGATGTTGTCCGCCAGCTTAAGGAAGCGGATTTCATGGCGCCGTTCAGCCTCGATAATAAACCGGAAAGCGTTGGCAACTTCTGGAAAACCTTCTTCTTCCGCAGTCTTGGCGAATTCTGGATACATATGCTCCCATTCATGATTTTCGCCTCTGGCTGCCGACTTCAGGTTCTGCATTGTATCTCCCTGATCCACAGGATAGGACGCATCATTGATGGTGACGTCCACCGGAAGCTCGCCCTCGAAACCTTCGAGCAGCAGTTTCCAGAACCTCTTTGCGTGTTCTTTTTCGTTGTCAGCTGTTTCGATGAAGATATTGCGAATCTGCTTGTAGCCTTCTTTGTCCGCAATCGACGCATAATATGTGTACCGGTTGCGGGCCTGCCCTTCTCCAGCAAAAGCCTTAAGCAGATTCTCGGCGGTTTTGGTTCCCTTCAGGCTCTTCATTTGCATACCTCCTTGTGAGAATAGTGTTTCTTAAAACGGCACCTTTCGGGCGCCGATCCGGCGACGGATATTGCTACTAGTTATCATTCTTCGTCTTCCACCGGATAATTCCTCCTTTTTCCAGCAAATATTTTGGATTGATTGACATCCGGATCAGGGCTGCACTATACTAGAAGAAAATGGTTCGTATGCGAATTATTTCAGCGACAGGGAGGTGTGGACATGCGGGGCCAGCTGCCGAGGAGAATCCTGGACCTACTCCAGGAAGCCAGGAGAAATTTCGAGAGACTACTGCGCAGGGCTTTTGAGCAATACCAGCTCACCATCCCCCAGATTGCTGTGATCGTTTTACTTAACGAGCACAAAGAAATGAGTATCTCGGACATCAGCCAGAAGATGGGGCTGTCCAAAAGCACGGTCAGCGGCATTATCGACCGGATGGAACGAATGGGTATTGTCAGGCGAAAACGCAGCGATCAGGACCGCCGCATCGTTGCGGCTGTCCTTACTGAACAGTTTCAACGGCATGGTTCAGAGTTGGAGCAAAGCTTCAATGCATTGCTGTGCGGCGTTTTCAGCACTGTTTCCGAACAAGCGTTGATGGAAATAGTCAAGGGCTTGGAAATGTTCAACGAAATCATCAGTGCCAGCATCAACTCTTTTGCCGCCAATGAAATCAGCGGAGCTTAACTGAACGATTGGAGTGGTAACATTGTTTGCAGAATACAGTGTCAAGCGTCCATATACTGTAGTCGTAGGCCTGATTGTCGTGTTGATCCTGGGTATCATATCGGTTTACAACACCACAACCGATCTGCTGCCGAACATCAACCTCCCTTACGCTGTGATTATCACTACGTATCCGGGCGCAAGCCCCGAACTGATCGAACTCGGTGTCACCCGGCCCATTGAGCAGACCATGCTCACCCTGGGCAACATCCAGAATGTCTATTCGATGTCTTCAGACAACGTCTCCATCGTGATTCTCGAGTTCAGCGAGATAACCAACATGGATTCGGCCATGGTTGAGATCCGGGAAAATCTGGACATGATCGCCGCGTTCATGCCTAAAGAAGTCAGCACGCCGATGATCATGCGGATCAACCCGAACCTTCTGCCGGTGGCAGTGGTATCAGTGGCCGTGGCGGATCAGGCGCTTACCGATACCAGCCAGTTTGTCACCGATGTGATTATCCCCGCATATGAGCGGATTGTGGGAGTCGCTTCGGTGACGGCAACCGGGCTGGTAAACCGGGAAATCCACATATCTCTCAATCGTGACAAAATGGATATGCAAAAACAAAAGCTCGAGGACATGATCAACTCCATGCTGTTCCTCCCAGGCTTGTTCATGCAGGGTGCAGATATGACGGCCTTGCTTAAACAAGCAGGGATTGATCTCCAAGAGCTCCAGGAATTAGAACTGACTCAAGAGATGATCAGCGGGATTATCCAAGGACATAACTTAAACATGCCCGCAGGTTATCTCACAGACTCCGGCGATTCATACCTGGTGAGGGTAGGCGAAGGCATTTATTCGATTGAAGAGCTGAAACAGCTGCCTTTACTTGTCCTGCCCTTCCCCGGCCAGCAGCCGATCACCCTCGCCGACATCACCGACATCGAGATTGTCAGCAGCACCGGCGGCACTTACACGCGCGTCAACGGTGAGGAGGCCATTATGCTGGTCTTTCAGAAACAGACCGATTACTCAACCGCGGATATTGCCAAGCAAATCCGGCGGCAGTCCCAAGCACTTCAGAATAAGTATGACGGGCTGCAGATCACCACTTTGATGGATCAAGGCGTTTATATCGATCGCGTCATGGGTTCGGTGAGCGACAATATTATCTACGGAGCTTTGCTGGCAGTCGCAGTCCTGATCCTGTTCCTGCGGAACATAAAGCCCACCTTTGTTGTGGCCGTTTCCATACCGGTGAGCATCATCACCACCTTTGTCCTGATGTATTTCAGCAATGTCAGCCTCAATATCATCTCCCTCGGCGGTTTGGCCTTGGGTGTGGGCATGCTTGTGGACAACTCGATCGTTGTGATTGAAAACATCTACCGGATGCGAAGCGAAGGCCGATCTGCCCAAACCTCCGCTGTCGAGGGAACCAACCAGGTGGCCGGTGCGATCACCGCCTCGACCTTGACAACAATCGCCGTGTTTCTGCCGATTGTGTTTACATACGGCATTACGAGAGAGATCTTTACCGACATGGCCCTTGCTATTACTTACTCTCTCGCCGCCAGCCTGTTGGTTGCCTTAACCTTTGTGCCGATGATCTCATCGCGGCTTTTGAAGCAAGAAGTGCCGAAACCGGGCCGCATCACACAACGGATGACCGCCTTTTACGCCCGCTTGGTCCAGGGGGCGCTCCGGAGAAAAGCGCTGATTATTGTCGGTGTTCTAGTGCTGTTTATCGCGAGTGCCGCAGGCGTATGGCGGATGGGCACGGAGTTCCTGCCCACAAGCGACAGCAACCAGATCATGATGCAGATCGAGCTGCCGCCTGATCTTGTCTCCAGTGAGGCTGCGGCAATCATCGACGAGCTCACCCGGATTCTGGAGACTGTCGACGATATCGACACCATCGGCATCAGCTCAAGCGGCTCCATGCTCGGTCTTGGCTTCGGCAGCGCCGGAAGCAGCAAAAACTATTCCGCTTATCTGCTGTTAAAGGACCGCCGAACCCAGACCAGCACCCAGATTGCGCAGAAGATTAGAGAGCTGACAGAAGGCCTGAACGCCAAGATCACAATCAGCGCGTCCGGTATTGATTTTACGGCCCTGACCGGAAGCCCGGTAGCCTTGAACATCATGGGCCAGGATCTTGACACCCTGCAGCGGATCGCCAAGGATGTGGCGGAAATCGTCGCCGGCATACCTGGAACAGTCGAAGTGTCCGACGGCCTGGAAGACACAGCTCCGGAACTCCGGATCATTGTTGACAAGCAGAAAAGTATAGCCAAAGGGATCACTGTCGGCCAGGTGCTGCTGGCGGTGAGCCAGAAGCTGAATTCCGCGTCCGCGGCGACCACTTTAAGGGTTGGCAATACGGAATACAGTGTCTACGTCACCGATCCCGACGCTGCCATCCGCAATCGGAGCGACCTTATGGAACTGGCCATCGATTCATTCACCGGCGAACCGGTGCGCCTCGGCGAAATTGCCAGTCTGGAAGAAGGTAAAGGTCTTGCCACGATCATGCGCCAGAATCAGCAGCGGTATGTCACTGTGTCGGCGAATGTGGATCAAGGTTTCAATATCGGGAACATCACAAGGGAGATCGACCGCAGCCTTGCCGGCTACCAGCTCCCGGAGGGGTACAGAATTGAATACGGCGGAGAACAGCGGTTGATTGCTGAATCATTTGACGACCTGACCTTGGTTTTGATTGTGGGCGTAATCCTAATCTACCTCGTGATGGTGGCGGAGTTTCAATCCTTGCTGTCGCCGCTGATCGTGATCGGCACTGTTCCCCTAGCCTTTACCGGCGGTTTTATCGGATTGATTCTGACCGGCAATCCGCTGAGCATGGTCGCTTTCATCGGTTTGATCATTTTGACTGGTGTAGTGGTCAACAACGGTATTGTGCTGATCGACTACATCAACCAACTTCGCCACATGGGAATGTCCAAGCAGGAAGCGATCGTGGAAGCCTGCCGGGTCAGGCTGCGCCCGATTTTGATGACCGCCCTTACCACGATCTTCGGCTTGTCTACCATGAGCCTGGGAGTGGGCATAGGGACCGACATGATTCAGCCCATGGCCATCACCGCAGTTTCAGGTTTGATCTACGCTACAATCCTGACACTGTTTGTTGTCCCGATCTTGTACGATATTACCAACCGCGGATAGAAGTGATGCAAAAAAGGAGCCCTGGCGCAAAACCTGCGTCAGGGCTCATCTTTTCGCGGCAGTTCTTTGGCTGTGCCATCGTGGTACCCCACGATCACCAGGCTGGCATAACCGATAAACAATCCATTGTCCACAACGCCCACCATGCTGTTGATCCGGTCGTGAATCTGGCCCGGCCTGTCTATTAGTCCAATTCGGCAGTCCAGGATATAATTGCCGTTGTCTGTGACGTACGGCTTTCCATTTTCGGTGCGGAGCCGCGGATTATACCCCAAGTCGGCGAGTTTGCGCATGGTCAGCTCCCAGCCAAACGGCACAACTTCTACCGGCAGCGGAAACAGTCCCAGGCGCTGGACGACTTTGCTCTCGTCCACGATGATGATCAATCTCCGGGAGGCTGCCGCCACTATTTTCTCCCGCAGCAAAGCACCGCCTCCGCCTTTGATTAAATTCCATTCCGGATCCACCTCATCAGCACCGTCAATGGTAAGATCGATCTGATCAATGTCGGCGAAAGCGACCAATTGAATGCCCAATTCCTTGGCAAGCGTCTCGGAACGCGTCGAAGTGGCTACCGCCTTTATTTTGAGGCCCTGCTTCACCATCTCGCCGAGTTTATGAATAGCATAGGCTGTTGTCGAGCCTGTGCCCAGGCCTACCGTCATTCCATCCGCAACATATTCGACAGCTTTTTCTGCCGCCACTCTTTTGGCTTCCATTACCTCACCTCATATCCATCAATCAATTGTCTTTTTTCTGGAAAACACGGAATCTCTGCAGCCAATCCAGGAGGCGGTCCCGGTAGAAAAGGCCGAGCAAGAAAAAGGCCACTGCTGCTGCTGACAGTATCACCACCGTAAGATAATCCCGCTCCTGTAGATTGGCGCCAATGTAAGCGGAAACAAGCATCCCCGGAATCCTGGCAATGCTGGCGATAACAATAAAGTGCAGCGGCTTCACAGGGGTCAACCCGCCGATATAGGTCAGCAAATCCTTTGGCAGGCCAGGGATGAGAAAAAGGGTAAATATGACGCTGTATGCCTTCTGGCTTGAGAGCAAACTGGTATAGTGCACCAGTTTTTCTTCGGAAATCAACTGTTTGATCAAGGTATAACCAAGCAGACGGGCGAGCCAAAAAGCAGCCAGCGAGCCTAGGATGACTCCAATCAGCAGATATGCGGCTGCCGGCCATGTGCCGTAGATATATCCTCCGGCGACTTGGACAACCTCCCCTGGAATGGCAGTGATGATTACCTGCACAATTTGCAGGCCGATAAACACCAGCACACCAAGGCGGCCGTATGCCAGAATACGCATCCGCAGATGCTCGGGATTGCCGGCCAGCTCTGTGATCGCCGGCGCGTATGCGATGGTGAGCCAGATCATTACCGCCAAGAAAGCGGCAGCCAAAAGCAGCTTCACTGCCAACCCTCTGGTAGGCTGCAAAAAGAATCACTCCATTCCACTAACACTATAACGTATTCTGAGCCAAATTTCAAAGCTGTCCCGATATAAAACAGGAGCCTAAGCAGATATCGCCCTAGGCTCCCTCGCTGTCACGTTTGCACATTACATAAGCCGCGGAATTGCCTGCTGTGTGCAGGCGAGCTTACTTCTCCTGTTTAACTTCCTCCCACAACTGCAGGATCTTTTGCACCAGCGAATTGACCTCTTCGATCGCTTCTCTCACCTGGATCGTCGCTTTTTGGGATTGATCGGACAGCTGCCCAACCTCACGGGCTACAATCTCAAACCCCCTACCGTATTCTCCGACTCGGGCCGCTTCTATCGCGGCATTAATCGCCACCATTTTGGTTTGTTTGGCGATATTGGCGATCCCGTCCACAAGGTTTTCGATTTTCACCGGTATGGCCGAAAGATCAACGATCATCTGCTCGACCATATCCCGCTGTTCCTCGATTTTCTTCGACGCAAGGGTCTTTTCTTTCTCCAGGTTTTTCTGAGCAGTAATATCGTGCCCAAAGCCGAACAAACCTACTATGCCGCCTTCATCATCATAGATTGGGTATTTCTCCGTCACCTGCCAGCGTTCTTTGCCGTCGGTGGCGATAACCTGCTCCACCCGGTTGGTGATAGATTCCCCGTTCTTCAGCACCCTGCAGTCATCTTCATAGAATTTTTCCGCCAAATGCCTGGGAAACATTTCGAAATCAGTCTTGCCGATTACATCTTCCGCTTTCTCAAACCCAGCCTGCTGGTAGTTGGCTTTGTTGGCCAGGATCTTTCTGGCCTCGTAATCCTTAACATAAACTGAACTAGGCAAATGATCCAGGATTGTATATAAAATGCGCCGTTCCCAGTTGAGTATTTTTCGCAGCTCTTCAATTGTCTCTTCGCCGGTGAGATCCTTGAATAGATTGGTGATATTGACCGCAGCCATACCAACACTCCCTATTTTGTGATATTTGGGATTTTCCGGTAATTTATTGTTTCTACCACGAACGGATGATTTCCTCTATGATTTCATTGTTTTGTCCATCCTTAATTGGTCAATTAGTGCTATAATAGCCTTAGCGATCATCATACTCGTTTAAACCGCTGGTAAGGAGTGAATTGGATGAGAATAGTAAAATGCTTTCCCGGTGGGAAGTTTAAGGCATTGACGCTGAGCTATGACGACGGCAAAGACGCCGATCGAAAACTTGTTGAAATCCTAAACCGCTTTGGCATCAAGGGCACTTTCCATCTCAATTCGGGGCTCCTGGGCCAAAACGGCAGGATACATGCGGACGAAGTCAAGAGCCTGTATCAGGGGCATGAAGTCGCGGCCCATTCCGCAACCCACCCCACCATTGCCCGCTGCCCGCAGGAGCAGATGGTCCACGAGCTTTTCCAGGATCGCATCGCCCTGGAAGCACTTGTGGGCTATCCAGTCAGGGGATTGTCATATCCCAACGGGTCACACAGCCCTAACATTAGGGCGATGCTGCCCCTTCTCGGCTTTGCTTACGCCAGGGTTGTCGGGAGCACCCACGGGTTCGGTCTGCCAGAGGATTGGTACCAGTGGCAGTCCACCTGCCATCACAACCACAATCTGATCGACAACGCCAAGAAGTTTGTGAGCTTCAACAAGACGCAGTATTTGTACCTGATGTATGTCTGGGGCCACAGCTACGAGTTCGACCTTGATCAGAACTGGCACTTGATCGAGGAGTTCTGCAAAATCACAGGCAACCGTGACGACATCTGGTACGCAACCAACATTGAAATAGCCGACTATCTGGCCGCCTGCGACAGGCTCCAATTCGCCGCGTCGCTGGAGTTTGTCTACAACCCGTCGGCACTGCCAGTCTGGTTGAATGTCGACGGCACTGTTGTGGAAATCAAGGGCGGGCAGCAGGTCTGGCTGGCTTAGCTTAGAAAGACGAACCCCACTTTAGTTTCCTAGCCTGCCGGTATGCTTCCTTGTCACTCTTGGCAGCGATCCGGGTGCCGATACCCTCTGCAGTGCAGATCGTGAAAACGAGGTGCCCCTTGCGCACCTGAGGACGACGAAGAACTCTGGCGTTGGCCCGCCCGCCTGGCAAGCGGCTGGCAGCGAGATATGCGAATTTCTCATCTTCGTAGGCCAGTTCGCCGCTTTTCACCAACCGGTGCAGCCTGGTACGGGAAACTCTTGCAGCAAAGTGGCACCAGTCGCCCTCCTCCATCGGGCAGGGGCGATCATGTGGGCAGGGAGCAAGAATCACCGCTCCCTGCTCGATCAACCTCTGGCGCATCTGTTTGATGCGCTCAAAACCTCGAGGCGTTCCCGGCTCGATGACAGCCAGCACACCGCGGGTGTTCCGCCAGAGCCGTTCCAAGACAGCCTGGCGGGTATTCTCATTAAGCTCCCCCAGAACATAGGCGGCGGTCACCAGATCATGGCCTGAAACGTGACCATCCCGGCTTAAGTCGGTTTTGATCCAACGAGCCGCCCGGATGCTTTCCTCGCCTTTTTGCGCCAAACGCCGGCCGAGATCAATCATGGCTGCTTCTCGTTCCAGAAGAGTGATGCTGTCAAAACTCCAGCCCACAGCTGCCGCGGCCCACATGACCGTTCCTGGGCCGGCTCCCACGTCCAGCAAGGTCTGAGGGGCCCACTGGGGAAGCGCCGTCCGGACTGCTTCCAATACCATATAGGCTGCCGCAAACGTGGCAGGCATGCGGAAAGCGGCATAAGCCCGGACATCGGCCGCGTTCCTGATCAGTGTTCTCCCGTCCGAAGGATCTTTACGGTAACGCAGCGAAAGCTCGCTGGTGGTTCTAGCGAGCTTCTTCGGCGCAGCGTGATGCAGTTCAGCCTCGAGGGCTTGCTGCAATGCCCCGGGCAGTTCCATCCGTCAACTTCCCCTTTCTTGGCAGGCCCTAGGCCACCGGCATTTTGAAGCCCATTGCCTCCCGCACTTCCTCCATTGTCGCCTGGGCAAGCTTCCGGGCCTGCTTGGCGCCGGCATCGAGAATTTCCATCAATTCTGCTTGCTTGGCCAATAGATCAAATGTCCGCTCCCTGATTGGTGCCAGAGCCCTGACGATAGCTTCGCCGAGTTCATACTTTAAATCGGCGTAGCGGAGAGTCTGATTGGCATAGTCTGCCCGGAATCGCTCAACCAGCGCTGGTTCGGCGAAGGCTTCCAGGAGTGTGAAAAGGTTCTTCACACCCGGCCCCATCTCTCCGCCCTGCGGGCCCACATCCGTCACTGCGCGGCGGATTTTCTTGCGGATCGTGTCATCATCGTCGTCCATGGCAATATAACTGCCTTCGATACTCTTTGACATTTTGCTGGTGGGATCGTTCAAAGCCATGATCCGGGCAGTTTTGGTCAAAATCGGCTGCGGCTCTGGAAACACCTCCCCAAACATGGAGTTGAACCGCCTCGCGATTTCTCTGGTCAGCTCCAAATGCTGGATCTGGTCTTCCCCAACCGGTACAACTTCCGCTTTATAGATCAAAATATCTGAGGCCATCAAAACCGGATAATTCATCAACCCGGCAAAAACAGCTCCCTTATGCCGTTCCGCTTTTTCCTTGAACTGAGTCATCCGCTCCAATGCGCCGATAGATGTGATACATGTGAACAGCCAGGTCAGTTCTGTGTGTTCCGGTACCGATGACTGGACGAACAAAACAGACTTCTCCGGATCGATTCCTGACGCTATCAAAGTGGCAGCCAGCTCCAAAACACGCTTGTGAAGCAGCTCTGGCTCATACTCAACTGTAATGGCGTGGTAATCCACGATACAGAACAAGCTTTCATACTTGTGCTGCAGTTCCACCCAGTTTTTGATCGCCCCCAGGTAATTGCCGATATGGATGTTTCCCGTTGGTTGAATCCCTGAAAAGACTCTCTGCATTGTTCCTTCCTCCTCATGCTGATCTAACGCCATAAAAAAGATCCCGCCCCAAAGGGACGAGATCATCACTCGCGGTGCCACCCTAGTTAACTTATCCGAGATAAGTTCCCTCTTCGCCCGGTAACGGAGGCTTCCGGACCAGCCTACTTGCTGCATCAGGCAGGTTTCGGTGGACAGCTCCCGGGCCCATTCCCCAACTCCGCCTTACCGGTTTGCACCGCCCACCGGCTCTCTTAAAAGACTGGAATCAGGTACTCGCCCCTATCATCGCCATTTCGGATCTAGCGTTCCATTGCACTGCACACACTTATTATAATCAATCCAATGGACAAACGCAAGTACAACCAGGTAAAAGCCCGCCTCACCCTTTCAGCAGCTGATCAATGACCGCCATCACTTCGTCGATTTTCTCCTGGGCTGCACCAGCTGTGAACGCCTCTTTCACACAGTGGTTCAAATGGCCGTGCAGAACTTCCTTGCTCACCTTTCGCAGCACCGC
The DNA here is from genome assembly GCA_900019385.1 of uncultured Clostridia bacterium. GTDB lineage: Bacteria > Bacillota > Limnochordia > Darwinibacteriales > DTU012 > DTU012. The sequence goes on from FIZJ01000016.1 coordinate 176,993, forward strand.
CTGGACTGCCATAATCTGATGGGCGATGTCAATACAGTAGCGGTCATCTTCAACCATCTTGATCAGTCCGTCGATTTGGCCTCTGGCGGTTTTCAGCATTTTTATCACGTATTGTTGATCTGATCTCATACAGTTCGACTCCTCCGCTCATCTGTTTTAACTCTGCTGGGTTGAAAACGCCGCAATCGCAAGGCGTTGGAAACAACAAACACAGAGCTGAGGCTCATGGCAGCCGCCCCGATCATTGGGCTCAGCGTCCAGCCGAAAAACGGGTAAAACACTCCAGCGGCCAGTGGAATACCCAAGATGTTGTAGAAGAAGGCCCAGAACAGATTCTGTTTGATGTTGCGGACTGTGGCGCGGCTTAGTTCAAGCGCGGTGACTGCATCCTGGAGATCGCTTCTGACCAGCACAATATCGGCAGACTCAATGGCCACATCAGTACCGGCGCCGATGGCTATGCCCACATCGGCCCGGGCCAATGCCGGCGCATCGTTAATCCCGTCGCCGACCATCGCCACCCGCCTTCCGCTCTGCTGCAGTTCACGGATCACTTTTTCTTTATCCTGTGGCAGCACCTCGGCTGTGACTTGATCGAGACCCAGTTGTCTTTGAATTGCCGCGGCCGTCCTTTTATTGTCTCCAGTGAGCATCACGACAGTGATCCCCTTGGCCTTTAACTGATCCACCGCCTGCTTGCTTGTGGGTTTTATTACATCCGCAGCGGCTATGATCCCCAAAAGCCTCTTGTCGTTAGCGAAGTAGAGAGGTGTTTTTCCCTCTTCCGCCAAGCGCCGCGAAAGATCTTGCCAAGCGGAAGTGTCTATCTGGTGTTCCTCCATCAAGGCCAAGTTTCCCCCAATGTACCTTTGTCCATCGATTTCCGCGACGATCCCTCTGCCGGGAACCGCTGCAAAGGCTTGAGTGGGCTTTGGTTCAATCCCCATTTCCGCAGCCTTGGCCTGAATAGCTTCAGCCAGCGGGTGCTCGGAGGAGCTCTCCATCGACGCCGCGATCGTCAGAAAATCCACTTCTGTCAGCGCTCCGGTCACCACAACATCGGTAACCTTCGGCCGGCCTTCAGTTATGGTACCGGTTTTATCCAGTACTACCGTGTCCACTTTATGGGCGGTTTCCAAAGCTTCCGCCGACTTGATTAGAATGCCATTCGCCGCGCCTTGCCCTGTGCCAACCATAATGGCCACCGGAGTCGCCAAACCTAAGGCGCACGGACACGATATCACCAAAACCGAAATTCCGATCGACAAAGCAAAGGCCGCCCCGGCTCCAAAAGCCAGCCAAACCACCGCTGCCGCCGCAGCGATCAGGATCACAATAGGGACAAAAATACCGCTGATTTCATCCGCCAGCTTGGCAATTGGCGCCTTGGAAGCGCTCGCTTCTTCCACCAGCCGGATAATCTGGGCCAGAGTGGTGTCTTCCCCTACTTTTTCGGCTCTAAACTTGAAAAAACCTACTTTGTTGATAGTTCCCGACACTACCCGGTCTCCCACCCGTTTTTCAACTGGAATGCTTTCGCCGGTCAGCGCTGACTGATCGACGGCAGAGCTGCCTTCGATGATTATCCCGTCCACCGGAACACTCTGGCCGGGTCGCACTACAATGATGTCGCCAACAACAATATGCTCAACGGGAATCTCCTGTTCCTGGCCCTCGCGGATGACGAAAGCGGTTTTCGGCGCCAGATCCAGGAGTCGGGAAATAGCCTCGGACGTCTTGTTCTTCGAGCGGGCTTCCAAGAATCTGCCCAAGGTAATCAGGGTGAGGATCATCGCTCCGGTTTCAAAATAGATGTCATGCCGATAGTGTCCCGCAAGACCCAGCTCACCTCGCCCAAGTGCGGCCCCGATCCGGAAAACAGTGATAATTCCGTAAACCACCGCCGCCGACGACCCGATAGCAATCAGGGAGTCCATGTTTGGCGCGCGGTGCCACAGGGCTCTAAATCCTGCTTGAAAATACCTGCGGTTGACATAGACAATCGGCAGCGTGAGCAGAAACTGGGCAAAGGCGTGACTAACCGCGTTTTCAGGCCCGTCAAGCCAACCCGGCAGCTGAAGGCCGAGCATATCACCCATGGCAAGGTACATCAACGGAACTAGAAAAAAGAATGAAACCAACACTCGCACCTTCAATTCCCAAGTCTCTGCGGCCAACGCTTGATTCCGCCGGGCCTCGGCGGCGTTGGCGAAAGCAGGCTCCGGCTGTGGTTCCCGAGCTTCATAACCAGCATCGGATACAGCCTTGATGATCGCCTGCGAATCAGTGACCGTTTCGTCAAATTCCACAACCATCTGCTTTGCCAGCAGGTTTACATTAACCGCGCCGACGCCTGCCAGCTTTTTGACACTCCGTTCCACAGCTGCTTGGCAGGCTGCACAAGTCATACCCAATACTTCAAATTTCTTCTGCATGTCTTCACTCCCCTCGTATACCCCTCCCCGGTGGGGTGATGTCTTAAGCATACATCCTTACTGTTGGCTTGTCAAGAGGTTTCCAGACATGATACCTCACTTAATCAGCATATAAATCTACAAACACTGACGAATGGAAGTGAGTCTGTGCGGAAACAATCCTTGCTTCAAGGCGCATTTGTCCTTACAGCCGCCGGGTTTGTGACCAAAATCCTTGGTTTCGCCACCACCATTTTGCAGTCACGTATCCTCGGAGCGGAAGCGATCGGGCTGCAGATGATGGTGATGCCATATGCAGGATTGCTGATGACTGTCACCACCCTCGGCATGCCTGTCGCTGTTTCCAAAGTGGTGGCGGAGGCGGAGGCTTCAGGAGACAGGCAGAAAATCAGAAGAATCCTGTTTGTTTCCCTTGCCGTCACTTTGGCGGCGGCATCGGCCTTGACGTTTGGCCTTGCTTACTTCGGCCAAGCTATCGCCGCCAGGTTCCTCGCCGACCAGCGGGCTTACTATTCACTGATGGCACTGATCCCTATGATTCCGATCCTTGCCGTCTCAGGCATCGTCCGCGGATACTTCCAAGGGCGCCAGAATATGAATCCCCTCGCCATTTCCCAAGTGATTGAACAGATCATCCGCATCGCTCTGCTTTATATTCTTGTTCAGCTTCTGGCAGCCCGGGGGTTGGAATACGCCGCGGCCGGCGCTGTCTTGGCCGGCGCCGCGGGCGAGCTGGCAAGTCTGATATATCTATTATTCTCCTTCCGCCCCACTTCCATCTACCGGATCGTCAAAAACAGGTATCACCGTTCGTCTCAGTCGAGAATAGAACTGCTGGAACTTGCCAAGATCGGCATTTCCCAAACCGGCAACCAGTTCTTCCGCTCACTGCTCCGGGCTGTACAGCCAACAGTAATCAGCCGCAGCCTGCTTTCAGCCGGCCTTGACCCCTCGGCCGTAGCCGCGCAGTATGGAATGCTGACAGGTTATGTCTATCCACTTCTGTTCTTCCCCGGCTTTGTCAATTACTCGCTTGCCGTGGCACTGGTACCCGCCATCAGCGAAGCGGGAGCCAAACACCAGTACCGGTTGGTGACCCGGCGTGTCTCTCAGGCAATCCGGGCTTCTCTGTTGATCGGCATTCCCAGCAGCATGATCCTGTTTGTCTTTGCCGAGCAGATCCTTGCCTTTTTTTACCGGGCGCCGGAAGCGGCTGGATTGCTCCGGCTCACAGCCCCGTTTTACCTGTTTCAGTATTTCCACTCACCCCTTCAGTCATCTCTTATCGGGCTCGGCCATGCGGCACTGGCGATGGTTAACAACGTGATCCCCCGCTGTATCAGCCTGGCGCTGATCTATCCTCTCAGTGTACAGTTGAACTTGGGAATCGCAGGTGTGGCTGTCGCTTCCAGCCTGGCGGTGGTTTTAGAGACGATCCTGCAGTACCTTGCTCTTCACCGGTACGCCGGGCCTTGCCTTCGCATTTCCGATGTTGCGAAAATGGCCGGCTGCGGCATTCCTGCCTCGCTCTTCGGTTATATTACCTATGACACACTCCGCTTGTACCAGGTTGGCGAATCAGTATCCGCTTTAGGAGGAATCGCAGCTCTTCTCTTTTTGTACTTTTCCCTCATTTTTCTCACCAAGACAGTGCGGTTAAGTTCGATCATGGTGGCTTTGAAACGGCGGTAAAAAAAGCTTCACCGGCAGTCTATGCCGGTGAAGCTTCTGCAAAAGTTGGTCATTACCCAGGTTTACTTGTTGAATAATGCGTCGATCTGCGATTGAGCTACAGGGGCTTTTGCCTCAAGATGGGTGCGCGGCACGACATCACCCCTGAACAGCGGCGCGAGGTCTTGACTCCAGCTTACAGACACTTCAGGGCTGTCCAAGCCATTCACCCATTCCACGTCGCCCTGCCAGTTCTGCAGAGCATACAGCAGGTGGTCAGCCGATTCGCGGTTCGGATAACGGGATGCGATGGTGGATGCCAGCCAGCTGTCGAAATCCAAGTCCTCTTTCTGGAAGAGGAAATCATGTACCGCAACCAACCATTCAGGGTTGACAGCAGTGACCGGTATGGCCGCGAACTTGACCGCCCATTCCGGATAGACATAGTGATCGGTATGAGGACCCATTGGAATCGGAGCATAGACGATAATATCACCATTATTGGCTGCGCCGCCGTTTTCCGCATGGTCAGAACCAAACTGCATAGCCACTGTGCCGTGCTGAATTCTGTTGGCACCGTCGAGGTCGGAAGGTACGATGTAACCCTCGCGGTACCACTCGGCAATCTTGTCGAAGACCCAAATCGCTTCTTCGTCAGCCCAGCCGTAGCGGTATCTGCCGTCGGGCTCGATCTTGATGAAGCGGGCGTTGTTCATGTAGATGGCATAGTCGATCCGGCGCCAGGCAAAGCCCCATTGGTCGATTTCGCCATCGCCGTTGGTGTCTCTTGTAACATTTATGGCGATTTGTTCAGCATCTTCCCAAGTCCAGACTCCGTTTTTCCACAGATCATAAATATCCGGCTGGCCTTCCCGCTCCAGCATACTCTTGTTGTAAACCATGGCAGTCGGCCGCCAGTTGTTGCCGTAGTGATGGCCAAAAGAGTAAATATTGTCCCTGATGGCCAGGATCTGTGTGTGTATCAGATTGTCTGTCGGGTAGAGGTAATCGAAGTATTCTGGCGGCAGAATTTCATTCAAGGGTACCAGCATGCCGAAAGCTGCCATAGTGAAATACTCGTCACGCCAGTCTCTGTGAATGATGTCGTGTGTGGCTTCGCCAGTCATGATTCTAGCCATGGAGACGTCGACACTAGGCCTGTACAGGAACTCAAACCCACCGATGTTGAACAGCTCCATTGCCTCCTGCAGCCGACCTGCTTTGGCTGTGTCGTCGCCGAAGTGGTTTGCGTCGACACCGCCGACAATGGTGATCACAGCACCGCCGAAATCAATCTTGTCCGGGCTCACCACACCCGGGCTGGGCACATAGTCTTGAGCCACTGCTGTTCCAACCAGCATCAATGCCAAGGCAACCGATAACAACAGCTTTTTCATAATGAACCTCCTCTTATGTATTGGGAAACTGTTAGGATAAAGCCGCCGATTTGTTGAGACTCCCACCCCCCCCGGCTTGGCACATTATTGTCCTGTGATACCTGTGCGCTGCACGCTTTCCACGAAGAAACGCTGCAGGAATACATAGAGAATGACCAGCGGCGCAATCAACAGCAAACTGCCGGTATTGTTCAAAAGCGATGTTTCCGGCAGTGACGCCTCCCAGCGCATGCCCAGGACACTGTTGGGCAGCTTGTCAAGCATCATCGGCAAGGTGGTCGCGCTGCTGTAGAACATCTGAGTCATATAATAGTCGTTCCACTGCCAAACAAAGGCAAACAGAAACACTGTCACCATGGCCGGAACCGCAGCCGGCAGCATGATTTTGGAAAAAGTCCGGAAGGCTCCCGCTCCGTCCACATAGGCGGCTTCCTCCAAATCTCTGGGCATCCCTTTGAAGTACTGCCGCATGATGTAAATGAACAAACCGTTGCGGGGGCCAGTGCAGGTAGCCGCCGTAATCACTGCCGGCCAAACCGTGTTGATGAAATTCAGCTGCACAGGCAAGAGCCCGAGAAAGTCAAAATAGCGGAAATTTAAGTACAGCGGTATGATAAACAGCTCCGGCGGCACCACCAGTGTGATGATCGCCAAAGTGAACAGGACCTTGGCACCTTTGAAGTGAAACCGTGCGATCCCGTAGCCCACGAGTGTGCTGGAAGCAAGCTGGAGAGCACTGACAAGGACTGCCAGTTTCACCGAATTCCAGAAGGCAGTAGGGTAATTCATGTAATTCCAGGCCAGTTCATAGTTGCGCAGAGTCGGATGACGGGGAATCCACGCCACTGTCGTATCCCACAGATCGCTGCGGGACATGAAGGAAGATGCGAGCTTGCTGAGAACCGGAAAGATCACGATATAGCAGACCCCGATCAGAATCACCGCCCGGGCCAGCGACCATCCATATCTGAACAAGCTGCGCTTCCAGTGCAATCTGTGCTCCATCACACCCATACCTAATCCCTCCCTTGCCCCCTCACTCGTGGTAGAATACCAATCGGGAAAAAATCACGAACGTGATCACCAGGATCCCTCCAATCACACCGAAGTACACCCAGGACATCGCCGAACCAATACCGTATCCCAGTGTCCCGAACGCCGCCGCCCGGATGTTGCTCACGATTAGATTGGATGTGGATGTGAAATAGTCGACGATTGTGTAGACGATGTTGGTCAGGATCAACGGGCTGACCATGGGCAGTGTGATTAACCAGAAGTTTTCCCAACCAGTGGCCCCTTCCACTTCCGACGCTTCATACAATGATCTGGGAATGGCCTGTAAACCTGCCAGCAGGACCAGGATCTGGATTCCTGAACTCCTGATGATATTGGGCAGCGACTCGATGGCCGCCAGAATATTGGTGATCAAGGCATCCGGCAGCTGAAACTTGGAAAGATAAACACTCAACGCCGGCGTGACCAGAAATGCGGAAACCGACTCCATACCATATTCCAGTATTCCGGTCATATAGTCCCTGGCCTCGATTTTCAGGATGATTCCCGATGCCATGACAATTGGGAGGAACAAAACCGCCCGGGCGATCAGCCTCCCCCGGAAATTCTGGTTGAGAATTATGGCCGCGAAGAAACTGAAGACCAGAATCCAAAACGCCTGCGACAGCATGTTTATGGTTGTTTCGGTCAAGTCTCTGATGAAAGTGGGATGGACGCGAAAGACATGGCGGTAGTTTTCCAGTCCCACATACTTCAGTTCATACCCGGTCTTGGTGATTACCAGTTCATTGAAGCTGAAGACAGCCGAGAGAATCGTGGGATAGAGAAACACAAACAGAAATCCCAAAATGAAAGGGAGTGAAAACAAGTATCCAGCCAGAGTGTTCTGCTGGCGCAAAGTCAGAGAAAACAACCGCCGCTTCGGCTTGCGCATCTTCATTACTCTCCCCCTGTCACGAGATAACCTTTGGCATCAATGATGAGATCCCCAACCTGGACCGGTTCCGTGTTGTAATTAACGATAATCTTCGTCCCATCTTCATAGGTGGTTTCAAACACCCTGTCCGCCAACTGCCTGTGGCCGATCAGTGTCTGCCCCTGCAGCGGCGCGAGTACGTTGTTCAGTTCTTTATAGTAGGCAGCGGCCACATCGATCCAAGACCGGTAGTTGATCGACAGCAAGTACTGGAACGGTGTGTCTTTTAACAGTGACGAGTCTTCATATGACCATATGAAATACGGACTGGCACCGATCTCCAATGCCTTCAGCAGAGCGTCCCGATAATCGACTGCGTAGTTCAGCGCTGCGCCGGCATAATTTACATACCCCCGAACAACCAGTTGGTAGAACGGCACTTCCTGATCGCAGATGACAAAGCCGCTGGAACCGAGAGGCATGTTCAGAATGTGATCCGCATGGACCAATGCGTACACGTTGGGACTGTTCATCATCAAAGAAAGATTCCGGCTCAGTTTCTCGATCTGGGCGATGGTAATCTGTTTGGCTTGTTCCCGATCGATCAGCAAGTGTTCTTTTTCCTGGAAATCGGAATTGAGAGCAGCGCCCAAATCACGCAGCGACAGCGCCCCAATCTGATATTTTTCATAGTCCTTGAGAAAACCATCGACCTGCGCTGCTAGACTGCCGGGCGACACCACCCACGCATTTGTTCCGGTTGTGAGCTGCCTCTGCACATAGTACTTATTCAGCGAATAGGCCGCGTCGCTGTGGACGCTGAACCCATCTCCCAGCCGATCTCTGGCCGCCAAGGTCTGGGTTATGTCAGGATAGAGAGCGACGCCCTTGCTGTTCAGCGACGCGATGAGATCCAGCAAGCCGGCTTTGCCTCCCAACGCCTTCTCCACCTGTACCCGATTGGGATAGATGTGTTCCACCCCGCCGGACAACCACCCGGTGTAGCGCAGTTTGATGTTTTGCACACCAAGGTTTATGAGCTCATCGAGAATAGCCTCTGCCTGCGCGAAGGTCGTCATAGGTCTGACCACTTCCCGGGGAATGCCAAGAATCGGCTGTTGGAGATGAACTGCGCCAATCAGCTCAAGATACAGTGGAATGCCCGGTTCCGGATCGACCCTTTTCCATCCATGGCGCCCGATCAAATACTGCTGGTAAAGGCGGGCCATGCCTACATAATCCGCGTCTTCCCCTTCCAAAAACATGTAGCGGACTTGGAGATCAGAACTGACCAAGCGCTGCTGGTATGTGTTGATGTTGGCGCCGCCGCCACCCCTCGAGCTGACGGCAAGCTGCACCGCACCCACGGGCATCACATTGAAGCGGGCATAAACCGTATCGACTGGATTCACTCGCCCGGCTGTTTTCACCACAATGCTGGCAACGGCGTCCCCCTCCTCGATGACAGCCAGAAACGCCCCATCGCCACACTTCATGCCGAACACCGGCAGCTGCTGAGGCTGGAAATGGCGGCGCAGCTCCATTTCAGACTGAATATCCGTCGCAGTGCTCAAGTTTGACAGGTTTTCGCCGTAAAGCCTGTGCTGAAGGGTGAGATCTTCAGTCTGACGCACCCGATCCGCAGACAGGTTGATCAAGGCTCCAGACCCGTCCGGTATGAGGATGTATCCTGATTCAGCCTGGCTGGGAGCCCCAAAATAAGGCAGTAGGTTGATGGCATGGAGCGGAAAAGTCACTAAGCCGCCTCCGCCGATACCGCCGAAGGCATTCATCAGCAGTTCGTCCTGAATGACCGTCCAGTGGACGCCCCGCAAGCCCCAAACATCGCTGGTGTACACATCCTTAGGGTACTTCACTTCTTCCATGGGAACCCTGGCCACCAGGCTGGCCCCTTCCAACCGGTACTCGACTGGAATTGTGAAATTCTCTACTTTTCGTTCCGGCGGTTCCAAGCCATATTCTGCATTGTCCACTTGTTTGTCGTAAGGGGTGTAGCCGGCAGCCTTGAGAATCTTCGCCATATCTTCCAGATCCCACGGCAGAAGGTTTGGCTTACGCACGTATGTGGGATTGTCGATGAAGTACACCACCATCTCCGGCTTGAGCTGGGACAACGATCCGGCGTCATTGCGCCACGCCACAATCGAGTTCAAGACATGGCGGATGAAATCGCCTTTCTGCCGGCCGGCAAGATTGGTTTCTGTCATAATCGTGTAAGGCCCGAACAAAGCGTCCTTGTCCAGATTGCTGACAGCGACGCGCTGATAACCCTCGGGAATTCTTTCCAATGAGAAACGGACGAAGTTACTCCGGACAAAGTTCCGCTCCTTCTCATTCTCGATTTTGGAAAGAATTAGTTCATTGAAGCGCTCTTCAGAGATAAATACCGGCAGGTAATCCTCAGTGGTCCACTCTTCGCCCAGGACATACACAATCTTGACACCGTTCTCCAGTGGTGTAATATCGAACTGGCCGTAAGCGACACTGTCAGCCCGGTTGTTCATCGTCCGCGCATCATCACGGGGTGTAAAGTATTCAATCAGGAACTGCTCCTGTGCCTTGGTGTTGTTGGGATTGCTGTACCATACCCGGCCGCTCGCCCGGTTGGCCACAGCGATCTCAGTGGTGCTCTCGTTCAGATATAACTGCAGGTATTCGTTTTCCGCCACCACGACATACCCATTGGGCAGTTCCTGTCCATAAGCCGCCAACTCTGCATCCAAGCACAACAAGGAGAACAGGATCAGCAATAACCATAGAGAAAGCCGCCGCACGCCATTCCCTCCCATTCCTGCCGGCACACTATAATCGGTATCTAAGCTCAGAATAGATCGTCAGAACAAAGCGAGTGATATGGTCAACAACACTGGTGAACAAGAGAGCCACAAACAGCGCCGCCGCAATCCCACCTACGATCAGCACCGCTGTCACCAGAGTTTTTAGCACGCTGTATTCATGCAGTGTCATAGTCCCTGCCAAAAGCAGCAGCAGCGCCCAGATCACCGAGACAACCCGCGCCAGAATCAGCAAGCTCCCTTCGCTTTGGACCAGCATATGGCTGACAATAGTCGCTGGAATGTTCACTATTATGATCGGAGTAAGGGCGTACGCTGACATGATGTAGATCTCTTTCACAGTGCCTTTGCCTTCCATCAAAGTTGTGAAAGCCCAGTTGACCCCCACCCACAGCAGGAACGGCACCAGCACACTTATGGCGTCAGCGAAGAGATTGACTTCGGATACCTTCAGTGTGTTGAATGGAAACGCAGTGTACTGCCGGATGATCACATAAGTGAGGACCTCCAATGCCAGCAAAATGTTGGCGGCTGCAAGTGTGCCCCTTCGCTCATGTTTCAGATCCCAGAAACCGTCAAAAGGATGAAAGATCACATGCAGCGAGTACAGCAAGCTGTCGGCCAATTTGCGGACGGCATACTCCCGTTTTTTCCTCGTCGGCACGGCATGAGGCGGTACAGTCTCCAGCATGGCACTCATTTCTGCCAATACTTTGGGATTGTCGGCAAAGCCCGACCATTTGCCGATCCGTTCGCCAATTCTCAGTTTGGGCCCGGCGAACAGCAGCACAAACACAGCAAAGACACCCAGCATGATTCCGGCGATATGATCATTGACAAACTGCTGACGCAGGTATAAAAAAACTTGGGAATAGCCAGCCCGGTCTTGTCCCAACCGGAAATAAGCCAGGGCAGTGTCATAATCCCGCTCCAACGCTGCGGTGGCGGCAATCCAATTGTAGGCGATCTCAAATCCGGGATTCTGATCCAGGACCAGCCGCCATTTCTCCGCCGCTTCTTTATAAAAACCGCGGTCGTAATAGGACAGAGCTTCGTGAATTGCCTGGGCGTAAGCTGTCGGCTCAAACAAGGTCAACCCCCGGCTGTCCAGCACAACCAGGTGTCCATTGAGCTCTCCCAAGGCTGCCGGATTGCGGAACCGTCCCAGCACATCACCGATTCCGCCAAAGACATACAGCAGGTTTCCGCTGTGGTCATATGTGAACACCCGGCCTCGTGTAGCGTCGAGGACGCTGAACATGCCGAAATCTCTACCGAGCACGTCCACAAACGCTGAATCGGCGATGAAGTCATTCCCGGAAACTGTGATATCGCCGATGATCGGCAGCCGGCTTGAGCGCCGCATGATATCCGAACCCATCGGATTAAGCAGCTTCACAATTTCATGGTTCTTATTGACGGCTGTTTCCCGGAGCACGGCATAGAGCATTCCGTCGGCGCTCAGTCCGATGTTTGCATACTCTATGGGCAGCAAAAGCTGAAACTGGGCCCGCTGCTCCTCTGTGGCGAGCCACATCCAAAAGAGATCCGCCGCTGAAACCTTCACCCGCGGAGCACCGATGAACCCCACGAAGGAGCCGTCTTGGTCAAACTGGAAAATTCCTTCGTAGACATTGGCCGCCAACACGTAGATACGGCCAAGCGGATCGACTTCCACCTTGAGGGGGCGGTAGATATAGTCTTCTTTGATCAATGCCTTCGCCGATGAGCTTGGTTCCGCAACAATCCGGATCAGGTTTCCGTCTGGATCCAACACCACAAGCCTGCCGTTGTCCGTATCGGCAATGTACAGGTGGTTGCTTTCTGTCACTGTGATGCCGCTGGGGTTGCGTAACGAATCGATGCTGGCTCCGTTGTCAAACGTCTTGATCTCACGCTCAAACTCAAGATCCGGCGACAGGCGGATCACCCGGTTGTTGCCTGAGTCGGCGATATAGACCCTAAGATCAGGGCCGATAGCCAAATCTTGCGGCCGCCGCAGCGGGCCGACACCGAGGGATTGTCCGTCCACCAGTTTCAATGGGATATAGGCTTGAGGCGCCGGGACTCTCTCGCCCCAGAAATTGAACAGATAGCTGTCATAAGGGGCCGCCGCCAGCACAAGGTTCGCCGCTGCGAACACAAGTGCCGCAAGCACTATAGTGGTTTTTAGAGCTTTGCTTCCGTCCACACGCCACACCTCAACTTCGCGACATTGTTAAAATAACATCAATTTGTATAAGTTCTGATTAAATATGTATAGGTTATTGAAATTATACCACAACTGCTTCTGCGGTACTATACAGATCATGCTCACTTGCATTTTAATCAACATATTTTGATGTTCGCGGCACAAATCTTACATGGTTTCGATGTAAAAAAAACGAGCCCCTTATCGAGGCTCTTCCTATTTGCAAGCTTGGACGCAGGTTATACAATATGTTGCTTCAATCCTTTTTCGGGCTGTGATCCTGTTCTTTGAGCATGTTCAGAAACGCTTTGGGCACATGAAACCGCTGATTGTTGATCCACAGTTCTTCCAGTGGGCTTTCACCCTTATGGGACGCCTTGAAATGATTCACTTCCCTGTTAATCTTTTCCATCCTGGCGTCCAGCACGGCGATGGATTCGGCCGCTTCTCTCAGTTCATTGAGAAGTGGTTCCGGGATCTGGTAATTGTACTTGTAATTCAGTTTATGTTCGAGGCTGGCCCAAAAATCCATGGCGATGGTCCGCATTTGGATCTCTGCCCAGACTTTCTCGATCCGTCCAGATGTGGCGACAGGGACTTGGACAATCAAATGCAGGCTGCGGTACCCACTGGGCTTTGGGTGTTGGATATAGTCTTTACATTCGGCTATCTCAAGATCAGAATGATTTCGCAGCATTTCACCGACTTTGTAGATGTCGGATACGAATGGGCAGATGATACGCAGGCCGGCGATGTCGCGGATGTTTTCCTTGATTGCGGGTAAACTGAGGGGAACACCTTTACGGCAGGCTTTCTGCAAGATGCTTTCCGGGCTCTTCAAGCGGCTGGTTACATGGTCAATCGGGTTATAACCGTGGAGATACTCTGACTCTTGTTTTAAAATCTCGATCCTCGTCGTAAGTTCCTCGATGGCGAACTTGTACACCATCATAAAGCGTATAATTTCCTGTTTCAACCGTTCCAATTGGCAAGCATCCATAGGCAGCATAGCTCCAATCCAGATATTTGCCGGCAGCCGTCACTGGTTTAAGCGGTACTCTCTGATCAGCCGTTTGGCAAAAGTGAAAGTGTGAGTGACAATCACTTTTAAAATGGCGTACGCCGGCACCCCAAGAATCACCCCAAGCAATCCTCCAAAACTGCCGGCAGTCAACAGCACGACAATGATGGTCACAGGATGAATCCTCAGTTTCTTGCCGAGCACCAGCGGCGCGATCAAATGGTTCTCCACATAATTGGCGATCACCATGATCAGGACGACTTCCAAGGCTTTCCACGGTGATGTCATCAGCGCCACAATCGCGGCCGGGATCGTGCCGATGACAGGGCCAAAATAAGGAATGAAGTTGAGGATCACGGTGGTCGCCGCCAGCAGCAGAGCATAGTCCAAACCGATAATCAAAAAGCCGATGTACACCATAAACCCGATGCAGAGGCTGACGATAACCATTCCTTGAATATAGAGGCGGATCGTTTCGTTCATCTCCGCCAGGACATCTTGGGCTTCCCTTCGATATTGTTCAGGGAAGAAACTGACAATTCTGGGGGTGAGGCGAAAACCTTCCTTCAACATGTAAAACAAGATCAGCGGTATGGTGAGCGCGACCATGACAAAGTTGGCCACAGATCCGATAAACGCCCACAGATTCTGGCTGATCGTGGCGACCACACCATCGACGAGCTTGGCATAGTCGTACCCGGTTAGGTTTTGGAAGAACTCGAACCGCTCGAATTCAGCAAAGAAAGTGGACTCCTGCAGTTCCTGCAGCTTTTGGTTCATCTCTGTGAGAATCCTGGGGATATTCGCAATCAGGCTGGTCATCTGCCGCTGTAAAATCGGTGCCAGAATCAAGATCAAGAAAAGCAGCAAAAGGCCGCAGATCACGAAAATCAGAAGGATAGCGGCGGTCCGGGGGATCTTCCACGTTGTAAGCCGATCCACAACCGATATGGTCAAATAATAGAAAAAACCGGCCACCACAACGGGAAAGAAGATGGTCTTGACAAGAATAATCAACGGCTGGAAAATGTAGCCGATATGCTGCGCGATCCAGATGATCAAGAATATGAGCAGAACCCAGACGGTTATTTGGAAGGCTTTCGACTTGAGCAGAATGGTGGATCCCCTCTTTTCTAGAATAGGCCTAGGCTCGCAGCCATGACAGCCATGCCGGCTACCAAACCATAGATGGCGATGTGGTGAAAGCCGTATTTCTCCGCAGTGGGCAGAAGCTCATCCAGGGAAATGTACACCATGATGCCTGCCACCATGGCAAAGACAATACCGAACATGACATCGCTCGCGAATTGCAAGAGCGCGAAGTAACCCACAATCGCCCCCAGAGGCTCGGACAATCCAGACAGAAACGAATACACAAATGCCTGTTTTCTTGATCCGGTGGCGTAGTAGATGGGCACCGACACAGCTATGCCTTCGGGAATATTGTGGATCGCGATGGCGACGGCGATGCTGATTCCCAATGTAGGCTCCTGTATGGCGCTGATGAAAGTGGCCAAGCCTTCGGGGAAATTGTGGATGGCGATGGCCAGCGCCGAAAACAGCCCCATCCGGAGCAGTTGTTTCTCGGCGTTGAGTTTTTGCAGCTGCTGATCAGTCATTTCGCTGACATCACGGATCTCATGGGGGTTTTCCCCTTTGGGGACAAACTTGTCGATCAGAGCAATCAAAAGAATCCCTAAAAAGAAGGCGACAACAGTAACCCAGTACCCTTTGCCCTCCCCGTAAGCGTGAGACAGAGCATCGTTGGCTTTGGCGAATATTTCCACAAACGAAACGTAGATCATCACTCCCGCGGAAAACCCAAGGGTGCCCGACAAGAACTTCTGGTCAGTCTGCTTGGTGTAGAAAGCCAAAGCACTGCCGATACCAGTGGACAAGCCTGCCAGCAGCGTCAGCCCAAAAGCAAACAAGATTTCGCCTGCAGAAACATCCATACCATTCTTCCTTCCCACTTGCAAATGCAACGTTATCATCATATGACGGGAACGATCACCATGTTCCTGTTCAAGTCAAGGCGTCATGCGCGTCCTGCAGGTATTGAATGATCTTCAGATTCTGCGGGCACACCGACTCGCAGCTGCCGCATTCGACACAGCGGGAGGCATCGCGGCCTTCTTTGATCAGATGGCTGTACTGCCTTTTCCCTTCTTCGAGAACATTGTATATGGAGGCATGGTTAAAGATGCTGAAAACACGGGGAATACTCACTCCCTGCGGGCAGGGCATGCAGTAGCGGCAATCCGTGCAGTTGACCTTAACCCGCTGCTGGTAAAGCTGCCTGGCCTGCTCTATTAAATCTAGCTCTTCCTTGGACAAGGACATCGGCTTGGCATCAGCCATGGTGTTGAGATTCTCTCTAACTTCATCCAGCCTTCCCATGCCACTCAAGATCACTGATACTTCCGGAAAATTGGCTACCCACCGGAATGCCCATTCTGCCGGACTGCGCTTCACAGGGGCTTGATTCCAGACGGCCTGGATTTCGTCAGGGACATTCTGGGCAAGCCTCCCTCCCCGCAGCGGCTCCATGATCACCACGGCCAAACCTTTGTCAGACGCATAGCGCAGCCCTTCAACACCAGCCTGGTATTCCTGATCCATGTAGTTCAGCTGGATTTGGCAAAAATCCCAGCCATATCCATCCACTATTTCTTTGAATGTGTCAAGGTCATCGTGAAACGAAAATCCCGCGTGTTTGATCCGGCCGTCGGCCACAGCCCGATCCAAAAAGGACAGGATGTTGTGTTTCTTGACCTTGTCCCGCCAGGTGTTCTTGTTCAATGCATGGAGCAGATACATGTCCACGTGGTCTGTCCCCAGTTTTGCCAGCTGCTCATTGAGAATTCGATCACAGTCCGCTTCCGATTCCACCAGCCACACCGGGAGCTTGGTCGCAAGATTAACTCGGCTACGGTAGCCGCCGGCCAGCGCTTTTCCAACCAAGACCTCGCTCTTGCCGCCATGGTAATTGTACGCTGTGTCAATGTAACTTACACCGTAGTCGATGGCATGGCGGATCAGGAAAATGGCCTGCTGCTCATCGATGTTGCCCACATCACTGTCGAGCCTGGGTTCGGCCACAGTAGGCAAACGCATACACCCAAAGCCCAGCAGTGACACTTCCAGTCCTGTTCTGCCAAATTTACGCCGCTGCAATTGCTTACTCTCCTTTTCCAAAATCCTTGTTGTGTCCATATCTATAATACGATGAGCAGCAGGGCAAATCCTGCCGGATGAAGATACAGGCAGTGCCAGGGTTCTAGACCGTAAGCTTTCTGGTGTAATTGGCAACTATCTTCTCGTCCTGGAGAGTGAATGCCACCTGCGACATTTCATAAGGCACTGGATATGTATAGATGCCAAACTGAAGATTCACATTGGAATGGATCAAGTCGGCCTTGACCGTGCCGTCAGCCGCTACCCTGACGTGAGTGATCGTGCCTCCGGGGCAGCCGAGCACATGGGAGGCGATTCCCGTTTGAGCATTCAACGATCCGCCGCGGCATTCCCCTTGGATCCAGATGGAGTCTCCCGCTGTGAGCTTCGAATTGTACACCAATTCGCCCGTGGCTGTGATCTTGCCTGTCGCTTCAATCTCACTGTTCTGACAGTAATCGATTTCCACATCCACCTCGCTGGTGAGTTCAGCTTTTATCTCTTCCTGCAGCTCGAGGCATTCATCATAGAGTTCCTCGATGCATCTGAATGAATCCAGTTTACAGTCCAGGTTCGCGATCCTGTGGAGAATCGGGTTGCCCAGGTCGATCAAGCTGCCTTTAAGCTGTTCCAGTGTTTTGAGATTCTTGTCCAAAGTAGCGAACTTCATTTCCAGAAGCAGCCTGATCAAGTACTCTTCGCCCCATGCCGCCGATTTTGTCTTTTCGAAATAAGGTTCCAGCTGTCTGCCTGCCTGGATCAACTCGGGCAGCTGAATAATTAGGCGCCCCAGGATCGAACCGATTTGGACCAGCCTGGTTTGGTCGGATCCGGCTATGATCTTGCTGCCGATCACCTTGCCGTGGACGGCTATATTGCCGTTGGCCACGATCTCGGCTTGATAGACATCTCCAACAACCACCACCCGGCCGCCGGCATGCACCTTCAGGCTTTCGTTGACATTGCCTCTAACCAGGACATCACCATAGAATTCAATATGGCCTGTGGTCAGATCAACATCCCCATTGATTTCCAGAAGTGGGATCACGCTCAAGCGCAGATCAGGCCCGCTTAGGCATGGACGGCCGTCAATGGTTGCCACGGCGATCCGCCCGTTGTCGATGAGCTGGACACCAGGGCCAACTTTGAGCACTTTGTTTTTTGGATCTCTTGGCTCGATTACTTCGCCGAACACCGACAGCCCGGGTTCGCCAAGCACAGGCGGCGTCCAGAACGCCAGGACGGTTCCTGCCTGGACACAGTTGATTGCTCCTTTGTTGTAATAATCGATCCGCTCGCTGTCGTCATTTTCCACCGGCAGCCGTTCGTCAAAACTGCAGACGTATTCCACTTTGCCGTCTTGCGAAGGGCTGGGCGCCTTCCCTCTGGCAATGACAACGTCTTGATCTGCACAGCCTTGGCATGCCGCCTGGATCACCTTCCGCATAATAGGCGCCTTGATGCCCAGACGCTTAAGTTCAGCGTGCACCAAACCCTCGTCAATAGGTTCAGGCGGGATCTCGCCGGCAGCCTGCCCGTCAATCCTCAAACGCTGTGCCGGCAGGCAGTCAGGCGCCCGGTAAATTTTGCCCGGCACAAAACGCACTGACAGCACGACTTCCGTCCGGTCCTCGGAAACATGAACCTTGAACCTACTGACCGGTGCCTTTTGGGCAGGTACAACCTGCAGCAGATTCCCGTCGAAAACCACAGTCGGTTGGGTGACAAGCTGATTGTCATAATATACTGAAACATTTCGGCCTGGTATGATCACAGGCCATTTACCTTTCCCAGCCGGCTTCGTGTGGCTGATCACACCGCCGCTGACTGCGATCGT
Source organism: uncultured Clostridia bacterium (assembly GCA_900019385.1). GTDB lineage: Bacteria > Bacillota > Limnochordia > Darwinibacteriales > DTU012 > DTU012. Next base: position 195,468 of record FIZJ01000016.1, read on the forward strand.
GCCGTCTCTGTCCAGATCCGGCTCTGCCCCGCCTTCGCCTGCCTGCATCGGCAAGTGCTCGTCCGCACAGGATTCTGCGCCACCCCGGCGCTGAGTGAGACGGACAACATTGCTCACTCTTTTCATTTCAACCATCAAATACACTCCTCTTAGCAGAAATAATCATGGGCACCAAAAACGCCCACGGGTTATTTCCGGCAGCTGGCTGGCCACCAATTCTGATGGCCCCTATAGCTTTGCGTCCTTAGATTACTCTAAGTTTGCCCACGGAGACCACAAGAATTATACTCAAATTGCCAAAGGGCGTCAACCATTTCCACAGAGCGAGGCTAAATTTTTAGACTTATCTAACATCAATGTCATTTATATTAATTATTTCCTTTTTGTCGTTGTCTACGAGCGCAACGTATGTTATACTAAGTGTTGTGTTATTGCACTTGAATACAAAAAAATAGTGGCAGAGGAGAATCTAAATGTCGTTGAAGATTGTGGCTCTCATCTTGTTTGGTTTGACCTACATACTGCTGCTCAGTCTTCCAAAACACCGCGCCTACGTTGCTCTGTGCTCGGCGGCGATTTTTGTAATTCTCGGCATTGTGCCGTTCAAAGAAGTATTAAGCGCCATTGACTGGAATGTAATCATGATGATCGCCGGCACCATGGGTATCGTGTCCCTCTTTACAGAATCGAAAATGCCAAATCTGCTGGCGGACATGCTGATCGAGAAAACAGCGACTGTAAAGTGGGCGATCATCGCCTTGTCACTTTTCGCCGGTATCATCTCCGCCTTTATCGACAATGTGGCAACTGTGCTGATGATTGCGCCTGTGGCCTTGACCATTGCGAGCAAACTGGGCATTTCACCTGTATCAAGCATCATCGCAATATCGATTGCATCCAATCTGCAAGGTGCGGCGACTTTAGTGGGAGATACCACTTCCATCTTGCTCGGCGGGCATGCCGACATGAACTTCATGGATTTCTTTGTCTTCCACGGCAAAATGGGATTGTTCTGGGTGGTTCAGCTTGGGGCGTTGGTTTCTACCGTGATTTTGCTTGTGGTTTTCCGCAAGGAAAAGCAGAAGATCCACGCCATGGAACGGACCAAGGTCACAAACTATTTCCCAAGCATCCTCTTGGTGGCAATGGTACTGCTTTTAATCATCGCATCATTTATCCCCAACACCCCTAAGACCATCAATGGTATCATCTGCGTCAGCCTGTTCGTGGTCGGCTTAATCGAGAATGTGATCCGCACAAAATCACCTGACATGGTTACCACTGCTTTCGCCGAAATCGACTATTTCACCATATTGCTTCTCTGCGGGTTGTTTGTGGTGATCGGCGGCATTACCAACGTTGGGGTCGTGACCGATATCAGCAACTTGTTTGTCAGGATGAGTGGGGACAATCTCTTCCTGATCTACACCTTGATCGTCTGGGCGTCGGTGCTGTTTTCGGCCTTCATCGACAATATCCCCTATGTGGCCACGATGCTGCCGGTCTGCGGCGAGATCGCCGGGCTCATGGGAGTTTCTCCGTACATCCTGTACTTCGGGCTTTTGGTAGGGTCCACCCTCGGCGGAAACCTCACACCAATAGGCGCCTCGGCAAACATCACCGGAATCGGTATCCTGAGAAAAGAAGGGTATGAGGTGAGCGCAGGACAGTTCATGAAGATTTCCGTACCCTTTACTCTGGCCGCAGTCACCACTGGGTATATCCTGGTCTGGCTGCTGTGGAGCTAAAGCAGTTAGAAGCTCATCTTAAATTTTAAAGCACCGATCGTCAAGCACGATCGGTGCTTCTTTTTAATTGGGCCTTCGTTATTCCTGGTCAAGCTCAGCCAGCCTTGACGCCAATTCCGCCTTGGCTTGATCCACCTTTTCCTTGGCGATTACAAACTCGGTCACACCTTCAATACGCGCAGCATAGAGATCTCGGCTGTACGGCAGCAATTCGACAGTAAAGGGTGTTGTTTCCGGATTATTGTGGTAATAGACAATCGTCATCACTGGCTCGCCTGATAAAGGCTCCCCTTCAATCAGCGCGTCCACAGTCAAACCGATGATTGTGCCGTAGAGTCTCCGGAACGATCTCTCCTCGGCTGCCATCCCGTTGATGTAGAACGTCTCCTTGAGCTCAGCCTTGGGTTCACCATCTGCATCCTCCGGTTCCACTACCACTTGTTCCCTTTTCATGTCCAGTTGATAATGCTGATCATCCCAGAATATTTCTACGCGGCGGATGTCATCGATGCTCGCCATATACAAAAACTTGTTCACCCAATCAAAGGGGTTGGCATTGCGGATGCGGATTAGGTTTTTGTAGATTGTAAAGACCGCATGGCCGTCTTTGAGCATGGCATAGACTTCAGTCTCGTTGCGATCAGCTCCCAGCAGCAGGTGGACCGAGTCGCGGCTGTCGGCGACCGCCAGTTCTCCCCGGGGCTGATCCAATCCGTATTGATTGAGGTCTACTGGATCAAGGTCGACAAATTCCCTCACCCGCAGTGTCAGAACCGGGCTGCCGTCCAAAGTAAAGTCAGGATAGTTCTCCAGGTGGGCTACCCTGTACGGCGTCTTATAGGGGCTTACGAACCGCAGGCGGTCCATGCCGAGCATGCTTGGTGACCGGGATTCGCCGGTGACAATCTCAATTGGCGCCTGCCCCGCGTTGCGGATCAAAAGATACTGCAGATCGATCAGATCAATCGCCGCCAACTCACGGATGAGGAAATCTTCAACCTTGGATTGGAAGGCGACACCGTACATGCCATTGACGGCATAGACCGCCTCGTCGCCATCGATCTGGGCATAAAACAGATACTCTGTCGGGTGGCGGTTTCCCAGGTAAACCACTTTCTCGCTTCCATCTCCCAATTTGGCCCGGGCCGTTGTGCCGGGCTTGTCCAGCCCATACTTTGTCAAATCACTGGGTTTTTCCTCAAGTTTATGGCTCGCCTCCAAAGTGGCAAACCGCCGGACAACCGTCTGCACCTGTGCTTGGTCGAGAAGCGCCGGATCAACATCGTTCACCAGCCACTGGCCGTCGGCATTGGTGATTTCAATCTGGCCGGGGCCGATCAAAGTCAGCTGAGCAATGTCGTTTTCCGTCAAATCCCAAAACCGGCCTATCTGCTCAACCAATGCAGGGGTCTCCGGCTCTGTCGCTGGCTGCTTAACGAATATCCCCACAAGAATATTTATATTGAACAAACCGTTGACGCTCCCATACACGAACAGCAGCAGCGCCAGGCACAGCGTCAAAACGATCAACCACTGGAGCCGCTTTCTCACAAGCTACGCCTCCTCTTCCAAACAATAAACCCGGTTAAAAACACCAACAACGGCAAAGCAACCACGAACACGCCCGCTAAAATCAGCTGCTGCATATACGTGATGGACAAATAGGTGTCTTTGAACGGTTTCGGCCGGACCGTGATGTTTTGCTTGGCCTCGTTGAGCCAGTTGAAGCTGTTGATAATAAAGTCTGTGTTGGCACCGCGGCTCAGCTGATCGAACTGATCAACCAGCACCCCCGATGTGGAGATGACAACCAGCTTAGCCGGTGTCGGGCCGTACTCATCCCCGTCTGTGACGGACACAGCCACATTGAACGGGCCAACGGGATCTCCTTCGCTCCAGTTGTAAGTCAAGTCTTCAAAGTTGGATTTTGCCCAGGAATTGTCGCTGGAAGTCAGAAGCGGTTCGATCCTAAGGCTTGCTCTGCGGGCCTGCAGGATAGTGACAGGCTGAGCGACCGGCATCACCATCAGATGGCGCGCAGCCACCAGCGGTTCAGTAAGGGCATGATCCTTATACTTGGGAATGAGCCAGAAAGGATTGTTGGTGACCCTTGACGCATTATCGCCTTCGATCACAAACTGTTTCTCGACCCTGAGCCCATAGCTGGCAAGCAGCCCGTCCAGATAAGGGCGCTCCTCCAGTGTATAATCCAAGATAATGATCATCCTGCCGCCGTTTTTCAGGTAATCCCTGAGTTTCTGATCCTCTACTTCAGTCAAATCCTTCTCAGGCGCCAGCAGCAGCACCATGGCGGCGTCATCAGGGACAGCATCCACAGTCAACAGATCCAGATCCTCAATTCTGTAGTTCTCCTTCTTGGCCAAATCGACAAAACTCGAGCTCAGTTCCACCTCATTGTGCCCCACAAGGCGGTAGACCACCGGCACTTGATCCGTGGTAACATATGCGATGGCACTGGTGATCTGCTGCTCAATGGCAATCGATTCAGGCAGCATTTGATAGTAATAATAAGCATAGTTCACGAAATCATTCGGCTGCAGCACCATAAACCGCTCGCCGCTGGCAACGATCACACTGCCCAGATCAGGAGTGACTTCTCCTCCCTTGTACTGTTCCACAAACTGAGGGTTCAGCAGTGGATCCACAATCTCAAAACTAACTCGGTCTGATGCATTCACATATTGGTTGATTACTTCCGACACAGTCTGATTCTGTCTACCGGTGCGGTACAAAGCATATATAGTGACATCCCGGTCCAGCTGTTTCAGAAGCTGCTGCGACTGGGTTGACAGCGAAAAAAGCTTGTTGGCGGTCAAATCGAGCCGGAAATCAAAAGAGCCGACAACCAGATTAAGCACAACCAGGACCGCTACCACCAAAGCGACAAGCAGTGCAGCGCTGCCGCCGTATCTTACCAATCGAAATCGGCTATCATTCATCGCTATTCCCTCCCCTTAATTCCACTAGCTGGTTCAGCTCCAACGCCTTTTTTCCAAAATCTGCACAGTCAAGAACAGCACCAGCACTGCAAGGCTGAGATAGTACACGATGGAGCTCAAAGCCAGCACGCCCCGCTGGAAGTTGCCAAAATGATAAAACACGGAGAACCAACCTAAAAGATGATAGACAAAACCATGGTACAGTTCAGGTTTGAGCCAAAAGACCAGCCCTACCGAACCCAAGCCCACTGCCGCCACGGCGATCCCCAACACATGGCTGCGTGTCATGCGGTACACCCAAAAGGCGACGCCTAAGGCCAAAATCGCTGCGAACACCGCGTTGGGATTGGCTTCCACAGGATAGATCGACCGGAATGAATCAATAAACAGGATTGCCAGAAGAGCTCCGAAAGTCCCAATCGCCGCACTTACCAGATTGTCGGTGATGGTGGAAATCATCACGCCAATAGCGATGGATACACAACCTAAGAGGAAAAACCCGATCATGCCGCCGACAATCTCCCAGATCGCCAGGTTACCGAAAAAGCTGATGGCAAACGGATATAGGCAGGTCAAAAGCAATGTGACGGCAAACACAGTCACTGCGGCGAAATACTTGCCCAGTACGATCTCGCTGAAAGATATCGGAGCGGTAAACAGCAGATGATCCGTTTTCTGAGTGACCTCATCGGTCATCAGGCGCATGGTGAGAATCGGCACAACAAGAATAAAGATAAAGAGAATGTTTCCTAAAGTGTTGTTGAAATCTGCGTTAGCGCTGAAAACATTCCCGGTTATATAAAAGACGCTGGTGATCAATAAAAAGACGCTCATGAAAACATAGCCGGAGAATGTGCGGAAATATGCCGCAAGATCCTTAAGATACACTGCTAACATCGTCGCTTCCCTCCTGTGGATCTTGAGTAACTTGCAGGAAAATCTCCTCAAGTGTCAAATCAAAAGGCTTCATGGTCAAAAGCGGGAGCTCAGCCTTGCTGAAGGCGAAGAAGATGTCTGAACGGGCATCCCTTTCCGACTTTACCAAAAGATCGACCGTGCCCGGCTCCCTTTCACCCATGACTTCCACATCGCTGATATCACTCACGGCTTGCAGCACTCTCACAGCCGCCTCAGCTTGTCCAGGAACGCGAATCACCAAATCATTGCCGCCGCCGAGCCTTTGGGATAGGTTGTCAGGAGTATCGCTGGCGACAATCCGCCCCCGGTTGATAATCACGATTCGTTCACAAATGGCGCTCACTTCCGGCAGGATGTGAGAGCTGAGGATCACAGTATGGGTTTCCCCCAACTCTTTGATCAAGTTACGGATCTCGATGATCTGCTTCGGATCCAGGCCGACTGTTGGCTCATCAAGAATCAAAACCTCGGGGTTGCCGATCATGGCGGCAGCAAGCCCAACTCTCTGCCGGTATCCTTTCGACAAATTGCGGATCAAACGCCGGCGGACATCTGCGATCTGAACTTTTTCCATGATTTCCCCGATATGCTGCCTGCGCTCCCTGCGGGGAACATGCTTGACTCTGCTGACAAAGGTACAGTATTCCTCTACGGTCATATCGCCGTACACAGGCGGGACTTCGGGCAGATACCCTATCTTGCGCCGGACTTCGTGGCCGTTTTCCACAACATCAAGGCCATCGACAGTAACTCTGCCCCCCGTCATGGGGATGTACCCGGCGATGATGTTCATGACCGTCGTCTTACCTGCGCCGTTAGGGCCGAGAAAGCCCAGGACTTCTCCTTTGTCCACTTTGAAGCTGACTCGGTCCACGGCCAAGTGTTTTCCGTAGCGTTTGGAAACATCAATGACTTCAATCATAACCGGCTCTCCTTTCTGTTATAACATTATTGTAACAAGCATATTGCATATCTGCAATCGAATCCTATTCCCAGCGCCAGAAACGGATTGCCAGAATCAAGGACACCGTCAGCCATCCGCCCAGAATCAAGAGATCCGTCGTCAATCCAAAAGCATATGGAGTCCCGATGAGCACAGAACGGAGTATGTCACCGAGATATGTCAAGGGAATGGCCCGCACGACCGGTTTCAGAAAAGCCGGCAGGAACTCCAGCGGGAAGAAGATTCCAGAAAGGAACATCATGGGAAACTGCACTACCTGGATGATTCCATGTCCGCTTTCTTCTGTCTTGGCGAAAGTGACCAGCATATAACCAATACTGACAAAGACGGCGGCACCGAAGAAAACCGCACCCAGAACCTGCCACCAACTGCCCACGATTTTCACATCGAAGACAAAATGGCCGATGAGAATAATCAGCGTAGTCTGGACGGCAGCCATCAGCAGCCGGATAACAATCTCACTGAAGACAATGTGAGTCCGGGGAAGCGGTGTTGCCCCCAAAGACTTTAGAATCCGCTTCTGCCTTAAATAGACCAGTCGCACAGACCCAAACAAGCCCAACTGCATCAAAGCCATGGACAGTATGCCGGGCAGAAGATAGTCCACGTCTCTTAAGGATTCGGCTTGAACAGGCTTGGCGTCAACGGTGAAGATTCTGGCTCGGTTCTGCATCCCCCTTTCCACATGATTGAAGATTTCGCTCAGCATAAAGATCAGCACTTTGTTGGCTTGATTTGACGCATCGTAGTAAACAGGAACGGCAATCTCCTCATCAGAACCAAACTGCACCTGAGGCAGCACCAGCACCGCATTGCGCTTTTGTTGGCCCAGCGCCTCGAGTTCTCCCTCCAGTGTCCCATGGTGCACAGTGAGCATTTCCACCTGCCCGAGATTGGCCAGAAATGCCTGGGAAAAGAAATCCGGCTGCTCCACCACTACTCCAAGATCAAAATTTACATTTCCCGAACCACCGGAAAAAATCATCCCAAAAAGAAACATAAACAGAACCGGAAAGAGAATGAACCAGAAAATGGTCATCTTGTCCCGGACCATGTCTTTTAGAGTAGCCACAACAAGATTGAGAAAGATCTTCATTGCCGGATGCTCCTCCCCGTAAGTTTCAGGAACACGTCCTCAAGGCTGGCCTTGCGGATTGCCAAGTCGTTCACGGCCAGACGGTTCTCCGCCTCAAGCTGCATCAGCTCGCGGATGGTCGCTTCCACATTGGTGGAATACAGTGTGATCTGGTTGTGGGCTGCCTGAACCTTTGTTACTCCCGGCAGTTTCTCAAGGATAGCTTCGTCACAGCCGTCCATTGCAGATAGTTCGACAGCCTTTTCCTCAAAATGATCGCAGATCAGCTGGTTGGGTGTGCCAAGGGCGATAATACTGCCGTGATCAATGATGGCAACCCGGTCGCATAAATACTGAGCTTCTTCCATGTAGTGGGTGGTTAAAAATATCGTCTTGCCCATCTTCTGCAGCATATGGAAGACATCCCACAAATTGCGCCTGGCTTGGGGATCGAGCCCAGTGGTCGGTTCATCCAGAAACAGAATGCGGCCGTTGCTGATGATCGCCATCCCCACCACCAACCGCTGCAGCTGCCCGCCGGAGAGTTTGTAGGTATAAACCTTGCGCTGTTCCTTAAGGCCCACCCATTCCAGAACTTGCTCCGCTGGAAAAGGATCCGGGAAAAAGTTCGCATTCAACCGGAGTGATTCTTCCACCGTCAAGCGGGGAAACAGTGTGGGCATCTGCAGCTGGACGCCAATACTGCGCTTCAGCTGCACGCTTTCAGTTGTTGGGTCGAATCCCAACACTCTAACTTCTCCGGCATCAGCGTCTCTCAGTCCCACCAGGACCTCCACTGTCGTGGTCTTACCGGCACCGTTGGGCCCAAGCATGCCGAAGATCTCACCATCCTCAACCTCAAGCGAAATCTGGTTGACGGCGGTAAGCTTACCGTACCTTTTGGTTAGTTCCCTTACCACAATACTGGCCAAATTCCCACCCTTTCCAAGATCCACCCAGGACGGAACACATACCTGTTCCTAAGTGGTTTTTTTATGGTACAATTGAAGCTGTAGTGCTGATACAGAGGTGAAACACGATGAATCAACTGATCTTGGAACAAGTCAAAGACCTGGCTTTCACAGCCGGCAAGATCCTTAGGGAACATCTTCATGATGATTTTTCCATCGAATATAAAGGTGAAATCGATCTGATCACCGATGCGGACAGGGCATCTGAAGACTTTCTGATCAGAGCCATCACCACACTCTACCCACAGCATGCCATTCTCACCGAAGAAGGCGGCAAGCTCGGCGATCCCGGCAGTGAATTCCTCTGGGTGATCGACCCGTTGGACGGGACCACAAACTTCGCCCACCGCCTCCCCTACTTTTCCGTGTCCATCGCCCTGCTTAAGAATACAGAGCCGGTGATCGGCGTTGTATACAATCCCATTGCCGATGAGATGTTCGCCGCCGAGTACGGGTGCGGCGCCTGGCTTAATGATCATCCCATCCGAGTCTCCAAGACAGCAAATCTAAAAACGAGCCTGCTGTGCACCGGCTTTCCCTACGACATGCAGTTGAAGCAAAACAATATAGCCAACTATGCCAGATTAGTGGTTCAAACCCAGGGGGTGCTCCGCTTAGGATCCGCCGCTCTGGATCTATGCTATGTGGCCTGCGGCCGCTTTGACGGTTTTTGGGAATTTCACCTCAAACCCTGGGACATGGCTGCAGGAGCCTTGGTCGTCGCTGAAGCCGGCGGTACTTTATCCGGTATCACAAAACCCCAGTTTGATCTCCATGCCGGTGAGATCGCCGCCTCAAACGGGTTGATTCATCAGGCCTTGTTGAACGAATTGAATGCTTAAGGCTGAAGCCGTTCAAAGATGGCGTCAAAAGCCTGCCGCGTGTCATCAGGTGTCTTCAGGTTGAAGTAAATAATCTGATTGTCGCCGATCAAGTGAATGAAAGGCGGTTGATTGCGGTCGACAAAGAGCTTGATTGAATCCCCTTCTGCAGTGCGGAAGTGTCCCCGCAGACGAGAGCCGATAGCGGCTCCGTTCGTCCTCCTGGTCAGGCGCGGCAGTTCCTCGACCAGATCGGCGGAGGCAATCGTTTCCCATGAGTAGGTGCCGCCGTACAGCCCGTGAATGACTATCCCATCATCGTCAATAGTGATTTTTGTGTGCTGGATGAAGTACAACATCATCAACCCGACCACAATCAGCGCGACAATTGTGGCACCAATGGAACCGTACTGATGGATGCGTCCCGACCGTACCCGCCCACCCCTGCGGCTTTTGGTGTTGAAACCATATCTTTGCGCTCTAATCAGCAGATATGTTGTGGAAACACCAAACAAAATCAGCGCAGGGATCAACCCAGCGGTGGGGTCGACACCGAATGCGGACATGATGCCTAGGACGATACAAACACCGCCGTTCACATAACCCCAGAACCCGATCAGTCTGGCGACACTGGCGATGTCGACATTGGCCTTTTGATCTTGAGGCATGGTGTTGTAACCCGAAATCAGGAAATACCATTTGAAGACATGCACCGACAAACCGACAAAGACTAGGAAAACACCTGTCAGAAGCCAAACCAGCAGCAGCATCATCACTCCTAACAATCTATTCATCTATACACATTAAAGACCGGTCAGCCGTTCAAGCAGGTTAAATCCTCCCATGCGGCGAATGAGGAATGTGACCAAAGCATGAGGAGGGCCAGCAGTGCGGTTGGTATCGTGGAACGTCAATGGAATCAGAGCCTGCCTGCGCCGCGGCTTCATGGACTTTTTCAACCAAAGCGGCAGCGATTTTTTCTGCCTTCAGGAAACCAGGGTGCAGCCGGGCCAAGTCGAATTGGAACTGCCCGGATATGAGCAGTATTGGAACTATGCCCTACAAAAAAAGGGCTATTCAGGCACAGCGATCTTCACCAGACACACTCCCATATCTCAATCATATGGTATCGGTCATGAAGAACATGATCAAGAAGGCCGCACCATCACCCTTGAATACGATAATTTTTATCTGGTTACTGTCTACACCCCGAACTCACAGCGTGGTTTGACCCGGCTTGGATACAGGATGCGGTGGGAAGATGATTTCCGCAGATACCTGCTGGATCTGAACACAGCGAAACCTGTGATTGTCTGCGGAGATCTCAATGTGGCTCACAAGGAGATCGATCTGAAAAACCCCGAAACCAACCGCACCTCCGCAGGCTTCACCGCTGAAGAAAGAGCCAAGTTCACTAAGCTTCTGGAAGCCGGATTTATCGACACATTCCGCTATTTCTACCCTGACCGCGCCGATGCCTACACTTGGTGGTCAAACTTCTTCAATGCCAGGGAACGGAATATCGGGTGGAGAATCGACTATTTCCTAGTGTCTCGGGAACTCGAAGGTAAGCTGGTGGATGCCAAAATCCATGACCAGGTGTTCGGCAGCGATCACTGCCCTGTTGAGCTGGAACTTGAATTGACGGTTTGACCTAGGCCGGATCACATTCTGTCCCGATAACGATATGTCTGCTCCAACATCATGTCTTTCACTTTCATCAACCGCGTGATGTTGCCCCGCTCGTTTTCTTCCAGCTTCATGGTGATATACCGGATCGTTTCTGTAAGCTGAGGAATCAGCACATGTTCCAGGGCGTTGACTCTTCTCCGGGTCCTTTCGATTTCCTGAGCCAAAAGTTGGGCTGTCTTCTCACTTTCGGCGAGTTCCAGCATAAGCGGCAGGGCTGAGGCCAGGAGCTGCATGGAAGCGTCCAAGTCGCTGGATGTGGTGGCCAAGCCATAGGGAAAGATATCCCAATCTCCACCGCCGTCACTCTCATCCGATCGCGGAACAGATGTGGCGTAGCTGAACTTGGGCACAGTAACACTCATCAGATTGGCAGTCGCCACATTCAACTCCACAGTCTGCTTGGGAAACATCAAGGCTTCTTCCATGACAGGAACGGACATCACCGCCCTGGCCACAAGAAAGCTTTGATGAGCCTGGGTGAGAAGCCTTTCTACCTTTTCTCTCAGTTCTTTGTTCCTCCGCACCACTTCCAGGAAAATTTTCATCAACTCGTCCCGTTTGTCCTTAAGCAGTTTATGCCCTCTTCTGGCAACGGCCAGCCTCTTTTTCAGCTTGGCCATTTCCATCCGGGTGGGGTTGACATTCAATATCTCCATCTAGCTCTCCCCTCTTTCCGGGAGATACTTGGTCAGGTATTTGTCGATATACTGGTCGCGGATCCGCTTAAGCTCGCTTCTGGGCAGAATCGCCAACAGCTCCCACCCAAGTTCCAGCGTCTGCTCGATCGTCCGGTTTTCATTGAACCCTTGGGATACATATTTGTGCTCAAACTCATCGGCGAACTCGGCATAGAATTTGTCAGTTTCGGTCAGCGCCGCTTCGCCGAGAATCACGGCCAGTTCCTTCGCCTCTTTGCCAGTGGCATAGGCGGCGAACAGCTGATTCATCAAATCAGCGTGATCCTCCCTGGTCTTGCCGGCCCCGATACCTTTGTCCTTAAGCCGCGACAAAGATGGCAGCACGTCGATAGGCGGCTCGATCCCCTTGCGGTGCAGCTCGCGGCTTAAGATGATCTGCCCCTCCGTGATGTACCCGGTCAAGTCTGGGATCGGATGGGTCTTGTCATCTTCCGGCATGGTGAGGATCGGGATTAAAGTGATACTGCCTTGGCTGTCTTTCCTCCGGCCAGCTCTTTCATAGATAGTGGCCAGATCGGTATAAAGATAGCCGGGATAGCCTCTGCGCCCGGGAACTTCTTTGCGGGCTGCGGAAACTTCCCGCAATGCTTCGGCGTAATTGGTGATGTCCGTCAGGATTACCAACACGTGCATGTCCTTCTTGAAAGCCAAGTATTCGGCGGCAGTCATGGCCATCCGGGGTGTGGAAATCCGTTCGATCGCCGGATCGTTCGCTAGGTTGATAAACACCACGGTGCGGTCGATGGCACCGGTGCGGATGAAGTCAGTGATGAAATAGTTGGCTTCCTCAAAGGTGATCCCGATGGCAGCGAAAACTACCGCGAACCTGGATTGATCATCCAACACTTTGGCCTGCCTGGCGATCTGGGCCGCCAGCTGAGCATGGGGCAGCCCCGAGCCGGAGAAGATCGGCAGTTTCTGGCCTCTCACCAGGGTGTTCAGGCCGTCAATAGCCGAAACCCCTGTTTGAATGAACTCGGAGGGATAATTCCGGGCCGCCGGGTTCATCGGCACACCGTTGATATCCATCCTTGCCTCAGGGATCACCTCTGGGCCACCGTCGGCAGGCCGCCCCAACCCTGTGAACACCCGGCCGAGCATATCCAAGGATACAGGGAGCTCAATACCCTTGCCCAGAAAACGGACCTTGCTCTCAGCGACATTGATCCCTGCCGAACTCTCAAACAACTGGACCAGAGCATTGTCCTCGTCCACTTCCAGCACTTTGCACAGGCGGACTTCGCCGTTGGGAAGCTCGATCTCGCCCAACTCTTCGTATTTAACGTTTTCCACCTGTTTAACCAGCATCAAGGGGCCCGCAACTTCGGTGATGGTTTTATACTCCTTCAACATCCGCGTCTACCTCCTTTGCCGTCAAGGCATCCATCTGGGCGTTCAACTCGGCTTCGATCTCGCCGAACACGCTGTCGACTTGATCTTCCGGAACATATTTCGCTCTGCCGATCCTTTCCCGGACGGGCAGCGCAAAGAGCTTGTCAAGGGATACCCCTGCCCTGACAGCATCGCATGCCTTGTAATACCAAGCAAGGATCAGTTGGAGCATTCGGTATTGTTTACTGAGCGATGTATAGGTGTCAACATCATGGAAAGCGTTTTGATGGAGGTAGTCCTCGCGAATGGATTTTGCCGCTTCCAAGGTGACCCGCTCCAAAGGCGACAGTGAGTCGATTCCCACCAGTCGGACAATTTCCTCAAGCTCCGCCTCTTCCTGCAGGATCCTTAAGGAATCGGCCCGCAGTTTGGTCCAGTCGCGGGAAATATTGGCGTTGGTCCATTCTTCCAACTGATCGACATAGAGTGAGTAACTCCGCAGCCAGTTGATGGCCGGGAAATGGCGCCGGTATGCGAGGCTCGCGTCAAGCCCCCAGAACACTTTTACAATTCTCAGCGTGGCCTGGGTCACCGGCTCCGACAGATCACCTCCGGGCGGAGAAACAGCGCCGATAGCGGACAGTGTCCCTTCCCGTCCCTCGGAACCGATGCTGATCACTCTGCCCGCCCGTTCATAAAACTGTGCCAGGCGCGAGCTCAAATATGCCGGATAGCCTTCTTCACCAGGCATTTCCTCCAGGCGCCCTGACATCTCCCGCAAAGCCTCAGCCCAGCGGGAAGTGGAATCGGCCATCAGAGCGACACTGTAGCCCATGTCCCGGAAATACTCGGCGATGGTGATGCCGGTATAAATCGAGGCTTCCCGCGCCGCCACAGGCATATCGGATGTATTGGCAATCAAAACGGTGCGCTTCATCAACGATTCGCCGGTGCGGGGATCTGTCAGCTCTGGAAACTCCATCAACACGTCGGTCATCTCATTGCCCCGCTCACCGCAGCCAATATAGACCACAATGTCCGCATCGGCCCACTTGGCCAGCTGATGCTGGACTACGGTCTTGCCGCTGCCGAACGGCCCAGGGACCGCCGCCACTCCGCCTTTGGCGATGGGAAACAGGGTATCGATCACTCTTTGACCGGTCACCATCGGCTCAACCGGCGGCAGCTTTTCCTTGTAAGGGCGGCCGACCCGCACAGGCCATTTCTGCATCATCTTCAGTTCCACAACTGTTCCGTCTTCTTCTTGCAGTTTGGCCACGGTTTCCTCGACAGTGAACTCACCCGGGGTGATTTCGACAATGGTGCCGGACACTCCCACCGGGACCATGATCCGATGTTCGACCACCTCGGTTTCCTGCACTTTGCCGATGATGTCTCCCGCATCAACTTTCGCACCTTTTTCCACCAAAGGTTCAAAGCGCCAGCGCTTGTCTCGATCCAGCGCCGGAACATCGATGCCTCTGGTGATATTGCTGCCGACCATTTCCCGGATTACTTCCAGCGGCCGTTGGATTCCGTCGAAAATTGTACCGATCAACCCAGGCCCCAGTTCCACGCTCAATGGTGCCCCGGTACCGTAAACAGGTTCCCCCGGCCCCAAGCCTGCCGTTTCTTCGTAGACCTGGATTGACGCCCGATCGCCGCGCATTTCCAAAACTTCGCCGATCAAGCGGCGGTCGCTGACCCGGACCACGTCAAACATGCTCACATCCTGCATGCCTTCGGCTACAACCAGGGGGCCTGCAACTTTAACAATCCTTCCATGACTCATAATCCCTATCCCTCTTTCGCACTGTATTGCACAGTCACTTACGCGTCTCTAAACAAGATATCCGCACCTATTGCCCGCTCTACCGATTTTTTCAAATTACGCATGCCGATACCCAAGGAACCTTGATTGCTGGGAATCAGGATGACAGCCGGTGTCATACTGTCTTTGTACCGGTCAATGGCTTGTTCCATATCCTTGGCGATCTGCTCTGTGATGTAGACCACAGCGTAGTTTTCCCGGGCCAGTCGCTCCAAGATCATCTCAGCTTGGGATGAATCCTCCACAGGAAACACTGACATCCCGATTGCCTTAAACCCCAGGATACTGTCTTGATCCCCGATCACACCAATTCTATGCATAGGTATCCCTCAGCCTTTCCCTGATGGCATGCTGCCCCAGACCGTTGATTTTGCCAACCATGATGATCCTCGCATTCTTGATTTCCATCTCTTTGGCTAGATAGTAAGTAACCAGAGGCTCGATGCCAAAAATGGCGTATTTCGTCTGTTTCAGCATACTTATCAAATAGTTGTCGCAGAGTTTTTCGAACACCGCCAGACTGCGGGAAAGCTTAAGACTGTTCACGCTTTCGGCCAGCAGGCGGCTGTACCCTGTATCGGTATATGCGGTGGAAATCTGGTCGAACTCAAGCCTGAAAAGCTCACGGTAAAACTCGTTCGGAAAACTGCCGCCAGCAATTAAAAAAGGCTCCAGAAATTCCCAATGCCTTCTGATCAGCTTGGTCCGCAGCAGCATCTTTAGGTTTGTCAGATCAACCATAGCGTTGACCAGACTGTACACAAACTCGCTGTCGAGCCTGCCGGCAAGCTCAAGCATATGGCTGTACAAAGCTTTGTCCAAGACCAAGTCAATAATCTGTGGATCTTGCGTCCTGGAAAAGGCCTCCATGCTCTCAGCGACAGCTTTGGCCATCGGGGCTGGAAGCTCGGCAAAATCACGTTCCCTGAAAAGATCCGCAAGCCTGTCCACCGGGATCAAGCTTGGTCTCAGCAGATGGGCAGCACTGACTTCCTGATTGGAAAACTCTGCCTTCAGGTAGACTTTTAGGTTATGATAGTCGTTCTTGATAATCAAGAAGTCGAATTCACTTATGTCAGGCACAGTTTCCATCAAGAGCCGGTATACCTTTTCCTGCTCCTCGCCCAGCAGCCGTTCATAATCGCCGACACCGTATTCAGCGCCGGCAAAGCCGTAGCCGGCATCGTGAAGCACTTTCAAAGCTTCTTCCGGGGTGCCGGCTTCGATCATCCGCTCCAGCATGGCGGGGCTGAGCATTTTTTGTTCTATGACTCGGATGCGGGATATCGTATACACGTATCTCGTATCGGTTGATTCTTTCATTTTGCTTCCCTCGTTTTCGCTTCAGGAAAATAGCACGCCTGCTACTTCCACAGCCAGATGATCGTAGTTCTGCTTCAGCACGGCCTCAAACGAATAATTGACAGACACTTTTCCAGCTTTGAGGATGAACCCGCCTTTGATCGGAGCCGTTTCTTCCGCCAGGCGCATGGACCCAGGCAGGTTTCCAGCCTTGACTTTCGCATTCACTTTAGCGGTAAAATCCGCAGGAAGCCGCTGGCGGTCGTGTTCAGCCAGAACGATCTCTTCCGCGCCTGTTGCACTGGCTGATGCAATCAGATCAACCAGCAGGGAAAAATACTGATCCTCAGGGAGCGAACACAACCGTTCCAAAGCCTGCTCGAATGCCTGATTGATCAGTTCCTGCTTGACCTTGAGCCTTTCCTTGCGGGCATTGAGCTCCGCAGTGGAAAGCATCCTTTCCTTTAGCTCCCGGGCTCTGGTCTCGGCATCGGAGATGATTTTTTCGCATTCTGTCTCTGCCCGCTGCCGGGCTAGATCCAATATGGACTGGGCTTCTTCCTCAGCCTGCCGGACGGTTTTCTCAGCCAGCAGTCTAGCGTCTTCCAAAATCTTGTTGGTCAACTGCTCCAATCCTGCCATGTTCAGGACACATCCTTATTCCATATTACGCCTTGCCGATAATCTGGAACGATACAATCAGAGCTAGAATGGCGAACATCTCAACCATCAATGCGAGAATAACTCCCTGAATCATGCCGCCTCCTTGTTTGGCCACCATGTTGATCCCGGAGATGGACACTCTGCCCTGCCAAAGCGCGGAAACATAGCCCACAATCCCCATCGGCAAGCCGGCCAAGAACAGGATTAGTCCTGACCCGAAATCCAAGGCTTCGCCGACTACGATTTTACCTACGATCAGGAATGCGATAACAAATCCATAGATCGCCTGTGTGCTGGGCAAAGCCTCCAAAACCATGACAGAGACGAACTTGGTTGGATCTTCACTTAATACCCCGGCAGCTGATTGTCCGGCAGCTCCCACTGCTTTCGACGACCCGATACCGGGAATGATGAACGCGAACGCTGCTCCAATCACCGCCAGAATTGTGCCGACTAGTTGTTCCGAGAAGAATTCCATAAATACAACCTCCTAATCCTTTAGATTTACATACTTGGTTTTGTATTTCAAAGGTTGGAAGGGTTTGCCTCCACCTTGATAGAACTTGCCGAAGAACTCAATGTACTGCAATCGGATGGAGTGGACAAAAGAGCCCAGTGCGTTGATTCCGAAGTTTATGCTGTGGCCGATGATGAAAATCACACAGAAAACCAGTATCTTAATGATACTGTTCAGGCCTCCAAGAGCCGCAATTTCATTGACAATGCTCCCTATTACTGACGTGGCCAGCCCCAATGCCAGCAGTCGGGAATAGGACAGGACATCGCTTAGGAACCCTATCAGATCATACAGGCTCCCGACACCGGACAGCAGTTTGCCGATAATCCCTTTGCTAGCCCTCCCCTGGGTAAGGATTAGCACCACGGCACCTATGAGCAGCATTTTCTTGCCCACATCTGTGTACGCACTAGGATCCGCGAGATTAAGTGCAGGGACCCAGGGAAGCAGTATCAGGATGAACCCGGTAAACAAGACATACCAGGCCACCACATCCCATAGCACATCAATATATTTGCCTCTTCGAATATGGTTGACACCACGCATGGCGATGCCCACGAACATGTGAACCACTCCGAACAGGAGCGACCAAGTCAAAAGCGCGTCAGTGTCTTTTACAGGGTTAAGCCAAAGAGGCCTTTCAGCAAAATATGCGAGCCCGAACCAACTGCCGAACATCAAACCCCAAAACATGGTTGATATTCCGCAGTACAGAACCAGTTTCGCATACTTCTTTTGATTCTCGTCCAAAGGCAGTTTTTTCATGGCGAACAAGGCGCCAAGAGCCATGATCAGACCGTAGCCTCCGTCCCCCAGCATCAAACCGAAAAAGCCGATAAAGAACGGTGCCATGACTACATTGGGATCGAATTCGCGGCAGTTGGGCAGCCCGTACATGGCAGTAATGCCTTCCACACTGGCGCCGAGGCTGTTGTTTTCCAACAGTACCGGGAACTCCTCGTCATCGGCTGGATCCCTGGTCTCGACAATGCAAGTAAAATCCTGGATCAGTATTCGCTTTAGCTCGGCGCTTACAGCTTTCGGCACCCACCCATCGATGAGGAAAACACTTTCGCCGGCGGCAAGGTTGGTCAAAGCCAGCAGCTTTTCTCTCTGCCCAACGAGATAGTCGTAGTAAAGCTCCAGTCTTGTCTTGTCGGCAGCATATGCTGCGATAAGCGCTTCTTTTTCTTGAAATGCCCGCTCCAGCGCGGCTGCTTCCTCGTTGGCGCGCTGGATATTGGCGGCGACAGTGCCGCTTAGCTCCCCAAAGGAAGCCGGCGCAAAACCGTGTTTCCTCAACACTGCCTCGGCATCGGCCTGACACTGTCTGTGACATACCAGCATGGAATAATGCTGGTATTTGTCGGAAGCGATCACAGCCAAATGGCTGGCTGGAACCTGAGTCTCAAGATCTTCCTGGATCCGGCTTAAATTTGCCGACAGCGGCAGCATGCCCAGCATCACCCTGGTATACTTGGTGCCTGCGAAATCAAGGGGCACTGGCAGCGCCTGCCAAGGTTCCAAGGTAGCCCTCAAGTTGAGAATCTTGTTTTTCTCGTTCTGCAGCTCCTGCTGCTCCCGCTTAAGGCGAAGGATGTCATATACGATCTGCCGGCATTGGGATTGCTCATGTGCCATGCCGGCAAACTCATCGACAGTGACGGTCCGTTTAGGGACAAACATGGCCTTTTTGTCGCCCACATACTTGGCCAGCCGATCCAAAGCCTGCTTGGTCTGTTCAATCTCTGTGTCCAGTTCGGCAACGGCGTTTTCCGTGTCCTCCTTGGTGATCAGATGGGACCACTGCGCCAAAACCTCGGATGAAGCAAGATCCAGGTCGTTGAGGTGAACCACACCCACTGCCATCAGCCGCTCCAGAATCCGATCCTTTTCCACATTGAGGCCGACAAGCGTCAGCTTCTCCAGATCAACTACGGCCATCCGGATTCACAACCTTTCCCATGATCAGCTGAACCGCCTGCTCGAGGTGGTGCGAAGCCTGTGCTTTGATCTGCTCACACTCGGCGGAAACCTGCTGCTTCATTTGTTCCACCGCCTGTTCCGCACTCACGCGGCTGGTGTCTATGATCTTCTGGGCCCTGGCTTCGGCTTCGGCAATCATCTGCCGCTCTAGCTCCCGGGCCTCGTTGTAAGCTTTGGCGATGATATCCCGAGCCTCTTTCTCCGAACGCTTCTTAATAGCTTCAGCCTGTTCCTCGGCCTTCATGACCGATTCAATGATCTCTTTGGACACGCAACTACCCCCATTTCTTCGGCGCTGTGGATCCAACGGCTAGACCAAAATGCCTGTACGAGTTTTATATTATCACATTCAGTACGATTTTGCCATAAAAAAGGAGCAAATATGTTGAATTTCCCAATTCGTCATTTAACTCAAGTTTGTCCAATGCTCAGGTTGCTCACGCATCATATTAGGATTAGCCATTTAGCTCTCTATTCCTTCCTGCGGCGGACGATATCTGCTGGATTAGAGGTACAAGCTTCCTTGACTTCTGCCACAATTTGGTGCAAGATAACATCAGCAATGAATTAATGTGCGTTGCAAATCTTCCGCACTTAGGATGATGTGAATGAAAACACAGGGCACCACAGCTGTCTTGGCATTGATCATCCTTATCTTGGCAAGCCTGTTATTATTGAGCCACACATATGATCTGCGCCCTTATCTTTCGATCATGGGCGTCATTTTGGTGGCTGCGAGCGTGCTCCACGCCGTCTGGAACGCCAAGGAACGGCGGGAGAAAGCGCTGGAGCTGAACCAGGCGAACTGGGCTTTGCAGGAAGAAAAGGAAAAGCTGCAGCTGATCCTCGATTCGGCGGCAGAAGCCATTTACGGTATCGACCTGGAAGGGCACTGCACGTTTTGCAATCAAAGCTGTCTTCGGATTCTGGGATATGAGGATCAAAGCCATCTGTTGGGCAAGAACATGCACTGGCTGATCCACCACAGCCGCATTGACGGCAGCCCTCTTCCCATTGAAGAGTGCCAGATTCTCAGCACACTGACTCAAGGCAAAGGAGTACATGTGGATGACGAAGTGCTCTGGAAAGCTGACGGCAGCAGCTTCCACGCCGAGTA
Source organism: uncultured Clostridia bacterium (assembly GCA_900019385.1). Lineage (GTDB taxonomy): Bacteria > Bacillota > Limnochordia > Darwinibacteriales > DTU012 > DTU012. The sequence goes on from FIZJ01000016.1 coordinate 216,063, forward strand.
TTACTCCTTCCCTCAATATAAAGATGGCAAAGTGGTTGGCGCCGTAGTCACCTTCACCGACATAACCACCCGAAAGCAGGCGGAAGCGGAGATCACATACTTAAGCTACCATGACCCGCTGACTGATCTGTACAACCGAAGGTATTTGGACGAACAGCTGAGAAACATAGATGTGGAAGAAAACCTGCCTATCTCTGTGATCATGGGCGATGCCGACGGATTGAAACTGACGAACGACATTTTCGGCCATGAAACCGGAGATATGTTTCTAAAAAGGGCTGCCGCCATCATGAAGAGTTCGGTGCGCAGGACAGATTTTGTCGTCCGCCTTGGCGGCGACGAGTTTCTGATTATTTTGCCCAAGACTCCGGAACTAATGGCTGATCGGATAGCTGCCAAGATCAAAAACAAGTTCGCCCAGGAACAGATCAATGTCTTCTGCGACAGCATATCCCTGGGCACCAGCATAAAAAATTCGCTGGACGAGGATATCTGGCAGATTATCGCCCAGGCGGACAAGAAAATGTACACCGAAAAACTCACAGCTAGGAGGCGCCGCTCCAGCAATCTGATTAACTCCATCGTCAGCACGCTTCATGCTAAAAGCCCATTCGATGCCCAGCACGCCAGAAATGTGAGCGTTTTGTGCGAACAGATCGGAAGAAAAATGAACCTGCCCCTCTCGGAAATCTATATCCTGAAAGAAGCAGGCTATCTCCACAATATCGGTAAAGTGATCCTTGACGAGGGTCTGCTCAACACCGGCAAAGAACTGTCTGAACGGGAGCTGCAGCAGTACAGGCAGCATCCTGTGGTCGGCTACAAGATTCTCAGCTCTGCCGAGCAAACGCTGGAACTGGCACAGGCTGTTCTCAACTACTGCGAGCACTGGGACGGCTCTGGCTACCCGCAGGGCTTAAGCGGCAGAGAAATCCCAAAGCTGGCCAGAATTATCGCCGTCGCCGATTATTACGACACACTGGTCAGCGGGACACCCAACCAAAAAAGGATCGGCAAGAAAGCCGCCGCAGCCAGGCTGCGAGAACTGGCCGGCACCAGGTTTGACCCTGAGATCGTGGAGATATTTGTGGAAATGCTTAATGAATGAACTCCTTCAGTTTTTTGATTGCTTCGCCGTTGGGCAGCGCTCTGCTGAAGAGAAAGCCCTGCATGATATCGCACCCGCTTTCCCTTAAGTACTGCATCTGTTTCTCCTCTTCCACACCTTCCGCGACCACCGTCAGCCCCAGCTTGTGGCTCATTGTGATAATCTCGCGGATAATCAACTTCTGATCCTCTTCTTTAAGAATACCGTCAATGAAATGCTTGTCTATCTTTATGGCGTCAATAGGCAGATCACCCAGCCTGGAGAACGAGGAATAACCGGTGCCGAAATCATCCACGGCGATCCCGATCCCCGCCCTGCGCAGCTGGGCCAGGCGCGCCTGAGTGTCATCGAGTCCCTCGATAAGAATCGACTCAGTGATCTCCAGTTCCAGGTGATCAGGCGCAATACCCGCGTTTTGGACAATCTCGATTACCCGTTCCACAAAATCGGCCTGAGCGAGCTGAATCCCGGAAATGTTCACGGCAACCGTCAGCTCAGGGTACCCTTCTTCAATCAACCGGCGGGCGAACTGACACGCAGTTTCCAGCACCCAATATCCAAGCGGAACGATCAAGTTCTGCCGTTCCGCGATGTTGATGAATTCAACCGGGGAGATCGGGCCACAAGATGGGGAATTCATCCTGGCCAAGGCTTCGAACCCGACTATCCGGTTGGTGCGGAGATTGATCTTGGGCTGATATGCAAGGTGGAGTACACCGGAATCAGGCTGTTTCAAGAATGACCGCAGTTCTCTACCGATCACTTCCCGGCGCTCCAGCCGGGATTTCATGTCTGCGTCAAAGAACGCATGTCTCCGCCCATTCTCTTGCTCGATGTAGTCGATGGCGATCGACAGCCTAGTGAACACGTCATCCACGCTGCAGTGCGCATCTGTCAACTCCAGAATACCGATCTTGACAATCATATGCTGGCTCACACCCACCGTATCCAGGGGCTGCTCTGCCGCCGCGGCAATCCGGCAGGCCAGATCTTCGAGCTCCTCCTTGGACTGGTAATCCTTGACAAGCAGTATGAAGCGGTGGGTGGCGAACTGGAACAGATCAGATCCGGACACATCGAACTGCCGCAGCCTCTCCACGAGTTCCAGGAGCACTTGGTCACCGATGTGAAAGCCGTAGGTTGAATTGATGACGCTCAAGTTTTTGCAGTGAATAGCCAAGACTGCTTTTTTTCCTGAACTCGGATCCCGGAGTTCATCGCCTAAAACCCGTTCCAGATACGCTTTATTGGGCAGCTTGGTCAACGAGTTGTAGTATGCCAGATGCATCAGGTCCTTGTTGTGCCTGTAATTCAACGTCACAATGTGAATCAGGCCGAGAAAGAACACGGAAATGGCAAACAAACCTAAGAGCGAAGCCTGAGAGATCAGTCTGTTAGTCGCATCAAGGGATTGGCTGATAATCAAGGTGCCGAAGCGCTGTTCTCCCAGGTAGACAGGGACATACACTTCGTAGTTCCGCCCGTTTTCGTGATGGGTCTCCCCAACCCGAGCGTAAGCCTCGCCTGCTTCGATCGCCGACCGAAGCGCCAAGTCCTCGACCACCCGGCCGATCACGCTTGGGTCTGTACTGGCTACCACAGTCATGCTCTCATCAATGAAACAGACATGGTCGACCAGTTCCAGGTCATCAAACTCGTCAAGCAGGCGCTGCACTTTGAACGCTTCCTGAATGCTTTCCACTCTTTCAGCGCTGATGCCGAGCTGCACAAAGCGCCCGCCGTCGAGGCGGAAATATCCGTATTTGTAGAGATCTCCCGATTCAGAATCAGGCCGGATATCCTCCACCAGCGAATCCAGCCCGCTGATCATGAAATCGTGCACGGGATGGCCGGGTCGCGCAACCCAACCGACGTAATGAGTACGGTTGGAGTGTTCAACCACCCCTTCGGCACTGTAGAAATAGATCTCGTCAACACCGAGCATCTCTGCAAGCTCTGCTGCGGCTTCGTTGGTCAGGTCATTCGAGTACAAGGCCGTGGCCTTGCTTGCCGTCAGAATCTGGTTCGCCATCAATTCATTGATCACTTCGTAAGCCTGCGCCGCTTTGGTCAGACTGTGGGAGTAATTCTGGGCATAGTTGACCGATTGCGTTTCCAGCATCCTAAAAAAATAACCTCTGATGGCCTGGATCAAGAGGTAATTGGTTGCGAAGAATACTGCTGCTGCTGCCACAACAACTATGACATACGTCCGCAGACGGACAGACTTTATCTTTCTTTCAAGGCTCACCGCATCTCCCTCCCCCGCGGCCGCCGGTGGCTCGCCCAGAGTCGCCATATTGAACTTCGTCATCGAAAATGTTATTTCCTGTAAAAACCGGAAAAAGCTGCTGAAATTCGATCATTCCAGCAGCTTTCCTCTGATGGTGCCTTGGGGGAAGGCCGTTACTGTTTTTATTTCTTGAAACAGATGAACCAATCGAGGCAGTACATGTCTTCTCCACTGGATTCCATGCGGTCTTTGGCAACGCCGCACGAACCTGCAGGAGGAATGATCACATCGTCGCCGGGCCGCCAGTCGGCAGGTGTGGCCACACTGTCGGCGTCAGCTTTCTGCAAAGCCTGTACCAGGCGCTTGAGTTCATCAAAGTTTCTACCTGTACTCAGCGGATAGTAGATGATGGCCCGGATCTTTGACTCGGGATCAATGACGAAGACAGCCCTCACTGCTTGTGTAGTCGACTGCTCCGGCTGGATCATGCCGTATTTGCGTGAGACGTCCATGGAGATGTCGGCGATAACGGGGAATTTTACTTCCACATTGCGCATGCCTTTCCATTCAAGCTCGTGAATCCGGCGCAGCCAGGCAATATGCGAGTAGACTGAATCCACAGAGAGACCGATCAGTTC
>FIZJ01000017.1 GCA_900019385.1 uncultured Clostridia bacterium
ATGATTGTACCTCCCAAAGTTATTTTTAACAATTGTCAAAATACAGGATTCTAAGTGGCCTTCCCTCCTTTTTCTGGAATTTTCCCAGGTTTTTCTGTTTTTTATAGATTGGCACTTTTGCCTAAATACAAATATACAATCTTTGTTCAGCAAATCCTTTCTGTCCTGCTCCCAAGTTTTACCGTCCCTAACAGAAAGATCAACCTTAAGGCGGAGACGCTCACCTGCCCCAGCCGGTTAATAATTCGTCCCAAACCAGTAAAATGGGATCAGAAGGAAAGCGGCGCGGTTTCAATGAACTTATTGTCTGAAGGAGCTGGTTTGTTTTATGCGGATATCACTGATTCCCGCTTTGCCTGTGCTGATCATTCTGATCGGTGCCGGATACTTGTTGGCCAACCTGGGCTTGATCCCCATCACTCCCTGGCAGGCATTCGTCAAGTATTGGCCGGCGCTCCTGGTATTATGGGGACTGCGGATTATCATCTGGGACACTATAATGTCCAGGTTCCGGGCTCACAAGGCCAACTCCCTGATTTACGGGGTGGCGCTGACCCTCATAGGGCTGCACCTTCTGATCCCCAGACTGGGCATCGAGGGCTTCACAGTCACTTGGGGCTTTGTTTGGCCTGTCCTTTTGATTGCTTTAGGCATCCAGATCCTCCTCAACAAAAAACGCCGGGCTTCCAACCGTTTCATTGTCAGAAGCCTGTCCCGAAACCAAACTTCCTGGTACGTAGACGATCTGTACCTCAACCAGTTTATCGGCGATATCACATTGGATCTGACCAAAGCTGTGATTCCCAACAAGGAGATCTTTTTTGAAATCCACAGTTCAATTGGGGATCTCGATATCTATATTCCAAGTGATCTGCCGCTCCACGCCAAATGCCGGGTGACCATCGGCGACGCCACGATCCTGGATCGCTCAGATGAAGGTGTGGGCGTGGCCCTTGAGGTGAAAACCGTCGATTATGACCAAGCGGAACGGAAACTGAACCTGACCGTTTCGTACAGGATTGGCAGTGTCACAGTGCGCCGAATTTGACCAAGGGGCGTTAGCGATGCACAACTTCCGCTGGAAATGGATCGGGTATTACACTTTCAGCAATCTGCTGATCGCCGCCGGATGCTGCATCTTGATGTGGATTGCCCTGCAGGTGCTGGATATTGAAATTGCCGCTGTCGAGTACCTGGCATATGCCGCGGCCATTTGTCTGGCCGCTGTGGGTCTGGCCGCGGTTTTTGGCTATTTGTATTCCAAACGCCTTCACAGCAGGATTTCTGAGATCTCCTACGGCGTAAAAGCCTTGGCTTACGGAGATCTGAACTATCGGCTGCCGTTCACCAAAGACCGGGATTTGGGGGAGATCGCGTCGGCTTTCAACGAAATGGCCGACCGAATCGACGCTCAGGTTTCGTCGCTCCAGCGCCTGGCGGAGGAGAACGAGAAGTTGATTCAGCAGGCCAAATCCGTTGCCGTGACCGAAGAAAGACAGAGGCTCGCCCAGGAACTGCATGATGCTGTAAGCCAGCAGCTGTTTGCCATCGCTTTGACCAGCGCCACGGCAGCCAAAATCTTCGATCAGGATCCTGTCCGCGCCGCGCAGCTGCTGCGCCAGATCGAACAATCGGCCGCCCAGGCTCAGGCCGAGATGCGGGCTTTGCTTTTGCAGCTGCGGCCCCAGACGCTGGAAAACCGGCCGCTGGCCGATGCCATCCGCCTTCTGGCCCAGGAGTTGGCAGCCAAAATCCCGATCAAGTGTCATTTGAAAGTGGCCGACCTGATCTTGCCGGCCCACATCGAGAACCACCTGTACCGCATCTTCCAGGAAGGCCTGGCCAATATTCTTCGCCATTCTCAAGCGTCCGAAGTGGAGATCCGGCTTGAGAGTCTCGATCAAGGCCGCCGTGTCCATCTCTCCATCGCTGACAACGGCGTCGGTTTTTCAGAAGCGAGTATTCCCAAGACATCCTTCGGCATCCGCACAATTAGGGAGCGAGTCAATGAACTGGGCGGCACGGTGGAGTGGATTTCTGTGCCCGGCAAAGGCACCAGGCTGGAAGTGAGAATCCCAATCAGAAGGTAGGTGAACGCATGGCTGAAAACCGCATCAAAGTCCTAATCGTGGACGATCATGAGATGGTCAGGCTAGGGTTGAGCGCCTATCTGCAAACCGAACCGGATATAACCGTGATCGGCGAGGCGGAAAACGGGTTGGCCGCCTTGGAATTTTGCCGCGCCACCGCGCCTGATGTCGTTCTCATGGACCTGGTGATGGAACCGCTGGACGGAATCGAAGCCACCAAGCGTATCCTGGCAATCAGGCCTGAGGCGAAAATCATCGTTCTCACAAGTTTTATCGATGAAACCAAAATTCTGCCGGCGCTGGAAGCCGGGGCTACCAGCTACCTGTTGAAAACAGCCAAAGCCGATGAGATTGTCCGAGCCATCCGCGGCGCTGTGAAGAACGAGTCGGTGATTGAACCTGCAGTTGCCGCCAAAATGCTGAAGTCCATGCTCAGGCAAGAACCCAGGCTGCATGATTCCCTTACCGAGCGCGAACTGGAAGTGCTGAAACTGATTGGCCAGGGGAAAAGCAACCAGGAAATCGCCGACGAGCTGTTCATCGGTATCAAGACGGTCAAGACGCATGTGTCTAACATTTTGTCGAAACTTCAGTGCGAGGACAGGACTCAGGCCGCCATTTACGCGAACCGTCACGGCCTAGTCTAAAAAATACTTTACATTGTTCGGATTATGTGGTACATTTAATATGGAATTAGCCGATAATATTCGTGAAAAACCGGCAGGCTTCCAAATCCGGTGCTGCTCTTTGCCTTGCTGGGGCTTTTTTCGTTGAAGCTTCTTTCGTTGCTTAGGAGATCGGAGATCTTCTGATCTCTTGTATAAACTAAGCAAAATAAAAAACGGAGGAGTCGACATGGAGAACTTTTTCAAACTGAGGGAAAATGGTACTGATGTCCGTACCGAAGTACTAGCCGGTTTAACCACGTTCTTCACAATGGCCTACATCATCATGGTTAATCCGTCGCTGCTCTCGCTGTCTGGTATGCCTTGGGGCGCAGTCTTCCTGGCAACAATCATCGCAGCGATCGCCGGAACTCTAGTCATGGGACTCTTTGCCAATGTTCCCTATGCTCAAGCCCCGGGAATGGGCCTGAATGCCTTCTTCGTCTTCACTGTGGTATTCGGCCTGGGATTCGCGTGGCAAGAAGCGCTGGCAATGGTTTTCATTTGCGGTCTAATCAACATCCTGATCACAGTAACTAGAATTCGCAAGCTGATCATCAAGTCAATCCCTGTTGGTTTGCAGAACGCCATCGGCGGCGGTATTGGTGTCTTTATCGCTTACATCGGCATCAAGAACGCTGGGCTGCTCAGCTTCACCCTCGACCCTGGGACCTACTCCCTGTTGGGCGACCCCGAAGTGCTCCGCTCAGCCACTGAAGCATCTCAGATCGCGGAGAGTTTCACCGTTGTCGGAAGCTCGGCAGCTGTGCCGGCTCTGGTCAATTTCAACACTGCTCCAGTACTCTTGGCTATCTTCGGATTAGTCTTGACCATTATCCTCCTTGTCCGCAAGGTCAAAGGAGCCATCTTGCTTGGAATTATCATCTCCACACTGGTCGGCATTCCGCTGGGCATCACCAAGTTTGCTGAGACCATCAGCTTCAGTGAAGCCGTGGCAGAACTGCCAAAGACCTTTGGCGCAATTTTCGGCAACCCTGGCCTATTGTCTCTGTTCAGTGATCCCAGCAGGCTGCCGAAGATTCTAGTCACTATTTTCGCCTTCAGTCTGGCTGACACATTTGACACTATCGGCACCTTCATCGGCACCGGCCGCAAAACAGGCATCTTCTCCGATGATGACATGAAAGCTCTCGAATCCAGCGCAGGCTTCAAATCCAAGATGGATAAAGCTCTCTTCGCCGACGCAATCGCCACTTCGGTCGGTGCGCTTGTCGGCACTTCCAACACAACCACTTACGTGGAGAGCGCTGCCGGTATCGGTGTCGGCGGGCGGACAGGTTTGACATCGGTGGTTGTGGCGGTCCTGTTCTTACTGAGCGCTTTCTTCGCCAGCTTCGTCAGCGCGGTTCCGGGAGTAGCCACCGCGCCGGCTCTGATCATCGTCGGTATCATGATGCTGTCGGCCTTCAGAGAGATTGAATGGGATGATCTTGATGTCGCTATTCCAGCGTTCTTCGCAGGCATCTTCATGGCCCTCTGCTACAGCATCTCTTACGGTATCGCGGCAGGATTCATCTTCTACTGCATTGTCAAGATCGTCAAGAATGAGACAAAAGACATCCATCCAGTACTGTGGGTCTCGACATTCTTGTTCATCCTTAACTTCATAGTCCTGGCGCTGATTTAAGCAACAGCATCATACGAAGTGCAAGCTTTTTCTTGACAGTCCTAAAATATATGTTAGAATAGGTGTAGTGCAATATCTTTAAAAGCGGTACAGAGATGCCGACAAGATGTTCTGTCACGAAAACCTAATCTAACGACGATCGGGAACTATGTAATAAAGACCTTGTCCGCACTCTGGGGACAAGGTCTTTTTTTGCGCCGAGATGGAGGTGAAGGGACAGCCAAGGCGCCTCAAGCTGCGACGGCAGGTACCGCCAAAACTCAGACTGGAGGTTTTCTCATGGCAAACAACAATCAATTCGTTGGTTATTTACCCGATGATAAACCGCCGTTTTGGAAACTCATTCTCTACGCCATCCAACAGGTCATTGTCATGTTCCCGGCAACGGTCGCAGTGGCAATCATCACTGGCTTCCATATTTCCACAACCATTTTCGCCAGTGGTCTCGCCACTCTTTGTTTTGTACTGGTGACCAAAGGCCAAATCCCGCTCTATTACGGTTCAAGTTTTTCCTACGTCGCTGCCATTGCCGCTCTGATGAGTTCCGATGCTTTGAGCGGATATGCCCTCAACGATAAAATCGCCATCGCACAGTTCGGTATTGTGATGTCAGGTTTTGTCTCGATCGCAGCCGGCCTTATTGTCAACCGGTTCGGGCGCGATTCCATCGAAAAAGTGCTGCCGGCTTCCATCACCGGGCCAATCGCCATAGTGATCGGGCTTACCCTTGCCGCAGTCGCAATGCAGGACGCAGCTTCGATCGCTGTGGACACCCTGGGGACAGTCCGGGTTGACGAGGCCCAAGTGGCGCTGGCGAAGAATATGGCCTGGCTCGTTTCCCTGTCCACCCTGATCTCGACCATATTGTTTTCTGTATACCTCAAAGGGTTCATGCGGCAGATTCCAATCCTCCTCGGGCCGATTGTCGGCTGTGTCGTAGCTCTCATCATCCGAGCCGCGACAGGAATTGACTTGTTCAAGGTTCTTCCCGAAACTGCGAACACCGGCTTTTTCGCGCTGCCCATTTTCACCCTGCCCAAGCCGACTTGGATCGCAGTGGCGGCCATCATGCCGATTGCCATAGCCACCATTCCAGAATCGACAGCCCATATTTTCCAGCTGGATATCTACGTCAACGATCTGGCCAAGAAAAAAGGCGCCAAGCGCTACCCATTGGCTGAAAAACTGGGCCTGAACCTGATCGGTGATGGTATTGGCGATATCGTCGCCGGCTTTATCGGCGGGCCTGCAGGCACAAACTACGGCGAGAATATCAGTGCAATGGCAATCACCCGGGTGTTCTCGGTTCCGGTTCTGATCGCCGCTGCTATCATCGCCATGGTCATTGCCTGCTTCACGCCGCTGGTGAATGCCATCTATTCGATTCCCGCAGCGGTTATCGGTGGATTGGAAATCTATCTGTTCGGCGCTATCGCTGTCCAAGGTGTCGCCATCATGATGGATCGGAAAGTGGACATGTTCAGCGCCAAGGACATCGCAGTGGTCGCCACGATCCTCATCATCGGCATCGGCGGGCAGTATGCCTTCGGCGGCAACATCCCGTTCTTCGGCATCGAAGTGCCGACCATTGCCGGTGCAGCTATCTTTGGCATTCTTCTGAACCTGATCCTAAGCATTGGCCAAAAGAAGCAGTCTTAAGCTTCTGCACCGCGTTCCAACAATAGAAAAAGGCACCAGCTGCACGGTTGGTGCCTTTTGTCATTTTACGCAGGATTCCAGGAAATGATACAGAATCATACCAGCACAAGGAGGGTGAACAGGATGGACTTCCAAGAGTGCTGTGCCAGATTCCCGCGGCTGATCTACCACAACCCGCTTTACACCCCGCAAGACACATTAGAGTTTGTCATGGAGGGACCGGGGGCGGCTTCGTTCCCCAATCGGCGGTTGAGGCTGGAAAGCACTGCCGATCCGGAAGAGGGTCAAAAGGCCAACTTCGTCTATTGGTGTCCTGTGGATTTCCCCGCTGATTTTATGGCAGTGTGGGACTTCTGGCCTGTTCAAGAGCCTGGCTTGTGCATTGTCTTCTTTTGTGCCCGGGGAAGAGATGGCCGGGACATTTTCGCACCGAGCCTTGCCAAGCGGACAGGAGAATATCGGATGTACCACCATGGAGACATCAACGCCTACCATATCTCATATTTCCGGCGCAGATGGCCGGAGGAACGGGCTTTTCATCTGTGCAACCTGCGGAAAAGCTATGGCTTTCATATGGTGGCTCAAGGAGCCGATCCTCTGCCTCCGGTCGAGGACGCGCAGGGACCGTACCAGATTGGTGTGGTAAAAGACGGTTCTGTAATCAGTTTTTTCATCAACCAGTTGTTGATCTTCAGCTGGCAAGACGACGGAGACACCTACGGCCCTGTTCTGGAGGAAGGAAAGCTCGGTTTTCGTCAGATGGCGCCTTTGATCGCCGAGTATGCGGATTTAAAGGTCTATTCCAAATGAGTATGTCTCCTAGTCTTGGATCTCCAATTGGATGAAGTCGTAGATGATACCCCGCTGGACACCTTTCTCTCCGGTGACCGTCAAGGTGATCCGGTTCTCTCCGGTTTTCAACAGTGAGGCGGAGAATTCCAGCACATGCTCGCTGTATATGCCCCTGATCGAGCTCCGATAGGTGGCGTTGTCGTTTTTCCGATTAATCGTGCCCAACACATGATTGTTCAAGGAAACCACCAGGTCGTTCTCGGTCGATGCAGCGATGCCGATAGTCAAGTACCCCTTGCCTGCCGGAACTTGATCCTGCTCGAAGATGATCTGCCAAGGCGCGGCGTCCTCCTCTCCGCTCTGACCTGCTGTGGTAATCGGCTGGCAGTAATTCCAATCGGTACCGCAGTCGCTTTCCCCGACTTTGAATTTCACGCCGTCTGAAAAACGGCGCGGGTATTCAAACCACAGCCCCCAGTGGCGGTAATCGCCGCCGGGGATGAAAAACTCGGCACCGCTGCGGTCGGGGATCCCGATCCGCCATATGAGTTTCCCATGTTTGACCGGAACCCATCTGATCTCGCCGAGATCGGTCTCTGCCTTTTCCGTGATGTTTATCCCATCCAACCGGAATTCCCCAGGGATGCCTGGGACATAAGCCCAAAGGGTGTATGAACCGGGACGGACATGAGGTAGGGTAAACCTGCCTTGCGCGTCTGTCTTTGTATAGTACATATAGCTCAATCCCTGGTGCTGCCAGTGTGGAACTGGCTCGCCCAGAATAACCCAGCCGCCGCCAGCCTTGCTTCCGTCGGCAATCTGCAGCTGTCCCTCAACCGCAGCCCGCTTCAAGGGATAAAGATCTTCGTCGACCCATTGGTACGGCCATTTGGCCCGCTCGGCAAAGGCTCTCGCCTTGGCGTCGATCCACAGCTCGGCCAAGTTCTCGCCGCGGTTGATGTAAATAAAGTGTGGGCCGTAAATCTTGCTCCAGCCGCTGTTGGCCGGCAGGAAGTGGCCGCCGGCACCGAAATGCCCCGACTGCATCACCTGGAGCAGGACATTGTCGTAGTGCACCGTCCGGTTTTGTTTGAACGGGCCGCCGTTGTAATACTCTTTCGACGCGGACATCATCCACAGGCCGATCCCCTCGCCCATGACGCCGTGGAGCACATGCTCTCCCTCGAAAACCTGCCAGTTGTACTTGGAATACACACTACCGTCACCCAACCGGTATGTGGCATCCATCACCTCTTCGCCGGCAGCCATTAGTTCATCCGTAGGCATTCTTCCCATGCGGTTGTCGTCGACGGCCATGTACTTCAGCTTCGTGGAGTCGAACCGGAGGACATGCCGTGCCTGGCCGAACCTGACGGGAACGCTGCTGTGATGAGCATATGTGACGTAGAAATAAAACCCGCTGTCTTCCTGCCTGACCACATAGTTGAGCTGCACATCCAGGGGCTGCTGCTCTGTGGCCTTTTTTATCAGTGTTACCCGGACTTGCCCCTCTTCAACGGTAATCTGGTACCGATCAGGTGTTGGCCGCCAAGATCGGCCCGGATGTGTGATGTTGTCGTAATAGATCCTTCCTTTGGGGCCCAGCAGTTCTTCGCCGTAAGCTTTCAGGGTCTCGGCCATTCCTGTGTTGGAATTGATTCCCAGTGATATCAGCCCGTTGTCAATAATGATCATATCGCCTGATTCCCAAACCTGGACAGGCTGCCGGTTGAACGCCTGATCAGGCTGCTGATCGCTCGTTTCTTCGACAGGCTCGCACTCGCCGAGAGCGTACCGGGCGGCCTGCCGCACATACCAGCAGTCGTCATTTTTGGCCTGTTCCAGGATTTTGCGCACATCTTGATTCAGGTCGGAAAGCTTGCCTAGGACCGCAAGGGCATAGGTGCGGATCTCTGGGTCACTGTGCTCCGTCAAAGGAGCCAGAACGGGTATCGCTGCTTCTTTGGCCGCAGCCAGGCTGTCGTTCGCCAACCAAAACAAACGCTCGAAATTGCGGATCGTATATGAACTCAAAGCCATGGCCCAGCTTGACAGGGGAATCACACTCGGATCAATTTTGTGCAGTGTTTCCAATATAGTATGCCTGATCAGAGGGTCCTCGTCATGATCGAGCAAAACCTGCACGAGTCTGTCCGCGCACCCCTTGGCATCAGGGCCCATTTCTCGGAGCATCCACAGCGCTTTTTGCCTGGCCTGCTGTTCGCGCCCTGCCAAAAGTTGTTTCAAGAGGTATTCCGCGATGTCCCGCTTTTCCACACCAAGCGCCAGCAGAATCTCGTATGCGGTCCTTCTCACTCGGTAAACATCGGCAGCAAGCAGTTCGTGCAGCTGCGGCAAATAGCAGAGATCGCTATGGTCCATCGCCTTGCCTCCATTGTGATTATTTGATAGAAATAGCCCAGAACCAGGTAGTGCGCCTTTTTCTGGTTCCAGGCTATTGCTTCCTGTGACAGTATTCTGTTGATCTTTCAGCTGTTTATTTGTTGGTGTTTTTGACCGACGAAGAAAACCGCTGCATTGAATAAAGCTCCGAAGCCACTGGATACAGCAGGATCAACGCGACGGTGTTGATGATGGTCGCTGGAATAACAACCCCGGTTAGTAATGCGGTAAACGATTCAGGAAGGCCGGCGATAACCGCCGCGGTGGTTAAAAACGTGGTTCCGCTGACAAGAGTCCCTATGATTCCTGTGACCGGCACAAGCACTTTCCGGGGAAGAAGTTTCACCAGCCCCAAGACAGCAAAAGTAGTTACCAGCTTGTCAACGATATTGGCAATTTCGCCCATCGGGAAGGTCGTTGTCAAGGCCGTCACTATTCCGGTGGCAATCCCGGTGATAAAACCGACTCTTTTATCCGGTATCAAAAGCAGCACAACAAACAGCATCACCAGAGAAAAGTCCGGCCTCATCCCGCCGAGAATCCCAGGAAACACCGCATGCAAAACCAGGCCAATCCCAACCAACAGCGCAGCCAATACTAAATCATACATTCTAATCTTTTCTCTTCTCAACTCAGCTCAGCTCTCCTTTAATATTAGATTTGTTAAATTATATCATATCAGTTGAGCTTTAGCAACAGCGGAAAGTAAAACCGGTGTCTTTGGACAGATTTCCCATCAGCGGCGCTGTACTCTCCTTGAACATGTGACCCTCAGGTGGTGCGAAGGTGAACACTACCAACAAAACAGCATGGGCCAACAGGAAAATCACTGATAATATAGTCACGGCCGTAGGCAATTTGCCGGACGTTAGGATTAGGTAGCCGACAATCTGGCAGATGAACGATCCGATGATGTATGCAGCGATATCCACCATGGGTATTTCAGTGTGAGTCACGCTGGTGTATGCATAGAAGACACCGAGGACAAACAGCTGAAGGGCCAAGATGCCTGCGGCTTTGGCGGCAATGAAGTTTTTTACTGAATCCTTGATGAACCAGTATTCGACTAACGAATATAGTGTTAAACTCCAAAAGCCAAGCTTGAGGTGTTCCCAGACGCTTTCGTTCACTGGAGCGAGCCAGGCAACCAATCCTGATCGGCCTGTCCATTCGTACAGAAAGTGCAGGACAAATCCTGCAGCAATCAGGAACAGAATTCCGATCCCTTCCCACGCAGCCACTCTGCGCTTTTTCGGGTTTCCAACAGCTTTTGTCATGTTTGTTCGTTTAAGCCTCCTTGGATATCTCTGCTGCCGCCAGCTTGAGCGTACCTCCTTTCATATTGTGCCCATTTGCCTATTATTTTCCATATAAAAAGCACCGGAGCTAGTCCGATGCTGAAAATGGGCATAAAAATGGCTCCCCGGGCTGGAC
>FIZJ01000018.1:0-2932 GCA_900019385.1 uncultured Clostridia bacterium
CAGTTCGCCCTGCGGGACGCTGCCAACAAGACGGTTTATGTGATTGGTTCCATGCACCTGGCCAAGGTTGAGCTGTACATCAACGGCGAGCTGGCCGGTGTGGATTCTCAAGCAAGGGACGGCTTTATCTATGAGTTCCCGGGGATCAACATCATGCAGCCTGGGTATATCGAGGCCGTAGGTTACGACGCCGCCGGCCGGGAAGCTGCGCGCCACAGGATAGAGACAGTCGATGAGGTGGTCGAAATCCGGCTCACAGCGGTGACCGGCCCCGAAGGGCTGCGGGCCGACGGCTCGGATGTGGCCTTTATCGATGTGGAGATGGTGGACGCCTGCGGACGAGTCCATCCCTTGGATTTCGGGCGGATTGACTTTACCATTGAAGGCCCGGGGGAGTTTTTGGGCGGCTACAACAGCGGAGTCAAGGATCTAAGGCATGAGCCGACATATGTCTACGCCGAATGCGGTGTGAACAGGGTGTTCGTCCGCTCCACCAGGGAAGCTGGGCCGATTACGGTTACCGCTTACCGGCCTGGGTTGGAGCCGGTGAGCGTGGTGATTGAATCTGTGCCCTTCGCTGCCGATGAAAACGGGCTGACAACAGTGATGCCCCAGGCCCTTACCTGGGGAGTGGAGCCGGGGCAGGAGTGAAGAGGACTTCCTGTGATGAAAACCCTAAGGTAACTCTAGGTTACCTTAGGGTTTTCTGCTGTCCGAGGCTGAAGGATTGTTTTTTCCCAATCAAGAATTTCCTATACAAAACGAGATCTTATTGATTATTATTACGTTTATTGAATTGCGGCGTTGAAGGATTGGACAGGAAAGGCAAAGGTGAGGTCCGAATGAGACAGAGTATCGCAGGGCGGATCAGTATCTCGGTTGGTGTTTTAATCTTGATTATCTGTTGGGGGCTCGGATTTCTCGCATATCTGAAAGGATCGCAGGCTGTGATCAGGCAGGTGGAGCAGGCTTTGCTGATGCAGGCGCAGGAATCGGCCCATTATGTGGAGAGCCGCATTGCCATACACCTGTCCACTCTGGAAGCGATTGCCGCCAGGTCGGAGATCCAAAGCATGGACTGGAGTGTGCAGCAGCCGGTTCTTCAGTCGGAATTGCAGCGGCTGGGCAGGTATGAGGCATTGTCAGTGGTCTACCCCAACGGCGATGCCATGCATGATGACGGCACAGTTGTCAATGTGGGCGACCGGGATTATGTCCAACGGGCATTTGCCGGCGCTTCCACCATGTCTGACTTGATCGTCAACCGGGCTACCGGGACAGTGGTGTTTGGGCTGGTTGTCCCTATCAAAGTGGACAATCAGGTGGTTGGTGTGCTGATGGCCAGGGTTGATGCCTTTGCCCTCAGCGAAATAACTGATCGGTTGACTTTCGGCGGGTCCGGATCGGCGTTCGTTGTCAGCAGAGATGGAGCAGTCTTGGCTGGGCCGGTGCGGGAGTATTTGCTGCAGCAGCGCAATGTCTTTACGGATACGGCGGAGCTTGCCCCCATCGGCCGGGCTATCCGGGAAGTGGGTGTGGGCCACACCGGCATCGCCCGCTATGACTACATGGGCGACATACTGATTGCCGGGTTCGCGCCGATGCCCCAGACAGGCTGGATGATCGGCATCGGGGCGCTGGAATCCGAGGTGACGCAGGATGTTCGGCAGCTGATGCACTCAGTGATCCTGATTTCCATCGGATTTGTGGCGGCGGGCATTGTTGTTTCGATTCTTGTGGCCCGCAAGATCGCCTCCCCCCTGATCCAGCAGAAAGCTGTGGTGGAGGGGATAGCCCAAGGAGATTTCACCCAGACGGTGCCGGTGAAAACCAGGGACGAGGTCGGGGTGCTGGGGCGGGCTTTGAACCAGACGGTGGAGAGCATGCGGCACGCTTTAGGCTTGACGTCGGAGACTACCGACAGGGTGAAATCCACCAGTGAAGAACTGGCGGCGGCGGCGCAGGAAGTAAGCGCTTCCATTGAGCAGGTGGCCAGTGTGACCAATGAATTCTCCAGCACTCTGGACAACCTGAACAGCAACGCTCAAAAGATGAATGACCGGGTGCAGGTGATCTCCAAACAGGTGACGGACGGGACCAGCGCCATTGAGACAATCACCGTCCAGATGAACGCTCTTAGGGACAGCATTCAGCGGATGGTATTGGAAGTGGGCGAGCTTGGGAATTTGTCCCAGCAGATCGGCAATATTGCAGGAATGATTGAAGAAATAGCGGAACAGACCAATCTCCTGGCTTTGAACGCCGCCATTGAGGCGGCCAGGGCTGGCGAACACGGCCGAGGGTTTGCGGTTGTCGCCGACGAGGTCCGGAAGCTTGCTGAGCAGTCAAGTGAAGCCACAACCGAGATCGGCCAGCTGATCAAACAGATTCAGGCCCGGATCGTCAGTACGGTGAAGGACATGAATGAAGGATCCGACCAGGCCGACCAAGCCATTGCCCAGGTCAATGAATCGAGCGTTCTGCTCCACAACATCCTCGGAGTTGTGGAACAGATTATGAATCAAATCACCGAGTTCTCCGCGGCACTGAAGCAGTTGAACATCGGCGGGCACGAAGTGGCGAGCGCGACCGAAGAACAGGCGGCCGCCATCGAAGAAGTGGCCAGTTCGGCGCAGGATCTGACAGAGATGAGCACTAGGCTGCGGGAACTGGTGGACAGGTTCAAGCTTAGTTGAGACCGCCTGTTAGTGAGCCCCGGGTCGCGTACCCGGGGTTTTTTGTTTTCTTTTTGCTACGAGGATGTGACGTCCGATGACCATGACTTTACCAATGGCCTGGCAGGCGTCATATTCGGCGGAAGAGAGAGGAAGGTGGATGAGTGCGGAAAAATCGCTATGTGGGCGTGGGCTGCCTCGCGGATCATGGACTATGCAGAAACACTGCCCAGCCTGGACTTGACAAAAGCCGTGGC
>FIZJ01000018.1:2973-8045 GCA_900019385.1 uncultured Clostridia bacterium
GTGGCCGGCCATGTGATAGAAGGCGAAGGCTATCTGGTCGTGGAGGAGACAGTCTATGACAACTAAAAGGAGAAGATGGCTCACACTGCGAAGGAAACGTGCTTTATGGGGCGTTGTCTTCACCGGCCCCTTTTTGGTCGGTTTCATCCTTTTTTTTCTCGGGCCTATGGTTCAATCGATAAAGTTTGCCTTTAACGAGCTGGAAATCACTCCTTCAGGATACGTGCTGAACTATGTGGCGCTGAACAACTTTCGGCATGCGCTGAGGGTGGATCCGGACTTTGTCAGGCTGCTGACGGAAACCACCATCAAGATGCTGGTGAACATTCCTGCCATTATCATCTTCAGCTTCTTCACGGCGGCACTCCTGAATCAGAAGTTCAGAGGCCGGGCGTTGGCGCGGGTGATCTTTTTCCTGCCGGTGATCATCACATCGGGGATAATCCGCGAACTCTCGTCCGGTGATCTGCTGCATCGGTTGTTTGATTATGTTTCCGAGGATGTCCAGATGGTTTCCGGTTCGCAGGCAATGATCGGCTTGATGCTGAGGCTGAGAATGCCGTTGGGGTTCACCCAGTACATCATCACTGCCGTGGACCGCATCACAGAGATCATCAACGCCTCAGCGATCCCGATCTTGATTTTCCTTTCAGGACTCCAGTCGATCCCTTCATCGCTCTATGAGTGCGCGAAAATCGAGGGAGCCACAGGGTGGGAGAGTTTCTGGAAAATCACTTTCCCGCTGGTCACGCCGCTGTTCTTGACGAATGTGGTGTATATCATCGTGGATTCCTTCACCGCCCCGGCGAACTCATTGGTCCGCTTCATCTCCCGGGCCGCCTGGGGCAGAAGGATCTACGGGGTCAGCGTGGCCATGACCTGGATCTATTTTGGCGTGATTGCCGTGATTCTGGGCATTGTATACTTGATTATCTCCCGAAGAGTTGTCTATATGGAGTGATTTGGAGCAAGGAGGTGTGCTATGGGAACCGCGACCAGAAAGCGCAGTGCCCGGCAGGCGAAGACCGGCCCGGCAGCAGCGAAATGGAAGTATCTGACAGCGCATTTTTGGGCATCGATGGCCTGGAGCGTTGTCCGGGGCGCGCTGATCATTGGACTTTGTTACATTATATTATATCCCATTATTGTGAAATTCGTCTCGTCAATCATGTCGGAAGCGGACTTGTTTGACTACACGGTGAAATGGATACCGCGGCGTTTGGACTGGAAGAGCGTTACCCGCAACTATGCCGATGTTTACCATGCGATGAAATACCCTTTCTTCGATGTCTTTGGGCTGCTGAAAACGCCTCTTAATCTCTTGGGGACATTTTGGCCGTTCATCCTGACGTCCATCACCGGCATGGGGCTCAAAAACGGCCTGTATATTTACATCATGCGCCAAGTCTTTAAAGGGATGCCCAACAGTCTTGAGGAAGCGGCGCTGGTGGACGGGGCCGGCCCCGTGCGCACGTTGTTCAGGATCATGATGCCCAATGCCGGTTCCGCCATGCTGGTTGTTTTCCTGTTTTCATTTGTGTGGCAGTACAATGATTTGTACTTGACGGAGATGTACATGCGCACGTCGTCGACGATGCTCCCCTTTATGCTTCGGAACCTGGCCACAGCCTTCGACAGTTTTGATTACACCAAGGAGTATATGTCCATTATCACCAACACAGGCATGATCATGTTCATTATGCCGATCCTGATCATTTATGGGTTCCTGCAGCGGTATTTCATTGAGAGTGTGGAGCGCACCGGGATAGTGGGTTGATGTCACCGGTGGAAAAATCAGGCGCCATGTAGTAAGATAGACTAAACAGAGGCAATATTCCTAAACGGGGGAGGATGTCAATGGGCAAGTTTGTCATATCGGCGTTCGCTGATGAAATCGACAACACTCTCAAGGTGCAGATGGATGTTTTGGAGCTGTTCGGCGTCAGCCACATCGAGATGCGGAATGTCAACAGCAAAGGATTGGTCTTTCACACTCTCGATGAGGTGAAGGAAATCAAGCGGCAGCTTGATGACCGGGGTTTCAGGCTCTCGGCGGTGGGTTCTCCCATCGGCAAATACGGCATTGACGAGCCTTTTGAACCTCATTTGGACTTGTTCAAGCATACCTTGGAGATTGCTCATCTGCTGGAAGCGCCGTATATCAGGATGTTCAGCTTCTGGATGCCCAAAGGGGAGGATCCGGGGAAATACCGCGGCGCGGTGCTGGACCGCTGGGGGCAGTTTGTCGAAGCGGCCCGCGGTTCCGGGATCATACTTGCACATGAGAATGAGAAGGGTATCTACGGCGACACGGCCGAAAGGTGCCTGGATTTGCTCGCAAGTTTGAACTGTGATTACGTGAAAGCGGTATTTGATCCCGCCAATTTCGTGCAATGCGATGAAGAAACGTACCCCAAAGCGTGGAACATGCTCAAGGACTTTGTGGCGTACATGCACATCAAGGATGCCAATTACGAGGGACGCGGCGTGGTGCCTTCAGGCCACGGCGACGGAAAGGTGAAGGAAATTCTTTCGGAGCTTGCGGCAATGGAAGGGACGTATTTCCTGTCGCTGGAGCCGCATCTTGGTGGTTACAAAGGGCCGGCGGCGTTGGAACCGGAAAGCGTCGGCGACTCGCTGCCTGAATGGCGTCAGAGAATGTTCGCCCTTGCGCACCAGGAACTTAAGCGGATTATCGACGAGATAGGGGTTTAACCGAGAGTCTGACCGTTCAAGGAGGGTTTGGCCTTGCTGCAAAGAGAGTGGCAAACCTTGATAGATGCGGCGGAAGGAAAGCGTTTTGCCAGGCCGCCGGCGGCATTGATCATCGACAGCCCCTGGTTGCCGGACTATGCTGGGATAACTCATCTGGATTACTATCTGCTGCCAGATCTGTGGCTCAAGGTTAACCTGCAGGTGGAAAAGGAGTTCCCCAATATCATCTTCATGCCCTCGTTCTGGGTGGAATACGGGATGCTGATAGAGCCTTCGGCTCTGGGAGCGCCTTTCATGTGGAGCCCGAACAGCATGCCTTCGGCCAAGAAGTTTTTGGAGTCGCCGGAGGAATTCGGGAGGCTTAAGGTACCCAACCCCGAGCGCGATGGGTTGATGCCGCTGGTATTGAACCTGTACCGGTGGGTCGGAGCACGGCTGAAGGAAATGAACCCGGAGCAGGAAATCAAGATGGTGGCTTCCCGGGGGCCATTGACGATCGCGTCTTTTATCTATGGGCTCACGGATCTGCTGATCGGTATCAAGCTTGAGCCGGAAGCCATGAAGAAGCTGCTGGAGATCACCACGGAGACGGTGATTGTCTGGCTTAAGGCCCAATTGAGCGCGGTGCCTTCCGCGGAAGGGGTCCTTGTCCTGGATGACATCCCTGGGTTGATGTCCCCGGAAGACTACGATGAGTTCGCCCATCCCTACCTCAAGGCGGTGTTTGACGAGTTTGACGGAAAACTAATCGCCTACCACAACGATTCCAACACAACACATATCCTGCCGCGCCTTGCGGAGCTGGATATCGATATTTTCAACTTCGGCAAGGAGGTGCCGCTGCAAAAGATCCTGGAGCACACTTACGGCAAAATGGCGGTCATGGGCAACATCTCCCCCTTGGAGGTGCTGCGGGACGGGTCGCCGGAGGATGTGCGCCGGGAAGCGGAGGCGGTTTTGGCGAAGGCTCCAGACAGGTATTTCATCCTGTCTGTCGGCGGCGGTGTGTCACCCGGCACGCCGAAGCGGAATGTGGAGGTTTTGGAGAGAATAGCTGGGGAGGGAACATGATTTGGGAGGATAGCCGATGCTGGAACTTAGGGGAAAGTACAACTCGGCCAAAGTTTTTACAGAGAACATAGATCCAGAAGCGGTGAACCAGATCATTGAGTTGTGCAACCAGGAGTTTGTCCGCGGATCGAAAATCCGGATCATGCCTGATGTCCACTCCGGGGCCGGCTGTGTGATCGGCACCACCATGACGATCGCCGACAAGGCCGTGCCGAACCTTGTGGGTGTGGATATCGGCTGTGGGATGTACACGCTTCGGCTTGGGAAAATAAAACTTGATTTGGAAAAACTGGACAGAGTGATAAACTCTAAAATACCGTCCGGATTTGATATACGCAGGAGCCCGCATGAGCTGGCGTCTGAAATCGACTTGACGAAGCTGCGGTGCCGGGGCTTTGTGGACCTCGACAGAGGCTACTTGTCAATCGGCACTCTCGGTGGCGGTAATCATTTTATCGAAGTCAACCAGGATAGTACGGGCAGCTTGTACCTGGTGATCCATTCTGGCAGCCGCAATATTGGGCTGCAGGTGGCGGAGTATTATCAGAAGCTGGCTTATAAGAAGCTCAAGGATAATGTGAAGATCCCAAAGGCTTTGGCGTATTTGGAAGGCCGGGACTTCGACGATTACCTCCACGATCTTGAGATCATGCAGCAATATGCCCGCCTGAACAGGCAGGCGATGGCTGAAACGATTTTGGCGGCCATGGAGCTGACGCCGGAAGATACGTTCACCACCATCCACAACTACATCGACACCAAGAATATGATTCTCCGCAAAGGCGCTATTTCGGCGCAGAAAGGGGAAAAAGTGCTTATCCCCATCAACATGCGGGATGGGAGCGTCATCGCGGTAGGCAAGGGCAATCCTGATTGGAACTACTCTGCGCCCCACGGCGCGGGGCGGCTGCTCTCGCGGCGGCAGGCCATGGCGCAGCTGAGTGTGGCAGAATTCCAGAAGGAGATGAAGGGAGTATATACAACTTCTGTCGGCAAGGCCACCTTGGATGAGGCGCCAATGGCCTACAAACCTATGGACGAGATCCTGGAGAACATCCAGGACGCAGTGGAAGTGGTGGAGGTCATCAAGCCGGTGTATAATTTTAAGGCACATTAGGGTGTACAGGGCGGGTCCTTGTAAAGACAAGGACCCGTCCTTTCCTTGTGGAATGCAGAGTACTTAACTCTCGACACCCCACTTCTTCACTAATTCACGTGCTTCTATAAGTGAGATCCCCAGATATTCCGCTGCTTTGCTCAAGCTTATCTGTTCATCAAGGTAGAAC
>FIZJ01000019.1 GCA_900019385.1 uncultured Clostridia bacterium
GTACCACTTGCCGCCGCCGTTGAAGTAGCTGGCGGTCGGCTGCATCCAGCCGTGGAGCAGCACTGTGTTCCCTGCCGGATCCTTGAGCTGATTCCCTTCCACCCTAAGCGGCGGCGTCGGCCTGATGCCGGTCCGCTCTTCCGCCGAAGACAACCCGCAGACACTGGCTGCAGCTAGTAGTAAGACAACGACTCCAATGCATGTCAGTTTTTTTGCCATTGCTTTCACCCCAATACGGTATATCAATCCTTACTTGTGGAACTGCCAGGCATCGAAGACAAAACCTTCACCGGCAAAGACAAAGAACAGATCCTGGACTCCCTTCACAGGTTGATCCAAAGCGACCGTTATCTCCACATATTCATCCAGACTGCCCGTATTGGGCACAACGACATACCCAACGGCTTCATTTTCCGGTTTGCCTGTAGTGATCTTGATGGCATTCACTTCTGCCTCAGAGGCCACTTTCACCGTGATCCTGGCAGCGCCCTCCGTGCCAAAATCGACGCCAGACAAGCCGATGAAGCTGCCGCTGCCGACCGCAACCACGGTATTGACCGGGCCATAAATGGCGCTGGGTTCACTGCTCTGCTGCACAGTGACACCGCCGGCCCAGGCCATGGTCTCCGCTTCCTGCCGCACATACGGATTGAGATACTTGACCTGAGCCACTCCCCTGCGGGTACCTGCGGCAGGGAGGATTTTGCCGTCATCAGTAATGGTCAAATTGTCCACATGGGTGGCCCGGTAATCCCCGTCCACAATCCCCATGTACTCCTCCATGAGGCGGGCGTGGTAGAAAACATACCATTCACCGTTGAACCGGACTATGCTGTGGTGGTTGTTTCCGCCTATGCCAAAGAACTCACCCGGATTTTTCAGGATCGAACCCTGGTACTCCCACGGACCCATGGGATCGCTGCTGGTCATGTAGGCGATTTCACCGGGATCATTGACAATGCTGCCCCTGGCATTGGATCGGTCCGCGAAGTTGGTACAGTATGTGTAGTAGTAGGTGCCGTTGTGTTCAAAGACATAAGCGGCTTCGAAAAACCAGGGCGCAGGCACAACCTGCGGCGTTCCCGCCAGGCTGATCATATCGTCACCCAGTTCGACCACACGGGCGGTGTTGGGCATCTCATCCTGTCCCTGGGGCACGCCGCCGCCGAAGTAGAGATAGCCGTTGCCCTCCGGATCAAGCACCACGGCGGGATCAAACAGCCAAACCACATTGGCGTTGGGTGTATTGCGGGACACGAGGGCATCGCCGATCGGATCGCTGAACGGCCCCACGGGGCTGTCGCTTGTCAGCACGCCAATACCATTTGCATTGTTGGCGAAATAGAGGAAAAAGCGATCCTTACCGTCAATGTTTTTGTACACTGCCGCAGGCGCCCACGAGTTACCGGCCCACGGGGCAAGGCCCCGCCCTGGAGGCCCGATCTCGATCCAGCCGTGATCAGTCCAGTTGACCAGATCGTCCGAGGAGACAAGGCTGATGGAACGAATCAGCCCGTATTGGTTTTTAATCACCACGCCCGTGGGTGTCTGGACGACAGCATCGTTGGTCGCGTAAACATACACCCGGCCGTCATAGACCAAAGCATAAGGATCCGCACCAAACCGATGAGGCAGGATGGGATTGTGATCGCCGATAGGTTTGTGGGCGGGAGCGATCTCCAGCCCGGCAAACAGAGACGACGGATCAAATGCTCCGCCCGCCCCAGAGCCCTCGGCAGCGAAAACACTGCAGCCTGCGCTTAACGCCAGGAAAACCACAAACATCATGGCTGCGGTTGAAATAAGACCAAAACGCCGCATGACGCCACCTCCTACGTTTCTGTCAGTCTGTCTTCACAAACCAAAGGCCGCGGTGGCCCTGCTGCAGGCAGCCCCGCCGTGACCGCACTCCTATTCGGCCGGCTCAAACTGCCACCAGTTGATGTTCAGGAGATACCCGCTTCCGCCTGTGAACTTGAGATATAGATCATGGACACCGCTGATATCCTCCACAGCAGTGGAGCGGGTCGTCCAGTTCTGCCAGCCACCGGTGCCGCTCACGGCCAATGCCCCGGCGAGGGTGCCGTTGGGGCTGTCCAAGCGGATTTCAATTGTCCCGCCGCTGGTCGCCGACGCCACACGGGCTGAGAACCGGGAAGCCCCTGCAGGGAACTCCACACTTCTAAACATGATCCAGTCTCCAGTTTCGATGTAGCCCACATTCAGGCCGCCTTCGGCGCAGTCTTCGGTCTGCACACCGGACTGCACCGAATACAGTTCCGCCTCGTTGCGGGCGTAGGGGTTGCGGTTAGCCACAGTGATGGGGATCTGGGCCACAGCCGGCTCGCCCATTTTGCCTTGGAAGCTGACAGCGGCATCGATTCGGCCGGCAGACTTGCCCGTAATCGTCCCTTTACTTACAGCTGCCACTCCCGGATTGGGATTGCGGTAATCTGCGGCAGCGGTCACATCCTCCAGCCGCCCGTCCAGGTACTCGGCAGTCACCGTGAAAGCCGCGCTGGTACCCACATACAGGTTGAACGCAGCCGGTTCGACTATCAGTCGGCCGACAGTCTGTTCTTTCTCCAAATCCCGCACCACGATGGGCAGATAATCGGAGCGGCCGGCGTAGGTGAAGGTGACTACAGCCTCGCCATAGCCTACCCCCCGAATCTGGCCGTCGCCGATGGCGGCGACATCCCGATCCACTGTCACAGTACAGTCCGCCGTGACATCGCGGCTGGTCCCGTCGGCATAGACTGCCGTCACGGTAAACTGGGCCGTGTTCCGGCCTTCAGCAATGTCTATCTTGTACTGATCGGCCGATACGGAAACCGCCACCAGTTCCTCGCTGTCCCCTGTCGGGGTGAACTGCCACCAATCAAACTTGAAAAGTTCATCCTCGCTGCCTTTGAATACAAGGAACAAATCGTGGACACCGTCAGCGCCGGCGACAGCTGTGGTCTTGGTTGTCCAGGCATCCCACCCTCCCGTATGGGAAACGGGCAAAATGCCGATAATCGGGCCTGTCAAGCTATCCAACCGGAGCTCGATCACGCCGCCGTTGGAACTGCTGGCCACCCGTGCTGAAAATGCCGCCGCGCCTCCACTGCCGAAGTCGACATTCTTTACTTTGATATAATCGCCGTTTTGCAGATCCCAGACATTCATCCCGCCTTCCGGGCAGGGCTCGGTCTGAACTCCCGAAGACCAGGCAATGGTTTCAGCCTCCACACGGGTATACGGGTCCAGATTGGCGACGGCGGCCGGCCCTTCTTTACTCATGCGGATGGTGGGGAACAGGCCGTCTTCGGTAAACTCGAATTCCTCCACACAGACCGAACGGGTAAACCCGCTGCCGCCCGGCAGGGCTCCGTTGTGGTAGAAGAAATATGTCCTGTCCTTGTAATCCACTACTCCCGGATGGTTGGTAAAGCTTCGCCCTTCGGTGGGCATGATCACTCCTTGGAAAGTCCAGGGGCCAGTCGGGCTGTCGCTGGTGGAATAGCATATGTTCTCGGGAATGCCGCTGGCAGCGTAAATCAAGTAGTAGATACCATTGCGCTTGTAAAGCCAGGGCCCCTCTTCATACAAAGTGGCCCGGTCCGGGTCGCCGTAGCGTTTACCAAAACCTTCTTCCGTCAGGGGCACTTTGACAATGCCCACTTCCCGGTCGTAGGAAATCATGTCTTCATTAAGCTTGACATAGTACAGCTGAGGATTGCCCCAGTACAAATATGCCTGGCCGTCGTCGTCGATGAACACCGCGGGGTCGATATCGCCCCAGGCGTGGGCAATCAACGGGCGGCCGATCGGATCCTTGAAGGGCCCAAGGGGCGAGTCGGCGACAGCCACGCCGATTGTCGGCCTGCCCAGGGTCCTATGGGTTGCTGTGACATAGAAGTAAAACTTGCCGTTCCGCTCGATACACTGGGCAGCCCAGGCATCGCCGGGTTTGGCCCAGCTGAACTCTGTCGGAGCGAAAACCGCGCCATGATCAGTCCAATTCACCATATCCGTCGTGGAGTACAACCGCCAGTCATACATGGTGTAGTATGTAGAGCCGGGTTCATCATGCCCGGTATAGACATACAAGATCCCGTCGTGAACCATCGGGGCAGGGTCCGATGTATACAAAGTCTGGACAATGGGATTGTCGGCGAAAGCCGGAGTTTGCGCCGCCATGAACAGCAGCACCAAGGTTATAAACACTTTGCGTTTCATCCGCATTGCTCCTAACTTGAGTCGTTATGACCGGCACATAAACTTGCCGGGGGAAACCGGTTTCAATGCTGATAAAGCTCATCACCACTGGCTTAGGCCGCAGGGGCCGCCAACCCTGGCCTATGCCGCAGGCTTGGTTGGGTCAGAATTGCTCTACTGTTCTTCTTCTTCCACAAGAATCATGGATACGGCATCCACGTAGTAATCCATCAAATCACTATTTGGATCCGGATTTGCCACCCATGAAGTCTCAACAAATATGCGCGGATTCGCCAGCGGTATTGGAATAGGATCACCGTCGCGGATTATCTCGGTAGGAATGGTGTAAACACCCTCGATCTTGCCCCATTCACCTTTCGTTATTTCGGCGCCGGTTATAATCTCGATCGGTCTCCAGTCATCACCTTCCTGGAAGCAGATCTGGAACCTGCGCGTCTCCGGTGCCGCTTCGGCAACATACTTGACCCAGACTGTCACTTTGTACTTCTGCCCGTGCTGAATTGTAGTAGGCAGATCGTACCTTGGCCCGCTGCCTGTCTCGGTCCGGTCGGTCACCAGGACACTGTGTGTTCCATTGTAGGACTCGGCATCGGTGACCTGCAGCTGACATGACCTGCCGTGCCAGTAGTTCAAGCCAAACTCAAAGCCGCCGTTGATGATGATGCCTGGATTGTGGTATTCGTACTCCGCAGAGATAGTCTGGGTGACTGTTGGATCAGTGTTGTTGATGGCGATAGCTTTGACTGTGACCTTACCTGGTTCATCGATTGCAATTGGAGCAGTATACTCTTCGCTTTCCGCTGTAGGATCGCTGCCATCCAAGGTGTAGTGAATCGTGTAATTTCCGGCTATGGCCAACGTTACCGAGATAGGCTCTTCGTAATACCCAGCGGCAAGGCTGACAGTGAGTTTGGGGGTACCGACGATGGTCACCGGCTTGTTGTCCGCCTTCTTGACCACCACTGGTTCAAACTCATACCCATCTTTCGCAGCGGTAATCTCCACTTCCTTGCCTGACACAGTGGTTGACCATTTTCCATCGTCACCGGTGGTCAGTGTGACAGTTTTCCCTGCTTTAACCAACAATGTCACTCCAGCGAGTGGATTGTTCGCCGGGTCAGTCACAATCCCCGAAACCTTCCACTGGCCAAAACCAAAGCAGCCAGCCAGAAGCACACCAACGAGAACCAACACCAAAATTCTAGCCTTCTTCAGCGTTGTCGCCATGCGTTATCCTCCCCAGTGTATGTTTTACCAACCTCCTCAAACCCGCGGTACCAGCTGGAACCAACTGCGCCGTGCGCCTACCAGCGATGCCCGGAAGATTTCCAGCACCTCACCCCGGTTTCCCCAACAAGGCTTGATTGCTGGCTTTGCGTTTATAAAATTCAACATTTACCAGCAAATTCCTCCCGGAGTTAATATCTTTAATCATATGCCAACAATGTTAATGCTAACTGAACATTTACTGCGCCGCGGTACACCGCCTCCGGCTCACTTGAGCCCGTAATAGTCCAAGTCAAGGCCGACGTAGGTATGGGACTGATCCTCGACAGGGATAATCTCTACCATGCAGAGTTGGTTCCCCACCAGATCCAGCGGCACCTCATACAGTCCGTCTTTAGGCACCAGCTTGGCATCGGTCTGCAGCGGCTCGGCCGCCGCCTGCAGAATTCCCACCTGTTCCCTGTTCAGGCTGCGGGGTTGGCCCAGATTGACCCATGTCTGCAGTGGATTGGCATGATCGCCGTTCACCAGTTTCTTAACCATGATCGCTTGTTCCCCGGCAGCGGGCAGCAGCAGTTTGCAGGACTGATTCTCCGATCGGGTTTGGCTGGCACTGCTTTGCCAGTTCCAGCCGATGATCACATAGCGGTCACCTTTCCTGGTCACCAAAATGTTGTTGTCCCGGTACAAAAGCTCACCACCGGCGTTGGCGAAGAACTCAAAGGTATAGAACGTCGGCTTTTTGATGGAATAGAAGGCCACCAGGCCAAAGCCGCCGTGGAACACAGCCTTGGGCACATCCGCCTCCTCAAAGACATCACTGAAGGTCCAGTACGAGTACGAGTCGGCGTATTCTCCCGCCTCGCTCAAGACCCTGGCGATGTAGGCGGCCTGGAAAACCGTGTCGTGAATGGGGCAAACGGGGTTGTACGAACTGTTGAACTCAGTAATGTGCAGTGGCAATTCCTTTGTCAGAGGATAATCGGCCATGATCGCCCTGGTTTCCTTGAGCTCATTAATGGTGAACTCTGGACCCATCATGGTGTGGTAGTTATAGTGCCCCCGCCATTCTGGTTTATTGGCACTGTAGCAGTGCCGGCTGATGAAGTCCACCGGTGAGTTGTTCTTGATGCAGTGCTCGATAAAGCCCCTCAGCCATTTCTCAGTCTCGACACCACAGATCGCCGGCCCCCCCACCTGGATACGGGGATCGACTTCCTTGACAGCCTTGGCGGAGTAATCGTAAAGCTGGAAGTACTCCTCCATGGTTCCGGCCCAGAAGGGAATATTTGGTTCATTCCAGACTTCCACCGGCCAGGTAATCACCTCATCCCGGCCGTACCGTTCCACCAGGTGCTCTAGGGTTGCCTTGACCAATGCAGCCCACTTTTCATAGGAAACGGGAGGTGTGACATTGGCCCGCCAGTAGAAAATCGACTGCTCGCCCGATTTCAGCGCCTGCGGCATGAAACCCAGTTCCAGGAACGGCCGGATACCCAGTTCCAGATACATGTCAATGATCCGGTCCAAGTAGGTGAAGTTGTAGAAGGTGTGCCGGACTTCACCCCTGCCAAACTCGCGGTAGATGCCCACGTCATCGCAGAAGAGGCCGTGGCCGCGGATATGCTTGAACCTGATTTTTTCCTGCACCAGCTTCAGATGTTCATAATACTCCTTCTGAAGGGCCAAACCCATTCTTCCCGTACCAACGCAAACGGTGGCGTTGTTCTTGAACGCCTGCCCGGTTGAGGGGACCGCAATCTCTCTCACCATAACCCCGCTCCTCCTTACTCAATAGGATCAAACTGCCAAAAATCGAATTTAAACAGCTCTTCCTTGGCTTCACCCTTACCTCTGAAGACAAAGAAGAGATCATGCACGCCGAAGGCGCGGCTGACACTGGTGCGGCACAGCTGCCAGTTGGTTTCATCCCTGGTATTGGGTACATCCAGGACACCAATGAGCTCTCCATCCGGCCGATCCAGGCGCAGTTCCATTGCTCCCCCGTCTTTGACGCTGGCCACACAGGCAGAGAATGCCGCAGCACCGGTGCCGAAGTCCACACTCCGGACCTTGATGTAATCACCATCATCAATGCGGCAGACATTCATGCCGCCTCTGCTGCACGGCTCAGTCCGCACGCCGTAGGACCAGGCAATGGTCTCCGCCTCCTGGCGGATGTAAGGATCCAGGTTCGCCACCGGGGACACGCCGGACGTGGTCATGTTGATGGTGGGGAAAGTCCCATCGGGATTGTAGGTGAACTCCTCCACACAAACCGACCGAGTGAAGCCGCCGCCCCCCGGGAGGGCGCCGTTGTGATAGAAGAAGTATGAACGGCCTTTGAAGTCACACACGCCTGGATGGTTGGTGAAGCTTGTGCCCTGCGTGGGCATGATGATCCCCCTGTACGTCCATGGTCCCGTCGGTGAAGGGCTGGTGGCATAGGCAATGTTTTCGGGAATGCCGCTGGCGGCATAGACCATGTAGTACAGCCCACCACGCTTGTAAAACCATGGGCCTTCTTCATAGAGAGTGGGCCGCTTTGGGTCATCGCTTACCCTTTTGCCAAATCCCTCAGGGGTGAGCGATACCTGGACAACCCCAACTTCCTGATCATAGGAAATCATGTCTTCATTGAGCTTGACATACCACAAATAGGGATTGCCCCAGTAGAGGTACGCCTGGCCGTCATCATCGATGAACACAGTGGGATCAATGTCACCGGTATTGGTTTCCACCAGCGGATGCCCCAGTGGATCCCAGAACGGGCCGGTAGGGCTGTCGGCCACGGCCACCCCCACAGCGTTCCAGCCCCCCTTCTTGCTGATCGGGACATAAAAGTAGAACTTGCCGTTCCGCTCCACACACTGGCCGGCCCAAGCATCGCCCCGGGCCCAGTGAAACTGCCGAAAATGCATCACCGCACCGTGGTCGGTCCAATTGACCATGTCCGCTGTGGAATAACAGCGCCAGTCGTTCATGGTGAACCAGGTGGAGCCGTCTTCATCGTGGCTGGTGTACAGGTACAACCGGCCGTTGTACACCATGGGGGCGGGATCGGCTGTATAGTTGGTCTGAATGATCGGGTTGTTAAAATGGTAGTTCCTCTTCATCTCCTCGTGTGTCATGTGAGCAGCTCCTTTTCACTTGAACTGCCAGTAGTCAAAATTGAACAGGTTCTCCTTCACATCACCGGTGGCTTTGAACATGAAGAAGATGTTGTGAATGCCGGTAACCCTTTCCACTTCGCACCGGATCAGCCGCCAGTCCTGAGACCCACCGGTAACGGGGACATCAAGGATGCCGATGACAGGGCCGATGGTGCTGTCCAGGCGAATCTCAATCCGGCCGCCCACAGTCGCCGCCACGTTAGCCTCAAAGATGGTTGGCCCTTCGCTGCCGAAATTGGCTTGGGAGACAGCCACCCAATCGCCGTCATCAATACCGGTGACGTTCATGTTGATGCCGGCCACCATTGCGCCGGGCGCTGTACAGGGTTCAGTGGTGATGCCTTTCTGCCAGGCAATGGTTTCCGCCTCCACCCTTTGATACGGATTCAGGGGCTTCACCTGTTCAACGCCTTTCCAGTCGGCCTCAACCGGCTTGATCAAGCCATTGTCGTAGTACTCAAGCTTGTTCAGATGCGGCGAGCGATAGCCACGGCCTTCGCCGTACACAGCCCTGCTCACGGTTTGAGCATGGTAGATGATATACCACTGCCCTTCAAACTCAAAGACAGCCTGATGGTTGTTGCCTCCCACCCCGAAGAAGTGGCCGGGGTTCTTCAAGATGGTGCCCACATACTTGAACGGGCCCATTGGGTTGTCGCCGATCATGTAGCCGATTTCGCCGGCCGGCGGCGCGTCGGTACCCGACGGGCGCGGCCCGAAGTTGGTGCAGTAGGTGTAATAGTACATGCCGTTATACTTGTGCATGCCCGAGCTTTCGAACATGTACGGGGCATCGATGGTGAGGGCTGAACCTACAGTGCTGATCATGTTGTCCCCCAGTTGAATCACCCGGGCAGTACCCGGATTGGCGTAATGGGCCTGTGTCGGGTTGTTGCCGCCCGGAATGCCGCCGCCAATATAGAGATAGGCTTTGCCGTCATCGTCCACCAGCACGGCGGGGTCGAACAGCCAGACCACACCGGCGATTCCAGGTGTGGAATGGGTCACCAGCGCCCGGCCCAAGGGATCGCGCCACGGCCCAATGGGCGTGTCGCCTTCCAGAACACCGATTCCAGCGCCGGTATTGGCGAAATAGAGGAAGAATTTGTCTTGGCCGTCGATGTTTTTATAGGCTGCCGCCGGCGCCCAGGACCCGGAAGCCCATTTGGCAATGCCGTTGGCACCTGCCACAGGAATGGCACCGTGATCAGTCCAGTTCACCAAGTCGTCGGAGGAGATGACATAGACTTTGTTGAGCATGCTGAAGTTGTTTTCCACCAGCTTACCGTCTTTGTCAAAGACATAATCATCGCTGGAAAAGTAAGCGTAAACCCGGCCGTTGTAAACGATGGCATATGGGTCGGCGCCGAGTTTGTAGTCCCTCAGGGGGTTGTGGTAACCCGGCACCCTTACCTTGGCTCCCGAGTCCAACGGCTTGATATTGATAGAGGCGACTGCGTTGTTGACATTGTACACCACTTCCCCGCCGTCGACTTTGATGTAGTCTGTGGTGACGGATGTGGATAGGGCCGCGGGCACAAAGTCGGCAACCTTGAGGATCAGGTTGGCGAACAAGTCGGAGCCGTTATGGGCAAAGGCGACCCGTTCCCCTTTGACTTCCAGCTTCAGCTGGCTGTCGGTGAAACTCCAGCTGCACTCACCGGCAACATTGGCCGTGTTGAACTGGACATCACCCACGGTGAAGTGACCGGGAATGGTAAAAGACGCGGTGATGGACTGATAGCTGCCTTCCGGCAGAGCCTCCATCATTACTGGGATCACCACCTCATAATTGGCGGCGCCGATCACTTCCCCGACCTCTCCCAACTTCATCTGCAGTACTACTGCTGATTCATTCTTACCTGTCATCTTATCACCTACCCTGAAGTAATCGAAATCTACATAGCCACCCGTGCTGACAGTTGCGAAGTTAAACAGCGCGAAGCGATAACCCATGAAGTGAGGCATGGTATATGACATCCGCAGTGTATTGCCGATGGGTTCCCAGCGGTATCCGTCCAGGCTGTAGTAGAAGTAGGCCAGGTCCCGCTGGTTCCGGAAATCACATTCCACTTTCAGGTAAACCCTGTTTTGAGCGAGGGGGACGCTGGCGGCCTCCACCGGTGTTCCGGAACTGGCATCGACCATCACGATGGACTTGTCTTTGCCAAACATCTTCACACCGACAAAGCCGTAGTTCTGCTGGAAAGCGGCCAACCCTGCGTAATCCCCATGCTTCATGTTGCTGACGTCCACAGCCACCACGGCTGAGCATTCAGGGCCAAAGGTGCGCTGTGTCAGCGTGTTCCTGGCATCAAGCAGGCTGGTGCTCAAACTGCCGGTTTTAAGCCGCAGATATCCAGGACGTTCCGTCAGCGACCAGTACCGGTTGTCCGGGTTGTGGTTCCACTGCCAGGCCAAAGACAGGTTGGAGCCGTTGTAATCGTTTTCCCCGTACACGACCTCTTCCTCAGGTGTGACGTCCAGGACAGAGATCTCATCAACGTAAAACGGGAACAAATCCCGCTCGGGATGCTGATCTGCCGTCCACGATGTCTCAATGAAGATGCGCGGCTCTTTCAGCTCCAAGTCTTCAGGTATCTGATAGACGCCTTCCACGACACCCCAGCGGCCTTTGGTGATGGTCCCGGATCCCATGATCTTGATGGTCTGCCAGTCACCGTCCTGGAAGCAGATGTTGAACTCCCGGCTGGCCGGTGCGGCCGGCGCATCATAGTAAACCATGGCGGAAACCTTGTAGGTCCTGCCGGGTGCCATTTTGCCCGTGAGATACTGCTGGGCGCCTGCGCCTGTGCCGGAACGGCCGTCGATGTAGACACTGCTTGAGCCGCTGTAAACCACAGCGGTGCTGATGGACAGATCAGCGCTGTCATGAACCGTCCAGCCGGTCAAGCCTTGCTCAAAGCCGCCGTTTACCAGCAGCTCCGGTACCGTTGTGTCGATGACGGACACCTCATCGACATAGAAGTCGAACAGATCCTTTTCCGGATCCGGCCGCGGTGCCCAGGCTGAACCAATCACGATGATCGGCTCATCCAAAACGGCTGTGTCTGGGACCTTGAAAACCCCCTGCAGCTCACCCCACTGGCCGCGGCCGGTCACACCGGATCCGACAATCTTGACACTCTGGCCTTCGCCCCCTTGGAAGTAGATGGAGAAACCCTTGACTTGGGGAGCGGTTTCCGCGTCATAGCGCACTTTGGCCGTGAACAAATAGGTCCTGCCGGGAACCAGTTTTCCCGTCAAGTCCTGCACAGCCCCGGAATTGGCCGCTGTCCGGTTGGTGACCAACAGGCTGTTGGCACCGCTGTGGACAACATCCTGGGCTAAATCGATCTCGGCGCCAAGATATCCGGCCCACCCTGCAAGGCCGCCTTCAAAGCCACCGTTGACGATTATCTCCTTGCCCAATCCTTCCAGGGGTTTTGCCGGTGCAGTGGTCACCCGCGACGAGATGGACGTATGGTAGGCACCAAGCTTCTGGGACCTCTGGTTGAATTCGTCGGACGCAACGATGACGCTGGTGAAATCGAGGGGAATGCCTGTATCCTTGGGCACCCTGCCGTTGACGCCCAAAACAGGCCACCCATCTTCCCAGGTTACCGGGACAAGGTAAGGGATCCGCCCCACTGAGCCCCGATCACCGAACAAAAGGGCATACCATTGGCCATCCGGCGTGTCAATCAAGCCGCCTTGGGCAATACCGGCATCCATAAGGACAACTCGGCCTTCATAGGGCCCGGTGATCTTGTCGGAGCGGAAGCAGATCTGCGTCCGCATGCCCCCGGCCGGCCAGGTGATGAGGAAAATGTAGTACATCCCGTTGATCTTGTGGATGTGGGCTCCTTCCGCAGCCAGAATCACGTTGGGGCTGGCCACGGCGCTGGCGTTGGGAATGATCACCTGGTTAATCCCGCCCCTTTTCACTGCACTGGCGTCTTCCGTCAGCTCCAAAAGGCGGATGTCGCCGCCGCCGTGGACGAGGTAGACCCGCCCGTCATCATCAAAGAGCAGGGACATGTCATGGGTGAACTCCAGCACGGAGCGTTCCCACGGCCCGTTCTCAATGTCTTTCGTTTTGAAGATGAATGTCCGGCCTTCGGTCTGAGAACTGAAGGCCACATAGAAAACACCGTCGTGGTAAGCCAGGCTGCTGGCCCACGAACCTCGGCCGTATTCGTTCTTGCCGTTGCTCAGAGTTTGGGCATCGCTGGTGCCCAAAATATCATAAACATAATTGACAATTTCCCAGTCCACCAGGTTGGCCGATTTCATGATGGGAACACCTGGGTTCATGTGCATGGTGGTACTGGTCATGTAATAGGTGTCCCCCACCCGGATCACGCTGGGATCGGGGACATCGGCCCAGATAATCGGGTTCTCCGCCGTGACAACACTGCCGTCAGTCGCCTGGGCTGGGCATCCCAACACCAGACCGAGAATCAGCACCAGCACAACCTTGCGCATTCAATCTCCCCCTGTTTGCTTAGTTTTTCGCCTGTTCCCCTGCCAACTGGGCACTCTACTCCACTGGCAAGCCGTAGAGCTCTAGTTCATAAACCACCGCCTGCTGATTAACCGCCAAAGATGTGGGCTTCGTGATCAAAATCCGCGCATACCTGGCCACCACCGGCTCTATCGCCCGATCTGTCCTGTTGGCTAGGTTGCCTTCCACCACATCCACATCGCGCCAATTGATCTGATCGTCGCTCACCTGCAGGCGGAAATCCGCTGTGTTGAATGGACCGTCGCTTAAACCTGTGCCTACTCCGCCGCCGCCGCGGTGAACCACAGCCCACCGCACCAACAGATGCGGTTTCTGCAGATCCACACTCAGCCAATAAGGCGGCTCTTCGCTTGCAGTCCAGCTGGTCAGCAGGTCTCCATCCACACTCCGCGCCGCCCGATCACCGCGGTGACTGGCAAACGCAGGCTTGCCCAGAGCCACATTTTCGATTCTGGCTGCCTTGACCACAACCCGCTCGCCGAGTCCGGCAGCATCCAGGCTGAAGGTCTTACCGCCGATGTACAGTGTGGGAGCTCCGGCCTGATCCCATAATTCCAGGATCAGCCCATCGCCTAGCCAGGCCCGCTTCAGGTCCTGAAAGTCAAAGCGGGACTCTAGTTCCGTCCGGGTATACTCACCGGGAAGCAGATTGGCAATCGTCTGTCCTTTGCTGTCCATCAGCTTGAAGGCGCCCTTATACTCCGCCTTGGTGATGTACCACGGCTGATCCGGCCGAATCAAAGCATAATACGCCGGTTTCGCCGCCAGCTGCTTGTCGAACAAGAGCGCCGCATCGCCCCTGCCCTGAATGGGAAAGTCATCCAGCCAGCTGTCGTGGTCCCCGGTTCCCCAGAGCACAACCATATCCAGATTGCCTTTTTCCGCCTGCCGCTTGAACACCTCGAAGATCTCGGCGTAGCACTGAGCCTGCAGTTCCAAGAGCTCCAAGGTTATCTCTTTTTTCGGCTCCATCCAGCGGTACACCGAAATGTCCATCTCGGTGACTTCCACCATGAAGTTGGGGTTATACTGCTTCAATGAGGCAAAGAGCTCGATCGTCTCTTCGATCTGCTGTGCCGTCGGCCCATAGATGCTGATGTGCATCTGCAGCCCGACTCCGTCGATGGGAACGCCCTTTTCCAGCAGACGCTTCACCAGATTGTACATCCCGTCCCGCTTGGCACCGCCCGATTCAAGGCCGTAGTCGTTGATAATCAGGCGGGCGTCAGGGTCCGCTTCCCGGGCGAATTTGAACGCAAGCTCTATGTAGTCGCTGTCAAACCCATCGCCGTCCACGTCGCCGATGATTCCCTTCCATTTTGAACCATCCGCTTCGCCCCGCAGGTTGCCCGCGTCATTTAAAACCTCGTTCACCACGTCCCAGGAATGGATCTTCCCACGGTACCTGCCGAGAACTGTCTTGATGTGGTTCTCCAGCCGGGCAATCAGCTGCTCACTCGTGGCTGGTT
This sequence comes from uncultured Clostridia bacterium, assembly GCA_900019385.1. Taxonomy (GTDB): domain Bacteria; phylum Bacillota; class Limnochordia; order Darwinibacteriales; family DTU012; genus DTU012. The sequence continues at coordinate 14,622 of FIZJ01000019.1, forward strand.
TGCTCGGATTCGTTGGGTCCACAAAGAACCAGTTGGGCACCTGGCTGTGCCAGACCAGTGTGTGCCCCCTGAGCAGCATGTTGTGGTCTTCGGCGAACTTCACAAACAGATCCGCGTCCCGCCAGTTGAAGCGGCCTTCCTGCGGCTGCAGCGCATCGGGCTTCATGGAGTTCCCCGCCACCAGCACACCATAGTGATAGCTGATCAAACCCGAGTAGACGTCCTGCTCGTTTAGGAACCTCGGGCTGGTCGCCGCGCCCAAATGGAAGTAGTCCTTGAACACATCTTTCAGCGCAGGAATATCCTTTTCAAACGACCTGGGGTATTCAGCCGCCAGCGGTTTATCCCCGACAATCATGAAGTCATCGATATAATAAGAAGAGGTGCTGTCGCCGATTTCCACATACAGCCAGGCTGTACTCACCGCTTGAGCATCGAAAGTGTACGGCTCGCTTTCGATCAAAACCCATTCTTCGCTGCTCAAGGGCACATCAGCCGAAAGCCAATTGTAATTAGTGCCGCCGGCCCTAAGATTTTCGCCCATGACGAAATGCCCGCCGATTGTCTCTTCCACTGGTGCCGCCAGGCGCACCCAGATCGAGAACTTGTATGTCCCGCCATCGGCCAAAAGATCATGAACATCAAGGGCCGCCGAATGCCACCCATCACTTCTTCCCGTCATCTTCAAAGCTTTTGGCGCGGTTCGCACCGGATCCAAAGTGACATCAAGGGTGCCGGAGCCAAAAGCCCGCCATCCGGCCAACCCTTCGGCAAAATCCACCACAATCGTGACCTCTGGCTCTGGCTCCTGGGCATGAGCCGAGCCGGCCAGGCCTACCAACACAATCAATAAGAGCAAAGCTAACCATCTGCGCTTGAACACTGCTTCCGTCCTCCCATTCGGATGATCGCCGCGGGCTGCGACGTATAGTACGCGTCATTGTTAAAGATTCTGTCACCGAGTCAAACCAATCACACTCAATTCAGGGCTGTTTTCCTTCGCTTCTCTGCTGGTGAAGCGCACCATCCCCACATAATGGCTGGTGCTGCACTCAATCCGGATGGTGATCTCTGTGGCTCCCTGCTCCACGTGCTGCTTCACCATCTGGGTCACGTTGAACTCATACCAGACACCAGGGGTATTGGTGACATTGCGGCTGGCGATGAATGCACCGCCTGCAGTGGATGCGTTCTCCCAGGACAAATCCCACTCGGACCATTCCAGCCCTGTCACATCAAAGAGGGAGATGACCCGGTTTTCCAGCTCGTCAGCCCATTCGGCATAAAGCCTTAAGACCGCCCGCTCCACAGAAGCCAGGCCGCTGACATCAAACTTGATGAAAGCCACCCTGGTCATGCCTTCGTTCTCCCTGTCCAGCTTGACCTCCAGGTTCTCCCGGCTGCCGAAGAGGGAGCCCCGGTAAGCGCCGCCCCGGACAAAAGCGTCCGCTGTCGGCTTGAGAATCCGGTGGTTGGGATCGATGATGATCGAACCTTTGAACTTTTCCAGCCCTTCGGCCAAAGCGGTGTATGCGGCTGCCCGCTCCTCGATGCCGGCCGTTTCATTCCGGAGCACCGCGTCGGCCGCCCGGATCCAATCCAAAAGCTCCAGCCTCGCCGCCATGGGGTATTCGCCGTGGCCGGTGCCGGTTTTGACACTGTCCAGGAAAGACCTGGTTTCGGCCAGCAGGCCCTCCAGTTCCGCATAGCCTTCTTTAAACACTATGCCGTCCCTGAACTCGGCAATAGCCTGCTTGATTTCGGCCAAGGCCGCCATGCGCCGGGTAAAGCCCGCATATTGGTCGCCTAAAACCGAACGGGCACGCAGCAGTGCTTCCCGCAAGCTATCGTGGTTTTCCCGGCTGGTCTGCCCGTGGTTGGCACCCACGGGTGTGTGGGCCAGCAGGTAATGGCCGTAATCATACGCTTGCAAAAGCTGCAGGTATCCGTCTTTGTCGAGTTCTTGCCCGTGGATCTTGCCCACATACCAGCTCTCCGGCGGCCCCAGATAACTCGGCATGACCATGCCTGTGTCGATGACAATCTTCTGGAGCACCACACCGGGATCCACCAGCCAGAACTTCAGCGTGTGCAGCCCCGCCTCCAGGCGGTGCCTGCTCGTGGTGATCCTGGCGTTTTCCATCACACCCCGGCTCCACAGCGGTGATGTATAGAAAGCATCGTTTTCTTTCGGGAAGGTGTCGATAATCTGAATCGGCTGGTCATCGAAGGCAATCCCGTAGCACAACCCCCGCTGCCGGTTGATGTTGTTCGTCGGCGCCATATACACCGTCACCACCACGTTCCCTGGGGTGGCGAGGTACACATCGTACTCCAAGCACGGGGCTTCCGGCGGCGTCCAATACGGCCCATCAGCCGGAAAGACCTTCATCGAGGACAAAGTACGGCCGTAGTTGGGGATCCGCTGCCATTGATAGCCCTCAAACGGAATATTCCGGGTGTAATGCTCTGCTTCGATGGAGACATAACCGCCGCTCTCGACAAACGTCATGGGCGGCAGCGCATCAAACACCGCCGACTCTGGGTTGTTGACATACACCATCACCTTCATCGTCTTGCCGGCTCCGGCAGCCATCACCGATCCTGTGATCCAGTCTCCCTTGGGAGCCAGCTCCCAGTCGATCTCGATCCAAACCCGGCTCTGAAGGCCGACCACCTTGTCTTCCACGGCCACCTTGATCCACGGTTCCTCGGGAACCACCTCGATTGTGAACGGATCCGACTTCATGTTGAAGATCTCGATATAATGACGTTCTTTGCTTAGAACATTGAACTGCGGCAAAGTGGTGATCACCGCTCCATCCTGGGTATATGCGGTCCTGCTCCCCTCGACGGCAATCCCCATCTCCGCGCCAGGATCCACCTTGATCCGCCGCACTTCCGGCATAATGTTGGCAGGTGGTGTTTCCCACCCTTTCTGCCCGATATGGGCGTTGGACATAATCCCCCGCCACTTGCCGCCGGCGAGCGCGTTGTTGTAATAAGCCGTGTCTGCCGCTTCGTCCGCGAAGACTTGCTCTGCCAAGTCCGCATAGAGATTGGCTGCAGCCCGGCCCTGCGCGGCGTAAAAGTTGTTCAGCCCGGCGTAGATGTTCACTTTGACCACGTTCTTGGCGCCCCGGGTTGGATAGAGCACCAGCTGGTAAAAGGCGTCTTTTTTGTGCTCCGGCATCAGCTCGTAAAGCTGCTCCGCCAGAAAGCTGATTTCCTCAAACTCGGCCAGCACCCGCTCCGCTTCTTTGTAATAAAGCAGGCTGTAAGTTTCCGGCTGAACATCCTCGGACTTCTTTCTGCCGGTAAACTTGCGGTAGGTGTCGGTAATTCTGGCGATTTCCGCCGCATATTCCGGGCCGAACTCTCGCTGGGCCCACTGCAGCGAAAACTGATCCAAGTTGTCCCTGTGCCACTTGTTCACGTCATAGGCAAGTTCCAAGAAAAACTCGATGGCGATCTCATGGGGTTTCAGATCCCCCACGTTGACGATCCAGATCTTGTCGACACCGTAATCATAAGCCATGCTCATCTGTTCCCAGATCTTGTGATTGGGCGTGGAGTTGACCCAACGGTAAGACTTCGGCCCGCCGACATAATCGAAGTGGTAGTACATGCCGAAACCCCCGGGATGGTTCCGCTCCTCGCCCTGAGGCAGCATCCTGATGTTGCCGAAATTATCGTTGGCCAAAAGGATGATCACATCATCGGGAACCTTGAGCCCATTTTCATACAGCTCCTGTACTTCTTTATACAAAGCCCACGCCTGGGGCACGGATGTGACATCAAGGCCGATAATCTCGGAGAGAATCTGCCGCTGATCGCCGATGATCTGCTCCATGATGGCGATCTGCTCTTCCAAGGTGCCATCGTGCATCATCGGCTCGTCGCCGTCGCCCCGCATCCCAACGGTGACAATCTTCTCGTAATCCTTGGTCCACTTGATGCCCTCTTCCCAGAATGAAAGCAAGTTTTCTCTGTTGGTGCTGAAGTTCCACTCACCTCTGCCGAAACGGCCCCATTCGCCCCATGCCCGCATCATCGGCTCGTGGTGGGATGTGCCGATCACAATCCCGTATTCATGGGCGAGCTTCGGGTTGAGCGGGTCATCCCGGAAAAAGCTTTTCGGGCTCCACATCGCCGGCCATAGGAAATTGCCCCGCAAGCGCAAAATAAGTTCAAAAACCTTCTCGTAAAAATCATGGTTGAACCCGCCGAAGCGCTGCACCCAGGTGGAAAGGCTCGGAGCTTCGTTGTTCAGAAAGATCCCCCGGTACTTCACGGATGGCTCGCCTTGTTTGTACACACCTGGACGAACCAAAAGATCCTTCTGCTTTTCCGGTGTCACATCAGCCCACCAGTACCAGGGCGATACTCCGATCTGCCTAGACAGCTCATAAATGCCGTAAATCGTGCCGCGGCGGTCGCTTCCGGCAATCACCAGCCCTTTGGCCACACCCGGCCAAGGTTCGTCCACAACTTGAATCACGTAGGCTTCCCATTTGCCGGCAATACCTTCGGCATCAAGCTTGCCGGTATCAATCAAATGATCGATCATCAGGCTGTGCCCGATGGTCCCCACCAGCACCGCCTCGGCGGCAAGCTCATTCACATCATTCTTAATGACGGGATGAAGATCCGTGACCATGGCGATGTCGTTTTGCAGGTCTCCAAGAGCCCTGGCCACACCCGGCTGGTCATCAGGGTCGACGTAGAGATCCGCTGCCTGTCCCTGGTACACCAGTTTAAAATCCCCATCGGCATACTCATCAGCCACAAAGCGGGGATGCCTCAAGAGCAGCTCGGCTGTCCCCGCGGTTGAGTGCTGCCCGTTGGCTGCTCTGGCGCCAGCCGGCAGAACCGCCAGCCCGAGGCAGGTCAATCCCACAATCACACTCAAGAGCGCTCTGCTTCTCACCCTGTCCACTCCCATCGACACTTATTTGGCAAACAGGCTCAAGTCAATAAACTCTCCCATTCGCTTGTACCCCTCGGCGCTGGGATGGAGGTGATCGCCGGTGTCATAGATGCCGAGGAGCCGCTCAGGATGATCCGGATCCCTTAAAGCCAGGTCGAAGTCGATCACAGCGTCAAACACGCCGCTGGTGCGGATCCATTCATTGACTATCTGCCGCGCCTGCTCCCGGACCGGAGTATCATACTGAGACCCCCCGAACGGCAGAATCGTGGCGCCGTAGACCAAGATGCCCCGACCGTGGGCCTGTTCGACGAAATGCTGGTAGACACTGATCAGATTGTGGGCTACTGCTGTGGAGTTGCTCGAGCCGATATCGTTGACTCCGGCGAGGATGATCACATACTTGACACCCGGCTGCTCCAAAACATCGCGGTTGAAGCGCCTGAACACCGTAGGGCCTAATCCGCCGGCCAGCACCGCATTGCCGCCGATGCCGTGGTTCAGCACACCGATGTGTGCCGTGGCCTCGTTGGCCTGCAGGCGTTCGGCGAGAATGTCGGGCCAGCGGTTGTGGCGGTCGGTGGTTGACCCGCGGCCGTCGGTGATCGAATCGCCAATCACCACAACGGCTGCTGAGTTGGGGTTGCCGGCTGCGACATCGATGCCGTTAATCACATACCAGTGCTCTGTGGGCACAGGCTGCCGCATCCACTCCGGATCAACCGCACTATCCGTCGATATGTACGAAGTCGTGCGGGAGCCTGGATGGCCGGTGAGGGCTGATGGAACGGCGCCGAAATGAATGGTGATCGCCACAGCCGTTAGGCTCGGGAGGGAATAAGCCATCGGATCAGATATGACAGTCTCTCCCGGCGGTATTGTCACCGCCTGCTCACCGTTAAAGGTGATTATCAGTCCAGTTTCAGGTTTAATGCGGTGGGCGCCGGCCGCTTGGGCCAGATGCACCGCCTTGATTTCCAAAGGCCCGTTCCCGTACTCGTTGGAAAGCTTGAGCCTGATCAGCTCACCGCCTATGGATACCCGGACCACCTGGCGCAGAGTGTTGTAGGCCAGCCCGGGGTGGGGAGGCATGTTGTGCGGTTCCACAAGCTGCTGCGACGAAGCCCAGGTGCCGACCCAACTCCCGTCCAGCGAGCCCGCCGCCGCGGCTCCTTTCGCAAAGCCAACCACAGCCAGCAGTAAAAAAATGATTACAGCTTTGTTCACAGCTCCGGCCCCCTCTTTTCTTTTGAGGCACTGTGCAGGCTTTGAGCCTGCACAATGCCTCTGCCTCGGTCAACTAATATGTGATGACCAGTTGTGGGTGTTTGGTTGCATCTGCCCCTTCTTTGCTGGTGAAGAAGATGGCGCCGCCCCAGTGGTCTGATTTGTGCTCGATCCGGATCGAGACCACTTTAGTGCCGGCGGCAGCGTGTTTCTTAACGAATTCAGTAAGGTTGATCTCCAGCCATACATTGGCGAAGTTGTCCGTGAAGACGTCGCGGATGTGCTCGCCGCCGGTCTTGGGGGCAGTTTCCCATGTGAGTGTGTTTTCCGACCACTCTACCCCGGTAATGTCATACAGGGCGATGTGCTTCATCTCCAGCACATCGTTGAGCTCCATGAACAGCCGCAGCGTGGCCCTCTCGACATTCTCGATCTCGCTGATATCGAACTTGAGGAAAACAGTCCGGGTCATCCCTCCCCGGTCAGATTCCCACTTCAACTGCAGCACGTCGGCATTGCCGAAGTTATTAGCGGCGTCGCCGCCGTCCCGGATATAAGTGTCCTCCAGGGGTTTGAGGACAAGCTCAGCGGCGGAAACATTCACCGCCAGGCAAAACACAGCCAGCAGCACTAAAACCAGACTTCGCTTAAGCATATTGTCCACCTGCACTCCTTTTTTGGTTTTCAGCATGGAAGACCAAACTACTACCAACCGCCACATAAAGCCCTGCTGCCCTTAGATGTTCACCTCCTCTGCGTCACAGAAGCCAAAGGTACAAAGAAACTCTCCGGCGGCCCAAGATAGCTCGGTTTGACTCCGCCGCGGTCGATTACGATCTTCTGCAGGACAACGGCAGGATCCACCATCCAGAACTTGAGCCTGTGCATTCCCGGTGTGCTTATTTGGTGTTTGGTGGCTGTCTTTCTGATGTTGTCCATCACCCCAACGCTCCACAAAGGTGAAGTATAGAAAGCGTCATTCTCTTTCGGGAATGTGTCCACGATCTTCACCGGCTGATCGTCAAAGGAAACGCCGTAACAAAGCCCCCGGGCCCGGTCGATGTTGTTCGAAGGAGCGGTATAGGCCCATACCGTCACTTCTCCTGCCTCGGTTAGATATACATTGTATTCCAAATGGGGAGCGCAGGGAGGATTCATCACCGGACAGGGCTTGGGAAAGATCGCCATCGACCCCAAAGTACGCCCGTAATCCGGAATGCGCTCCCATTTGATGCCTTCCACCGCCACATTCCTGGCGAAATGCTCTGCCTCGATCGACACAAAGCCGTTGGCTTCGATGAAGGTCATGGGCTCCAGGTGGCCGAAATCCTCCAGCCGCACGTTCTGGCCTGAGACAACCACCGTTATCTCCTTGCCCGTACCGGTGACGGTTATTGTTCCCGAAAACCTGCCCACAGGGGCTTTTTCCCAATCGATGTCGATCCAGAACCGCTGCTGCTCCTTGATTTCCCCGCCGCCTTCAACCATAATCCACGGCTCGTTCACCACAACATCCACCGGGAAGGGATCGCTTCCCAGGTTGAAAATCTCAATATAATGCCGTTCTTTGAGCAAACTGTGGAATGCCGGCAGAGCATCGATCACCGAGCGGTCCCGGGCCCAAACTTGTGTGCGGCCTTCCACCGCCACCGCCATCTCTGCGCCAGGCTTTGTCTCGACCCGCCGCAGCTGCGGCATGATGTTCCTCTCCGGTATCCGCCAGCCAGTCTGCCCGATGTGGCCGTTCATCATCACTCCCTGCCACTTGCCTTTTGCCAGAGTGTGGTTGTAGTGTTCAGTGTCCGCTGCCTCCGCCGCGAACACCTGGGCTGCCAGTTCTGCATATGTGTTGGCGGCGGGCCGGCCCTGCTGGGCATAGAGACAGTTCAAAGCGGTGCAGACATTCAGCTTCACCAGATGATAACTCCCCCTCACCGGATAAAGGACCAGCTGGAAGAAGGCGTCCCGCTTCGCTGCAGGGAGTCTCTCGTAGATCTCTTCGCTTACTCTGACAAGCCGCTCGTATTCCTCCAAAACCCGCTCCGCTTCCCGGTAATGCAGCACACTGTAGGTATCGGGCTGGATGTGTTCCGGTTTGCGCCTGCCGTTATACTTGATGTATTTCCAGACAATTTCCCCGATCCGGGGGGCGAATTCCGGGCCGAATTCCCGCTCGGCCCACTCCCGGGTGAACTCCGTCAGGTTTTCCCTGTTCCACTTGTGCACATCGTAGGCTAGATCCAAGAAAAATTCCGTGGGGACCTCATGGCCTTTCAGATCGCCCACATTCACAATCCAGACGCGGTCCACACCGTAATCATAGGCCATGCGCATCTGTTCCCAGATCTTGGCGAAAGGAACTGTGTCCACCCAGCGGTAGGATTTGGGCCCACCGACATAGTCAAAGTGGTAGTACATCCCGTACCCGCCGGGGCGGCCTCGCTCCGCTTCGCTGGGCAGCATGCGAATGTTGCCGAAATTGTCGTTGGCGAGAAGAATCGTTACGTCGTCAGGGATGTTGATCCCGTTTTCCCAGAACTCCTGCACTTCTTTGTACAAAGCGAAAACCTGTGGGATTTCCACCGGATCTTTGCCCGTAATATCGGCGAGAATCTGCCGCTGGTCGGAAATAATCCTCTCCATCACCGCCATCCGTTCTTTGAGCGTCCCGGCGTCCATCATCGGTTCGTCGCCGTCGCCGCGCATGCCGATGGTGACCAGCTTCTCATAGTCCTTGCTCACCCTGATCCCGTCCCGCCAGAACAGGATCAGGTTTTCCCGGTTCTTGCTGTAATTCCACTCACCGGTGCCGTACTTGCCCCATTCGTCCCAACTCCGCATCATCGGCTCATGATGGGAAGTGCCCATGACAATCCCGTACTCGTCGGCCAGTTTGCCGTTGAGTAAGTCGTCCCGGTAAAAAGTGGATGGTTTCCACATGGCAGGCCAGAGCAGATTGCCTTTAAGCCTTAAGATCAGCTCAAAGATCTTGGTGTAGAACTGGTGGTTGAACCCGCCGAATTGGCGGCGGGCCCACCCGCCAAGGCTCGGCCATTCGTTGTTGAGGAAGATCCCCCGGTATTTCACCGACGGCTCTCCTTGTTTGTACACACCGCGGCGGACTACCAAGGCATCCTGGCTCTGAGGCGCCACATCGGCCCACCAATACCAGGGCGAAACGCCGATCTGTCTGGAAAGCTCATAAATGCCGTAAATGGTGCCCCTTTTATCGCTGCCGGCGATCACCAGGCCAAGTTCCACATTGGGCATGGGGTTGGGTACGGCCTGAATCACATAGGCCTCCCATTTGCCTGCGACACCTGCGGTATCAAGCTTGCCTGAAGCGGCTAAGCTGTCGATCAGCGGGCTTTTGCCGATGGTACCGACGATCACAGTCTCGTGGACAAGCTCGGCCCCATCTGTTTTGACCTTGGGCAGGCAGCCGGTCACCCGGTGGATATCGTCCCGGAGATCCATCAGTGCTCGCTTCACTCCGGGATACGCGTCTCTTTCGGCATACAGATCCGCAACCACACCGTCCAAAACCAGGCGAAAATCACCAGGTTGGTAATCTTGCCCCACGAAAGCCATGTCCCCACCTCCTCAAAAGCAGGCTAATCCTAGATGTCCTCGATCTCCGCCTGTGAGAAACAGCGGCGGTCCTTGCCCACTTTGTATTCAGTGCCAGTAAGCTCGAACGTGTCCTCAAGGCGGATATCCGCAGACGAGCTGCCGATCATCGCCGAGAAAGTACCCGGTTCCACAATTAGTTCCATTTCCCGGTTGTAGAACGCCAGCTGATCAATGGACAGGCTGAACCGCACCTTCTTCCACTGATTCGGTTCAAGCTGGACTTTGGCAAAACCCTTCAGCTCCTTGACCGGCCTAGTCCTGGATGCGACGTGATCATGGATGTACAGCTGGACAACTTCCTCACCAGCGACTTGGCCAACGTTCCCCACTTCACACTCGATCTGGATTACCCCAGGAGCCGCGCACTGCTTCGGTGCGACTTTGAGGTTGCGGTAGGCGAACTGGGTGTAGCTCAGCCCGTAGCCGAAGGGATAGAGGGGTTTGTTGTCAACCTCAAGGTACATCCGCCGCGCAGAGATGGAGCTGCGCCAATAGTGCACCGGTATCTGCCCAACTTCCTTGGGGATGGAGACAGGCAGCCTGCCGCTGGGGTTGTAATCCCCGAACAGCACATCGGCCACGGCACTGCCTCCTTCTTCTCCCGGCAGCCACGCCTCCAGGACTGCTGGGATATGCTCCGCGATCCAGCGCACTGCCAGCGGCCGTCCGTTGATCAACACCACAATAGTCGGAGTGCCGGTTTCATAAACGGCCTTGACCAATTCCTCCTGCACTCCCGGAAGATCAAGGCGGGTCCGGTCGTGGCTTTCACCGTCTGTATCCTTGATCCTCCCTTTGATGGTTGTAAAGTCCACGTCGGAAATATCGCCAGGGCTGATCAGCCCGGACAGTCCCGACCTGCCGCCGACAACCACAATCGCCACATCGGAAGCCTTGGCGGCGGCCACAGCCTCCGCGAAGCCGCTGGTATCCTCATCCATGATCTCGCAGCCTTTGGCGTAGTTGATCTTCACCGCACCGCCAAGCTTGGACTTGATCCCTTCGTAGATGCTGACCACCGGCACCGCATCCTCCGGACTGTCCACATGGGCGCTGTAGACGTAGTCCCCGAGCATGTTCCTGGTGCTGTCGGCGCTGGGGCCGATCAGGGCTATGGATTTAAGATTTGAGCGATCAAGAGGCAGCAGGCTGCCCTCGTTCTTCAGCAGGACAATCGATTCCCGGGCCAGCTGCCGGGCAAGTTCCCGCTGCTCCTTTGTTTCGAAGACTTCGATCACATGATCTTCCCTGACATAGGGATTCTCAAACAAGCCGAGGAGGAACTTCAGGCGCAGATGCCTCCGGACAGCCTGATCTATGACCTCCACGGCGATCTGCCCCGATTGGACGGCTGCCGCCAGTTCTCCATAGCAGTCGGTTTTGGGCAGCTCGATATCCAAGCCCGCTTCCAGAGCCAAAACCCCGGCGTGCTGTTTCGATTCCGCCACCCTGTGTTCTGTGTGGAGCATCTTGATGCTGTTGTAGTCCGACACTACAATGCCGTCAAAACCCAGTTCTCCACGGAGAATATCCGTCAACAGTTCTTTGGAGGCGGCACAGGGAAACCCGTCCAGATCATGGTAGGCGTTCATCACCGATTTTACATCAGCCTCTTTAATGGCTGCGGCATATGGAAAGAGGTGCGTTTCCCTGAAACTGCGGGGGCCTGCGTGCACCGGAGCATGGTTGCGGCCGCCTTCGCAAACGCCGTGCCCGGCAAAGTGCTTGAGGGTGCCCAGGACCGCGCCAGTAAGATCCGGCCCTTCCTGGAGCCCTTTGATGTAGCTAACCGCCATCACCGCGGCCAGGTACGGGTCTTCGCCGAAGGTTTCCTCCACTCGTCCCCAGCGCAGATCCAAAGCTAGGTCCAACACCGGCGACAGGCCCAAGCGGGCGCCGATCGCCAGCATTTGCCTGCGGATCTCCCTGGTCATTTTCTTCACCAGCTCCGCATTCCAGGTGGAGGCCAGGCCGATCGCCTGCGGATAGGCGGTGCCTCCCTTGGCCATCAAACCGCTCAAGCATTCCTCATGGAGCAGAGCGGGAATTCCCAGCCTGGTCTGTTCCATCAGGAACCGCTGCACCGCATTGGCTGCCTTGGCCGCCTTGCCCGGTTCCAACCCACTTGCCCCGGCCACACGGGTGATCTGGCCGATGCCGTGGGGTATTGCCCCTTTTGCTTTGTCTGGACAGAAACCACCCTGGCTGTCCAAAAAAGCTTCAGGGCCAACCGAACCAAGCTGAGCCACCTTTTCCTCCAAGCTCATCCGTTTGAGCAAATCCTCGACTCTTGCCTCGATTGGCGCGTTCTTGTCTTTATACAGTCTCGTATCCAGAACCAACACCATCCCTGTCCATATTTATGATCCGTGTTTTTACGATGCTTGCCGCTGCCTGCGCAACAGCGCTTTAAAATCGCATAATTCTCTCTAAAGCCGGTTTTGGCTTGTGCTGCATGTCAAAGAGGAGTGGCCAGTTCTTGCGACCGCGCACCGGGAAGTTGTGCAGCCAGGTGACATCATCGGCAGCACCCCACAAAGTCACGTTGGTGATCACCCCGGCATACTCCCGGAACAAGGCGAAGACCTGCTCATAGCGCTCCGCTTGTTTTTCGAGCATCTCGGCCGTAGGCTCCGCCAAGTCTGTGCGCCGGTCCTCAAAGGCGAACATGGACATATCCAGCTCGGTGATGTGCAGCTGCAAACCTAAAGAAGCGTATTGTTCAATCGCTTCCCGGATATCGTCAAGCGAAGGCCAATGGATGTTCCAGTGCGCCTGCAGCCCTATGCCGTGAATGGGAACTCCTTTCTCCTTTAAGCCCCTGACCAGCCGATAGATTTTGTCCCGCTTATCCGGCTGGCTTTCGTTGTAGTCGTTATAGAACAATAGCGCGTCCGGATCGGCGGCATGGGCGTATTCAAACGCTTTTTCAATGAATTCCGGGCCGATGATTTCCAGCCACGGCGATTTCTGCCGCAAAACGTCCGGGCCTGAATCGGCAACTGCTTCGTTGACCACATCCCAGCAGTAGACAGCGCCGCGGTAGCGGGAAACAACGGTATTGATATGCTCCTCCATCCGCTTCAGAAGCACATCCTTGCCCACAAACCCGCCGCCCTCATCCTGAAACACCCAAGGCGCGTTTTGGTTGTGCCAGACCAGGGTATGCCCTCGCACCAACTTGCTGTGTTCCTTGGCGAAGGCAACCATCCGGTCTGCCTGGGTAAAGTCATAAGTGTCAGGCGTTGGGTGGATTGGCCCGAACTTCATGTGGTTTTCTGATGTCAAACTGTTAAAGTGGTTCACCAAAAGCTCTTTGTGAGTCTCCAAAGTTCTGGGGCTGACACAAGTCCCGACAGCAAAAAAGGGCTCATACTTCTTGTACAAGGATTGAATCAGTTCCGACATGGTCCATCCTCCTTACTTTTTGAATTCAATATAATACAACTTGGCCGGATAATCCTCCTTGGGGTCTAGCTTACGGAATTTGACGACTGCGGTTCCCGGCAGAGACTGTGCCTGCTCGATCTCGATCTCGACACGGGGATCGTCCGCTTCCGCCGTCACCTGGGGTACATCTTCTGTTCCCGCCGGGACTACAAGAGTATGCTTATATACATTGTAATCGTAATCCGAAAGTTGAAACGCTTCCAGCGGCCTGCCGCCGGCATAGATGGTCAGGTTTGGCGGAATCAGGTTCGCTCTGTCCCACTCGTCCAGCTCGGCAATGGAAGGTTGTGCCGCCGGGGCTTCAACCCGGTTGAACTTGAAGCCGTTAAACTCGCAGATCTGTTCTCTGCTGTCGGACCGGAAAACGAAGTAGACCGCTTGCTTGCCCTCCAGCCGATCCGCCTCCGGCACCGGAATCACCAGTTTGGTCAGGCGCTCTTCCAATCCGGCGGGGAAGCTGACGCCGCCGAGCAAGCTCCCGCCCCGCTCTTCCCAGGGGCTGCCCAGCCACACTTCGATTTTGCCTTCAGCCCCCTTGGGGGTGATGTAAACTTCCAGCTCCGTGCTTTTCCCATCCTGAGGCGCTGCGGAGAAATTGAAGTATTTGAAACCGACTATGGCGTACGACCTGATGTTCACCACCGGCGCGTCGTCTCTCCAGGTGTCATAGGTGGCCTTGACATAAGGCCCGCCTAAAAGATAGCAGGTGATGCCTGCTGAACAGTACTTGTACGGATTGAGGCCGTTGATCTCAAACCCCTGGGAGGTGACTTCCGCCCCGGTGTAGACATTGCCGTAGTCATCGACAATCTGCCGTGTCCCGGTGATGATCAATTCACCTGTCTCCGTCACCCTGACCTCCACCGGTTCCGCTGTCGCCTGGCGGGAGTACCCGTCGTTGTTGATCGCCCTGTGGTAAGTGATGAACCACTGCCCGCCGACCTCAACAAGTCCGCCGTGGGTGTTGTGCCCCGGCTGGGTGGCGATCATCCTGCCGGTGGGCCCGACCTCGGGAGCCCTGGCGTCGATGATCGTCCCGCCGTAGGTCCAAGGGCCGAGGGGGCTGTCGGCATAGGCGTAGGCAAGCGTGGCAACGGATTCACCGAGCCCGTATTCGCCCTGCACGGTTTTCCTGCTGTAGACCAGCACATACTTGCCCTCGATTTTCCGCACCGAGGGAGCTTCGAAATACCTGAAAACATTCCCATCGTTGAAGGTGCAGCTGCCGATCATATCCACAACCGGCGCAGTGTCCGGCCTCATTCTGGCCATTGTGGCCGGATCCAGCTCTACGCCGGTAATCCGCTGAAAGCCGTAATATCCGTAAACCCTGCCGTCATCGTCCACCAGCACCGCCGGGTCAAAGCCCATTACCCCCTGGGTCTGGGTTGTGCTCCCCGGCCTCCAGTTGATCACCTCAAAAGGCCCGTCGGGACGTTTGGCTTTAGCCACCATCGTATTGCGGCCCCCGCCCTGGTTGTTGGGGTAAAGGTAATAGGATTTGGTGCCGTCAGGTTCCACCACTTCCACACAATCCGGCGCGAACAACACATCCGCCGCGCCGTTGACAATCGACTGAAAGACCACTCCATCACAGCGCCAGTCGGTGAGATCATCCACCGGCGCCGACCAGACAATGATGTCATATCCGCAGTAGGCGGTTCTGCGGGTATCGTGGGAACCGTAAACATACAGCCGGTACCGGCCTGGGTTGTCCGGATCCTCGAACACCCGGGGTTCGGCGTCGGGAACATGCTCCCACAAGGGTAAATAAGGGTTCGCCGCCTGCACCTGGCTGTGAAGCCCTGCCAGATGCCACAAAACCGCACAAACCGCACAGATCAGCAAGAGTTTGTCAAGCATCTCCCCACCTATCCTTTCTTACTCGATTTCATACAGGAAGTTGGAGAAATCGGCATACCCGCCCGCTTCCTTTGTGGAAAACATGAACAGACCGAAGCGGCAGCCGGTGAAATGATCCAGCCTGAACCGGACTTTCAGCGCTCCACCCATGTTGAGCCAGCCGTCCTCCTTGATAAAGAACCGCACTTCGTCTTTCATATTGAGGAATTCAGCAGTGAGCCGGAACGTTGCCTGGGGTGACTCCAGCCATTTCTTGGCGTATACCACAGGCTGCCCCAGTCCGGGATTGTCCACCGGTTTCCCCATCACTACGGCAAAATACTGGCCGCTGTTCTTGGTGATGGCGATCATCTGGTAGCAGCCCTGCAGGGCGCAGATCCCGGCATAGTCCCCTTCTTTGATTCCAGACGCGTCGATGGTGACCGTCCCGCTGCAGCCGGGGAATGCCATCCGTTGGGTGAGGATGTTGTTGGCCTGACAAAGGTCCATCACGGTTTTATCAGTATAAATCCTGAATGTGCCGGGTTTTTCCGTCACGCTCCACAGATGATCCTTTGGGTTGTGGTTCCACTGCCACACCGGCTTCAGCCTCACTTTGCCGCCGGCGTCCGGCAGGTAGTTGAAATCGTCCGAGGCGTAAAGCGGTGTATACTGGTGCCCCGGCCGCGTCGACTTCACCGGAAACTCTTCGGGGATCTTCCCGTCGATGCCGAAGACGGGGAACCCATTCTCAAAGCGAATGGGCACCAAGATTGGTATCCTGCCCACAGCGCCGCTGTCCTGGAACAGCACCGCGTACCAGTCGCCTTCGGGCGTATCCACAATCCCGCCCTGAGCCACGCCTTGATCCAAATAGCCTCGATCATCGTTCAAGACATCGCCGCCGGTAAACTCACCTTCCAGCGAATCCGACACAAAACAGGCCTGCACCCTGCGCCAGCGCTCCGGCAGGGAATGAATCAAAAAGAGGTAGTACTTGCCGTTGATCTTGTAAATATGTGACCCTTCGTAACCCAGTATCGTATTGCCGGCGTCGGACACCACGAGCCGGTGCAGCCCGCCCGGCTTTGGCCCGCTGAGATCCGGCTCAAGCTCAGTGAGCCAAATCTCTTTATGGCCGTAGACAATAAAAGCCCGATCCCCGTCGAACAAAAGCGACGGATCGTGGTAAAAACCCTCGATATGGCGCTTCCGCCACGGGCCTGTGATTTCTTCCGCTTCGAATAAATATGTTTTGCGGGTGTCGTTCGCAGAAAAGCAGACATAAAACCGATTGTGGGCATAACGAATGCATGGCGCCCACATGCCCCTGCCGTAGATTCCTTTGCCGTCGTCCAGGTTGTGGGCGGGATTGTCTTCCAGTTGGTCATAGACATAAGTCAAGTGCTCCCAGTGCGCCAGATCATAGGACCGCAGGATCACGCCGCCGGGCATGAAATGCATGGTGGTGCTGATCATGTAATAGGTGTCGCCGACCCGGATCACATCGGGATCGGGATAATCCATTCTGGTGAGGGGATTGATCATGGTGTCCTCGACCTCCTTCATGCTCCGTAAAACACCGCTCCGGATATGGAAACCGGTTTACAAGGGCGGGAATAGTGAAAGGCGCCTAGGCCTTTCACCACTTTTAGCCCGCAAATTGTCAGCCCACCAAGCCGGTGCGCTCGATACTCTCCACAAAGTAGCGCTGCATTAAGAGGTAGATTATCAACAGTGGGGTGATTACCATAATCATACCGGCATTGTTGATCACTGTGTTGAAGTTGTCCTGGACCAAGCCGCTGGTAACCGCCACCATGTCGGTCTGCCGGATCACCTGCGCCGCCTTCGACGCCACCGTCTCCAAAGCCTGCGGCAGGAAATTCTTGGTGCTCATGAACATCGTGGTGTAGAAATAATCGTTCCACTGCCAGACAAAGGAAAACAGGAAGACCACGATCAGGCCCGGGACTGAGCTGGGAAGCATCACCCGGAAAAACGTGGACAGGAACCCGCAGCCGTCCACATATGCGGCTTCCTCCAGTTCTCGGGGCATCCCTTTGAAGAACTGGCGCATGATATAGATGAACAGCCCGTTGCGGAACCCGGATCCGGTCAGGCCTGTCAGCACAAACGGCCAATATGTCCCCACCAGGTTCAACGGCTGGCCTTTAAGGATGCCCAGCATATCAAAGTAGCGGAAATGCAGATACAAGGGGATCCGGATCATCTGCGGCGGCACGATCAAGGTGAAGATAGCCAAGCCCATCAAAATCCCGCTGCCCCGCCACTGGAACCTGGCCAGGCCGTAGCCTATATATGTGCAGGATGCCAGCTGACAAAGGCTCACGACCGAGGCCAGGGTCAGTGAGTTTAGGAGAGCCTTCGGATATTCCATGTAAACCCAACATGTGCGGTAATTGTTCAACGTGGGATTGCGGGCAATCCACTTCACAGATTGATCATACAGTTCCTCCACATTCATGAACGAAGTGGCCATTCTTGTGAGCATAGGCTGAATAATCACATATGAGACACCAAGCAGTACGGCGACCCTAAACAGCGTCCCGATAATATTGGTCAATCGTTTCTGCTGCAGCCGTGTCATTACTTGTCTCCCCCCAATCACACGTTATAGAACACAAACCGCCCGACTACCACCGAAACCAGCGCCAACAGCGCCGCAATAAAGCCAAAATACATCATGGACATGGCCATCGCCACACCAAAGCCGGCGCCGGTGAAAGACACCTGTTCAATCAGCATGATCAGCTGATTCTGGGGTGTGGTGAACGAATCGATCACCGTGTACACCAGGTTGGTCAGAATCAGCGGGCTCAACCCTGGGAAGGTTATCAGCCAGAATTTTTCCCAGCCTGTAGCTCCTTCCACATCCGCCGCTTCATAGACACTGGGTGGGATCGACTGCAGCCCCGCCAAGAAGATCAGGATCTGCACTCCAGAGTCGCGGATGATTTCCGGGCTGCCGGTAATCACTTCGATCAAGTATTCCAAAACAGCGTCGGGCAGGCGGATCATGCCCAATATCTGCCGCAGGGCGTTGCCGGCGAAGTAGTTGGCTCTGGCGGTTTCCTGGGCCATGATGTACGCCCAGTCGCCGGTCTCCATCCTGAGTACGACTCCCGCCCCCAAAATCACCGGCAGGAACAGGATCATTCTCGCAAGGGACCTGCCTCTGAATCTCTGGTTGAGAATGCTGGCGGCGAACAGACTGAACCCGATGATCATCGGCAGTGTGCTCAAAGTGTCGGTGATGTTCTCCACGAATCTTTCATTGAATGTCGCGTGCTGGAACAGAGCATAGCTGAAGTTGCCCAACCCTTTCCACACCAGAGTGTAGCCGTCCCTGCCCAACTGCAGCTCATTGAGGCTGAAGAGAATCGACTCAATGAACGGGCGCAGGAAGAACAAGGAAAAGCCGATAATAAACGGAAATGTGAACAGCAAGCCGCCCAGCGCCTGCCGCTGCCTGTAGCCAACTTTAAAAATCCTTCTCTTCCGCTTCTTGGCCAAGTTGATCCCCTCCTTCCAGGACGTGATAGCCAAACGCAGGTATCTCCACACCCATGACTTCCACAGGTTCCGAATTGTAGTTGACAATCACGGTGAGCCCGCTTTCATATGTGGTCTTGTAAACATTGACCGCCAAGCTTTGATGGCCGGTAATCCTCTCGTTCCAAACCGGGCCGAGCACGCTGACGACTTCCCCATACACCCGCATGATTTCGTCGCTGTGATCCAGGTAGTTGATGGCGTACAAGTCGTCAAAACGGGAAGCTTTGACCACTGTCGAATCCGAGTAGGAAAGCAGGTAATACGGCACCGCTCCGGTTTCCAAAAGCTTGAGCAGGTAAGTCTGAACCCTGGTGGTCAAGTTCCCCGGCTCGCCCGCATAGGGGATGTAGCCCCGCAGGGCAATCTGGTAGAACGGCACTCCTTGGTCGAGAATCTCAAAATTGCGGCTGTATAGGGGCATCTCCACCACAAAGTCCGCGTACGGCAGGGTATAGGCATTGGCGCCGCTCAGCATTAAGGACATATTGTTCTGCTTAAGCTTGCGGAGTTCGTCAACCACCTTCTCCTTCGCCTGCTCCCGGTCAATCAGTTCGCTCTCCTTCAACTTGTAATCGGCGTACAGATCCCGGCCCAAAGCATCGAAGGAGAGAGCTGGGATGCCGTATTCGGCGTACCGATCCATGAATTTGCCGATCACCCGGGACAGCTGCCCGATGGACAAGATCGGGATTTCTTCGCCCTGAATCCTAAGATGCGTGGCCAAATCATAACGGTTGAGATAGGCTGGCCTTCTGTCCAATGCCCTGGCTGTGTCCCGGAAGTGGATGAAATCATCGAACAGGGTCGTTTTGAACACATGAAGGAAGTTGACATTGGGATACAGCTTAACATTCTTGGCATTAAGGTTTGAAGCCAGATCCTTCAACTCTTGCTTGGTGCCGAGTTTGGACTCAAGTTTGAGCCCTGTGGGAAAGACGTGTTCGATGCCGCCTTTCAGCCACCCGTTGTAGCGGACCACCAGGTTATTGACGCCTTGACCTAGGAAATGCTCCACCACTGTCTCGGCTTGGGTAAATGTAGTCACCGGCTTCACCACATTCTGAGACACGCCGAAGACTGGCTCCACTTTTTCAATACCGCCGATCAGCTCCAACAGCAGCGGCACTTCCGGATCCTGTGCTTTTTTCAGTCCGAAGCGGTCAACAAGATACTGCTGGTAGTATAAAGCCATCCCTGTATAATTCGCGGCCGATTCATCCAAAAAGGCGTAGCGGATCACGATATCACTGAGCAAAGGCCGCACCTGGTACATCATGATCGACAAGTCCCGCATGTAGATCACAGCTCCGCCGGACTGCATGTACACCCGGGCGTTGGGAATGTATGAGAAGCTGCCGTAGACTTTGTTGTACGAGTCGCTCATCCCGGCGATTTCCGCGATAATCGTGGCTGCCGCTTCGCCCGACTCCATGATTGCCAGGAACGCCCGGTCGCTGTGCTTGATGCCAAACACCGGCAGGTGGACTTGGGATTCCATTTCATAAGAATACTCCCGCACCGCCGCTGAAGCGTGATCCCGGCCGTAGACCTCGCGGCGGTAAGGCTGGACACCTTGCTTGCCGCTGTTGAGGTTAATCAGGGCGCCTGAGCCGTCAGGCACAAAGATATAGCCTTTTTCTTGAGAATTCGCGGCGCCGAAATACGGCAGGACTGCGATCGTAGTGAGTGGATAGGTGACCCGTTTTTTCGTGGCGGCGTCATACACATCCTTGGGATAGACCACATCCTCGCTGGGTACCCGCACCACCAACTCGCCGCCGTCTATGACATATTCAATCGCAACTCTGAAGATGCGCAGATTCTTTTCGGGCGGCGTCACATTGTATTTCAAATGCTCCTCGATCACCCGATCCGGAGAATAACCGCTGTCCTTGAGCAGCTGGATCAGTGTTTCTTCGTCCCAGACCATCACATTCCATTTCCGCATCAAGGTGGTGCGGTCGAAGGCGTAGGCGATGTCCTCGGTCTTCACACCTCCCAGTGCGGCATAGCCCTTGTACTCCTGCACAGCCTTTATATATTCCTGAATCAGCCGTCTTTTGTCAGTGGCTCTGAACCGAGGTTCTTCGACACGGATGCCGTAATCGCCCAAGAGCGCTTCCAAGTCCACTCCCAAAATGGATATATTGTCCGGGTCGACATATCCCGGCTCCACGGTGAACATGGCGTATTGGTCGCGGACGAACTGTCGATCTTCGTCGCTGTCCAGGTAGGAGAGGAGATTGTCAAACTCTTCCTTGCTGATTACCAAAGGGAGGTAAGCCTTGTCATCCCATTCCTTGCCGATCAGGTATTCAACCCTCACACCGTTTTCAATGGGAATGACATTGTGCTGGCCGTGGATCACGCTCCCTGTGTATGTGTCCATGGTGATATACTGGTTGCCCACGTAATACCCGATGAATAGTTGAGCATTCAGCCGATCCTTTGCTGCGCCCCTAGCCATGGTCTCCATAGTTTGGCGGTCGGCTGGATTCGAATACCAGACATGGCCGGTCGACTTCACCAGGACCGCAATCTCTGTGGTATTCTCATTGAAGTACAGCTGCAGCTGCTCGTTTTCGGCGGCCAGTTCAAAGCCGGCAAGCTGAGCCTGGGCGCCGCCAAACCAGACAGCCGCGATTATGAACGCCAACACAGCTGTGAACAATTGCCTGCGCAACATCCTCTGTCCACTCCCCTCGCCTGGAATCAAACCCGGTACGCGATTTCAGTAAACACTTCATTGGCAAAGCGATAGACCAGTTCCAAAAGGTTCAGCAGCACAAGCCCGAGGAAGATGGTGAAGACCATGCCCACCAGTGTGAGGATCGTCGTAAAAATCGACTTGCCAATAGTGTACTCGTGGGTGATCATCATGACACCGATGAAAATCAGGGCTCCCGACCAGCCTACGGCTATGGATGTAAGCAGGTAGTAGAACGCGCCTTCTTCCAGGATCAGGTAGTTGCTGACCACAATCAACGGCAAGTTGATCAGGACAATCGGGATCAAGGAATAGGCAGTAGCGATGACAATTTGCTTAAAAGTGCCTTTGCCGGTCATCAGTGTGGTGAACGCCCAGTTGACCCCGGCCCACAAACCGAAAGGCAGAATCACACTGGCCAGTTCCACAAGGATGTTCAACCGGGCCGGGTCGTTGTGGTTGAACAAGAACCCGGTATATTGCCGTATCAATGTATAGGTGATTGTCACCAGAATCAGAATCACCAAAGCCGCC
Organism: uncultured Clostridia bacterium; assembly: GCA_900019385.1. Classification (GTDB taxonomy): domain Bacteria; phylum Bacillota; class Limnochordia; order Darwinibacteriales; family DTU012; genus DTU012. The sequence goes on from FIZJ01000019.1 coordinate 36,524, forward strand.
GGGACACTGCCCCGCTGTCTGTATTTCAACTCATAGAACCCGTCAAAGGGATGGAAAATGACATGCAATCCATACTTCAGGCTGTGGTACAGCCTCAAGGCCTTGCCTTTGAAATCGGTGCGCTCGGTCAAAGCTATCCAGGCGGCCTCTTTGGCGGCTGCCGTCATCTCTCGGGACTGTATGCCGAGGCGTCTTTTAATCCACGGCCAGAGCATCACCAAAACAATAATCACGGCTATACCAGTCATGACGTAGGAGAAACGCTCCTTCATAACAATCGCCCGGTATTCCTGGTAAGCCCGGGAATAGTATGAACGGTTTTGGCCCAGCTTGAAGTAGTACATGGCTTCGTCGAACCGCTCCTGCAGCAAAAGCGAACGGCCGATGCCGGTATAGGCCAGGTCATAGTTGGCGTTCAGTTTGAGCACTTCCCGCCACAGCGCTTCTTCTTGCTCGTACTTACCTTTATTGTAGAGCTCCACAGCATTAAGGATCAGCCTGGTATAGTCTGTCGGCTCGAAGACCAAGATCTGGCCGCGCTCGTCATCGATCACCACCAGATCCAGGCCGATATGGTCAATGGCAATCCCCCGGGCCACCTGCCCGTGAGCGCGCCCGCGGTAGCCGAACATGAACAGTAAATGGCCGTCGTCATCGTATGTGTAGATCCGGCTGCGGGTCCGGTCAAGCACACTGTAAATACCCTGCGAGAACACAGTTACGTCCACAAATGTCGATCGCCCGTAATACGTTGACTGCTGCCACATGTTGGTGTACTGGACGTCACCTATGGGCCGATGAAAACCATACCTTCTCAGCGAATCTTCTCCCGCTGGGTTCAGCCGCCGGATGGCGTCCCCTTCCTCACTTGCGACAGTGGCGTAGAGAAATCCCGCCTCATCTAGATCGAAACTACTGTATTCCACAGGCAAGAACAAATTGCGCTTAGCTTTTTGCTCGTCAGTCGACAGCAAAAACCAGATGTACTCCCACGGGCTGACGCTGACCTTTGGAGCGCCGATCACACCGCGGAAAATACCTTGCGCGTCAAAAGTGATGACGCCTTCGAAATAGTCCTCAGATAATACAAACATGTACCCTTTGTCATTGACACCGATTTTGAACGGGCGGTACCTGAAAGTGTCAGGGAACATGTCTTCGTGGCCAACGTGAGGCGAACCGAGAATACGTTTCAAGCTGCCGTCCTGACCCAGGTGGACGACACGGCTGTTGCCGGTATCCGCCACGTAGATATCCTGTTCGACACTGATGGATACGCTTGCAGGGCCGGAAAACCTCTCCCAAGTACCGTTATTCATAAAGCCGTCGATGATTCTCAAGAGGTTCCAGTCTAAATCAAGCTGTACGATGCGGTTGTTGCCGGTATCGACAACATAGATGTGGTTGTTTTTCTCATCCACCACAATATCCCTGGGCTGCCTGAGGCTGTCCAAGCCCAGTTCCGCGGCGGTGATCACCCGTTTGGGCAGGTAAGCGATGGGCCCCTCCACGGGATTGTCCCAATAGTTCCAGGTATAGCTCCGGTAAGGGACTAGAAATGTGGAAAGATGCAGTTCATCGCCGGCCGCTGTGCCGGCCCAGCCGGCCAGGAGTATCAGCGATAGAAACACGAGCCGTTTTAGTATAGAGCGCATGAATCATCCCCGCTTTCCAAAGCGAACTCTACGCCAGAAGGCGGTACACTGTGCAGGCCGTTTCGGCAACAGCCTGCACAGCGCCGAGAGAGGATTGTAGACTACTGGCCAAACATTTCGTCAATCATGGCTTGAGCGGTCTGTTTCACCTCTGCCGCTGCTGTGGCAGGGCTTACGTTGTTGTTGATATCTCCGCAGACTTTGCCGTATGGCAGGCTGCCGTCCCAGCGGCCGCCGAGGAAGTTCATATAGTAATCTTCAGGCCAGAAGCTCTCCACAGCCTGGTACAAAATCTCATAAGCTTGTTTGTCGGCGACGCGGCTGGCGATGTAGTTATCCAAATCCTCATAGTAATTGTCCAAAGTGAACAGGTAGTTGTCCAGGGCGATCAACCCCAGCGGGTACTCTGCATTCGCTGGGACAAACCAAGCGTCAGCCGCCCCGGGCAGGAAGATCGGCTCATCATTGTACGGCGATTTGGGGAACGGCATGATTCCGTGAGTAAACGGCCAACTGGTGTGATTGCCGAGATAATAGAACGGCAGGAACGCCATGGCAATCTGGCCGGCACTGAACTCGTTCTCTCCTTTGTCGGCAATCTGATCGACCTTGCGCCAATCGACCCACTGGCGTAGTCCCGCCACCCCTTCCGGCTCATCCAAGGACCAGTACACTCTCCCGTTTTCATCCCGTCTGGTTACTGCGCCGCCGTAGGCATACACCAGATTCTTCGGATCAATGTCGGACAGGCCCCATTGATCCACGATACCGTCACCGTCGGTGTCCCGGGTGGCCTTGCGGGCCATTTCCGTCACTTTCTCGAAAGTCCATTCGCCTCTTGCCAACAATTCGTACGGATCCTCCAACCCTTCGTTTGCCAGAAGATCTCTGTTGAAGACGACGAACACCGCATGCCCGTAATCGTCCACGCCGGCGGAGAAGAAGTACATCTGGCCGTTGTAAGCCAACTCATAGTTGCGGTCACGGGTAATCTTGGGCAGCAGCTCAAAGTATTCTGGGGGCAGAATCTCGTTCACCGGGAACAGTGCGCCTCTGGATACTAATCCCCAATAATAGGCGAAGGGTGTCCGCCAGAGGTCGTATTTGGACTCGCCTGCCATGAAGCGGTTCAGAGCTGTATCGCCCACATCGCCCCAGCCGACGATCACCTTTTCATACCCGCCGATATTGAACAGTTCCATCGCTTCCCGGAGTGTTCCAGCCCTTGCCCCGCCTTCTTCAAACTGGGCAATGCCGTCCCAGTGCATGAGAAAACTCACTGTCGCTCCGCCGAAGTCGATCTCGCCAAAATCCATCCGATCGGATGTGTAGGCAAAAGCTCCTGACGCAGCCAACGCCAACACTATTGCTCCCAACACCAGAACTCTCTTCACACTCACCTAGCTCAACCCCCTTGTAGATTCAGAGGGCACTGCACAGGTTTAAAGCTGCGCAGTGCCCTACCCAGTCTATCAGTAGCCGAACATGTCGTCGATGATTGTTTGAGCGGAAGCCTTAACCTCTGCAACGGATGTTGCCGGGCTGATCATGTTGTTGATATCGCCGCAGACCTTGCCGTAAGGCAAGCTGCCGTCCCAGCGGCCGCCGAGGAAGTTCATGTAGTAATCCTCTGGCCAGAAGTTCTCGACCGCTGTGTACAGGATTTCATACGCCTGCTTGTCGGCGACACGGCCGGCGATATAGTTGTCCAGATCCTCATAGTAGTTGTCAATCGGGAAGAGGTAGTTGTCCAAAGCCACCAAACCTAATGGGTACTCGGCATTGGCCGGGACAAACCACGCGTCGGCAGTGCCGGGCAGGAACCGCGGAGCGTCTGTGTACGGGCTCTGCGGCCACGGCAGAATACCATGGGTAAACGGCCAGCTGGTATGGTTGCCGATGGCATAGAAGGGCAGGAACGCGAACGCATACTTGCCGGCGCCCCACTCAGCCTCGCCGCCGCTTGCCAAAGCAGTCGGACTGGCGATCTTGTCAACAAGGACCCAGTCTACCCACTGACGCAGGCCTGCGATAGCTTCTTCGGAATCCATGGCGAAGTACACTTTGCCATTTTCGTCACGCTTGGTAATAGCACCGCCGTAAGCATAGACAAGGTCTTTCGGATCCATATTGGACAAGCCGTATTGGTCGATGATACCGTCACCATCGGTATCCCGTGTCGCTTTTCTGGCCATTTCGGTCAGTTTCTCGAAAGTCCACTGGCCGTTGGCATACAGCTCGTAAGGATCCTCCAAACCTTCGGCATCCAGCAGGTCTTTGTTGAAGACAACGAAGGTGGCATGGCCGTAGTCATCGGTACCAGCCGAGAAGAAGTACAGCTGGCCGTTGAATGCCAACTCAAGGTTGCGGTCGTGAGTAATCTTGGGCAGAGCCTCGAAATACTCGTCCGGCAAAATCTCATTCACCGGGAACAGCGCGCCGCGCGATGCCAATCCCCAGTAGAAAGCGAACGGTACGCGCCAGAGATCGTATTTCGACTCGCCTGCCATGAAGCGGTTCAGAGCTGTATCGCCCACATCGCCCCAGCCGACGACCACTTTCTCATACCCGCCGATGTTGAACAGCTCCATTGCTTCCTGGAGCACACCGGCCCGGCCGCCGCCTTCCTCAAACTGGCTAATGGCATCCCAGTGCATCACGAACGATACTGTGGCTCCCTTGAAATCAATGGTGCCGAAGTCCATCCGATCGGAAGTGTAGGCAAATGCGCTGGAAGCCAGCATCAAAACCAATACAAAGACCAACAGAGCTCTTTTCATTTTGGTTATGTTCCTCCTTCCTCGTGTCCATACAAAATCATCCGCTGAAAACTCTCTGTACTGCCTGAAAACACCTTAACGACGCAGCTGGGCGCGACCACCTCCTGTCCGCTTTTATGTAATGGGCTTACAGCTGCCCCGGATAATGAGTTCCGTATCCATGAGCTTTGGCTTGCTGGCTTTATGATTAAGAATAATCTTCATGAGCAGTTTGGAAGCTGCAACGCCCATTTCATACTTCTGCTGTCTCACCGTGGTTAAGTTGTAGTGGCTGCTGATCTCGATATCGTCGAAGCCCACGATCGACAAGTCATCGGGGACACTTTTGCCGATCTCCCTCAGAGCTCTGATCATGCCGATGGCAACATTATCCTGGGCCACGACGGCCGTGGGCCATTCATCCAGCTGCTGCAGTTTGTTCACCACATCATACCCGTACTCTTCGTCAAACGAATACTGGAAAATCCATTCCGGCCTGCACTCCATCCCCAGGTCCCGGACCGTGTCCATCAAGCCTTGGTAACGCTTTTCCGCCGGCACAGACTTGGTGCCCCCATCCGCATACCCAATCTTGCGGTGGCCGAGGCTGTGCAGATACTCAACAGCCAGTTTCGCCGACTTGTAGTTGTCGGAGATCACGTAGGACGTAAGGGGCCCCTCCAAAGTCATGTCGACAAACACGGTGGGGATGTCTGATGCCAGAATCGGCTCAAACTCAGCGAGCTCATCCCGGATGTAGCTGAGAAAAATCGCGCCGTCCACTCGGCGGTCTCGGCACTTCTCCAAATAGCCAAAGCTGACACCTGTGTTGCCCGGCCGTTTGTCGGCAAAATAGAGGATGTCGTAGCCTTGGGCTCCCAGTGTTTTTTCAATACCGGGGATCACTTCCCGGAAGAAGCTGTTGTTCAGCTCGCTGGCCATGAACAATCCAACCAAGTATGACTGCTGCATCGACAGGCTCCGGGCCGTAGTGTTCGGCCAGTAGTTGTACTCCCGCATCACTTTAAGCACAGCCTGCCGCGTCTTCTCGTTGATGCCGCTGTAGCCGTTGATCACTTTTGATACAGTCGCCTTGGAAACATTGGCTTTTTTGGCGATATCATCGATTGTGGTCGCTCTTGTCCCCTGTTTTGCCACTACCATTACCCCTGTCAATCAATCTCGGAAACCGGTTTCGATGTCTTGGAGAAAACAATGCGTGCATCCCCTCCACAGTCGCACTCTCCCAAAACCTTCGCATGACATATTTAACAAATATCTAATTGAAATCGGTTTCTATACGGCGGAAATTAATATGCCACGTTTCGGAAGTTACATTGTAAACTATTCGTTAATATAATTCGACCCTTTTTCTGGGATTCCTTCCTAATGGAGAAAAAATTTAACGTGCGGTCGGATCTGTCAAGAGCCCCTTGGCATCGAGAAAAGGAGCCAGCATGGAATGGTTCCATTTAATCACTGATCTTCTTGCCGAAATAGCTTAGGTATTCCAATGCCTTATCGATTTCAGATTCCGTGTATTTCTTTCGCAAACACGTGTTCTCCCGAACAATATGTTTCTAAGCCTTGTAACAGCAGGAAAACCGCTGTCCACCTTGAAAAGAGTACTTGAGGGAACAATCCAGGAAACGGCGAAAGGAATCGACACAAATGGCACTACTTGATCTGCACATTCATTCATCCTACAGCTGCGATGGCCAGTTCAGTCCTGAAGAACTAGTCATAACAGCCAAAGAAAAAGGCCTACAAGCGATCGCCCTGACCGATCATAACTCTGTGAAAGGACTGCCGGAATTTTTGGCGGCCGGTGCGAAACACGGCGTCGAGACAGTGCCCGGGATC
>FIZJ01000020.1 GCA_900019385.1 uncultured Clostridia bacterium
ATCAAGATCCAGAAGGCCGCCAGGCATACACAGTGAACAGCTGGCACAACAGCGAGGTTGTCCATTATATTAAGCCCTTGGCCAACGGCGACTATGGAATCTGCTCTGTCAACTACAGTGAACGAAGAGCCTGGGCCCATCTGGAATTCTGGGATATAGGGCTGCCCACAATGGCCGGGTACGGATTGGAGCTCCGCAATCTGTGGACCGGTGAAAACCTTGGTGTGCAAACTGAATCCTTTGCAAGTGTCTTGGAACCACACGCCTGCGCAGTTTACCGGGCGAAACTTGTGCCTGTAAAATAGAAAAAGGGCGACTGCAACAGCCAATCAACCCATATGAAACAATAAACCGCTAGGTGCTCAGCCTAGCGGTTTTCCTCAATTTATGGCGTAATCACATTCTAACACTGCTGTTCCAAGGTTACTTGTCAGGTATGTAAATCATGGTCCTACTCTCAAGGCCTCACCGTCCAGCAGTTGTACTAGCATGCCTCCTTTCGTTTGACATCCAGGTGTATTAGAGCGAGTAGATGTAGTTTTATACATTTGACTTGATAGCTAGTATCATTTGTGTTATATAAATGAATATACAGGACATATGTACAATAACAAAAATTAGTGCGGGTGAAGTTAAGTTGAACATGGGGGCACTCTGCACTCACCTCAGCGAATTTTGTTTACCACCACTCAAATCGTTCAGGGGTATTGACTCTTCCACACGTAGAACATTTCTTCTAACCCTAGAAAATGGGCAACGAGTTATTTTAAAGCAGAAACGAGAACTGAAAACCTGCCTGCGTGAATATGAGCTTCTAAAGTGGCTTAATGACATGAATATCCCCTGCGTGGTTCTAATTTAACACACTAGGACGATCAATTGGCCGTTGATAGTTCATCGACGGCCAATCTCAATAATCAACTCCTTTTTAAACGACTAGGATCTCAGTTTTGTTGGAGGAAGTGTGACATGGACCAGTCAAATAAATACAGGATTCGTCAAGCGAACAGCTGTGATGCCCTACACCTTCTTGATTGCTATGACAGCGCTAACCATCTTTTTGGACTACACGAGAGGGCAAACGGGGATTTGCAGACATTCACTGAATTGCTTAAGACCGATTGCGTGTTCCTGTTAGAGAACGAAGGTGTCATATTAGGATGGATTTCCTACAGGATATTAACCGAATGTATACTCTTGAGCGGTTTGTACGTCAGAAAAGAAAACCAGCGGATAGGTATAGGGCAGCGGCTGTTTGATTTCATGATCAACGAGACGCGAGGAATGGGATTACCGCTTTGTTTGGCGAAGGTTCTCAAAAACGCTCCATGGGCTGTTTCGTTCTACCAAAAGAACGAATTCCTTTTTCTTGAATCGGATGCAAATAAACCCATACAGAAATACGTTCTGGGTATTGTGGAAGAGAACGGGATTACACAAAGTCCATGGTCTTACGTGCTGTATAAGATGCTATAATAGGTAACATTGCAAATAAGGTGGGCGACTAGTACGTTTATGTACTCATCCACATGCCGCCGGTTTACTGTAATCCGCACCCGCTCGCCATAACGCTCAAGTTCGGTGTAAGCTCGTTCTGAGGCATTAGCGCATCATGTGTTCCCACCTCTAACTTGCCAGTCATCCGTTTTGGCTTACGGTTTCGATTTCAGATTCTAGATTTCTTTTCATCTGTCTCACACATCTTCCAGGTAGTATGAATAAGGTGTTTTTTTGTTATAGACGATAAATTTTCAAGATAAAGTGTTATAATTATGATATCAATCACAATGACGAGGAGAATGCCCATGAAGTACTTTGTTGACGCCAATGCCTTTAGGGACGGGGATGGTTCCAAGGAAAGGCCGTTCAAGCGGATCAGCGACGCGGCGAAAATCGCGCTTCCCGGCGATGAAGTGCTGGTTGCGCCCGGTATTTATCGGGAGTACGTGGATCCCGTCAATTCCGGCACTGAAGATGCCCGGATCACCTACATAAGCACCACTCCCCTTGGGGCAGTCATCACCGGTGCGGAGCAGGTGAAAACCTGGGAACACTATCAGGGCAATGTTTGGGTCTGTCGGATCCCCAACAGTGTTTTCGGCGATTATAACCCCTATACCACCATCGTTTTCGGCGACTGGTACTTTGCATCTCCCGACAGGCATACCGGCTGTGTCTTTCTGAATGACAAGGCCATGTATGAGGCGGCCACTTTGGAGGAATGCATCCAGGGTGAAGTCTATGAGTACAGCTGGGCCCCGGAGGAGTCCATCTACAAATGGTATACCGAGCAGGATCCAGAGGAGGATGCAACTGTCATATACGGCAATTTTCAGGGCTTGAACCCCAATGAGGAAAATGTGGAGATCACCGTCAGGCGCCGCTGCTTCATGCCTTCCAAGACAGGAGTCGGCTACATCACCGTGCGAGGGTTTAAAATCGACAAGGCCGCCACGACTTGGGCACCGCCGGCCGCTTTTCAGGACGGCATGATCGGCCCGCACTGGAGCAAGGGCTGGATCATCGAAGACTGCGAGATCTCCAACAGCAAATGCGCCGGCATCTCCCTGGGCAAGTACCTTGACCCCGACAACGAGCATTACTTCACCAACAAGCATGTGAAGAGCCCAACTCAGATGGAGCGGGACGCTGTCTGCCGCGGCCAGTATCACGGCTGGCTGAAGGAAAATGTCGGCAGCCACATCATCCGCCGCTGCAACATCCACCATTGCGAGCAAGGCGGGATCATCGGCCGGATGGGCAGTGTGTTCAGCATCATCGAGGACAACCACATCCACCACATCAACAACATGCAAGAGCTGGGCGGAGCAGAAATCGCCGGCATCAAACTGCATGCGCCCATCGATGTCATCATTCGCCGCAATCATATCCACCACTGCACCATGGGCGTCTGGTGCGACTGGGAAGCTCAGGGCACCCGGATTTCCCAGAATCTTCTCCATGACAACCAGCGTCCGCCTCATACAAAGTTTCTGCGGGGAAACATGGGGTCACAGGATCTTTTTGTGGAGGTCAGCCACGGCCCGACTTTGATTGACAACAACATTCTCCTCTCCGACGTCAGCCTGCGCTGCGCCACCCAAGGTGTGGCGTTGGTCCACAACCTGATCTGCGGATCCTTCACCAGCGTGGGCGGTGGGACAAGCTGGCGCTATACGCCGTACCACATTCCCCACCGGACAGAAGTCATGGGGTTCATGACCATCCTTCACGGAGACGACCGTTTCTACAACAATATCTTTGTCCAGAAATGGCCAGTTCCGCCTGAAGAACCTGCGTCTGAAGGCCAGAACGTTCCCCCGCGGCGGCAGGAGAACAAAGTGGTGGGCACGCATGTCTTTGACGAGTACCCGACCTATGAGGAGTGGATCGCCCAATTTGACTTCACTAAGCGGCCCAACATGGGCGCCCTGGAACCGGTCCACTTCGGCCATCTGCCGGTTTGGAGCGAAGGCAATGCCTATCTCAAAGGCGCCAAGCCTTGGAAAAAGGAAGTGAACTGCCTGGTGGTGGAGGATGGACAGGAAATCAAGGTTGAGCTGGTGGAAAAGGATGGCGAGTATTATCTGGAGACAAACATCTTCGAGTATATCAAGGACTTCCACACCCGGATGATCAACACCGAAGTCCTGGGTAAGGCCTTTGAGCCGGAGCAATACTTCGAAAACCCGGATGGGACGCCGATCCGCTTTGACACCGACTATTTCGGCAATCACCGCGGCATCCGGGTCTTACCTGGGCCGTTTGCCTCGCCTGTCGACAAGATTAAAGTGCTGTAACCGGAACAGGCTGCGGACCAGCCAATCTATTAGTTAGACATGTGTATGAGTCATGGCCACCCCATGCGGTGGCCATGACTGCAAAAAATGATGTTAACCTGTTTAAAACCTTTGCCTGCTACGTCTTCCGGAACCGGTTCCCCGTATTCGCCCAGATCAATCCGCCTAGGATAACTGCTGAGAACAGCACCCACGACGCAACGATCAAAGCGGCAGGGATGTAATCAACAAACGGAAATGCGACGAGGGGAAGCAGCAATGCAACTCCAGCGATCATCAGCAGGTTTCCGATTCCCCTAGTCAGCTCCGCTTCATCATACTTGGCTTTCTCTTGTTTGGGCATTGTGTTGTAGCCTGCGATGAGGTAGCCCGCCTTCAGGACCCGCGTAATCAACCCTAGAAGAAAGACTACCGCTCCGCTAAGTGCGTTGGTTATCCACATCGAAAATCACCTCCACCGGAGATATGCAGAGTGCCGCGTGCAACCACGGCCTTTTCTCAGGTTGTTTGCTGGTTACCTCGAGAATCGCTTTGTCAGATGCTCTGGCAGCATCCAACCATAACTCTTCAAACGGTTCGCCGCGGCTGTGTATGTAATGGGGATTAATGCGTTGCCCACGTTGGAATGCGGCTGAATGCATGATCGGCTTTAGAGATCTAGAGGTAGATTTTCTGCTTTTTCTTACCTGATTCATAGATTGCGCAAACCAGTACCTGCGTCTTGACGGCATCTTTGCCAGTGATTTCAGGTTCAATCCCCTTGGCCAAAGCCTGATAGAAATCGGTGATCTGCTTGATATGGCTGACTCCCCAATAATGCTTGACGTTTCCATAATCGATAAACTCATTGGGATCGGGTGCCGCTTTAAACTCATGCCCATTATTGAGAATCACAGTGCCGGTATCGGCAGAAATTTTGGCCAAGCCGTACTCACAATGCAGCTCAATCTCGACAGGAGCATCATACCCGTAGTAATTAATCGCGTAGAAGCTGGTCAATACCCCGTTTTTGTATTTGATAATCCCCTCTGCGGCATCCTCAACATCTATCATGGTGTGCGTACGGTTGCTGATTGTGGCATCAACAAATTCAATCTCGCTGTCAACCAGCCAACGGGCAAGATCGAGGGTGTGAATCGCCTGATCAATGATCACACCGCCGCCCTCTTTGTCCCAAGTCCCTTTCCAATCGCTCCTCGAATAGTACTCATCTGTACGTTTCCATGTAACAGACAGTTTGCTCGAGATAATCCTGCCCAACTGGCCCGACTCCAGCATTGCCTTCACCAGTTTGGAACCGGGGTTATATCGGTTTTGAAAGATCACGCCCAAGACTACACCGTTTTGCTCGGCTGCACTGATCATCTCATAAGCGTCAGCCAAAGAAATGGACATCGGTTTTTCAATCAAGACAATCGCTTGCCCTGGCTTTGGCCCGTTCTTCTTTAATGTCGCAAACCGCCACAAGCTTGGCGTTTTCCTGCCTGGCAACCGAAATACTGTGCATTGGGAAAATACTGCCGCATCCAATAATGCCTACTCGATACTGTGTCATTGTCAAACCTCCGACCAATATTGCTGATTGTAAGTCAAGCCCACCACATTTCACCGGTAGCTTCGTAGACTAAAACTTTGGCGGCGTTACCAGGATTGTCATCCCTGACAACCTAAAGACCGGAGTGATCAAGAACTCCCGCTA
>FIZJ01000021.1 GCA_900019385.1 uncultured Clostridia bacterium
AGCCACTTCCAGATTTCCCGGGGAGTGGCGTTTTTTCCGTACATCAGCATGCCGATCCGGAAAATCTTGGCGGCGACTTTGATCATCACAGCCGTGGTTGCGATCAGGATGGCGGCGCTTAAGGCAATCTCCCCGAACGGCACAGGCGAGAGGGCGTCCCGAATAGTCAAGATCACCCAGCTTGTGAACGGGAATAGACTGGCGAATCGGGAAACCACACCGTTTGGGTTCTGAACCACCGGCGCGATGAACAAAAACGACAAGGTCGGCAGCATGATCACCAAGCCCTGGGAGTTGCCGGCGCTTTGCATGTCATCCATGGTGGCGCCCAGGCCCACGAACATGGCGGCTGTCAGCAGATACCCCAGCAGCCCGAAAAAGATGATCAGGGGCATATTGGCAGCAGCCAGGGCTTCCACGAGGGGGAAATCGGTAAGGATAATCACTGCCGGCAGGGCCAGGGTGGACCAGAAGGCCAGCTGGATTACTCCCAAAAGGAAGTGCCCAATGATTTTGCCCTGCATCAGATCGGCAGCCCGGACTGAACTGAGGATCACCTCGGCCATCCGGTCCCGGCGTTCCTGCAGGGCGCTCATCATCAGCATGCTGCCTGATGTGAAAATCAGGATGTAGATCAGGAGCACTGACACAGCGGAGACGATGAACTTGTTCACATCGAAGGTTTCGGCTTCGTCAACCGCGATGGTGACCAGCGCCGCCGGGGCGGTGAGGAATTGCAGCTGCGCCGGGTTCAACTGCGACTGTTCCAGGCGTTTTTGCTGCAGGATCCGGGTCAGGGCGGCCGACATTTCCTCGAAGACTGACTGGTTTACTTGATCATAATGCAGTTCGGCATATCCAGTGAAAAGGAAATCGGAGCCCAGGAGCAGGTACCCGTCGGCCGCACCGTCCTGGACAGCGGCCAGGGCTTCTTCCCGGTTGGATGCGGCTGCCAGAGCGAAGTGTTCCGGCACCGCCTCTTCGAGCATTGGTAGAACCTTGGCTTCGTCAACCACTTGGTACACGACCTGCTCAGGCTTGTTGAAGTGCTCAATGGCCATCGGAAAAGCTATGAAGGCGACCATGATCAGCGGTGTGAGCAGAAGCCCTATGATAAACTGCTTGTTGGTCAGGTTGCGCAGCACTTCCCATTTGGCGATTTTCCAGGTGCTGATCATTGTTCTCCACCCCCAGTGGCGATCTTGACGAATATGTCGTGGAGCGACGGCCGCACGATCTGCAGCTCATCGAGGAGGAACCCTTCCGGGATGCTCCTGGCGAACTGCTCCGGCGTCACGCCTTCGCGCAAACTGAGCATCCACCTGGTTTCGCCCAGGCGCTGGGTGAAGGCGGTCAGGGGCAGGCGGGAAAGCTGCTCAATCCCGTCAGCAGTCTCAATATATACCCGGTAGTTCCCGTAGTTTTCCTTGATTTCCCTCAAAGTGCCGCTGACAACCTTTTTCCCTTCATTGATCAGGAAAATCTGATCGCACAGTTCTTCCACGATGCTCATCTGATGGCTGGAAAGAAGAATCACAGCGCCTTGGGCAGCCAGATTCCGGATCTCGGCCTTGATCAAATCCTGATTGACAGGATCCAGCCCTGAAAAAGGCTCATCCAGGACAATGAACTTCGGTTCATGGATGATGGCGGCGATCAGCTGGATCTTCTGGGCCATGCCTTTGGAAAGCTGTTCCACTTTTGCGTTAGCGTAACCGGCGAGATCCATCTTCTCCAGCCACAGGCGGGCTTTTGTCTTGGCCTCAGGAGCAGGGACGTTTTTCAGCCCCGCAAGGAAAACTAAAAGCTGCGTTACCTTGGCTTCTTTGTACAAACCCCGTTCTTCAGGCAGATAGCCGATTAGGCTCCGGGGGACGCCGTTTACCTTCCGGCCGTCATGAGTGAACCAGACGCTGCCGCTGTCGGGAGCGGTGATCCCCATGATCATGCGAATGGTGGTCGTCTTTCCCGCTCCGTTCGGCCCCAAAAGGCCCAGAATCTGTCCGGCCTTGGCCTGAAAAGAGATGTGATCAACCACCATTCTGCCGCTGTAGCTTTTACAAACTTCAGCAACTTCCAGATTGTTCATCAGACCGTTATTCCTCCGTTGTCATGAGTGTAGTCGTAATCGGGATCGCTGTAGGTGATCCAGATCTTGTCAAATTCATCGGCGAGTTTCTTGAAAGCTTCCACCACCGCCGGATCGAACCGGGTCCCTGATTCGCCGGTAATCAGCTCAATCGCTTCTTGATGGGAAAACGCGCGCTTGTAGGGCCTTTCGCTCCGGAGCGAGTCGTAGACGTCGCACAGAGTGGCGATCCGCACATAAAGGGGAATCTGGTCGCCTTTGATGCCCATGGGGTAGCCGGTGCCGTCCCACTTCTCATGGTGGTAGAGGACGATGTCCCTGGTGACCTTGAGAAACTCCCTAACATATGAGTCGGTGATTTTCACCCGCTTGCCGATGGTGTCGATGATTCTCGCTCCGTCGAGGGGGTGCTGTTTCATGATCTTCCATTCATCGTCCGTCAAAGGCCCCGGTTTGTTGAGGATGCTGTCGGGAACCGCCACCTTGCCGATATCATGAAAAGCGATGGACCAGGAAATAATCGCCCGCTCGTTCGGGGCGAAGTTGCAATACTTGGTCAAAAGATCGGCATAATGGTGCAAGCGGTAGACATGCTTGCCCGTCACAGAACTGTCCCTAAGCTCGGTCAGATCCACCAGGGCCAAGAGGCTGGCCCGGTGAAGCTGGGCAAACTCGTCGGCCTGATCCTGGAAGGCTTTGGAACGCCGTTCCAAAACCATCATCACGCTTCCCGTCCAAATCGAGATCACGACGAACGTGACAAGGCGCACAAGCCAGTTGGTTGTGGTCTGATAAGCCAATGGTGAACGGCTGAGGGGCATCATCCACTCTGACAATGCCAAGCCGCTGATAACAGCGGTGGCCAAAGCCTCTTGCCACGGCAAAGTCAAGGCGGACAGGATAATCGGGACATAGAACAGATGGGGAACAGCACTGCGCGTGCCGCCTGCAAGCCATACCAAAAGATAGGCTGCTCCGAGCATCAAAGCGACAATCAGCCGGATCCAACCTGGAGACAGGCTCTTGGTGCGCATGGTAACCCTCCTAGAATGCTGAGAAATGTCGCCCCGTTTATAATAACTAATTCACTAAATATATCTCGAATTCCTTCGTATTTATTCTCATCATGTGACTTTAAACTCTGGAAAGAATATTGCGATTTCCCTGGCGGCGCTCGCGTCTGAATCAGAGGCGTGGACAATATTGTCCGGGCGCATGGAAACAGCATAATCACCCCGGATGGTCCCCGGCTGTGCTTCGACTGGGTTGGTGGCGCCGTTTAGAGCACGCACTTTTTCCACGACTCCCTGGGGCCCGGCAAGCACCAATGCGCAGATTTTGCCCGAACTCATCTGGGCGACCAGATGGGGGTAGAAATCCCGGCCCTCATGTTCCCGGTACAGTTCGGCGAAGGTTTCCGGCGGAAACTGCTCCAGCTTGATTTTCACAAGCCTAAGGCCCGCCTGTTCGTACCTGTGGATGATAGCCCCGCACAGGCCCCGTTCCACTGCTGATGGTTTGATCAACACCAGCGTGTGATAAAGCTCCACTAATGGTCACCTCCATATTTTACGGCAGGAAATGTGCTTGTGTTTGTTCTATTGTAACAGAGGGGAGGTAAAATACATGAAAATTTTGCGGTTGACAGCCATTTTAGCCCTGGCGCTGATCCTCAGCGGCTGTGCCAGGATTGAACTTACCAATGCGAGAGTGGAACTGCTGCCGGACAAAACAGTCTTGACCATCACCTTGGGCGGCAGGGGCGGGCCGATCCAGATGCTGCCGTTGGAGGCTAAGCTCATCGACGATCTCGGCGGCGAGCATGCCGCGGTGGAATACACTGGGGATCTGGAAGATCTGTTCGGCAAGGATCATAAAGCCAGTGTCTCCGGCACGATCGTTTTTCCGCCCCTTGATCCCGAAACACCACGGGTGAAGATAGACCTGGTCACCCTCGTGGCCGCGAAAGGCCGCCGCTATGTCAGCCGGATCGCCGGCGATGTGACAGACGGCGCTGCCGACAGCCTGACCTTCAGCCGGCGGTGATTTGCGCCAAGAACCGATCCACATCGGCCAAGGCCAAGTTTACAGCATCCTGCCAGAAATCTGGCCGAGTCAGATCCACGCCGAGATGCTTTCTGGCTAGATCTTCCACCCGCATCCGGCCTGTATCTCTCAGGAGCGCCCGGTATTTGTCCGTGAAGGCAGGGCCTTCCACTTGAGCCCTGGCATAGATGCCGAGGCTGAACAGATAGCCGAAGGTGTACGGGAAGTTGTAGAACGGGGTGCCGGTAATGTAGAAATGCAGCTTCGAAGCCCAGAAATAGGGGTGGTACTGGGACAGGCCGTCCAGATATGCTTCTCTCTGGGCCGCGAGCATCATTTCGTTGAGCTCTTCAGAGCTTACCAAGCCCTGCTTCCGCCGTTCGTAAAACCTTGTTTCAAACAGGAACCGGGCGTGGATGTTCATGAAGAAAGCCACAGTCCTCTGAATCTTGTCGTCAAGCAGGATCAGGCGCTGCTCTGGCGCGGCCGCGTGTTGGATCGCCGCGTCGGCCACCAACAGTTCCGCAAACGTGGAAGCGGTTTCCGCCACATTCATGGCGTAACGCTGGTTCAGCTGTGGCAATCCGTCCATCACATGCTGATGGTAGGCATGGCCCAGCTCATGGGCGAGTGTGGCCACATTGGACAGGGTGCCACTGTAGGTCATGAAAATCCGGGACTGCTTTGATTGGGGGAAGCTGGTGCAGAAGCCTCCCGCCCGTTTGCCGGGGCGGTCTTCGGCTTCCACCCAACGGTTTTCCAGGGCGGCCGCGGCAAACTTGGCAAGATACGGGTCAAAACGCTCAAACTGAGCCACAATGAACTCCGCGCCTTGATCATATGCCATGGTGGCCTGGGCTTCGCTCCGGGCGGAGGAAGGCAGGGTCAAAGGCGCGTCCAGATCATACCAGGCCAGCTGATCGATCCCCATGAGATCCGCTTTTGCTTTAAAATACTGCCCGAGTTTAGCTTTCCCCTTAGCGATTGTATCCCACATTGCCGCTAGAGTCTGTGCCGACATGCGGTTTATTTCCAAAGGCTCGCTCAATACATCGTCCCACCCCCGGTGCCTGTAAAGGCTTAGGCGGAAGCCGGCGATGTGGTTGAGGCAGCTGCTCAAAAGCTCCGCGTTGTCCTCCCATGCCTGCTCATACTTGGCGAACACCTGTCGGCGCACGTCTCTGTCTGGATGAGCCAGAAGGTTCGCGGCCTGGCCTGGTGAAACCGCCTTTTTGGCGCCTTCGACCTCCACTTCGATGTTGATCCGCCCTACAACGGCATAATACATATCGCTCCAGGCGTGGTACCCGTCGACGGCGAGATCGTTGGCCAGGTTTTCCCGATCGGCGTCAAGGCGCCTGCCTGCCCTTGCGCGCCTTTCATTGAGGGCAAAAGCCAGGCCTTCAAACTGCGGCTGGCTGATGAATACCCGCCACTGCTCGTCGGAAAAGTGTTTCAGGCGTTCGTCAAACATTGTCAGGACTGTGCCGAAGCCAGCGCCGATTTGCCGCACCTGGCCGCTTAACAGTTTGGCTTTCGTGTCAGTGACATCCTGGGCCGTCAGGCAGCTGATGAAGGCACCTGCCTGCCTTAATCTCGCCATGGTATCCTGGATCTGGCCGATGGTCTCTTCCCACGCGCCGGCCGGCGAAAGGGGAGTCAGCGCTTCCACTTCGGCTTTCAAGCTTTCTATGCCCGCAGCCAGTTCCTCGAGATATGCGGCGAACTGCGGCGAGCCGCTGCCGCCGGGAAAAATGTTTTCCAGATCCCATGTGGGGTTGAGGGGTTTTTTCAGCACTTGTTTCCTCTCCTTGTCTTCGATGTGGTCTAAACAACGGTCAGGATTAAGATTTCGGTTTCGGTTGACAATTCCCTCTTGTAAAAATCAAGTTTAGGCTCAAAATAAGTAGGATTTTCCCGGTTTATATTGAATTAAAGGATACTAACATATTTTGGCCAGCCTAAAGGTCATTGAGCGAATAGCGACTCTAGGGGAGATGATTTATGATAGGACGGTTGAGCATTGGAGCAAAAATTGCCCTCTTTACCGGTGCCTTGGTGCTGTTTGTGGCTGCTGGGTTGAGCATATTTGGCTATCTGTACACCTCGAACCTAGTGTTGGATCAGGTCGAAGCCACTCTGATCACCCACGCGACACAAGCGGCCAAACGCATAGAGAGCGAGCTTAGGACTGAAACGGAAGTCTTGAGAGTGTTCGCACTGCAGCCGGGATTGGATTCCATGGGTTCTTACGTCCAGCGGCTGACGCTGTCGGAGTATCTGGACAGGATGGCGAGTTTCCTGGCGTTGGCTGTCGTCAGTCCCTCAGGGACTGCCTACTACCAAGACGGGACCATGGCTGACCTCAGTGATCGGGATTATGTGCAAAAAGCTCTGACGGGTGTACCGGCCATTTCTGATATTCTAATCAGCCGGGTCACCAATGAACAGGTGATCATGATTGCCGTGCCCATCATGCGCGGCGAGACAGTGGTCGGCGCCGTGATCGGCCGCAAGGACAGCACATTCTTGTCTGATGTGATCATGCGGCTGGATGTGGGAGAATTCGGCTGGGCCGCCATTGTGGGGGCCGACGGCACATTCCTGGCCCACAAAGATCATCAGCAGGTGCTGAACAGTGTGAATATTTTCGATCCGGAAAGCGAGTACGCCCCTTTGGGCGCCGCCGTGGCCGAATCCGGCCTGCAGCAGGCTCAGATCGTCACTTATCTGCATCAGGAATTGGGCAACACCATTGTGGCGTCAGTCCCGATCAGCACTACCGGCTGGGCCTTGATGGTTGGGTCTTTGGAAAAAGAGATGATTGCCGACGTGCAGCGCCTGGGGATTACACTGCTGATATCCACCGTCGGGTTTATCATTGTCGGTGTCGTTTTGGCCGTATTGATCGGACGAATCATCGCCAAGCCCCTGCAGAATGTCCAGGCGGTCATGGACGCGGTTTCCCAGGGAGACATGACCCGGACCGTCACCATCAAGCATCAGGATGAGGTGGGCAAGGCAGCCCAGGCTATCAACCGCACTATGGAGAATGTGCGGAAGGTGTTGGAAGTGATGGCCGACGCGGTGCGCATCCTGACTGTGACCAGCGCCGAGATGGCGGCGGCGTCTGAAGAAGTGAGCGCTTCGATTGAAGAGGTGGCGAGCACAACCAACGAGTTCTCCAGTACTCTCGATCAGATGTATATCAACGCCCAGTCCATGAATGATACCGCGAACCGGATTTCATCCGACGCTTCCAAGGGCAAGCAAGCCCTGATGGAAATTGTCACTGAGATGAAAAAGCTGAAGCAGGGCACCTCCGAGCTGGTGGAAAAAATGCAGGTGGTCAGCGAGAGTTCGGAGAAAATCGGCGTCATTGTCAACACCATCAACGATATTGCCGATCAAACCAACCTGCTGGCGCTGAACGCGGCGATAGAGGCCGCCCGGGCCGGCGAACACGGCCGCGGGTTCGCCGTGGTGGCGGATGAAGTCAGGAATCTGGCGGAAGAATCGTCTGCCGCGACAGCTGAGATCACAAAGCTGATCAAGCAGACACAGCAGGCGATCGCTGATGCGGTGGCGGAAATGTATGAAGAAACGGAGCAGGTGGATCACGCTCTCAGAGTGATTCAGACCAGCGAGGGACTGCTCCAGAACATCCTGCAGGCCATTGAAAATGTGGTCAAAGAGATGCAGGAGATACTCAAAGGCATTAAAGAGGCGAATGTCGGAGGCCATGAGATTGCTTCCAGCACCGAAGAGCAGGCGGCCACCATTCAGGAGATTGCCGCGTCTGCTCAGGAGCTGACCAACATGGCAGCCAAGCTGCAGCAGCAGATTGAATTCTTCAAGCTGAACGACGAGCCAAAGGAATAGCAGGCCGTTCAAAGCATCCATTCGCAATACGGCGCCGGTAACGCAGCGGTTATCGGCGCTGTGTTTTTCTCTGAAGAAACGCAGCGGAGGTAGGTCTTTTTACCAAGAAGACGAATATCAAATGTAGGATCTGGACAGACACCGTCAATACGGAAAACATACGAAGGGAGAGTCAGGCCATGGAGATCACCAGAATGCGATGCAACCGGATTGAAAACCCGTTGGGGTTCGCTTTGGGCCAACCAGTTTTGAGCTGGGTGCTGGAGTCGGAAACAGCCAAGACTCAAGAGGCATGCCAGATCAAGGTGGCCTTGGACCCGGATTTCCGGCAGATCATCCACGACAGCGGCAAACGGCAAGACATCGACAGCATCGGTTATCCGCTTCCGATCGCCCTCAAACCCCGCACCCGCTACTACTGGCAGGTGAAGGTCTGGACTGACTGCGGCGAAGTGGAAAGCCAAACGGCCTGGTTTGAGACGGCGAAGATGGACGAGCCTTGGCAGGCCAAATGGATCACTCCCGCCTGGGAAGATAAAGAGATCCATCCCTGGCTGCGGAAGAAGTTTTCCCTGACCAAGCCGATCAAAGAGGCCAGGCTTTACATCTGCGGTTTGGGGCTGTATGAGGCGGAAATCAACGGCCAGAGGGTCGGGGAGGAGTATCTTACACCATACTGCAGCAGCTACGACAACTGGATCCAGTACCAGGCCTTCGACGTCACCCGGCATCTGCTGCAGGGAGAGAACGCTGTCGGGGTAATGCTCGGCAACGGCTGGTACAAAGGGCGGTTCACCTACAGAGCCAATGCTAGGGAAATTTACGGCGACCGCTTCGCCCTCATCTGCGAACTGGTGGTCACCTACCGGGACGGCACCACAGAAGTAGTCTGTTCTGATCAGAGCTGGAAGGCCAAACCGTCCCATATCCTGGCGAGCAGCATTTACGACGGCGAGGTTCAGGATGCCAACTCCTACCTGCCCGGCTGGTCCAGGCCGGAACTGGACGACAGCGGCTGGGACCAAGTGCGCCTCATCGACTTGGGCTATGGCCGCCTGCAGGAGCGGCGCAGCCTGCCGGTGCGGATCAAGGAGCGGATCAAACCGGTGGAAGTGATTCATACTCCCAACGGAGAAACAGTGCTTGATTTCGGCCAGAACATGGTCGGATGGGTGAGCTTTAACACCAATGCCCCCAAAGGCGCCAGGATTCTGCTCCAATACGGTGAAGCCCTGCAGGGCGGCTGCTTCTCCCAGGAGAACCTAAGGAGCGCCAAAGCGGAATTCACCTACATCGCAGACGGCAAACCGGCCAAGGTGCGGCCCCATTTCACCTTCTACGGCTTCCGCTATGTGAAGGTGGAAGGATGGGAGGGTGAACTCTCCCTGGATGACTTCACCGGGGACGTGGTCTATTCCGACCTGGAGCAGATCGGGGCCATCGAGACCTCCAACCCGCTGGTCAACCGGCTGTTCCTGAACGCGCTCTGGGGCCAGAAGGGGAATTTCTTGGATGTGCCCACCGACTGCCCGCAGCGAGACGAGCGGATGGGCTGGACCGGGGACGCCCAGATGTTCTCCGGCACCGCCTGCTTCAACATGGACTGCGGAGCTTTTTTTGGCAAGTTCCTCTATGATCTGGCCCTGGAACAAAGGAATCTCGGCGGCAAGGTGCCGGACTTCGTACCCACCTTCGGCATGAAGCAGAATGGATCTGCGGCCTGGTCGGATGCGGCGACTGTGATCCCCTGGAACCTCTATCTCCACTATGGGGACAAGGCCGTGCTGGAACGGCAGCTGGAGAGCATGATCGCCTATGTGGAGCATATTAAAAGCCTGGACGACGGCGACCGCCTCTGGGACAGCGGTTTCCACTACGGCGATTGGCTGGCCTTGGACGGAAAAGGGGAGTTCAGCCGGGAAGGAGGCACTCCGACGGATCTGATCGCCACTGCCTATTACGCCTATTCGGCGGGGTTGGTGGCCAAAGCGGCCCGGGTTTTGGGCAAAGAAGATCTGGCCCAGGAGTATGAACAGCTGGCGGAAGAAGTGAAGAAGGCTTTTTGCGATGAATTCGTCACTCCCAGGGGAAGGATGGCGGTCAATACCCAAACCGCCCACATCCT
Organism: uncultured Clostridia bacterium; assembly: GCA_900019385.1. GTDB lineage: Bacteria > Bacillota > Limnochordia > Darwinibacteriales > DTU012 > DTU012. Next base: position 10,143 of record FIZJ01000021.1, read on the forward strand.
GCCGCTGTTCATGGATCTGGTCCCGGACGAACTGCGCCCGAGGATCATCGCGTCCCTGGTCGAACTGTTGAAGGAAAACAACTACTATCTGAAAACTGGTTTTGTGGGCACCCCTTACCTGTGCCGGGTGCTTTCAGAAAACGGCCATAATGACATCGCGTACAAACTCTTGCTCAATGAAGAGTTCCCCAGCTGGCTCTATGCGGTGAAGCTTGGCGCCACCACCATCTGGGAACGCTGGAACTCGCTCTTGCCTGACGGCCGGTTCGGCGAATTGGGGATGAACTCTCTCAACCACTACTGCTACGGCTCCATTGTGGAATGGATGTACCGCCACATGTGCGGGATCAACCCGCTGGAAGCAGCTCCCGGGTTTAGGAGATTCAAACTTGCGCCGCAGCCCAGCCAGAGGTTGGAGTACGCCAAAGCGTCGCTCGATTCGGCGGCGGGGCGGATCGAAAGCGGCTGGCAGTACATGGAGCGCGGCATCCGCTACAGTTTCGCCGTTCCCTTCAACACAGAAGCGGAACTTGAGCTCGAGGCTCCGTTGCTTCTCGGGGTAACAATCAACAGCCGGCCTTTGGAGGAGAGTTGGGTGCAGTATACTTATAGAAGCGGAAAACTGATCGCTTATCTGCCGGCAGGCAGATACGAGATCTTCTGCCCGCAGGAAGATTGAGAAAGGGAGGGTCTCTATGAACATTCACGAACGTTTGGAAGCTTTCTGGTCTGGAGAGAAGCCGGATCGGATTCCATATACGATCTATCAGAACGAGTGGCGGCACACACAAGATGATCCGGCTTGGCAGCCGTTGTTTGACTCCGGCCTTGGGGTGACCTGGCAGGTGCCGTCGACACGGATGGTCCGCAAAAACGTGGAGTTTAAGCAGACAACATACGCCGAAAACGGCCGCAAATTCACCCGCAGCACCCTGATCACCCCTGTCGGCGAGATCTACACCATCTCCGAAGACGGGTGGACGCAGAAATACTGGCTGGAAACGCAGGATGACTACCGGGTGATGACCTACATTGCCCGGCACACCGAGTATGAGCCGGATTACGCAGGCTTTCTGGCCAAGCAGGAGCAGATCAAGCCCTACGGCATTGCTTTGATTGCCGCCGGCCGCACACCGCTCCAGACCATCCTTGTGGATTATGTAGGCTTGGAGAACTTTGCCTATCACCTCTTTGATTTCGAGTCGGAACTGGCTGAACTTTATGACGCCCTGCTGGCAGGTTTTCGCCGAAAGGTGGAATTGATTGCCGCAGGCCCGGGCCGCTTTGTCTCAGTCTTGGAGAACTTTACAGCGGAAACCATGGGGCCGGCGCGCTTCGCTCAGTATCACGTACCAGTGTACAAGGAGCTCTTCCCGATCCTGCAGCAAAGCGGCAAGATCGTGGGTACCCACTATGATGGTAAGCTTGCCAGCTGCAAGAGTTTGATCGCGTCGGCACCCATTGATCTGATCGAATCCCTGACTCCGCCGCCGGAGGGGGACATGACGCTTGATGAGTGCCGGGCGGCCTGGCCGGAAAAGCTGTTTTGGGTGAATATCAACGTTGCCAACTATGAACTGCCGCCGCAGGAGCTCAAAGATCTAGTCGCCGAACTAGTGCGGCAGGGAGCGCCCGACGGGCGGCGTTTGGCTTTCGAGGTTTCGGAACAGTATCCCCACAATTGGAAGCAGTCCATGCCTGTGGTGCTTCAGGCTTTGAATGAGATCGAGCTGTAGCGGATGGTGTGGGGCGTACAGGGAGGTCTGGCTATGTATTTTCGCATCAGCGGAAACACCCGTCAGCCGGTTGTGCTGCCGATGGCAGGTGAAGCCCAAAACGGTGATCGCTATGAGGTGAACAGCAGGTATCTGCTGAAGAACGGCAGGCCGATCCTGCCGGTGATGGGGGAGTTCCACTTTTCCCGCTGGCATCCTGACGAGTGGCGGGAAGCGATCCTCAAAATGCGGGCAGGCGGCATCACTATCGTTTCCAGCTATGTTTTCTGGATTCACCATGAAGAAAAGGAGAACGAGTGGGACTTCACCGGCTCCCGGGATCTGCGGCGTTTTCTGGAAACCTGCAGAGCACTGGAGATGCCGGTGTGGCTGCGGATCGGGCCGTGGAATCACGGCGAATGCCGCAACGGCGGTTTCCCCGACTGGCTGGTTCAGGGCGGGTTCCCCCTGCGGCAGAACGATCCACGGTATCTGGCCCATGTGCGCCGTTACTGGTCGAAGCTGGCGGAACAAGCCCAGGGCATGATGTGCAAGGACGGAGGGCCGGTGATCGGCATCCAGATTGAAAATGAATACGGCCACTGCTACCAGCGCCCCAAGACCAAAGCAGAAGGGCTGGAACATCTCCGCACCCTGAAACAAATGGCCCAGGAACTCGGCTTTGTTGTGCCATACTACACCGTGACCGCCTGGGGTGGGGCTTATGTCCTGGAGAACGAGACGCTGCCTGTTTACGGCGGCTATGTGGATGCCCCCTGGGCTCAGCATACAGAGGAACTGCCGGCATCGCCCCAGTTTTTGTTCAAGCCCTTTTACGATGATCAAAACATCGGTTCGGATCTGGCTCAGGGCGATGCATTGGCAGGTGCCAACGCAGGGGATAAAGGCCTGCATGCCCCGTACCTCACCGCTGAATTGGGCGGTGGGCTCCAGGTGACCGCTCACAGGCGGCCTTGCCCATATCCCGAAGATACGGAAGCCCAGGCCTTGTGCGCCCTTGGTTCCGGCGCCAATCTAATCGGGTATTACATGTACCACGGCGGATACAACCCCGACGGGCGGTACTCAACTCTGCAGGAGTCCAAAGCCACCGGGTATTATAACGATTATCCCGTTAAGAGTTACGATTTCCAGGCCTGCATCCGGGAATCGGGTTTGCTTAACGCTTCTTACGGCAAGCTGAAAAAGCTGCATCTCTTCATCAACGACTTTCAGGAAATTCTTGCCCCGGCAGACGCTTATCTGCCGGATATCCAGCCCCAGTCGCCGGAGGATCTGGAGACAGTGCGGGCTGCTGTCCGGCACAACCATGAAACCGGGGAAGGGTTTTTGTTCATCAACAACCACCAGCGCAAGCGGGTCATGAAAGCTCACAAAGACTGGAGCTGCAGCATCGATCTGGGGGATGACAAGATCACCCTGGAGCACATCGACATTGCCCCCGGCGAATGCCTGGTGATTCCATACCACCTGCGGATGGGCAATGCGCTTCTTTTGCGCACCAATGCGTCGCTCCTCTGCAGGCTTGGCAAGTACTATGTATTTTACACCGATCACCAACCTTGGTATCATTACCGCAAGGAGCCGGGCTGTGTGATCACCCTAAAGCATCAGGAAGCAGAGCGGGCGTACAAGTTCGGCGACAGGCTGGTTATCGCTGACTGCATTTTGTACGAAGACAACGGTGAGATCTTTGCCGTGTCGCAAAAGCCTGCGGAGGAAATCATCTATTACTTGCCTGATGGGGCCCGCCGGTCTAAGATGGTGGCCTTCACCCAGGCCAAATGCGAGGTTAAGTTTACCTATCTTGGCACAGGCGGAGAAGACGGACAATACAAGGCATATGAGATCACAATCAATGCCAAAGACCTGGACAAGGTTCATGATCTGTTCCTGCAGATCGACTACCAGGGTGATCGGGCGGAAATCTACCACGAAGAGAGGCTGATCGCCGACTGGTTCACCACCGGCGATCTGTGGCACGTGGCCTTGAGGCGGTTTGGTTTTCCTCGGAAGCTGGAGCTGCGAGTCTATCCGACAGTGGAGAGTGTTTATCATGATCTCCCAGTCGAGCATGGATGGAGCCTGAAAAGAATTAACATAATCTCATGCGCAAAAGCAAAGGTTTTGCCATGACATCTGAAGAATCTGAATCCATCCTAGTATTTCCAAGCTTTTACTTTTGACGGCGGACATACAATCAGCAACCTTAAGATCACTGATCCTGAGGCAGATTACTTAGGGCTCTTCGGCTACTTGTATCAAGCCAGTGTCAGCGGCCTGAATCTGGAGAATGTAGACAATATTTGGCAATGATTATATTGGCGCTTTGGCTGGGTCGGCCTGGGAATCGGTGGTTGAAGAATGCACTGTCTCCGGGACCATTTCCACTGGACAAAGTGATACAGGAAAAGGCTCGCCAGATGCATTCTTCCCGCCTACGCAGTGAGCGGTGTTGTCGAGGATGAAAATGGCAATGGGATCGCCGGTGTGACAATTAGTTTCGAGTCGGAAATCAAGGATTACGAGCCGGTGATCACCGATAATCAGGGCGCCTGGGAGAAACCCGGCCTGCAGGGCAGCGTCAGGATTATCCCGTCGCATCAGGATTACACTTTTGACCCTGAACATGTGGAAGTGGATTCAGCCCAGACAGGTATTGTGATTGCCGCCAAATTTGCCGCCGCATATTCAGTGAGCGGCAGTGTCAAAAACCCGGACGGCAATGGAGTTGCCGGGGTCATGATCCGTTTCGCCTCGGAAAAGTATATCTACGAATCAGTAACCACCGACAAGGAGGGCAATTGGTCAAAATCAGGGCTGACCGGCACTGTCGAAATAAGTCCTTGGGCTGCTGGGAAAGTCACGTTTACCCCCTCATCTGTAGAGGTCTCCGGTCCACGGTCAGACATTGTCTTTAATATGGGCTTGTATTTCAACCGCTCCGGCACAATCGTTGATGTGGAAGGCCAGCCTCTTGCCGGGATTATGGTGGAGTGTTCGAATACATCGGGTGATACTGTTTCGGTAGTGACCTGCCGAGGCCTTTGGACCGCCAAAACACAACGGGAGTGATGGCAGTGTACGACGTCGATCTGGAGCAGTTTTGGAAAGACGATGTACTGGCGCATGAGGAGAACTGTTTCAGCAAGCGGGCGCCCCAGGTGGCCCTCGGCATTCGCATGAGCGATGAATGCGTCTTTGCCGAGCTTGGGGAAGAAGGGGAACCCTGGGGATATACGCCGCGGGAGCGCCGGATTGAGCTGAACAAACGCTACAATGACAAAGCGGAGAAGATTGTCGGCAGGCGCCTTTTAAGGGAGGATTTCCCACTGCCGGACGAGGTCCATCCGCCGATCCGGGACATTACCGAGGTGTTCGGCTGCCGGCGGGAATTCCGGAGCGGAACCACCTGGGTACACCCTTCCTGCAGAACTCCGGAAGAACTGGCCGCTTTGTTGGACCGCGTGGAAAAGATGGACATCCGCAGCTTCATCCTGCCGCCTAACTGGGACGAAGAGAAGCGGCGGATTTACGAAACATACGGCAAAAAGCCGCCTTTATGGAGAAGTGTGCGGGGGCCGGTGACCCTGGCTACTTCTATCTACGGTGCCGAAAACCTGATTTACCTGCTGGTGGATGAACCCGGTTTGGCAGAGCGGTTCAGCAGGGCGATCGGAGACGTGATCTTCAAGATCGCCGCGACCATGGATGAGGAGGCGGGGTACGCCCCAGGCGAGGCTCCGCCGGGCTTTCAGTTTAACGACGACAACTGCTGCCTGCTGACGCCGGAGATGTATGAGCGTTTTGGTTTTCCGATCCTAAAGCGGATTTTTGACCATTGGTCCCCGAATCCGGGCGATTTCCGCTATCAGCATTCGGATTCAGACATGAAGCATCTTTTGCCCATCTTGGGCAAGTTAAACCTCACCGGCTGCAACTTTGGCCCCACGGTCTTGGTGGAAGACATCCGCAAGTACATGCCTGACACGCGTATCGACGGGTGCCTCTCACCGATCACGTTTATGTATAACGACGAGGCGGAGATCATTGCCCAGGTCAGGCGTGACTGTGAGATGGCCAAGCCTGCCCGCGGGCTGAACCTGACTACTGCGGGATCAATCAACAACGGAAGCCTGCTGACAAGCATGCGGGTTGTGATGTGGGCGATTCAGACGTATGGGAGGTATTGAGATGAAGACATGGCGGTTTGATTTTGGCCCTGCTGGCCGCAGCAGGCCGGGTTATGTCAGAGCTGCCGCTGATACGGCATACACGGTGGAACGGGGATATGGCTTTTTGGGCTTGGGGAAAGACAGTTACCTGGAAGATGAGCGGAGTGACGGTTTCCGCATGGTGGAAGGGCAGGAGATCATTCTGCAGGATATCCAGGGACGAGATGCCGCGGCAGATGCGGTCGGTGTTACGGACCCTCGCATGCCGATCCGGTTTGCCGTGAAGGTGGATCCGAATACGTATTACCGGGTGAAGGTTGTCTTGACTGGCGCCGATCCCGGCCGGGACGCACTGATCAGCCTTTTTGCGGAAAAAAGGCATTTTCATCTGATCGAGAAGTTAATTCCCGCTGGGGAGCAGCTGACCTATGAGTTTTCCGCCGCCGTGCAGGACACCTATTCCAAACGGACAGGTGTTTATGTGGATACGATGCTGAACATAGCTGTACTTGGAGAAAATGCAGCGCTTGCTGCTGTGGAAATCGAGCAAGTGCCTTGGGTGAAAACGCTGTGGGTGCTGGGAGATTCTACGGTCTGCGATCAGGTGGCACCCCTGCCCTATTTCCCCCTAAGCAGCTACGCAGGGGTGGGACAGGCTCTGCCCAAGTACCTCGGCAGGCACATCGCTGTGTCCAACCACGGCGAAAGTGGGCTAAACACGTACAGCAGCAAGCCACACTTTGAGAACTTCAAAGAGCGGATCCAGGCTGGAGACTTGGTTTACTTCGAGTTTGGCCACAACCACAAGGAAGAGGGCGGGCCTCAGAACTACTACAACAACATTCCCTATTATTATGACTTTGTCCGCAGCAAAGGGGCCAAGTTCATCGTGGTTGGCCCGATCGACCGGCACCGTCCGGAGCAGTATAATACCGAGACCAATACTTGGACACCGACACTTTCAGCTTTTACGGAGATGGGCAGGCGGTTTGTGGAGGAGCAGCTCCAGGCAGGGAGGGACGACATAGCTTTTGTCGATCTCAATGCCCCATCTCTGGCTTGGTACGCACAGCTTTGCAGCGAACTTGGCAGGAAAGATACCAGCCCCAGTTTCTATTTCCGCAGTGCCAAAGGGGAAGGGATCGACCG
>FIZJ01000022.1 GCA_900019385.1 uncultured Clostridia bacterium
GTGGGCAGGATCAGGATTGATGAAGAACCAAAGGATCTTGTCGTCATTTCTAACTGGATTGACGAGAACACACGCATCACCGCCGCGGCGACCGGTATTGAGGTTGACTCGCCTTTGGCGTACCAGTGGTTCAAGTCCAGTGACCCGGATGGCGCAGGGGCTGTGCCGGTCGCCGGCGCGAACGCGGCGACCTACGTCATTCCGGCGGACATCGAGGCAGGGACCCATTACTATTATTGTGAGATCTCGGCAGAGGGTGCGGATCCGGTCAAGACACGGGTTGTTGTTGTCACCGTCCGGGAACCTGCGGGTGAAAAGAGCTGGGGCGCCCATTATCCCAATGAGTGGCGGTACATATTCAACCGCATCAGCCTCATGGAGAACAACCCCCTCATGTATTTCAACGATGAACTGCAGCCTGTCTTTCCTGAAGATCCGTCGATCACACCGATTCAGGTGAACGGGGCACTGCTCATTCCTTACCAGACAGCGGCTGCGGTATTCGGAACCGACGTTGAATGGGATGTGGCGGCGGACTTGAGCGCGGTCACTGTTACCCGTGGAAGCAGAACTTGCGAGCTGGAAGTCGGAAGCACATCCATGCAGGTCGGCTCCAACACTGTCGAGCTGATGTCCCCGCCCATGGTCATCAATGGGATTCTGTATCTGCCCGCGGAAGCCATAGCTTCGTCTTTGCGGCTGTCAGCGGGATGGGATGCGGAGAGTGGTGTGCTGGTGATCACCACCGGTTTTCCGGTCATACAGCAGACAGTCTCTCACAGCGCGATGAACAACCAGCCCGAGAACTGGTATGGTTCGGCTGAATCGATCAGGTTGGCCAACAATCTGGTCCTGTATCAGCGGAACAGCGGCGGCTGGGTTAAGAACATCGACATGGGCGGCCAGATGACAGAGGCTTTGAAGCAGCAGCTGCTGCGGGAGAAACCCAGGACAGACGCCACCCTTGACAACGGTGTCACCATTCCAGAGATCCGCTACTTGATCCGGATGTACCAGGCAACCAAAATAGAACGCTACCGGGAAGCATACATGCTGGGCATCAACGGAGTGCTTTCCGTCCAGTATCCAAATGGTGGTTTTCCCCAGACCATGCATCCCGGAAGCTCCTACCACGGCGAGATCACCTTTAACGACAACGCCATGACTCAGGTTTTGAACCTGTGGTGGGATATATATTCCAAGCCTGATCAGTACTACAGCATTGATGAGCAAACACGCGCCAGAATCGAAGATTCGCTGATTCGGGGCATCGATGTCATCCTCGACACACAGATCTACTCGGAACAGCAAGGCATGCTCACCGCCTGGTGTGCCCAGCACGATCGGGTGACTCTTGAGCCTTCATGGGCGCGGGATTATGAGCCACCTTCAATCAGTGGGTCGGAGTCGATCGGGATCATCAATTTCCTGATGGGGCTGGACAAGGAATTCCTTATCAGCCTGGATCAGGACAACACCTTGGGCGAAGAGATGACAATCTGGGAACGTGTCCAGAGGGCTGTTCACGCTGCTGTGGCGTTCTTCGAGCATGTGGAGATCAAGGGGTACAGCCACGTCACCGGCTCATCGCCGTGGGGAAGCGACAGAAAGCTTGTGGAAGATCCTAACGGCAGAGGGCTGTGGGCCAGGTTCATCGATATCGACACCTTCGAGCCGCTGTTCTTCGACCGCAGGCAGCCCACCCTTCGTCCCAGCCCCAGGGAAGCCGACACTTACCGGCCGTACGTGACAGGAGCCATGCCGGGTAAACATTATCCCGGCGGCGGCAACCTGCGCAACTTGTACCGCGACGCGGAAGGCAACCTGCACCCGATTATCGTCGGGCCAAAGGGAGAGCTGATCCGCCCAGAAGGGACAGTGCTCGATATTGCCGCAAGTTACGCCAACTTAAGCCATGAACGCCGCAACGGCTATCAATACATCGGCGGCTATGCGGCCAATCTGCAGTCGGCTTATCAAGCTTGGCTGGAGCGGAACGGCCTGAGCCGCCCATAAGACTTGATCTAGATTTCATAGTTATGACGAAGGAAAACAGTCTCATTCTCCCGAAAAGAAGATGAGACTGTTTTTTGTGTTGACTCAACATCAAGACGCAAGGAGTGTGGCTTGTTGTGAGTAGTTTGGGGCTCGGGATCTGGGACCAATGCATAGATCTTGCCTTAGAGGCATATAACGCGGGGTCCATGGGTATCGCGGCTGTTATCGTCGATGCGAAAGGCGATGTGGTTGCTGTGGGAAGAAATCAGCTGAGGGATGGACTTGTTTCGTGCAACTCCATCAAGATGACTTCCATCGCCCATGCGGAAATCAACGCAATTAACAATATCCCGTGGGAGAAGCAGAAGGATTGGGAACTTATGTTATACACAACTGTGGAGCCGTGCCCAATGTGCATGGGAGCTATAGCCATGTCCAGGATTCGCAGAGTTGTGGTTGGATCCGCCGATCCGTATGCAGGCAGTGTCCGCTTGTTGGAGAAAGACGATTATCTCAAGCAAAAGGGCATCTCGGTGGAGTTTGCACAGGGGAAGGTGGAGGAGATCTGCTTTGTGCTGCATTATCTTTCCCTCAGGCGCCGCCTTAAGCCCGAGCATCCAATTTTTCGCTCGCTGCAAGAACGGTACCCAGCATATGTGAAAAAGATGGACGACTTGCTGAGCTCGTCATTTTTGTCCGGTCGAGAAATTGGCAGAGCACAGCTGATGGAAGTGGCCGGCTAAGCCAGAGTTTCTGGGAGCCGGCAGCCATCCGCTGTTTGTCGGCGAATAAATATAACGAGAAAGGAAGTAATGAGATGGCGGAAGTTGTCAATGTGTACAAACAGAATGTGCCGGCGATGCGTTTTATCGGCAGAAAGTACGGAGATGAAGATCGGGTGGAAGGGACCTTTGGTGCCAAGTGGGGAGAGTGCTTTGACAGCGGCATGTTCGAAACATTGGAAGGACTGGCGGGCGATGGAATCCCCGGCTACGAAGACAGCGGCGCCTATGTCGGACTGATGCGGTGGAAGCAAGGGGAGCCTTTTGAGTACTGGATCGGTATGTTTGTGCCGGAGAACACACCTGTACCGGAAGGGCTCGACAGTGTCGATTTTCCCGCCGGCAGCCTGGGAGTATGCTGGGTGTATGGTTTCGAACACGAGGTCTACGGCAAGGAGGGCAAGTGTGCCCGCAGACTGAAGGAGGAAGGGTTCGAGGTCAAAGCTGACGAGCATGGTGCCTATTGGTTTTTCGAGCGGTATGCCTGTCCCCGGTTTACCGATCCGGACGAAGAGGGGAAAATCATTCTGGACATCTGTCATTTTGTCTAGGAGGCTGACACATGCCGGTTCTCCGCAAGGCTGCGCTTGAGGACTATGAACAAATACTGCGGATGAAACTCCAGGTTCACAATCTTCATGTCAATGCCAAACCTGAGTTTTACAAATCTGTAGAGGTGCCCCTGTCGTTTCAGCAGTATCAATCGGATCTGGAAAACGGAGCGGTTGCCTATTACGTCCTGTGCGACAATGACATGGTGCTGGGATATGCGGTGACAACCACCAGGACTATTTGCGGCCATCCTGTAATCCATGATCGCAAAATCCTTTATATCGAGGAGTTTTGTGTCGACGAACAGTATCGGGGCGCAGGTGTTGGCACGGAACTGTTCAGGCAAATCGAAGCCCGTGCCCTAAGCCAAGGATGTGACGCCATTGAGCTTGATGTATGGACGTTCAACGAACCAGCGAGAACATTTTATGTCAAAATGGGCATGGAGTGCGCCCGAATCAGGATGCACAAAGCACTTGACAGCTAAACCACATATTGATGGATAAAGAGGATCAGTGAAAACCATCGTTTTCATTGTGAGAGCAGCGAACACTATATAACAGGAAACTCCTATTTGTGACAAGGTGGTCTGAGAAAATGACAAAACATAAGTTTGCAGGTAAAGCGCTGCTTCTCTTGGTTGTGCTGATGGTGGCCGCTGCCGGCACGATCAAAGCTGATGACGGACAGCGAAGCGATTTGGAATCCATGCGGCGGCAGGTGGATCTTTTACAGCGCGCCTTTGCCCCCAAGACACCGCAGGAAGCGGTGGAGAAGTGGGCTGCGGCGGTCAAAGCCCGCAATGGAGCGGCTCAATTCGCGGTGCTGTCGCCAAGGCTGCGGCAGAATCTCCAAAGTGAGTTTGAAGCCCTGATGTGGGTGACAGGGACATCCAGCCCCTGGGTGGATCATTACGCGATCGTTGGCGAGCGAGCCCTCGCCGAGACCGAGCTGGAGTATATACTGCAGTTCACGTTGGCCACGTCAGCAGGACCGGCAGGAACGTACACAGTTGAGCTGACTGTAAGTCAAGATCCTGAGGGATACTTCATCACCCGGATCCATTCGGAGATAGACGGACTGTTTCCCAGCGCGAGGGCAGAACAGCAAGACCGGACAGCCGCAGGGCGGGCCAATTTGGAGTGTCGGGTCGATCCTCTCCCGGCAGACAACTTAATCGAGAACCCTTGGTTCCGTATAGGCGATCAACCATCGCTTGCCGGCTGGGTGGAAGCAACTCCCGGCCCCGGTGGGTGGACGGCAAGCCAGAAGCAGGGTAATCCCACTCCTGACGATGTAATTGGCACCGCAGCCAGGATATCCACGGGCAGAGGTGACATGCGGACTGGGTGGACAGTGGATCCCGGTGTCGATGCGGCGCTTTATCAAATAGTGGCTGCCGATCCTGCCAAGCGCACACTCAAGTTTGACATGTTTTGGGTGGCGCACACCATTAACCCTGCCAAAGTCACAGTATTCGGAGGCGATTCGGAAAAGGGTCCTTGGACCGAGCTTTGGCAGCCCTTCTACCAGGTGTATACCCAAGTAATCAGGCCTGAGTCCAAGATGGGTAACGAACTCTGGCGTTATTACTCAAGCACCACAGATTTGGCCACAATCACTTTGGATAGAGGCTACCCCTTCTACAAGGTTGAGATCAGCGGAAATCTGCCGGATGAAAAGGGCGGCTTAAAGATTACCGGTGTTTACTTCACTGTTTGCGACTAAAGAATGATAAATCGACATATGATTGTTTGGCGGGAAAAGCGCAGGCCTGGACATATGAGCCAGGCCTTTGCCTTTTTCACTGGTGCATAAACGTTAGCTTTTCCTTGGAATAGTGAGATTTACTAAAATATATCTTGATTTTTATCGCATAATTTTAGTTACAACAGCTATTCTTTTTTACGAAACGTTTACAAAAATACCAAGATGTGGTATCATTATATCAAAAGCTTCTCGCTGGATATGGTGAGAAGTGATCAAGACTGCAAGGGGGAATTCACTGCAATGAGCAAAGCAGGCATCACAAAGTCAAACGGATTTTTAGTGCTAATGGTCATCAGTCTGGTTTTAGCTTTCATGCTTGTACCTGTGGTTCTCGCGCAGGCTGAGACCGGAGGAGTTGTTGCAGGAGAAGGTTACGACGGTGTGCGGCGGATCTACGGCGACAATGGAGAGGTGCTTCTCGAGCTTGAGCCGGATGAGCTGTTCATCTTTACTATGAACTCGAAGATACTGGAAAAATCCAAACCGGCGCGGGAGAAGCTGATAGGCCAGTATATCAGGGAGAAGTTCCCGAACTTGAAGTTCAGGATTGTCGACTGGGACGAAAACGGGATCCGCGAAACCCATTTCGAGCGTTCGGGAGTATATCCGGATCTTTGGTTCAACCTGGTTGCGAATGTAACCGCTGACAAGAACACTATGTTCATAGATCTGACAGAACTGGTTGAGAAGTACAATTTTGACCTTAGCCGCATAAGTGAAGCGTGCATGGCCATCGTGTACGACCGCGGCATGGGCCAGGTTTTGGCCATCCCCTTCCAGATCAACGATTACATCCTATTTTACAATAAAACCATCTTCGACAAAAAAGGCATTTCCTACCCTTATGCAGGCATGACATATAATGAAGCCTACGAGAAGGCAAAAGCGCTCACCTTTGGTGAAGACATCACCATGTATAAAGGATATGCGCAGCATCCAGACTTTTACCTGCAGCAAAATCAGTTGGGACTTGTTCCGTGGAGCCTGACTGAACCAAATAAAATAGTGCTGAACACACCGGAATGGGTAGAGCTTGTCAACAATTTGGCGCGGTTCTACCAGATCAGGGGCAACAAATGGAACTCAACGGATGATTTCTTTGTGCTGGGTACCGCCGCCATGTGTGTTGACACTATCGAAAGGCTGCTGCAGGTGACTCTGCACCCAGAGTATGTATCTTCCGGCGATATTCAAGAGTGGCAGAGAAGGTTCGCCCAAAACGGGCTGCAGCCGGGAACTTGGGATATCGAGCCGCTTCCTCAGCTTAAAGAGGGAGATGAAAGCACCTACATTCCCAATGTGCTGGGATGGTTCATAACCGAACAGTCCAAGATGAAAGAAACTGCATTCCAGGTGATCATGCACCTGCTTTCGGACGAGGTGCAGCTCGCCAGATCCAAGGATGGCATCAAAGGAGTGCTGAACAACCCGGAACTGGCGGAATACTACGGTGTGAACATCCCGGAACTGCAGGGGCTCAACCTCTCCGCGGTATACTGGGGCAAAAACGCTGTGATACCGGTGCGCGATCCCGAGGTGGTAGGCTATACATATTGGAAAGTCGATCTGTGGAAGGTCTTCAGGCAATACGTGCTCCAGGATGGGTATCCGCCTGACTTGGCCCTCAAGAGAGTGGAGAATGAGCATAATCAAGCGATTCAGGAGCAGTTGGGGCAATAATCGGGTTTGGCAACAAAAGGGTCCATTATTTTAGATATATAGAAAGGAGTATGCTGAAATGAGAGCGAGTAGGAGATTTGCCATTTTGATGCTGGCCGCGGCACTGTTGTTGCTGCCGGCCTCCGGAGCGTTGGCAGCGCTTGTGGAAGGCGAAGGCTACAGTGGTGTCAGGAAGATCCTCTCTGAGGATGGGTCCACAGTCTTGCTCGAACTCGAACCGGACGAACTCTTCATCTTTGTCACCAACAACAAGATTATGGAGAAATCTCAAGCTGCAAGGGAACGGCTGCTCGGGCAGTACATCAGGGAGAGATTCCCAGATCTGAAGTTCAGAATCGTTGTTTGGGATGACATGGGTATTCGGGAGAAGAATTTCGAGATCTCAGGCGTATATCCCGATATGGTCCTCGAACTGATCGACCGCAACACAACCCGGACCATCAAGACTTACGGGATGGACTATGACCTGACTCCGCTCATCGAGAAGTACAACTTCGACCTGAGCCGCATCGACGAGGCCTCCATGGCCATTGTCTACGACCGCTCGACAGGCGGCGTACTGTCAATCCCATTCGAGATCAATGACTACATTCTCTTCTACAACAAGGCCATCTTCGACAAGAAGAACGAGCCATATCCTTACGCCGGCATGACCTATGATGAAGCGTACGAAAAGACACAGAGATTGACATTCGCTGAAGAAGTCGGCGACAAGATCATGTCGTATAAAGGTTATCAGCAGCATCCGGATCAATACCTGAAGCTGAACCAACTCGGATTGATTCCTTTCAGCTTGACTGAACGGGACAAGGTTGTGCTGGATACTCCAGAGTGGCTGCAAGTTGTGGAAAACATGTCCCGCTTCTATGACATTCCAGGCAACGTTTGGAACAAGACCGACGACTTCTGGCAGAAAGGTTCTGTGGTGATGGCTGTCGACCATATCGAGCGGCTGCTGCAGGTCGCCATGGTCGAAGACTACTGGCCTGCCAACGAACGGGAGCAGTGGCTCAAATGGCAGATGGACGCCGGCGTTCTCGGCAATTGGGATATAGCGCCAATTCCGGTGATGTTCGAAGGCGATGACACCATCTATCGTCCGAACGTGAACGGCTGGTTCATTCCCAAGCAGTCCCAGATGAAGGAAACTGCGTTCCAAGTAATTATGCACCTGCTGTCCGACGAGGTCCAGATGGGTAGGGCGAAAGACGGCATGAAAGGTGTCGTCAACACTCCAGAGATCGCTGCCGCTTACGGCACAAACCTGCCTGAACTGCAGGGGTTGAACCTGTCTGCCGTGTATTGGGGCAAGGGTGCTGTTCAGCCAGTGAGGAGCCCGGAAGTGGCGGGCGGCGGATACTGGGATATTGCCCTCTGGAAAGTATACCGGCTGTACATCATCCAGCAAGGCTACACACCGGAGATCGCCCTCAAACGGGTTGAGCAGGAAGAGAATCAGTGGATTCAAGAGCGGATCGCCGAGGGCCGCGAGTTCTAGTTTGATGCGCAGGTGAACAAAAAGGTGCTTTTCCAAAGGAGTGGAAAAGCACCTTTTTTCTCAAGTGATCGGGTGTTTCAGGCTTGGGCTTCCACTTGACTTTCGGCAGATGTTTCCCGCCGCCATTTGCCTCTTCTGTAAAACACTGCAGTGACTACTGAACCCAAAATCCAGGCGATCAATAAAGAAACAAACACCGATTCCGGCCTTCCTGTGGGGTACAGCTCGCTTCGGGTGAAGTAGGCGAAACTGTAGGCGAGGGGAACCCGCAGGCCGATTGAGGTAAAAAGTGAAATCCACATTGGGGTCACGGTATCGCCGACGCCGCGCATCACTCCAGCCAGGCATTGGGTCACAGCCATGGCGATGTAGCCCGGGGCGAGAATGCGCATCATCCGCATGCTTATGTTCACAAGTTCTTCGGTGCTGGTGAAAATGCTCATCAGGTAGCGGCCAAAGAGCAGGATGCCGATTGTAATCACGGCGGCGACTGCCACAGCGATTTTCGTCCCGTCCCGGGCACCTTGGGCCACCCGATCATAGCGTTTGGCACCGAAGTTTTGCCCTGCAAAAGTGGTCATGGCGGCGCCAAAGGAAAAATTAGGCATCATGGCAAAACCGTCTATACGCATGACGATTACATTGCAGGCGATAACCAGCTCACCGAAACTGTTGGTCAGGGATTGAACAGCGATCAAGGCCAGCGAAAAGATGGCTTGGGTAAGGCCCGACGGCAATCCTAACTTGAGCAGCCTCAGCGTCAGATCCTTGCCCGGCTTTAACATGGCCCAACTAAGATCAAAGTGTTCTTTCATCCTCATGAGCTTGAGAAGGCAGAGAACAGCTGAGAACGCCTGGGCGAGAGCGGTGGCGAGCGCCACACCGGGGACGCCGAGGCCGAAACCAGCCACAAACCAGATGTCAAGTACTACATTTAACAGTGTCGAGATAACCAGAAACAAGAGCGCGGAGGCAGAATCCCCCAAGCCCCGCAGAATTCCGGAAAAGATGTTGTAGAACAGGAAACCGGCAGCGCCGATGAAGAGAATGTTCAGGTACTCACTACACCAGTCGATGATCGATGGCGGTGTGTTCAGCAGTTCCAGCAAAGGCCTGCTGACCAAAGGCCCGATCAGCATGACTGCCCCTGTCGTGATGGCGGTTAGTGTAATGCAGATGCCAATTGTGTGTGACAGATTAGCCCGGTCTTTCGCCCCGAAGTACTGCGACACTTGGATCCCTGCGCCGACAGAGATGCCCACGAACAAGACCAGCAGCAGATGGAGGACAGGCATGGCGCTGCCCACCGCAGCCAGGGCATTGTCTCCGATGTACATGCCGACAATGATCGAATCAACGGTATTGTAAAACTGCTGGACGACATTGCCGATCAAAAGCGGGATGCTGAATTCGACAATCCTTTTCCAAGGCGCACCTTGAGTCAGATCTTTTGCAGTGAACAGATTCTTTAACGATGCCATCAGCCAACCTCCAACTTATATAATGGGGCACATATAAATAATGCTAAACATGTTTGGCGTATCTGTCAATAGACGGCTTTCTGAATAAAGTTGCAGGAAATCGGACTTTTTACGCACTAATGTGATAGATTTAACGTTTTGATTACGTTGGCTGCGCAGGAGTTTGCCCGGCTGCGGCGAAAAGTGAAAAATTATAAATCCACAAAGATGGAGGCAATCGCAATGACTGCTGTGAGAGTATTGATCATGGGTGCCGCCGGGCGCGATTTCCACAACTTCAATGTTTATTTCAGGAATAATCCCAAATACAAAGTGGTGGGATTCACGGCGACTCAAATCCCCAATATCGAAGGCCGGGTCTATCCCGCAAGCTTGGCCGGACCGGGTTATCCCGATGGAATCCCGATCTATCCCGAAGACGATTTGGTTGAGATCATTAAACGTGAGCAGGTGGATCAGGTCATTTTTGCCTACAGCGATGTGTCCCATGAATATGTGATGCATAAAGCGTGCGCGGCGTTGGCCGCCGGCGCTGATTTCCGCCTGCTTGGTCCCAAAAACACCATGCTTAAGAGCAAGTGTCCGGTGATCGCCGTTTGCGCCGCTAGGACCGGCTCAGGCAAAAGCCAGACTACCCGCTTTGTGGCTGAATACCTGACCAAACAGAAAAAACGGGTGGTTGTGATCCGGCATCCCATGCCCTACGGCGATTTGGAAGAACAGAAAGTGCAGCGTTTTGCCGAACTGGATGATCTCGACAGGCACAAATGCACTATCGAAGAACGGGAAGAATATGAACCGCATATCATGCGCGGCAATGTGCTGTACGCCGGGGTGGATTACGAGGCGATTCTGACAGAGGCGGAAAAAGAGGCCGATGTGATCCTCTGGGACGGCGGTAACAACGATGTTTCGTTCTATCAGCCAGATCTGACCATCACAGTGGTCGATCCGCACCGGCCGGGGCATGAGCTTATGTATTATCCCGGCGAAGTGAACTTAAGAATGGCTGACGTTGTGATCGTCAACAAAGTGGACACCGCCAAGGTGGAAGACATCGAAACCGTGACTGCGAACATTAAAGCAGCCAATCCAACTGCGGAGATTATTTTGTGCCGCTCGCCGATAACTGCGGCCAATCCCGAACTGCTGCAGGGCAAACGGGTTTTGGTCGTGGAGGATGGGCCGACTCTGACTCACGGTGAAATGGCGTATGGAGCTGGGTTTATCGCTGCCAAGCAGGCAGGCGCGATCATTGTCGACCCCAGAGATAAAGCAGTCAGGTCGATTGCGGAAACATACCGGAAATACCCGCATACCGGCCCGATTCTGCCGGCAATGGGTTACGGTGCAGAGCAGATCAGGGATCTGTCTGAAACCATAGAACGCTGTGATGTCGACGCTGTGGTCATCGGCACCCCTATTGACCTGCAGAGGCTAATCACTATTTCCGAGCCGGCGGTAAGAGTAACCTATGAACTGGCAGATGACAGCGGGCAGTTGGAAGCCATATTGGCCAGGTTCTGCCGAGCCTTGTAAGAGTCTCGTCGGTATGTGCGCTGCCAAACGAAGGCGGAAGCTGCTCCGCCTTCGCTTTTTTTATGAAAGGAATTGGCGGGATGAATTTAGAAGGCATTAAATGGCAAAAACTGGATGAGGATGGTGTAAGGGCGTGCGTGTGATCGGGATTGACGTGGGAGGAACGAATACAGACGCAGCTTTAATCAGCGATGAAGGGATAGTTCTGGCGATGGTCAAGACTCCTACGGATCACGATGACATTCTTTGCAGCGTAAGAACGGCTTTGGAAGAGATTATCGCGTCCCATAAAGGCCCTTTTCCCATGGAACTGCACCTTTCGACGACATTGCCGACCAATGCCATTGTGGAAGGCGAAGGTGATCCGGCAGCCGTCGTGGCAATCCCGGGGCCGGGGATGAATCTACTCGATTATGATTTCGGTTTTCCCGTCTACTCGGTTAAAGGTTATGTGGACCACCGGGGCCGGGTGGCCTCGGATATTGATCCTGACGAGGTTTTGTCCGCCGCTCGTCAGGCTTGGAATGACGGTGCCCGTGCGTTGGCGATCGTCGGCAAGTTCAGCCAACGCAACAACAGCCTGGAATTGGCGGCAAAACAGGTGGTTGAACAGGCTGGCTTGAAGTTCAGCCAGATCACCTTGGGGCATCAGCTGTCGGGGAGGCATGGTTTTCCCCGCCGCATCATGACCGCATACCTGAACGCCAGAGTCGCCGGGATTCAGCAGGAGTTCGCCGCGGTGATCGAGAGGTTGATGAGTGAAAACCCGATCATTGCCGGTGTCAGGATCCTCAAAGCCGACGGCGGCACCATGGGGCTCGCGGAAAGCTGTGTCCGCCCGATCGAAACCATCCTTTCAGGTCCGGCGGCAAGCCTCACAGCATCCTTGGCCCTTTCTCGGCGGACTGAGGCGAATACAGTGGTGGTGGATATTGGCGGCACCACAACGGACATTGCGGTGATAGCCGGTGGTGAGCCAGTGTGCCAGCGCGGAGGCGCCGTCATCGGCGGTTTCAACACTCTGGTCCGGGCGCTTTACACCGTCTCCATTGGGCTTGGTGGAGACAGCGAAGTGCGCATTCATGACAGCGGTGTCGTCCTCGGGCCGCGGCGAGTGGGGAAAGCAGCGGCCCTCGGCGGCGCGGAAGCGACTCCGACTGATGCAGCGGTTGCCTTGGGGTTGGCAGAACTTGGGCAAAGAGATAAAGCGATCGCAGCGCTGAAAAAGAAGGCTGCGGGCGCGTTCGCTTCCTGGGAAAGCTTGGCCCAGGCCATCATCGAGGCGTTTGTCTTGAGGCTTTGCACTGCAGTCGATGAGGTTTACCGCACATTGGAAAATGTTCCGGTCTACACTGTCTCAGAAATTCTCGCGCCGCCGGATATCCGGCCGCGGGCAGTCATAGGCTTGGGCGCGCCGGCGGGGGTGTTCATTCCACTGGCGGCCGAACAGCTTGGCCTGCCCTGGGAGATTCTGCCGTATCACGCCGGCGCCAATGGGATCGGCGCGGCAGCAGCCCGGCCGACAGTATCTCTGTCGGTGCACGTGGATACGGAGCAGGAACAGATGATCATCCCTGAACTTGGTTTGAGGAAGCAAATCAAGCAAGCACTTTTTGACCAAAAGCAGGCTCGCCGGGCGGCTGTGGAGCACACATTGGCCTACGCTCAAGGGCTTGGCCTGGAAGAATGCAGCGAGATCCAGATTGTGGAAGAAGAAGCGTTCAACGTGGTGAGAGGGTTCCACACTGTTGGGCGGATTTTCAACATCCGGGCGCAGATGCGCCCCGGAGCGCGGCGAGTGAGGTGATAAGCGTGGCCAAAGCCAAACGCAGCGTGGGATTGATCTTTTTCCCTGCTTTCGACTGGTGTATCACGCCTGATCATCCGGAAAGGGAGGAAAGGCTGCTGTATACCAGGGATCAGATTATGGAGGAAGGGCTGCTGGACATCGCAGGCATCTATGAATACCGGCCCTATGTGGCAGAGGACAAACCTATCCAGCGCGTCCACATCTGTGTGCCGAGTGTGGCCAGAAGAGTGTCAGAGCCGCACCGGATCGCTGTTGGCGGCTCCATGCTGGCCGCTGATTTGGTCCTGGACAACAAAGTGGACTGCGCTTTCGCGCTGCTGCGCCCACCGGGCCATCATGCCAACCGGGTGGTCCACGGGGCACGGGGCTTTTGCACGGTCAACAACGAGGCGATCATGGTGGAGCACATGCGCCGCCGCCTTGGGCCCAGCATCCGCGTGGCCATTGTGGACACCGACGCCCATCATGCCGACGGCACACAAGATATCTTCTACAACGATCCGGGGATCTTGCATATCTCGCTGCACCAGGACGGGCGTACACTATATCCGGGCACAGGCTTTGTCACCGAGCGAGGAGGGCCTGCGGCCTATGGGAACACGATCAATGTCCCACTGCCGCCGGGAACAGGCGACGAGGGAATACTCTATGTGATGGAAAATCTGGTGATGCCGATTCTAGAGGAATGGAAGCCTGATTATATCATCAACGCTGCCGGACAGGACAATCATTACTCAGATCCCCTGACCAACATGAACTTCAGCGCTGGAGGCTATGCCCGGCTGACGGAAATGCTCCGCCCCGACATTGTGGTGTTGGAAGGCGGGTACTCCATTGAAGGGGCCTTGCCGTATGTGAATGTCGGCATTATCCTGGCTTTGGCCGGTTTGGATTGTTCCAGTCTTCGGGAACCAGACTGGAAGCCAGATTGCCTGCGGCAGCCGCAGCATGTGATGCCAATAGTGAAAAATGTGGTGTCAGAGGTGCGGCGGCAGTGGGAAACGCGCCATCAAGTGAAGCGGGAAGATGTCTTCGGCAGGGGTACCAATTATGTGCGGGATCGGTCGATCTTTTACGATACTGATCAGATTGTGGAAAAACAGCATGAACGCATTAAGCTTTGCAATGATTGTTCCGGGTGGCGGGAGATTTATTCGCAGGCGGCTGGCGGCAGAATAGGGCACACGCAAGTGGCCATCGTAACCGTGCCTTGGCTGGCGTGCCGGAACTGCCGGCGGGAAGCTGTGGAAGCGTACGAACGCCTTCAGACGCTCGGCAGGTTTGACCAGGTGTTCTACCAAGATTGTGAGCGTGATGAGTATCTATGCGCGCCTGATCATCATGAGCCAGGGGCCTTGTAAGTCTTTGGACGAGCCGCATACGGAGAATCCTGTGTTTTGATACAGGCGAAACGCTGCCGCGTTGTCTGGGCGGACGTTGAGCGTCACATTCTCTGCGGACAGTTCTTTTAGGGCGCGGGTCAGCAGCTCTTTGCCGATACCGTGCCCTTGGGCTGCGGGGCGGACAGCGATGGAAATGATCCGGCTGCATCTGCGGGGCAGTCTCTGGTCCACTCTGCGGTGAAACCGCATCTGGATCGCGTTGGCAGTTAGCTTGACCAATTCAGTGAAGTGCAGGTCCCGCAAAAAGGCCAAAGCAAGCTTCATGATCTGTCCCAGGTTTTTCCACAGACAGCTGGCATGGCCTGGGTGTCGGGTTGGCGAGGAGTAAACACAATACCCCAGCACCTGGCCGCTGTCAGCCCTACGGGCGATCACGAACCGGGCTCCAGTAAGGTAGAGGAAGGTAAAAGCGTTGGTCAACAGCCGCAGGAGCTTCCCCGGGTCCTTGCCGGCAAAGAAGAGCTGGATGCTCTCCGGGAAAGCTTCGCGATAGATCTTGGCAATCGGCTTCAGATGCTGGATTGATCCATTTTCAAAGACCACTACAGTCACCTCTGATCTATTCTGGCATATCCACCTGCGGAAAGTCTTCTGTGGGCGCTTCATGGAGCAGCACACTCAAAGGGACGATTTCCAGCCCTTTGTCCCGGATCGTTTGAATTACCTCAGGAAGCGCCAGGACTGTCGCTCGCCGGTCTCCGCCTTCGTTTTTGATCAAAGCTCCACTGTCATGGAACAGAATGATGTCTCCGCCTCTTACTCTGGTCTTCACAGTCCGCACAATGCTTTCGGCAGTCACACCGTAGCGCCAGTCGCGGGTCGATACAGTCCACAATACGATTTCTTGGCCGAGCAGGTTGGCCAGCCGGCGGAACCTGCCGTCGTACATGCCCCGTGGAGGCCTGACATAGGCAGGATAGACGTCAGTCACCGAGGTTATGACGGCGGTCGCCTCCAGAAGTTCCTTATGCAAATCGGCTGTGGAAAGAGTAGGGATGTTGCGGTGGTTGTAAGTATGATTGCCGATTTCATGCCCCTCTTCCACGATCCTTTTGGCGATCTCAGGGTATTTCTCCACATGAGCTCCTACCATGAAGAAAGTGGCAGGGACATCATACTCTTTAAGAATATCCAGGATGGCAGGAGTGAATTCCAGGCTTGGCCCGTCGTCAAAGGTCAGTGCAACCATGTTCGAAGAGCGGTTGCCGCTGCGGTAGATGTCCGGTTGGTGCCCGATCCCGTGGTAGACGTAAAAAGTGAACAACCCAAGCAGCATTCCCATCGCTGTGATCAACGAGAGGATGAACAACCCGATCTTGACGACGCGCCTTTTGGATCTGACACACAGAACTTGCAGGATGTACCAGGAAAGGAACGTCAAGATTGCCAGCATCAAGACATAGATTCCTATTCTTACCAGTACTTCTAGACTTGCCACCCAAACCCCTCCGAGTAAAGCATATGCACTGCGCCAAACCTTGTTGCTCAATCATAGAGATTATACAGAATAATCTTCGTGTGGACAATAGCGTTTTGCTTGGGTACAGGCTGGATCTATTGATGGAACGGTGGTATAATTGCACTTAAATAAGTTGGAAGAACGTGGGAGAACGATGGGTAAGAATGAAAGTGGCTTTGTCTATGGTTTGAAGCGGGGCATACCGATCACAATGGGATATATCCCGGTAGGCTTCACCTTTGGGCTGATGGTCGCAAGCAGTGGGCTTCCCCCGTGGATCGCAGTGTTCACATCTCTGACCAACTTGACTAGTGCCGGGCAGTTTGCCGGCATCCGCATTTTGCTTGCCGGGGCCGGTTATCTGGAAATCATGCTCACCACCTTGGTGATTAATCTCCGGTATGTCCTGATGTCGCTGTCTTTGACCCAGAAAGTGGATCAAGGCATGGCGTTAGGCCAAAGGTTGGCCATCAGCTTCGGCATAACCGACGAAACATTTGCTGTTGCCAGTGTGGAAAATGGCCGTTTGTCTTTTTCATATTTGTCCGGCTTGATGATCGGGCCGTTCCTGGCGTGGAGCGGAGGGACAGCGTTGGGTGGGCTGGTCAGCACAGCTCTGCCGCCGCAGCTCGGCAGTGCCATGGGTATAGCGCTATATGCCATGTTTATCGCCTTGATTATTCCGCCGGCGGTGCAGGCCCATCGCATTTTCGGTGTGATTGCCATCTCAGTAGGCATCAGCGTGGTTTTAAGATATGTGCCGGTTTTCAGCTTTGTTTCCGCCGGTTTTAGAATCATTGCGGCTGCACTTGTCGGTGCCGGTTTGTCTGCCTGGCTGTGGCCGGATAGGGAGGAGCAGTAGCCGTGGATGGAGTGATTGTCAGCCCGGTTTTGGCCGTGCTGTTGATGGCTTTGGTGACGTATCTGACGCGGGCAGTGCCGATGGTGTTCTTCCGCAGGGAGATCCGCTCTCCTTACGTCAAGACCTTTTTCCACTACATGCCCTTTGCCGTTTTAGGCGCATTGACATTTCCCGATGTTTTCACAGCCACAGGGTCGGTGATCAGCAGCGTGGTTGGCTGCACTGTCGCTGTGCTGCTGGCGTTTCGCGGCAAGAGCATGATCTTTGTGACTGTATGCGCCATCACAGTGATGTATATCTTGGAGCTTGTGGTATAGCAAAGAGCGAAGGAGCTGGTTGTTTTGGCACGTACATATTCCAATCCGATTGTCACAGGGTTTTTCCCAGATCCGTCGATCATCCGTGTCGGTGAAGACTACTACATGGTCAATTCGACTTTCGAGTATTTCCCTGCGGTGGTGATTTCCCACTCCAAAGACTTGGTGCACTGGGAGATTATCGGCCATGCCATCACCCGCAGTGATTACATAGACCTTACCGGCATAGAAGACTCACATGGCTTTTGGGCGCCGGATATTTCATTTTATAACGGCACTTTTTACATCATGGCGACACTGCGCCTTAACAACAGGGATGAGAGTGGGCTGCGGAGCAGGATCCGCCGACAAGTGGTTGTCAAGTCGGATCGCCCCGAAGGACCCTATTCCAAACCAGTTTTTATCGATGTCGACGGTATTGACCCGTCCCACTTCGTGGATGATGACGGTACCCATTATATGGTGCTTTCACCAGGAGCAAGCATCGTGAAGCTGAACGATGAATGCACCAAGGCCCTTTCCCCGAAAATCACTGTCTGGCCAGGCACGGGAGAGAGGGCGCCGGAAGGGCCGCACATCCTGAAGAAAGATGGATATTACTATGCGATCCTGGCCGAAGGGGGGACGGGCTACGGCCACCGAATCACAGTCGCCCGCTCCAGGAGCTTGTTCGGCCCATATGAACCAAGCCCGTACAATCCGGTGATGATGCAGACAGACCCCACCGCGCCGATTCAACGGACCGGCCACGGCAAGCTGGTGCAGACCCAAAACGGGGATTGGTGGATTGCCTATCTTTGCGGCCGTCCTAACCAAGGCCGGTATACTACCTTGGGCAGGGAAACAGCCTTGGATCCGGTGGAATGGACTGAAGACGGTTGGTTTATGGTCAACAAAGGCAGAGGGCCGAGTTTGACCCAAGTGGCTCCTGATCTGCCGGAGACAAAATACGAAGAGAAGTACTTCGACGATTTTGACGGCGTCGATCTGCAGCTTTACTGGCAGTTTGTCCGCAATCCGGACAACGACGGCTGGTCACTCACCGATCGCCCTGGTTATCTGCGGATCTATACCAGTAACGGCCAGATCGGCCAAATTGAAACCAGGAATATTATTGTCCGCAGAGAGAAGCATTTCGCTTACAAGGCTACCGCCAAGCTGGAGTTCAATCCAGGCTGCGCCGAGGAAGAGGCGGGGCTGATCTGCATGTACGGCCGCCACTGTTCGGCGCGGATTTTCATGTCGAAGGATGAGGGAAGCGGCAATTTCAAGGTCAGAGTGGTCGAAGTCAGAAACGATGTGGCGACGAGACTCGGCGAATCCGAAGCCTTTTCGGTACCTGTGGTGTATTTGCGCATCACTGTGGATCGGCAGGTGAGGAGATTCTACTACAGTCTGGACAACCTGAACTGGATCTTCGTCGCCGCCGTGGAAGATGCCACTTTCCTATGTGACGAAGGAGTGCGGATCGGTAAGCACCACACCGGGACCATGGTGGGTATGTATGCGGTCAACAACGGTACAGGCGGCCGCACTCCCGCGGATTTTGACTGGTTTGATTATCAGTTTGAGTGACAAAAAGGAGGGAGAGGGTGGGACTCTCCCTCCTTTTTGAATGGAGAAGGGTAGAATGGACAGGGCTGCTGCGATGCTGTGGATTTGAATCACATAAACATATCGGACAACGTGCGGCTAGCCTCAGTAATTCTCCACTTGCCTCTCTGCTTGACAAACGTCAGGAAATAACTGCCCGACATCTGGCTGGGCTCTTCGTCCAAATAATCGGGGACGGCGAACGAGAAGGGAAGCTCCGCAATCCATTGGCGGCCGCTTTGCTCCAAAACAGCATCTCCCCATGTCAGTTCGGTGTCTAACATCAGCATAAGTACCGCAGCCTTGGGAAGTTGATATCCTGTATCTGTAAACTCGCTCAATTCCAACCATGCAAGAATTCGGGCCTCATCTGGTTCATAGCCGTCCATTATATCTTCTATATCGTCATCCATTAGGTCGTTTTCCAACGCATATATTCCAGCGTCGACTAGACGCAGAAGTTGGTACAAATAGAATTGCTCGATGAATTTGTGCATGGCAGCGTTCAGTTCCGGATCCTGAAGATCGCCGCCTTTTGCATCGTAAAGGGCGAAAAGGGCGTCCATCTCATCATTAAAGTGGCTGTTTGGCACCATTTCAGGATCGTACAGCTCGGGGTTTTGCAGAATTGGCATCAATAACTCAGCGGTTGCGCTGTCGATTATGGCATAGATCTCAGCCATATCCTCTTCACTGACCGTATAGTTGAAGGGATTCGTGAACTGAGCAGCAAGGGCATTGTATCCCTCAAGGCTCATGGTGGTGACATTTTCTTGAAAACTGGCAATCTCGGCCTCAACCGCCTTGCGGTTGGCCAGTTCGCTGCCAATTCCAAAACACCCGGTCAGCAGAAACAGCACAAGAACAGCTGCAGCAATACGTTACTTAAAGCCTGGTTTGCCACGCATGGGGTGACCTCCTCTATATTTAATAAGTCAATTACTTATATATTAACCCAAAAGCCAGTATTTGGCAACTCTTTTTGAGAATAAAAGTGGAGAGCCTGGGCGGCTCTCCTTGAACGTAATGGGTTTTACTCCAGATAGTGCGTCCGGACCTTGGCGATTTTCCATCTCTCCTCTTGTTGGGTGAATGTCAACATGTAAGATCCAGTGGAACCATCATACTCATCGAAGAAGGGGATCTCGGCAGTCCATTGACCTTCATGCTCTTGAAAGGCAACCTCGCCATAGGTCATGTCCGGAACCATAAAGATGACGGCGGTTTTACTGTGCATCTTGAGGGAGTTGCCTAGGTATGCGCTTTGCGACAGCCACTCAAGCAGTTCCGCCTCAAACTCCTCGGGCCCGACTGGCTCGAGCTCGATGGCGCCATCCAGGAACGCAATTCCAAACTGGTACCAGATGAACATCTGGACTAGGTAAGCTTCCTCGGCATAGGTTCTGATGGCTGCTGCCAGATCAGGATCATCCAGACTGCCGTTTTTCGCCGCATAAAGCTCTGCCAGGGCATCGGCTTTCTCCCTGAAGTATGTGATGGTTTCTTGATAGAACTGAGACGATTCCCGATCTAGGAGCATGGGTATGATTGTGCTCTCGATCAGCTCGTCAAGCTGCGCCTCGAAGTACAGAATTCCCACTTCGTCCGACTCATAGTAGTACGGATTTGTGAACTGTTCAACCATGTCCAAATAGCCGTGCAGGTGCCAGGACGAGACGTTTTTCAGAAAGCGGGAAACCTCCGCTTCAAGCTCCGCTGGAACTGCCGACGCAAGGCTTGTGTCCAAGCATATGGCCGACAAAGCCAAAACAAGCGCCACACCTACCACAAGCAGCTTGGGATAGGGTTTGTAATCCATGGAGCGACCTCCTTGTTTCTCGGTATCAACGAGAGAGCAGGCCTTGGCTGATTTTCCACTTGTTGTTCTGCTTGGTGAATGTGAGGAGATAGTACCCACTGGAGCCCTCATCTTCGTCGACAAAGGGGATTTCAGCGTGCCATAGGCTGCCGTCCTCATCCTCGGTCAAGACAACATCCCCCCAGGTGAGATTGGTAGCCATGAATCCGACTACAGTTGCGCTCGGCAGGCGGAGTTTGTTGCTGAGAACCTCGCTTACCGCCAGCCATCCCATGATCTCTTCCTCGATTTCTTCGTCTGTTGGCTCCTCAGCTGGATCTTCGAGCATGTAAAGGGCCCATTTCATCAGTAGGAAGATTCGGGTTAGGGTGACCTGCTCAGCCAGATCTCTAACGGCCGCCGCCAGTTCCGGGTCGTCAAGATCTCCGTTTTTGGCATCGTAGAGTGCAATCACGTCGTCGATTAAATCTTTGAGGTACTCGTTGTCTGTGTAGAAGTCAGTGCTTTCCGGATCAGCCAGTAGGTCAGGAAATTCATTTTCGATCCAGTTTTCTATCATGCTCTCGATACCTGCAAAATCGTTTGGTTCATATTCGCGGATCCAGGGATTGGTGAACTGTTCCTTGAGAGCCAGATAGCCTTCCCAGGACTCTGACAAAACGTTCTGTTGGAAGCTGGACACAGCCTTTTTAACCGCTTGCTCATCCTTAGAGCTGCCGCTTAAGCCCATGCATCCGGTAAGCAAGAACTGACAAGTAAAACAGCGGTAACACGTGTTTGTGATTTGGGGTTGGCACCCATAAAGTGACCTCCTTTTTTATTGGCAGCAACGCTCAACTATAGGATATATTAAATATATATTAATGGCAATAGTTTAATTTAAGACAATTGTTAATTGCGATTCGAAGCACCCAAATCAAGTTTGGACGCCCTCGGAAGGTAAACATTCGACAAAATGCGAAATACTTAGATACGAAAAAGTTGAGGTGAAGAAGCTGATGGATATCATAGGCCACAACCGTGAAGCTTGGAATCGGAGAGCCGCCTTGGGAGACATCTGGACCATACCGGTAGATCGCCATACTGTTGAACAGGCCAAAAAAGGGGACTGGAATGTGTACTTGACGCCGACAAAGCCGGTCCCGGTAGACTGGCTTGGGGATGTCCGAGGCAAACGGATTCTCTGCCTGGCAAGCGGCGGTGGGCAGCAGGGGCCCATCCTGGCGGCCGCCGGGGCGCTTGTCACTGTCTTTGACAACAGCCCGGCTCAGCTGGATAAAGACAGGATGGTCGCGGAACGGGATAATCTACATATTGTCACTGAACTGGGTGACATGCGGGATCTGACTCGTTTTGCCAACGCAAGCTTCGACATCGTCTTTCATCCTGTATCCAACTGCTTTGTCGACGATATCGAACCGGTTTGGTATGAATGCCACCGGGTTTTGCGCCCCGGGGGCGTGCTGCTCGCAGGCTTTTGCAATCCGCTGTTGTATATCTTTGACATGCATCAGTGGGAAGCCCATCAAAAACTCGAAGTGAAATACAGAATTCCTTATTCGGACTTGGAGCAGCTGACTCCCGAGGAACTGCAGCAGAAAATCAAGAATCAGGAGCCGCTGGAATTTGGCCATTCGCTTGAGGCTCAAATCGGCGGCCAGATCGAGGCGGGTTTCCTGATCAGCGGTTTTTACGAAGACTCGTTTGGCGACGAACTTCTTGATCGCCATATCGACACGTTTATCGCCACCAGAGCGATCAGGCCGTAGACTTGCGCTTTTCATGAATGGAGGAGTGAGCTTTGCGTATTGTCGATCTGCGAGCCACAACTGTGACGGTGCCTTTGGAGGCGCCGCTCCGCCACAGCAATGGAGAACACTGGGGCCGATTTGTGCGTACCATTGTCGAGGTGGAGACTGACGAAGGCATCGTCGGCCTTGGGGAGATGGGCGGGGGCGGGGAAAGCGCGGAGCTGGCCTTCGCCGGGCTGAAGCAATATTTGATCGGCCATAATCCGTTTGAGCTCGAAGCTTTGCGGTTCAAAATCTGTAATCCCACCGCCAGTTTGTACAACAACCGGACACAGCTTTTGGCGGCGGTTGAGTTTGCCTGTCTGGATATAATCGGGAAAAAGCTGGGAGTTTCGGTTTCGGACTTACTCGGCGGCAGGCTTCGGGACGAGATCCGTTTCGCCAGCTACTTGTTTTTCCGCTATCCGAATCAGGAAACCGGAAAAGGCGAAGTCCGGAGTATTGATCAGTTAGTTGAACACGCTCTTGATTTGAAAGCCAAATACGGCTTCCGCACCCACAAGCTTAAAGCCGGTGTCTTCTCTCCAGATTATGAAATCGAGGCATACAGAGCGTTGGCGGCTGCCTGTCCGGAAGATTCGTTCCGGATTGACCCCAACGCTGCCTGGAGTGTGGAGCAGAGCGTCAGAGTCGCCAAGGCGATCGAAGGTATCAACAACGATTATCTTGAGGACCCTACCTGGGGCCTAAACGGCATGCGGCGGGTGCGGGAGAACACCAACATTCCCCTGGCGACCAATACGGTTGTGGTGAATTTTGAACAGCTTTCAGCCAATGTACTGAATCCTGCTGTCGATGTGATCCTGCTGGATACCACCTTCTGGGGAGGGATCAGGCCTTGCCTCAAGGCGGCCGCCGTTTGCGAAACGTTCCAGCACGGCGTTGCCGTGCATTCCTCCGGGGAGCTGGGTGTCCAGCTGGCTACTATGCTCCATCTCGGGGCAGTGCTTCCGAATATGAGCTTCGCCATTGACGCCCATTATCACCATTTGGCGGATGATGTGATTGTCGGTGGGAAGATGCAGTATCAAGACGGTAAGATCAAGGTGCCGCAGGGGCCTGGGCTGGGTGTGAGCCTTGATTACGACAAACTAAAGCAGTACAGCGAGCTTTACAAACAGTTGGGAGGCTATCCTTACGACCGGGATTCCCGAAGGCCCGGGTGGTATCCGCTGCTGCCCAACGACCGCTGGGCGGATCCAAGCCAATAATCAGCAAACCCCGCCGCAGGGATGCGTTTCAGAAGGGTAATCCTTATGAACAAAATTTAACTTTGACTCTAGAAGGAATAAGGAGGATTCGGGGTTAATTTCTAAGTGTCAAAATATTGCAGCCGAAGCTGCGGAGGAGGACATTTGGATGCGTAGCCCAGTGATGAAGGTAATTGGTGTATTGCTTATTGTTTAGGTGATGCTCAGCGGTAGTGCCGTGGCGGTCAGCGATCCCGGTTTGGCGAAGATCACCCCGCTGTCTGCATGGTATGAACAATCGGCTGTTAGCGAATGGTCTCTGTTTACACAAAGCGGAATGGCGTTGGAGATTAAAATCGAAGCATCGGAAGAAATCAAGATTTGGCCTTCGGATTTCGCCATTGGGTATGTCATCGATGGGCAGGAATACCGGCTTCCTGGCTCCGCTATTACCAACGCGGTCTCCGATCCAGAAGACGAGAGATCATGGCGTTTTAGTCAACCCATCACCGTCCGCAAGGGTACGCGCTATTTCTGCGTGCTGTTTTCCGAACTCTCCCTTTCGCTGGATCAAACCGCAGTACTTCACAAAGATCTGAGAGAATTCAAGGTCTTTTACCGCGTTCTTCTGCCCGGCGACTTCACAGTGGAATTTCCGTGGCAGCAAGAAGTTGGAGAGGACGACGATATTGACTATTTCAACATGAACTGGGGCGGTATGGGCTGGTAACATCTGTCGGCCTCACATGCTTTGGAAATAGTCCTGACTGGCCTCGCTTTTGCATGAAAGCGGGGCTTGTTTGCGTTACGAACGGATTCAAGCTATACTGGTAGTGGCCGGCTTGGTTTAATCTTGAAGTATGGTTTTGGAGGTGTTGCAAATGGCAGAGACCGAAAGAGTTCTGTCAGAAAAGACGCTGGCGATCATCACCGGCCTGCAGCAAAACGAGGTGACGGAGCGTCATATTTATCTGAACCTGGCAAAGCGGGTGAAGAAGGAGTCTGACAAAGCTACACTGCGGCGGATCGCCGGTGAAGAGGCGAAGCATGCGGAAATATGGCGCCGCTACACCAAAAAGCAGTTGAAGCCTGAGTGGCTGAAGGTGTGGTTTTACACAATCATAAGTTTTGTCTTGGGGTATACTTTTGCCATCAAGATCATGGAAAAAGGTGAAAAGGTTGCTCAATCAAACTACGCCGATCTGGTGGAAGAGGTCCCGGAGGCTGAGATGATACTCAAGGAGGAGGCCGAGCATGAAGAGGCCTTGATCAGCATGCTTGACGAGGACCGCCTGCAGTATGTCGGTTCGATGGTGCTGGGGTTGAACGACGCCTTGGTTGAACTTACCGGTACATTGGCCGGGTTGAGTTTCGCGCTGCAGAATAACCGCATAGTGGCATTGTCCGGATTGATCACTGGTATTTCCGCCACATTGTCCATGGCTTCCTCGGAGTATTTGTCAGCCCGTTCCGAGGGCAATAAAGACGCAGTCAAATCTGCACTTTACACTGGGATCATGTACATATTCGCCGTTGTCTGCCTGGTGCTGCCTTATCTGCTCTATCCAGCAGGCCAGTTCCTCGGTGCGCTCCTTACTATGCTGCTGGTGGTAATCGCGATCATATTCGCGTTCACGTACTATATCTCTGTGGCCAAAGACCTGCCGTTTAAGAAGCGCTTCCTGGAGATGGCCGGCATCAGTCTGTCCGTTGCTGTGCTCTCGTTCCTGGTGGGGTTCCTGGTCAAGCACTTGTTGGGAATCGATGTGTGAGGGGGAGGATTCTGCCATGAGCAGAAGACTGGCGCCGGTGGAAGCGGAAAAGCTTCTGGCAGTTCTTCGGCACCGCTTCGAGAAGCATATGCACCGCCATCAGGGGCTGAAATGGGCTGATGTGGAGGCGCGTCTTAAGACTGCCGAGGAGAAGCTCTGGATTTTGAATGAGATGGAAAAGACGGGCGGCGAGTCCGATGTTGTTGGTTGGGATGAAGGCACCGGGGAAATCACTTTCTTCGACTGTGCGCCGGAAAGCCCCAAAGGCCGCAGGAGCCTCTGCTATGACCAAGATGCGCGTACAGCCCGCAAAGAGCATCCGCCGGAAGGCAGCGCTTTGGAGCTTGCAGCTGCGATTGTCGAGATTCTCACAGAAGAGCAGTACCGTTTCCTGCAAACCTTAGGTGAGTTTGATCGCAAGACTTCCAGCTGGATTAAGACTCCGGATCAGATAAGAAAGCTTGGCGGTGCTCTGTTCTGCGACAGGCGCTATGGCACAGTGTTCGTATATCATAACAGCGCAGAGTCTTATTACGGCTCCCGTGGGTTCCGGGGCTGCTTGAAAGTGTGAGGAAAATGGGTCCGACGGGTTCAACCATCAAGAGCGCAGGGCTTGTGCTGCCGTCTGTAGAGTACAAGGACAGCTTCATAGCTGCCAGAAGAGAATGCCAAAACGCCGGCGAAGAGCACGAGGGTATTGATCAACTGGAAACAGACTTCGCCGCATACCTTGAGATGGTGAAAAACCACCGCCTCGGTGTTGACTTGCCGGAAAACTGGGTCCCATACACCATCTTCTGGCTTGTGGACGAGAGCGAGTACATCGGCAGCGGTTGTATCCGCCATGCGCTGACCGACGCTCTGCGGATCATCGGCGGGCATATTGGGTACTTTATCCGCCCCAGCCGCCGCCGTATGGGATACGGGCGGCTGATACTGAAGCTGTTGCTCGCCGAGGCGGCTGGACTTGGAATCGCCAATGCCTTGGTCACCTGTTTTGCAGACAATATCGGTTCGAGAAAGGTAATCGAAGCCAACGGCGGGTTGTTGGTCGATGAGGTGATGGGTGAACTGGACGGAAAGCCGAGAAGTGCACTGAGGTACAGGGTGTACACCGGCTTGCGCAACAATGTGCTGTGGAACAGCCGAGGGAAGTGGTACCACGGTTCGGCTTATGAATTCAGCGTTCTGCGCGCCGGCAGCACCATCACCCAGAATGAAGGCCTGGCCCTGGCCTTTTCCCACAAACCGACTCTTTTGTCTATCGACGATTACGGCTGGATTACCCACAACGGCACTGAACCGGGGCATCTCTATGAGATCGATGAACCGATCGTACCAGGAGAAGATATCTATTTGCACCCGCGCACCACGATGAGCCCTGGGTTGGAATGGTTGACAGTGCGGGAGTTAAGAGTCAAACGATGTGACAAGGTGTGACAGGGGACGGTGACCTGTCACACCCCCTGTCACACCTGTCATGTATCTAAAAAGGAGGTTGGCGATGAAAGCGCTGCTGGTTATTGACATGCTCAAAGACTTTATTGACGATGACGGTGTGCTCACTACCGGCGAGGCTGGAAAGGGGCTTATTGGTTTTATCAAGGAAAAAATCGATGAATTCAGGGCGCAGGGTGATCCAGTCGTCTTTGTATGCGACAATCACGAGCCGGATGACAAGGAGTTCGCCATGTTTACACCCCACTGCATTGCCGGGACTCCAGGCAGCCAGGTCATCGATGAACTGGAAGTCCGTAGTGGAGACAAGATTATCAAGAAGCGGCGCTATAGTGCGTTTTTCGGCACCGATCTGGACCTCTATTTGCGGGAAAAAGTGGTCGATGAACTCTATCTGGTGGGTGTCTGCACCAACATATGTGTTCTGTACACGGCTGCCGATGCCAGGAATCTGAACTATACAGTCAACATCTATGAAAACGGTGTGGCATCGTTCGACGAAGAAGCGCACCGCTTTGCTCTGAAAGAGGCGAAGAATACGTTGGGGTGCCGTATATTGTAGGTTTGCAGCAGACGGCACAAAAAAGCGGGAGCCGCTCGCCAGCGCGTTGTTTAATCAAGTCACAGCCGAAGAGGAGCTTGCCGCATCCAACTAAGACTGGAGGGCGGAACAATGCTGGAGTAACGATAGATGTGACAGGTCACCGTCCCCTGTCACACCCTGTCACATGGCTCCACTCCTTCCCAGTTCGCCCAGCTAATCACTAATTGATGAACAAACCGGCTTGTGTTACGATAAGTGCATCTAGCTGGGTGTTCTATGCACCCAACGATGCACTTATCTATATATTAGGAGGTTATAATATGTCGGGCGTTCCATTGATTGTCACTTTTGTTGTGGCAATTGGCTTCATGATCTACTCAATTTCCAAATTGAGGATTCACCCTTTCTTGTCCATCATGGGCGTGTCCCTGCTTTTCGCCATGGTGGCTGGAATCCCGCTGGCTGAGATCCCTGGGGTCATCGGTACCGGGTTCAGCAACACGTTTAAAAGTATCGGCATTGTGATTATCTTCGGCGCACTTATCGGCACTTTGCTCGAAAAGAGCGGCGCTGCTTTGAAGATGGCCGACACAGTAGTCCGCTGGGTAGGAAAGCGAAACCCTGAACTTGCCATGCTGATCATGGGTTGGATTGTTTCAATCCCAGTCTTTTGCGATAGCGGCTTCGTCATTCTAAACCCAATCAGAAAAGCGTTGGTCAAACGGACAGCTAAATCTTCCGTGGCCTGCACCGTAGCGCTTTCCATGGGGCTTTATATTGCCCACTGCTTCATTCCGCCAACACCAGGCCCAATCGCAGCAGCCAACACTTTGTTCCAAGGCCTCGGCCAGGAAGCCAATCTACTGCTGGTGATTCTCATGGGTGTTGCCGCTTCGATCCTGCCTTTGATTGCCAGCTACATTTTCGCCGTAGCTATTGGTAAAAAAGTGCGGGCAAATGATGAGGCGGATCTGGACGGCGAGATCACCCAAACTTACGAAGAATTGGTGGCAAGTTACGGCAAGCTGCCGAACGCACTTGTGTCATTTGCGCCTATCGTAGTGCCGATCCTGCTCATGGCCTTTGCATCTGCTTTGGCGATGGCCGGCATCCAAAACGCTGTCATTGCGTTCCTGGGCACCCCGATCATCGCTATTGCCGTAGGCGCCATCTTGGCACTTTTCCCACTGGCCAGCCAGAACAAACTTGGTGAATTCCACAAGCTGACCAACCAGACCCTGGAAGTGTCCGGCCCTATTCTGTTCATCACCGCTGCCGGCGGCGTGCTCGGCAATGTTATCGCTTCCACTTCCATGGTGGAATTCATCAAGCAAAACGCCCAAACGATCTCTTTGTTGGGCTTGATGTTCCCGTTCTTGCTGTCGGCTGTTCTCAAGACTGCGCAAGGATCATCAACAGTTGCTCTGGTAACCACAGCCGGTATCGTTGCGCCGATGCTGCCCACGCTCGGACTGGCGGCCCCGGTTTTGACGGCCTTGACAGTGATCGCTATCGGCGCAGGCGCCATGACTGTGTCCCACGCCAACGACAGCTACTTCTGGGTTGTCACCAATTTTGGCGCCATGAAAGTCGAAGACGGTTACAAGACTCAGACATTGGGCACATTGGTAGTAGGACTGGCATCTCTGATCAACGTTTACCTCATTTATTTCTTGATTCGTTAAGCAGCCGTTGATATATTGGAAGCGCCGAAGCACTGTATGATGCTTGGGCGCTGTACATACCAAGGAGGGACCCGGTTTGAGTTTGCGGACAGATGCGCAGAGAATCATCGACGCGGCGATTACTGCCGCCCTTCCCGACACCGCTGTAAAAAAAGCGCTGACCGGAGCGGACTTCGGCAAAGGGAAACTGATACTGGTGGCGATCGGCAAGGCCGCCTGGTCCATGTCCAAAGCAGCCAGTGAGTTTTTGGGGGACAGAATCAGTGAGGGAGTGGTGATCACCAAATATGGGCATTCCCAAGGGGATTTACCTAAGATCCGGATCTTTGAAGCTGGGCACCCCGTCCCCGATGCGAACTCCTTTTCCGCCACCGCGGAGGCGATTAAGCTTGTAAAGGACCTGACCGCAGAAGACACAGTGCTGTTTCTCATCTCCGGCGGCGGTTCAGCATTGTTCGAAAAGCCGCTGGTCGCTGATGAAGTACTGAAGGATCTCACCGAGCAGCTTTTGGCCTGCGGAGCCAACATCACTGAAATCAACACCATCCGCAAGCGGCTCTCGGCGGTCAAAGGCGGTAAATTCGCCAAGCTGTGTGAACCGGCGAAAGTTTTCTCCATAGTTCTTTCAGATATCATTGGGGATCCCCTCGACATGATCGCTTCCGGCCCGGCATATCCAGACAGTTCCACCAGTGCAGAAGCTCTGGCCATTGTCCAG
Source organism: uncultured Clostridia bacterium (assembly GCA_900019385.1). Taxonomy (GTDB): domain Bacteria; phylum Bacillota; class Limnochordia; order Darwinibacteriales; family DTU012; genus DTU012. The sequence continues at coordinate 29,742 of FIZJ01000022.1, forward strand.
AAATACGGACTGAGGATCACTGAGGAAGTGGAAAGGCTGCTGCGGATCGATCCTCCTACCGCTCTCGAGAATGTGACTACAAAGATCACCGGCAGTGTGCGCCAACTTTGCCTGGCGGCGGAAAAAACCTGCCGGGAACTGGGTTACACACCCATAATCCTTACAGACAGCCTTACCTGCGAGGCTAGGGAAGCAGGGAGTTTCCTTGCGGCGATTGCCCGGTACCACGCCGATACAGGACAGTCATTGGCTTTTATTGCTGGCGGTGAGACCGTAGTCCACGTCAAAGGCCAAGGGAAAGGCGGGCGGAATCAAGAATTGGCTTTGGCGGCCGCCGAAGGGATATCCAACTTGGATCGAGTGGCCTTGTTTTCCGTAGGTTCTGACGGAACCGACGGCCCCACCGACGCTGCAGGCGGTTATGTGGATAATGATACTAAGCGGAAGCTTGGCGAAGTGGGAATCAGCATACACCAAGCCTTGGAAAACAATGATTCCTACCACGCTCTCAAGGCCGTGGACGGATTGATCTTCACCGGGCCCACAGGTACCAATGTCAATGATTTGTCTGTGCTGTTAATCAAAAGATAACCCAGTAGATAAACCCACGCCAAAGCTTGACATGCGCTCACACCCCAATCCCACGGTGATTTTTCCGCGGCTATGCAGGAATTTCACCGTGGGATTTCTAACACTATGCAGTGACTAGAGTCGCATTACATAAATGGCCTGCACTTGTACCAAACACTGCACCACACAAAATTCTGGGGAGGAGAAGCGCACAAATGTGGGTTTTATTTGCTTTTGGGTCAGCCATCTTTGCCGGACTGACAGCTATTCTGTCGAAGATAGGGATCAAAAACACCGACTCCAATGTGGCCACAGCCATCAGGACTTGTGTCGTCCTGCTGTTTTCCTGGCTGATGGTGTTTATCGTCGGTTCCCAGCATACACTTGCTGATGTCAGCGCTAGAACAATTCTGTTCTTAGTCCTATCCGGGCTGGCAACAGGCGCTTCTTGGCTCTGCTATTTTAAAGCCCTCCAGATCGGCGATGTGAACAAGGTAACGCCGATTGACAAATCCAGCACTGTGCTGACCATGATTCTGGCGTTCTTGCTCCTGGGAGAGCACATAACATTGCTCAAGGGCGCTGCCATGATCTTTATCGGCGGCGGGACATACCTGATGGTGCACAAGCGAAAAGGCGCAGCGGGCCAAGGGAATGACACCGAGAATGCCCCATCCACAAGCAATCTCTGGATTGTCTACGCTTTCGGCGCAGCCATCTTTGCGAGCCTGACAGCCATCCTCGGCAAGGTGGGGATCGAGGGCGTCGAATCAAACCTCGGGACAGCGATCAGGACGATTGTTGTGCTGATTCTAGCCTGGCTGATCGTTTTCGCTGCGAAAAAACATAAGGCCATCAAGAACATCGACCGCCGCAGCTGGATCTTCCTCATTCTCTCCGGCTTTGCCACCGGCGGTTCCTGGCTGTGCTACTACCGGGCGCTCCAAACCGGGCCAGCCAGTGTCGTCGTGCCCATTGACAAGCTGAGCATCCTCTTTACCGTTGCCTTTTCGTATTTCATCCTAAAAGAGAAACTCAGTGTGAAAGCTGCTGTCGGTTTATGCTTGATTGTCGCCGGGACACTGGCGCTGCTGCTTTGACAAACTCCTGAGTTGTCCTGAGCCAGGATTATTCCACCGCGCAGCGAAAGAACGATATGATAGATAACCCCGTGGGAGGAGAGAGAATGCACCAGGTCTTCCAAAGAGCCAAAGAGTTCATATACAAGAACGCAAGGCCATTGGATCTCGCCCGGTGGCATTATCACTTTGAAAACGGCAGTAAAGAAGCTGTCCTGAAAGCGCTGGCTTTCTATCAAAACGAGGACGGAGGCTTCGGGCACGGCCTCGAACCCGACGCATGGAATCCGAACTCTTCGCCTTTACAGACTTGGGCGGCCACCGAGATCCTGCGTGAGATCAACTTCACAGACAGCTCCCATTGGCTAATCCAAGGCATCCTCGATTTTCTCGGCAGCGGGGAGCACTTCAACGGAAAGCATTGGGCTAATATAATCCCCAGCAACAATAATTATCCCCACGCACCATGGTGGCATGCCAGTGATCGCAAATGGCACGACGATTACAATCCCACAGCTTGCCTGGCAGGGTTCATCATCAGATTCTCCGGGCAAAACAGCGAGCTGTATGCTCTGGGATGCCGTATTGCGCAAGAAGCCGTCGAAGCATACCGGGCATACGGGTTGCTCGACAATATGCACACAGTTTCATGCTATATCCGCCTGCAGCAGTATCTTGAAGAAGCTCAAGCCTTTGATATTGTCGACCTAGACGCCCTGCGGGCAAGGCTGATCGAACAAGTTGCGTACAGTATCACCAAGGACACCAGCCGGTGGGGCAGTGCGTATGTCTGCAAGCCGTCCCAGTTCTTCAACACTCCCGAGAGTATCTTCTATCCCAGAAACAAGGAATTCGCTGATTTTGAATGTGAGTTCATCGCCCAGACACAGCTTGAGGACGGCTCCTGGAACATCACCTGGCAGTGGGGCGCATATCCTGAGGAATGGGCGATTGCCAAAAACTGGTGGAAGGCGCATGCGATCATCAACAACATGCTTTATTTGCAAGGGTTCGGGCTTCTGTGACATTGCTCAGGCAGGAGATAACCATAGATAGCTTTTAGGAGGAGATATTACAGTGCTTAAAACCAAAGACATTCATATGCGCGATCCTTTTGTTCTGCCCGTGGCTGAGCGAGGCAAGTATTACTTGTACGGAACTACCGATCCCAACTGTTGGGTGGGACCTTTTATCGGTTTTGACACTTTTGAGAGCGAAGACTTGGAGAACTGGGCCGGGCCCTTTCCCGCTTTCAGGCCTCCCGCAGGGTTCTGGGCCGATCGCAATTTTTGGGCCCCAGAGGTATTCCCCTACAAGGGCAAATACTACATGTTCGCCTCATTCAAAGCCGAAGGTGTTTGCCGCGGGACTCAGATTCTGGCTGCCGATGATCCCAAAGGCCCGTTTGTGCCGCACAGCGACGGCCCGGTGACACCACGCGGCTGGGAATGCTTGGACGGCACGTTTTACGTGGACGAGGACCAACAACCCTGGATGATCTTTTGCCATGAGTGGGTCCAGATTGTCGACGGCGAGATCCGTGCGGTGAGGTTGTCCGCCGATCTAAAAACCGCGGTGGGAGATCCCGTACTGCTCTTCAGAGCGTCTGAAGCACCGTGGGTCCGGCCGAGAAGGCGTGAGTTCGACGGTGTGGAGAAGGACGCCTACGTGACCGATGGGCCCTTTATTCACAAGACTTCCGACGGCAGCCTGCTGATGCTGTGGTCGAGCATTGGAGCCAACGGTTATACCATGGGTATCGCCAAATCCACCTCAGGCAGTGTTCTCGGGCCCTGGGCCCAGATCCCGGAACCCGTTTTCGAGCGGGACGGGGGCCACGGGATGCTCTTCAAGACTTTCGACGGCAGACTGATGATCACGGTCCATACTCCCAACAAGACACCGGATGAGCGCCCTATGTTCCTGGAGGTGCGTGAGAAGGGCGGATTGCTGGAGGTTGTGAGATAGAGCCGCGGCCGTCCCTTGAACAGTGCTGCTTTGCCTGGTAAAATCATGGTGTGGAAATCTGCAGATAGGTGGCGAAGGACACATGAAGCAGAAAAAGTATTCGACTCGGACCGTTGTGCTGATTGGGTTGTTTGCGGCGATTTGCTATGTCTCGCTCTACTTGAGGATTCCAATCCCATCCCCAGTGGGCAGGCCGTTTTTGCATATGGGCAATATGTTTGTCATTCTGGCAGCGCTTCTATTCAACGGCTTTATCGGCGGTGCGGCCGGTTCTTTGGGGATGGGGCTGTATGACATTGTCAACGGCTATGGCTCAAGCGCTCTGCGGACATTCGTCCTTAAATTCGGTATCGGCGTGGTTGTCGGCAAAGTTGCCGCCAAGAAACGTGACGCTGCATCGACACCCCCTGTCAAATGGATTCTTACCGCGGGGATCGCCTTTTTCCTGATCGGAGCGGCGTTGAGTGTGACAGCACGGGTCAAGGGATATCAGATCAGTGTGCCAGGCGTTGACAGGGAGCTGGTGATCAGCCCGGCGCTGTGCGTCCTCCTCCTGGCTTTGGGTGCTGTCCTGACCGCGGCAGGATTCTTCTCCAAACGCTACAGCGTTGAGATTCAATACGCCATCCTCGGAGCTGTGGCAGGCATCGCTTTCAACGCAGTCGGCGAGTTCCTTTGGAAGACGGCGGTCCTGCTGATTGCCGGCAGCAGTTTTTATCCGGCGGTAATCGCCTCGGCATTCAGCCTGCCCGCCACATTGATCAACGGTGTGTCGTCGATCATCGTGGCGGTGGCGTTGTACATTCCCCTTTCCAAAACAGTCGCCAAGTACAAAGTCTAGTTTACGCTGTACAATATCTCGCCGTAAGTGGGGAGAGGCCAGTGTTTGTCTGACATCAGCGTCTCCAGTTCGTCCACCACCAGCCGCAGCTCCGCCATGGCGCTGCATACCGAGTCGCGGTAGGCTTTGGCCTGGGCCAGTGGATCTCGTTCCCCTTTGGCGGAAAGCATCGCCTGATCCAAGGCGTCAAGCTTCTTTACCAGGCATGCCCCCAGCTTGGAGATCTTGCGCAGGCAGTGGTCCTCCAAGGTGCTGTCGTAATCACACCAGGCCCGCTTGTTCATCAAAAGCTGCATCAGCTCGTTCTGATACCCAATACAGCCTGGGATGATCTCCTGGCGCACCATGTTGGCCATGGTGGCAGCTTCGATCTGCAAGTTCTTGCAGTAGCGCTCCAGAAGGATTTCAAAGCGTGAGTGGATTTCCGCTTCGGTGAAGACCTGGTGCCTAACGAACAGTTCGGTATTCTTGGGGGAGATCAGGACCGGCAGAGCGTCCACATAGGTTTTGAGATTGAGCAATCCCCTGCGCTCCGCTTCCTTCGGCCATGTTTCGGAATAGCTGTTGTTGTTGTAGACGATGTTTTTATGTTTCTGGAAGGTTTCTTTGATCACTGAAGCCAACTCGGACTGGAAATCCTCGGCGCTTTCCAAGGTGTCGGCAAGCTGCCTCAGTGCTTCCGCCACAGCCGTGTTCAGCACTGTGCAGGGTTCGGCGATGGGCAGAGATGCCCCCGGCATCCTAAACTCAAACTTGTTGCCCGTAAACGCGAAAGGCGAGGTACGGTTGCGGTCCGTGATGTCTTTGGGAATATGGGGCAGAGCTGTGACGCCGATTTCCATCTGTTTGACCGCCTTGTGCTCATAATGCCCTCCATTGGTGATCGCTTCCAGGATTCCTGTCAGTTCGTCACCCAGGAACATGGACACAATTGCGGGCGGTGCTTCGTTAGCCCCCAGGCGGTGGTCGTTTCCGGCGGTGGCAACCGACGCCCGCAAAAGATCCTGGTATTCATGAACCGCCTTGATCACACCCACCAGGAACAGCAGGAACTGGGCGTTTTCCCAGGGAGTGTCCCCGGGTTCCAGAAGGTTGATGCCGGTGTCGGTGGCCATGGACCAGTTGATGTGCTTGCCACTGCCGTTTACGCCCACAAATGGCTTTTCGTGGAATAGGCAGGCCAGTCCGTGTTTGTCGGCCACGCTCTTCATCAGCTGCATGGTCAAGTAGTTGTGATCCGCCGCCAGATTGACAGTGTTAAAGATACAAGCCAGTTCATGCTGGGCAGGGGCCACTTCGTTGTGCTTGGTCTTGGCGGGCACGCCGAGTTTCCACAGTTCTTCCTCCAGCTCATGCATGAACTTCAAAACGCGCGGCTTTAGACTGCCGAAGTAGTGGTCCTCCAATTCCTGTCCTTTGGGTGGCCGCGCTCCGATCAAAGTCCTGCCGGTGTAGATCAAGTCGGGGCGCTTCAAAAAGACCGCCTTGTCGATCAAGAAGTACTCCTGCTCCGGGCCGACGGTGGCCAGTACCCGTTTCACATTTGCATGGCCGAACAGCTTTAAAATGCGGCGGGCCTGTTTGTCAAGGGCCTGCATGGAGCGGAGCAGCGGTGTTTTGGTGTCTAGAGCCTCACCGCTGTAGGAGCAGAAAGCTGTAGGGATGTACAAGGTCCTTTCTCGGATAAAAGCGTACGAAGTAAGATCCCAAACGGTATAGCCCCGCGCTTCGAAGGTGGAGCGCAATCCTCCCGAAGGAAAGCTGGAAGCGTCCGGCTCGCCCCGCACCAGCTCTTTTCCGGAGAATTCCATGATCACCTTGCTGCTGCCCACAAGCGAGATGAAGCTGTCGTGTTTCTCGGCGGTGATCCCGGTCATAGGCTGGAACCAGTGAGTGAAATGCGTGGCGCCCTTTTCGATCGCCCACTCTTTCATGGCATTGGCCACCGCGTTGGCTACATCAAGCTCCAGATGGGTACCTTGGGCCATGGATTTCTTCAAAGCCAAGTAAACATCCTCGGGCAGTCTTGCCTGCATGGTCTCATCGTTGAAAACCATACTCCCGAACAACTTTGGAACATCTCTCATCAGATGAAACCTCCCTTGAATCAGTGTGGCTTTACACGCCGTTCATAGACAACCGTGGTGCCGGAAAACAAGAAAAGGCGCCGCGGATGTCAATCCACAGCGCCTTTGCTGTTTACACAATTATACTAAGCGAAACGAATTTTTTTGTCAACAGCTTTTTGCACTATTGACAGTCAATCTAACGCTGCAATATAATAAAACCACTGAACAATGGCGTTCATTAGATAATGCGGCCGCTCGGGCAACCGAGCTTGCCGGCGTTATGTGATGAACGCCATTTTTGATCCGCCAAGTCATGGCTGCAGCCGAGGTGAAACAGTGTTGAGAGAAGGCCAGATTAGGATTCCGTCAGGGTGTGCTGTCGCCGGGGTGATCGATCGTTTGGGCAGGCGTTTCAGCGGAGAAGTGATAATACGTTCAATCGCGGCCATGCGCGACCGCAGCAACGGCCTTGGCGGCGGCTTTGCCGCTTACGGGATCTATCCCCATTATTCCCAGTGGTACGCACTGCATATCTTCTATGATCACCATGGCGCAAAGGTGGATTGTGAACAGTATTTGAAACAGCACTTCGAGATCGCCGACCAAAGCCCGATTCCCACCAGGCACATGCAGGAGATAACCGATTCGCCGCTGATTTGGCGTTATTTTGTCAACCCAATCCCGGCAAGGCTCTACCGGTGCGGGATGGATCAGCGGGAGTATGTGGCCAGGTCGGTTTTGGCTGTCAACCGCCAGATTGATGGTGCTTATGTTTTTTCCAGCGGCAAGAACATGGGCATATTCAAAGGGGTTGGCTACCCCGAAGATATCGCCCGGTTCTACCGCCTGGAAGAATATGAAGGATACTGTTTCACCGCCCACGGCCGCTATCCCACCAACACACCAGGCTGGTGGGGCGGCGCGCATCCTTTTGGGCTGTTGGATTACTCAGTGGTGCATAACGGTGAAATCTCCTCGTACGACACCAACCGCCGTACCATAGAGATGTACGGCTACAGCTGCACACTCCAGACAGACACGGAAGTGATAGCTTACATCGTGGATTACCTGCACAGGGCCAAAGGGCTTACGTTTGACGAGATCGCCCAAGTCCTGGCGCCCCCTTTCTGGCAGGCCATAGAGGAGATGCCTCCAGAAAAACGGGAGTGCGCAGCCTACTTGCGCAGTACCTTTGCTTCCTTGCTGGTGAATGGCCCCTTTTCGATTATAGTCGGATTCAGCGGCGGATTGCTTGCCCTCAACGACCGGCTCAAGCTCAGGAGTATGGTGGTTGGGGAAAAAGGAGACGTCGTTTATTTCGCCAGCGAGGAAGCAGCTATTCGTGTAGTGGAACCGGAGCCGGACCGGGTTTGGGCGCCCAAGGGGGGCGAACCGGTTATTGTGGCGCAGGCTGGAGGAACAGAGCGATGAACCTTATCTATCCGGAATTCGAAGTGGCGCGGAACACTGAACGCTGTACCAAATGCGGCATCTGCGTCAAACAATGCCCCAACGGGGTGCATGCCCTGAAGGTGGACCCAACCACCGGTGAACAGAAGCTTGCCGCCGACGACAGCAGGTGTGTGGACTGCCAGCGCTGTGTCGTGTTCTGCCCGGTTCGGGCACTGAAGATTGTCAAGTCTGGAAACGTCTATCGGGAAAACGCCTATTGGGCTCAGAAAACGATCAACGAGATTCATCTCCAGGCGGAACACAGCGGCGTGCTGCTGTCCAGCATGGGCAGCCCCGAGCCTTATCCTGTCTATTTTGACCGAATACTGCTCAACGCCTCGCAGGTGACCAATCCGCCCATCGATCCTCTGCGGGAACCGATGGAAACCAGGGTATCCCTGGGAGCCAAGCCGAAAACCATCGAACGCGATCCAGCAGGGCGGATTGTCAACAATCTTGGGCCTCAGATTGAACTGTCGCTGCCGGTGATGTTCAGCGCCATGAGCTACGGCTCGATCAGCCTCAATGCCCATGAAAGCCTGGCTCGGGCAGCGGAAGAGCTCGGCATTATGTACAATGCCGGTGAGGGGGGCCTGCACGAAAGTCTGTACAAATACGGCAGGAACACCATTGTACAGGTTGCCTCAGGAAGGTTCGGCGTGCACCCGGATTATCTTAACTGTGGGGCGGCGATCGAGATCAAAATGGGGCAGGGAGCCAAGCCGGGGATCGGCGGTCATCTGCCGGGAACCAAAATCGGCGCAGACATCTCCCGCACCAGGATGATCCCTGAAGGCACCGATGCCATCTCGCCCGCTCCGCACCATGACATCTATTCCATCGAAGACCTCCGCCAGCTGGTGTTTTCTCTCAAAGAAGCGACAGATTACCAGAAGCCGGTCATAGTCAAGATCGCCGCCGTGCACAATGCTGCTGCAATTGCCAGCGGTATTGCCCGCAGCGGCGCCGATATCATCGCCATTGATGGTTTCCGCGGCGGGACCGGGGCTGCTCCAACCCGCATCAGAGATCATGTGGGGATACCGATTGAACTGGCCTTGGCCAGTGTTGATCAGCGGTTGAGGGAAGAAGGGATCCGCGATAGTGTGTCACTGGTCGTCGGCGGTGGCATCCGCTCCAGCGCCGATGTGGTCAAAGCGGTAGCCCTCGGTGCTGACAGCGTCTACATAGGTACGGCGGCGCTGGTTGCCCTCGGCTGCCGTTTGTGCAGAAACTGCCATGCGGGAAGATGCGCTTGGGGCATTGCCACCCAGGACCCGGAACTGGTGAAACGCTTGAACCCCAATACCGGGTATAAGCGGTTGGTGAACCTGGTGCGGGGATGGCAGCATGAGATCCAGGAGATGATGGGCGGCATGGGCATCAATGCCATAGAGAGCCTGCGGGGCAATCGGCTGATGCTGCGGGGGATCGGGTTGAATGAAAGAGAACTTGAGATTTTAGGCATCAAGCATGCCGGAGAATAAGACTGTCGGAAGGAGCGGCTGAGGATGAGGATCGTCGCCGATAACCTTGATTCCATGAAGCTTAATCAAAGAATCAGAAAGGCCTCTGGGAGTGTCCTGATTGACCGATGTTTCGGCCAGCGCTATATCGGCAGTGGTTCTAAAGACAAAAAAATAACTATTTACGGGACCCCGGGCAATGCCTTAGGATCATACTTGGATGGAGCAACAATTATTGTCCACGGCAATGGGCAGGATATGATCGGCGATACCATGAACAGCGGCGAGATTGTCATTCATGGAAACGCCGGCGATGGGTTGGGTTACGCTATGCGAGGCGGCATGATCTTTGTCCGGGGCAGCGCCGGCTGCCGCGCTGGAATCCACATGAAACAGTATCAGGACCAAAAACCAGCGCTAGTGATCGGCGGAAAGGCCGGCAGCTTCCTTGGCGAGTATATGGCCGGCGGGATGATTATTGTGCTCGGCCTTGGGATAGAAGATGCGCCGGTAGGGGACTTCACCGGTACAGGTATGCACGGCGGCTGCATTTACATTCGGACCAACCGGGAATTGGCCGGCCTGCCGGCTCAGGTCCACTCGGAGATTGCCGCCTGGGAAGATAAGCAGGAAATCCTGCCGCTGCTGCTCCGCTTTGGCGCTCATTTCGGCTGTGACGGCAGAGCTTTGGCGGACGACAGGTATTATCTGCTTAAACCCAACACAGCCCGGCCCTATGCCCAGCTTTACACCAAAAACTGAGGAGGATTAATATGTGCGGCATTATTGGTTATGTGGGAAACAAAAGCGCTGTGCCGATCATTCTCGATGGGCTGAAGCGCTTGGAATACCGGGGGTATGATTCTGCCGGCATTGCGGTGATGAATGAGCAAGGCTTTGGTGTTGTAAAGCAAAAAGGCCGCCTGGCCTCCCTCGAGCAGTTGGTGAACCAGCAGCCTATTGCGGGCACAATCGGTATCGGCCACACCAGGTGGGCCACTCACGGCGAACCATCGGACATCAACTCCCATCCCCACCTGGGCAGCCAGAACAAAATCGCGATTGTGCACAACGGGATCATCGAAAACTACCTGCAGATCAAAGAACGGCTGGAGCAGAAAGGTATCAATTTCGTTTCCCAGACTGACAGCGAAGTGGTAGCCCAGTTGGCTGAGCATTATTACGACGGCGGCATAGTTGACACAGTGGTGAGAACAGTCAATGCCCTGGAGGGTTCCTATGCCTTGGGCATCATGTGTTTGGATGAACCGGAGAAACTGATTGCGGTTAAGAAGGATAACCCGCTGATTATCGGGGTTTCGGATTACGGCTGCTTTATCGCTTCTGATGTGCCGGCCATTCTTCCGCACACCAACAAGGTGTACTATTTAAACGACAGGGAGATCGCGGTTCTCACTAGATCCAAAGTGGAGTTTTTCAACATGGACGGGGAACCGATTGAGAAAGAACTGGAGGTTGTCAACTGGACGCTGGACAGCGCCGAGAAGGGCGGCTATGAGCATTTCATGCTCAAAGAGATTATGGAACAGCCGAAGATCCTGCAGGATACGATCCACTCGGCGATTCACGGCGACAACGCCCGGATTGTCGAGAGCCTGGACATCACCAAGTACAACAAGATTGTGATCACCGCCTGCGGATCGGCCTACAACGCCGGGATGGTGGCCAAATATGTGTTTGAACGGCTGTGCCGGGTGAGTGTGGAAGTGGAACTGGCGAGCGAGTTCCGGTACAAGGACCCGATTATCGACAAGAACACGCTGGTGATTCTAGTGAGCCAGTCAGGCGAAACAGCAGACACCATCGCCGCTATGCGGGAAGCGAAACGCCGGGGGGCTGTGACACTATCCATCATCAATGTGGTGGGGAGCACCATTGCCAAAGAGACCGATTATACAATCTACACCATGGCTGGCCCGGAGATTGCAGTTGCCACCACCAAGGCTTTTTCAGCCCAATTGGTACTGCTGTATATTCTGGCGATCGCCTTTGCCCGGAAGCTTGGCCGCATCTCCCCCGAAGTGGAAGCGAAACTGCTCGCCGAAATCAGTGCGATTCCGGAGAAAGCGGCGGAGATTCTGGAACGGGTCGATATGATCCAGAAATATGCTGCGACCTGCATCGGGTGCAAGAGTATCTTCTTTATCGGGCGCAACATTGATTACGCCATCTCCATGGAGGGTTCGCTGAAGCTGAAAGAAATATCCTATATCCATTCCGAGGCCTACGCCGGGGGAGAACTCAAGCACGGGACAATTTCACTGATCGAAGACAACACCATGGTTGTGGCCGTTTCCTGCTGCGAAAGGCTGTATGAGAAAATATACAGCAATGTGGAGCAGGTGATCAGCCGCGGCGCCAAGGTGCTGATGATCGGCAGCTGCATCAAAGCGTCGCCCCATGGAAAGCTTCAGATCATCGAAATACCGAGAATCAATGAGCTGTTTTCGCCTTCCCTTTCCGTGATTGTCCTGCAGTTGTTTGCCTATTACGTGGCGGCCAACAAAGGGCTGGATATAGATAAGCCGCGGAATCTAGCCAAGAGCGTGACCGTGGAATAGGAGGTAGGAGCATGGACACCACAGCCAGCGAAGTGCTGCAGTTTGTGAAAGAGAGCGATGTGAAGTTTATCCGGCTTGGTTTTTGCGATTTGTTCGGCTTTCAAAAGAACATCGCCATCATGCCCGGCGAGCTTTTGGCAGCTTTTGAGCACGGTATTTCGTTCGACGCATCGGCTGTCAAAGGTTTTAGGGATTTCAGCAACTCGGATCTGCTGCTTTTTCCTGACCCGGCAACATTGAGGGTTTTGCCGTGGCGTCCAGAACCGGGAAGAGTGATCCGGTTCTACTGCGATATCAGAAACCCTGACGGGTCACCTTTCGAGCGTGACAGCCGTTATCTGCTAAAGCGGGTGGTGGAACGCTGCGAGAAGCTGGGGTTTATCTGCCGCATTGGCGCCGAATGTGAGTTTTACTTGTTCAAGACCGATGAAAACGGCGAACCTACAGAGCAGACATTGGATCACGGCGAGTACCTGGATATCTATCCCTTGGACAAAGGCGAAAATATCCGGCGCGAGATCTGCCTGTGCCTAGAAGAGATGGGGATCAAGCCCGAGACATCCCACCATGAGCAGGGGCCGGGGCAGAATGAAGTTGACTTCAAATACAGCGACGCCCTGTCCTGTGCCGATGACTTTCTGACATTCAAGTCGGTTGTCAAGGCCATTGCCGCACGGAATGGACTGTTCGCCTCTTTTATGCCGAAGCCTTTGGCCGCTGCGCCCGGGAGCGGGCTGCATATCAATATTTCCCTTGCCAAGAACGGTTTGAACATTTTCGGCAGCCGTTCTTCCCAGGCGATCGACCAAAGTTGGGTGGCCAACAGCTTTATTGCCGGAATTCTGGCCAAAGCCCCGGAAATCACTCTGTTCCTCAACCCACTGTGCAACTCTTATGACCGCCTGGGCAGTTTTTCAGCGCCGCGGTATGTCTCCTGGTCACATCAAAACCGGTCCCAGTTGGTGCGGATTCCTGCGGCCTCTGGAGATCGGATCCGGATGGAGCTGCGCTCTCCGGATCCTGCTGTCAACCCCTATCTGGCCTTCGCCCTGATCCTGGCGGCAGGCTTGTCGGGTATCGAGCAGAAACTGAACCTGCCCCCGGCTGTGGACCTCGATCTGTACACATTGGATCCCACTGCCGCTGAAGCGCTGACAGCCCTGCCTGCGAGCCTGGAAGAAGCAATTGCACTTGCCCACGGCAGTGAACTTGTGCGGGATGTCATAGGTGAGGAGCTGTTGTCTGACTATATCGCCTTCAAAAGAAAGGAAGCAGCGGCTTTTGCTGCGGCCGAAGACAGGCAGGCTTTCTACCGGCAGCATTACTTCCACAGGATCTAATCAGGCGGGAGACAGTGATTCACGGGCAAGACTGGGAGGAAGGGTGGCGATACCTTGGAAAGCGCGTTAATTGTGACCAGCTCCGAAAAGGGCACAGCGTTCTTTACAGAGATGCTGTCAATGGCGTCCATCGCTGAAATCGCCACCCTGCGCACTTGCGCCGAGGCCCGCAGGCTTTTGATGGAACGGGATTTTGATCTGATCATCATCAATTCTCCTTTGCGGGATGAATCGGGAGAAAGCCTTGCCCGGCATGCCGCAGCAAAAGGGATCAGCCAGGTGATACTGGTTGTCAAAAGCGAGTACTTCGAAGCGGTGTCGGCCCAGACTGAGGAGTATGGTGTGCTCACGGTCGCCAAGCCGATCAACCGGTCCATCTTTTGGTCCGCGTTGAAACTGGCCAAAGCCGCCAATGTCAAGCTGAAGCAGATGCGGGCAGAGAATACGAAGCTTGAGCAAAAGCTGGAGGACATTCGCGTCATCGACCGGGCTAAATGCATTCTCATCTCATACCTCGGCATGACTGAAAAAGAGGCCCACCGCTATATCGAGAAGCGGGCCATGGACATGCGAGTCACCAGAAAAGCAGTGGCGGAAAGTATCCTGAGGACTTATGAGAACTGAATCCAAGCGTTGGGGGTGGATCCCGATGAAACTAGAGTTTACCAAAATGCACGGCTGCGGCAATGACTATATCTTTTTCAACTGCTTTGAAACGGAACTTGCGTCTCCGGAAAAACTGGCTGTAGCCCTTTCGGATCGGCACTACGGGATCGGCGGCGACGGCATTGTGTTGATCCTGCCTTCAGAGGCTGCCGACGCCAAGATGCGAATGTTCAACGCCGACGGCAGCGAGGGCAAGATGTGCGGCAACGCTATCCGCTGCGTCGCGAAATACCTGTATGACAACGGTATCGTTCCCAAAGGTGAAATGACGATTGAAACCCTTTCGGGCATCAAAACTCTGCAAGTGCGTATGGAGGGCGGTGACACAGGTGACCTTTACCACCTTACAAAGGTGCAGGTGGATATGGGAATACCTGAGCTTGAGCCCGGACGGATTCCGGTGAACCTTCCGGGAGATCGGGTCGTGCTGAGGCCAGTAGAAATAGGCGGCGCCGAATATGCCATTACCTGCGTCTCTATGGGCAATCCCCATTGCGTGGTTTTCTGCGACAATGTGGATGAGCTGGATTTATCCAAGATTGGCCCGCTCTTTGAAAACCACCCACTGTTTCCTGAACGTGTAAACACCGAATTTGTGGAAGTACTGGGAAAAACTCATATTAAAATGCGAGTCTGGGAACGGGGAAGCGGCGAAACCCTGGCCTGCGGCACGGGAGCCTGCGCGTCTGTGGTGGCGCTAACCCTCTGCGGGCTGGCTGATAAAGACACCGATGTGCAGGTATCCCTACCCGGCGGTGAGCTCATCATCCGCTGCACAGATCGTGGGGTGCTGATGACCGGCGAATGCCGCAAAGTCTTTGACGGCACGATAGAAATCGACGAGGGGCGGGGTTTTGTATGAAAATTAACGATAATTACCTCAGGCTCAAGGAAAGCTATTTGTTTTCCATCATCGCCAGGAAGGTAACGGAATACAAAGGGGCGAATCCCGGCAAGGAGGTCGTCAGCCTGGGAATCGGCGATGTGACCCTGCCTCTGGCGCCGGTTGTGGTCGAGGCGATGCAAAACGCGGTGCTGGAAATGGGAAAGGCTGAAACCTTCAGGGGCTATGCGCCTGAACAAGGCTACAGCTTTCTCCGGAAAACGATCGCTGCCTACTATGCCGCCAAAGGCGTGGAGTTGTCTGAGGGCGAGGTGTTTGTCAGCGACGGTGCCAAAAGTGATCTCGGCAATATCTTGGATATCTTCAGCACAGAGAACACTGTGCTGATTCCGGATCCAGTCTATCCTGTCTATGTGGACACCAACATTATGGCCGGGCGCAATATCGTGTACCTCGACGGCAGCGAGGCAAACAACTTTTTGCCGCTGCCTGACTGGAACATCAAGGCCGACATCATCTACCTGTGCTCGCCGAACAACCCAACAGGCGCGGTATACAGCATGGAACAGCTGGCCGAGTGGGTGGCCTATGCCCGTGAGCACAACAGCGTGATCCTCTTTGACAGCGCCTACGAGGCTTTCATCCAGGACAAAGCCTTGCCTACCAGCATCTATCAAATCGACGGAGCCCGTGAATGCGCCATTGAGTTCTGCTCACTGTCGAAAACAGCGGGCTTCACCGGCATACGCTGCGGTTATACGGTGGTCCCTATGGATTTGGTCCGGGGGGGCACTCCTCTTAACAAGCTGTGGCTGAGGCGACAGACAACGAAGTTCAATGGTGTGGCATATATAGTGCAGCGGGGAGCGGAAGCCGTGTTCACACCGGAGGGGCTGCGGCAGACGAAGGCCAGCGTCGAGTATTACATGGAAAACGCCCGTATGATCGCGGAAACCTTGACTGACCTTGGAATCTGGTTTACCGGCGGCAAAAACTCGCCGTATATTTGGCTGAAATGCCCGGGAGGCTTGTCGTCTTGGGAGTTTTTCGACATGCTTCTGGAGAAATGCGGCATCGTCGGCACTCCCGGGGCTGGGTTTGGCAGAAACGGCGAAGGTTTTTTCCGCCTGACAGCATTCGGAAGCCGCGAAAACGTTATCCGTGCCATGGAGCGGCTTGAGAGCGGGCAGCCGTGGTAACCGAAACGACTGTTGACGAACTGCCAATAACTGGATATATTGTATGTGCCATTCCCTAACTGAATATGTCTTATCAAGAGCGGGGGAGGGACGGGCCCTATGAACCCCGGCAACCAGCAGTGCTGCAAGGTGCCAATTCCCGCAGGGAACCGAAGTGATGCCCTGAGAGATAAGAGCGAATTTGCCTTCCTGGTATCCCTGGGAAGGCTTTTTTACAAGGAGGGAAAAGCAAAATGGATTTCTTGGACAAAGCAACAACCCAGTTTGTCCGGGACAGGATCAAAGAAGCGGCGTGGGCAAACAGTGCCTACATCTCTGGCCTGTGCCAGATGGAAAGCATCATCAGGCGGCACGGGCTCCGCAGTGTTATGGAAGCGATGCTGTTGGCGAGCTTGCGCTCCAGGTATCCGGTGGAATTTCGGTGTATTATGGACCAGACAGCAGTGGATGGGGGCCCGTTTCAATCACCGATGATCGGTGAGAGCAGATAGTAATAGACAAGCTTGGCCGTATTGACAACCGCTTCCATGTGTGTCCGCTCAAAAGCATGCGACGCGTCGATCCCAGGCCCAACCAGGCCGTGGATTAAATCATGGCCTGCTCTTAGTGCGGCGCTGGCATCGGAACCGTAATGGGGGTAGATATCCACTTTGTAGTTAAGCCCATGCTGTTCCGCCAGATCCACCAGGCGCTGCCGAAGCTGGTGGTTGTAGGGGCCTGTTGAATCCATGGCACAGATGCAGACCGAATACTCGTCAGAAGTCTGGCCGTCACCGACGGCGCCCATGTCCACCGCCAGGTACTCCACCGCCTCGGCAGGGATGTTGGAGTTTCCGCCAAACCCTACTTCTTCATGAGTGGAAAACAGAATATGAGTAGTATAAGGCAGGATCACATTGTTTTCCTTGATTGCCTTGATCAAATACAGCAAAATCCCGGCGCTTGCCTTATCGTCAAGATGCCGTGACTTGATGAAGCCGCTGGGAGTCAGCACAACTCTCGGGTCGAAGGCAACAAAGTCCCCAACACCGATCCCCAGCTTTTTCACATCATCAGCTGAAGACACTTTTTCATCGAGGCGGACTTCCATGGTGTCGCTGCTCCGTTCCAGGGTGCCGGCGTCTTTATAGACATGCACCGAGGTCTTGTGCATCAGAATGGTCCCGGTATAGACCCCTTTTGAGGCAAAGATCTGGCAGTACTCCCCTTCAATGTGATTCCAGCGGCTGCCGCCGATCAAAGACAGTTTCAGCCTGCCGTCGGGTTTGATTTCCTTGACCATAGCGCCCAAAGTGTCCAGATGCGCAGTGATGATCCGCCGCTTGGCTGTGTTCTGCCCCTGGAGGGTGGCCAGCAGCCCGCCTTTGCGGTTGCGCTGATTTGGGATGCCCAAGCTGTTTAGATAGGCTTCAAGCTTCCCTATGACTTGATCGGTGAATCCGGCCGGGCTCGGCACCGCGACCAACTCGCGGACGATTTCCATGACTGCTGTCCCGTCAAAATCGATTTGCATGCGATCATACCCCCTTCCCATATTCATTGTTTGTCAAATGGAAAATTCCTGCAGGAGCAGGATTATTCCGGTTCACTCCCTAACAATAGAATAGGCCAATGAGTTGGATAGGAGAATGGAGCAGTGCCCATGCACAGGTATGAGACACACACCCATACAGCCGAAGTAAGCAGATGTTCGCTGATCAGTGCGGCCGAGCTCGTCCGCGTTTACAAACAGTTGGGGTTCAGCGGTGTCTGGATCACCGACCACTTTCTGAACGGGAACACGACTGTGCCGGCCCATCTGCCGTGGGAAGACCGGGTACGGGAATTCTGCCGTGGATATTACAACGCATACCGTGAAGGGCGGCGGATCGGCATTGATGTCTTTTTTGGCTGGGAGTATTCGTACCGGGGAACGGACCTTTTGACGTACGGCCTTGATCCTCAATGGCTCATGGCTCATCCAGAAGTGATGAAGCTGCATATAAATGAATACTGTGATTTGGTTCACGCGCACGGAGGCTTTATCGCCCATGCCCATCCTTTCCGGGAAGCGAACTATATCGATCTGATCCGGCTTTTGCCGCGGAAAGTGGACGCGGTCGAGGTGGTCAACACCTGCCGGACCGAATTCGAGAATAAAATGGCCCGACAGTATGCCGACAACTACGGGTTGTTGAAGATTGCCGGCTCCGACAATCACGCAGGGCTGATGCCGAGGTACGACGGTGTCGAGACAGTCCACAAAGTGAGCAGCGGCCGGGAGTTGTTCAATGCCGTGAAAGAAGGTAAAGCCAGGCTGTTTACAGTCAGCATAGCTTAGGGAGTGATCTTGATGGAGTGGCAAAAAGAAATAGAGGAAGCAAGAACGGTTGCTTTGCGGGTTTTGGATTCTTTGGAGAAGATCGAAAAAAAACTTCACAGTGCCAGAAGATGGGGCATTTTCGATTTGCTGGGCGGAGATTTCTTTAGCAGCTTGATCAAGCACAGCAAAATGGACGACGCCCAAAGAATGCTCAGACAGGTGCAAAGTGATCTTGTGCTTTTGCAAAAAGAGCTTAAAGACATAGACATCCAGTTTACCGAAGACATCAGTGCGTCGGGGTTTGAAAAATTCATGGACATCGTCTTCGACAACATTGTGTCTGACTGGCTGACCCAAAGCCGGATCAACAAAAGCCTGCAGGAAGTGGCGCGTGTAAAAGCTGCCTTGAACGACGTGCTGATTACCTTGAACCGTTTGGAACAGGGCAGAGAATGACACGGCCGCTTTGTCAGCATGGAAGGGGGGCTCGTTCTCGGAAACACGATAGCAAGCAGCTCTTTATCACACAATCATGCAAAGCAAGAGAGGTGTACAGCAGATGATTAAGATTACATCGGACAGCACCTGCGATCTTTCGCAGGAGCTGATACAGAGCCTGGACATTACCTTGTTACCCCTGCACATTGTGGTTGAGAACGATGATTATCGTGACGGCGTCAATATAACACCGCTGGACATAGTCAATTTTGTGGAAAAGGAGAAGAAACGCTGTCAGACAGCGGCCGTCAACACCTTCGAGTACCAGGAGTTTTTCGCGCCTTTGGCCAAAGAGCATGAAGCCGTGATTCATTTCAACATCGGAGCGCATTTTTCTTCATGCCATCAGAATGCCAAACTGGCTGCAGAAGAGTTCGACAATGTCTACGTAATTGATTCCCAAAACCTCTCCACCGGCCAGGGCAGCCTTGTTTACGAAGCGGCCTTGATGGCCAAGGAGGGGCGCCCGGCACAAGAAATCCTAGAGAAAATCGAAGCAATGGTGCCCTGCATAGACACCAGTTTTGTCATCGACAAACTTGATTATCTTCACAAAGGTGGGCGCTGCTCTGGCCTGGAGGCTTTCGGCGCCCGGCTGCTGCAGATTAAACCGTGTATTGAGGTGCTGGACGGCAAAATGATCGTGGGCAAGAAATACCGGGGCAGTATTGAACGCAGCCTGGAGCAGTATGTGCACGACCGGCTCGCTGGCCGGACCGACATTGATTACAGCAGACTCTTCATCACCCACTGTATGTGTTCTGATCAAGTGATCCAGAAAGTCAAGGAAGCAATCACAACCTATGCCCAATTCGAAGAGGTGATCGTCACCACTGCCGGATGCACCGTCACCACGCACTGTGGGCCTAATACTTTGGGCATTATTTATAGACGTGTCGGCAAAAAGCAGCTCTAAGCCTGCGCCATAGGACAATGGGAGCAGAAAGGATGTGAGGCCCATTGACTCCAATCAACATCCTTGCAACTATCGATGCGAATTACCTTGTGCCTTTGAAAGTAATGCTGAAATCGATGTTCATTAATAATCCCGAGGAGCGTTTCCGAGTTTACCTGATGCATTCACGGTTGGATCCCGGCCACGTCGAAGATATGTCCGGGTTCGCTGAACGGAACGGCCATTTGCTTGTTGAGGTGAAAATCGGCGATGACTGTTTCAGCGACGCTCCCGTAGTCAAGCATTACACCAAGGAGATGTACTACCGGCTGCTGGCTTTCCGTCATTTGCCACAAGACCTGGACCGCATTCTGTACCTAGATCCGGACATTCTGGTGATCAACCCCATCCGCGGCCTATATGAGACTGATCTGTCCGGCTGGCTGTTCGCGGCGGCCTATCACGACATCATCTTCGCCAGGGAAATCAACCGGCTGCGGTTTCGGGAGTATAATATCAAAGCATATTACAATTCAGGCGTCTTGCTGATGAACCTCGAGCTGATAAGGACAAGGGTGGACGAGGAAGAGATCTATGGGTTTGTCCGCAGGCACAAAAACACCCTGATTCTCCCTGACCAGGACATCCTAAATTCGCTGTATTCCCAGGAAATCAGAAAGCTGGATGAGTTCATTTACAACTATGACGTGCGGTATTATCGGTACCGCCCGATCATTTCCAAGCGCCGGGTCACGATGGACAGCATCATCAATGATACCGTGATCCTGCATTTTTGCGGCAAGCGCAAACCGTGGCACACCAACTACAACGGAGCGTTTCATTCACTCTACAAACACTACCAGAAACTTGCCCTTGCCGACCGATAAAAAGCGTCAAAAGGCCCCGCTGGGTTTACCCTACGGGGCTTTTTGTTTTGGCCGATTCAGCCAGCCTGGCCTGTTTCATGGCCTGGACATTCGTTGTTGGCGGCAAATTCGCAGGCGCCGCATCCCGGGCAGCGGTTGTGTTTCATATTCCGATATGACCTGAAGCCGGCCCATGAGATGACAGCGAGCAGCACTGCGCCGACAATGATGTTGCCGATCGTGGAACTCATTTGATCAACTCCTTGTTTCAGCTGCCAGGTTCAAAGCCTGCCGTTTTGCAGCTGTGTCTTTTATCTTGATGAACAGGAATACCCCGAGGGCCGCACTGATCCCGACAGCCGCAGGCAGGCCTGGCGCCGGCGCCTGATAGATGACCAGTGATCCTATTTGCGAAACAAGCATCGCAAGAGTGTAGCCTACACCGATCTGGAACAGCAGCCCTTTCCACAGCCATTCGGCTCCCAATTCACCCCTCATGGCGCCGATCGCCGCAAAGCAGGGAGGAGTGAACAGGTTGAAGATTAAAAACGCGTAGGCGGTGACCGGGTTGAACAGCCCTGCCAGCGGGCCGCCTGGTGTGCTCAGCACCGCCTCCGAACCTTCACTGAGCAGAATCGCGAGGGACGAAACTACATTTTCTTTAGCCACGAAGCCTGTGATCGCTGCGGCTCCAGGCTGCCAGCCTCTCAGTCCCAAAGGCTTGAGGACTAATTCCAGCACTGAGCCGATGGTGCCCAGCATACTCTGACTTTGGTCGGCCGCAGGCTGCAGCAGCCAAGTATACTCCTGCATCAGCCATACCAGGGTGTTCATGACCAGGATGATCGTGGCTGCTTTGTGGATAAAGGCTTTTGAATGCCTCAGCATCTGACTTGACGCATATTTCAAGCTCGGCCGCTTGTATTCTGGAAGTTCCAGAATAAACACGGACGTGTTTTCCCACAGAAACAGCTTTTTCAGCAGCAGCCCGCCGACAATGATCACACAAATCGCCAGGATGTACATGCTGGGGGCCACCCAGCTGGCGCCGGGGAAGAACACGGTTGCGAACAGGGCGATGATCGGCAGTTTAGCGCCGCAGGGCACATAAGGGGTGAGAATGGCGGTCACGCGTCTCTCGCCCGCGTCTTCGATGGTGCGAGTAGCCATCACCCCGGGAATTGCACATCCTGAACCGACAATCATGGGGATGATCGATTTGCCGGAAAGGCCAATACGCTTGAAATGGCGATCCATAACCAGGGCGACCCGGGCCATGTAACCGCTGTCCTCCAAGAGGGCCAGGCAGAAGAACAACACCATGATCAGGGGCAGAAAACCGATAACCGCGCCGATACCGGCGATGACTCCCTCGAGGATCAGATCGCGCAGAAACGGGTGGATCTCCAGTGACGACAGCAGATTGTCAGCGGCAGAGGGAATGACCTCGCCAAACAGTGTTTCGTTGAAGTAATCGGAGAGAAAACCGCCCAACCCTTCAATGGAGAAGGCATATACTGCCCACATCACCAGGAAGAAGACAGGCAGGCCGATCCACTGGTTGGCAATGATGCGGTCGATTGAGTCCGAAAGCCAAACACGCCTCAGATTATCGCCTTTGACGATAGCCCTGGCAGCAATTTGTTCAACGAATTTGTGCCGCTCCAAAACCGCTTCATCACCAAAGACAGGTGTGACCCGCCGCTGCGGTTTCCCGGCGGCTTTCACGGCGGCGGCAATCAGTTCCCGCAGCCCTTGGGCCTCAGTGGCGACTATAGAAATAATTGGGCATCCCAGTTCCGCTTGGAGACGTTTGATATCGACGCGGTCATTACGTTCTTGAATGATATCGGACTTGTTCAGGGCAATGACGACAGGGATACCCAATTCCAAAAGCTGAGTGGTCATGAACAAACTGCGTTCCAGATTGGCGCCGTCCACGATGTTGATGATCACATCGGGGCGATGCTCGAGAATGAAATCTCTCGTTATGGCTTCTTCAGCGGTATAAGGAGTTATTGAGTAGGCGCCGGGTAAATCCACAATGATGATCTCGGTTCCGAAAGCTCCGTACTTGCGCTTAAGCTTGGCGGCCTTTTTTTCCACCGTGACACCAGACCAGTTGCCGGCGGATTCAGTCTTGCCTGTGAGCGCATTGTAAAGAGTTGTTTTACCGCAGTTCGGATTTCCAGCGAGAGCTATGCGCATATCTGTCGAACCCTCCTGTCAACATGTTCAAGCATCACACGCGGGAGGCTTGACGATGGCGGCAGCCAAGATCCGGTTCATCAGCCCCAGGCGTAACCTCGCCCAACTCTATGATCTGGGCTATCTTGCGGTCGACGGCGAAGCGGCTGTCTTTGATCCGCACAATATAGTTGCCTGCCAAGACCGAGACCAGGGTGATTCTTTCTCCCGGATAACAACCAATCGAGTAAAGAAACCGGCACACTTTTTCAGTTCCGGCGACATGCTTGATGATTCCTTCGCATCCTACGGCGATTTCCGACAAACGCATGGAGGCTTTCTTCCTTCCTTGAGTGGTGTGAACAGAGCTTTGCATGCCTAAGAAGGCTGTCTTGGCGCAAATTTTCTTCCATCTATGAGAAAGATTATCATTTTCAATTCCCGCTGTCAATACTGGCCGTGTATTTTTCACGAGCAAGGGCAGGTTTTGCCCGAACAACCACCGAAATTGCAAACAGAACCAATGGGGAGGGCTGATCATGGATCAATTTTTTGCCGCAGCCGAGCCCGAAGCGGTGGGGATATCGTCTCGAGATGTTTTGGGTTTCATGCGCGCATTGGAAGAACATGAACTGTGCATGCACAGCATAATTATCGTCCGCGCAGGCAAGATGGTGGTGGAAAGCTATTATGCGCCCTACCAGAGGGAAACTCTGCACCGAATGTTTTCCATAACCAAGAGTTTCACCTCTTTGGCGGTGGGGCTTTTGGCGGATGAGGGCAGAATTTCGCTGGATGACCCGATCGCCGCTCACTTTCCGGAAAAGCTGCCGGAAAAGGTGCATCCGTATATCGCCCAAACGCGGATCCAGGACATGTTGATGATGGCTTCGGCCCACCGCCGGACCACATTCAGCGGCTCTCCAGAGCGGGATTGGGTACGGACTTTCTTTACCGTCGAGCCGAGCCACCTTCCAGGGACGGTATTCTCCTATGACACTTCATCAAGCCACACTCTGGCGGCTCTGGTTGAGAAGCTGGCGGGGATGCCCCTCTTGGATTACCTGAGGGTGAAATTCCTTGATGACATCGGTTTTTCCGAAGATGCCCATATTATTCCGGATCCTATGGGAATATCCATGGGTGGTTCAGGGCTTGTGGCCCGGCCGCTGGACTTGGCCAAGGTGGCTTGGATTGTTCTACGCAAAGGGGAACACCAGGGCAGGCAGTATCTGCCCAGGGAATACATCGAAGCCGCGTCAAGCAAGCAGATCGACACCTGGATGCGGGGCGCGAACATAGAAGAAAGGCAGGGGTACGGATACCAGTTCTGGCGCACACGGCACAACGGTTTTGCCATGTACGGGATGGGGGGCCAGATTGCGGCATGCTATCCCGACTACGACTTGTTGTTGGTCACAACAGCCGATACCCAGGAACATCCCTACGGTGTGCCCTTGATCTACGAGGCGTTCTATAACCATATACTAAAGAGAGTTTCCGATCGGCCGCTGCCGCCTGACCCCAAAGCGTATGCAGAACTTGAATCCCAAATCGACGCCAATGCTGTCAAGCCTTTGTCAGGGATTGACGATCCCGGCCTTGCAGCCGCGGTTAATCATAAGCAATATGTTTTTCCAGAGAACGCTCTGGGGTTGAAGCGGCTGCGCCTAGACCTAGCCGGCAGCGAAGGCATTCTCTGTTACGAAAATGGGACAGGCAGCCACAAACTGCCTTTCGGTGTCGGCCGTTTGGTGGAAGGCCGCTTTCCCCATTACCGCTACCGCTGTGGGACGTCAGGCGCGTGGTTGAATGAGAGTACGTTCGTCATCAAAAGCCATATCATCGACGACGAACTGGGGATGATCACCATCCAGCTCGCGTTTTTGGATGATGCAGTGACCGTGGTTATGAAAAAGGTGATCGGTTCTGGATTTCAAGAGTTCAATGGTTTCGCCAGCGGGTTTCTGTCTTGACCCCAGTCTATGCAGGGAGGAGATCAAAGTGGCTGTCTTTGAGAACTGCAGCCTTATATTTCCACCGCCGCCACCGGCGAGGGATGCCAAACCGCTGTTCAAGAAAGGACAAGGGCATCAGCCGAAGGATAAGAACAGTCTTTGGGGTTCACACGACCCGGCCATCTTCCGAGACCCGGTGACCGGGAACTACTACACTTATTGTACCGGGGCGGTTGCCCGTCGCTCCCGTGATTTGATTGTCTGGGAAAACATTGGCAAGGTGGTGGATGACCCGCCTCCCGAGGCTGTCGCAATGGGAACAGATTGGAGCCGCCACCATCAAGATTC
Organism: uncultured Clostridia bacterium; assembly: GCA_900019385.1. GTDB lineage: Bacteria > Bacillota > Limnochordia > Darwinibacteriales > DTU012 > DTU012. Next base: position 54,872 of record FIZJ01000022.1, read on the forward strand.
AGTACGGAAATATCGTGGAAACATGTATCGTGACTCCCGCATGGGACTGGGAGCGGAATGAGCCGACTCTGTGCCTTACAGGCAAGGATCAGTCCGGGATAGCGGTTTGGGGCAAGAAAATCTGAGGAGGTGGCCGATTGAGCACTGCAGCAATTGTTGGAGCAGGTATGATGGGTTCCGCCATGTGCATGCCCCTGTGTGACAACGGGCATGAGGTGCGTTTGGTGGGGACTCATCTCGATCGTGAAATCATTGAGAGGGTGGCCCAAGACCGCTGGCATCCCACCCTCAAACGGACACTGCCGGACAGAATCGTGCCGATTCAGGTGGAGGAACTGGCAGAGGCTGTTTCAGGCGTGGATTTGATCATCTGTGGGGTGAGCAGTTTTGGTGTGGAATGGTTTGCCGAACATGCAGCGCCGCTGATCCCCGAAGGGACACCGGTGCTGGCCGTAACCAAGGGGCTGGCGGAGGAAGAAAACGGAAATCTGATACCGTTTCCCCACTGGTGGGCGCGAAGGGCAAACCGGCACATTTCGTTCAATGCCATCGGCGGGCCCTGCACCAGCTATGAACTGGCGGACCGCCGCCATTCCCACGTGCACTTTTGCGGCGGTGATCTCGCTGTACTGCAAAGTTTGAAGGCAATGCTGGAAACAGAGTACTACCATGTGTCGCTGTCTACAGATGTGGTGGGGATTGAGACTGCTGTTGCCCTGAAGAACGCCTACGCTTTGGCGGTCACCCTGGCGGTGGGACAGCAGCAGCGGGCTGAAGGGGAAGGCGGCCAACTCGCTTACAATCCTCAGGCGGCTTTGTTTGGGCAAAGTGTGCGGGAAATGACTGAACTGGTTGGCCTTTTGGGCGGCAGGCCGGAGAGTGTGACCGCAGGGATTGCCGATTTGTATGTCACAATCTTCGGTGGAAGGACTCGCAGGCTGGGGATCCTGCTTGGCCAGGGCTTGACATTTTCCCAAGCGATGGAGGAATTGTCCGGGGTAACCTTGGAATCGGTGGCGATCACCACCCGGATTGCCCGAGCGGTGCGTGGCAAGGCCGCCCAGGGACATTGGCCGTTAGATTCCTTCCCGCTTTTGCTGCATGTCGATGAGGTAATCAATAAAGGCGCAGCGGTGAAAATACCCTGGCACAAGTTCACTTCACTGGCCTAATGAAGATCCACAGTAGGGGCAGTATACAAATCCCGGATCAAGCCTGGCGGAACAGTTGGGGCAGGACGGGGCTGCGGCTCTGTCGGCACAGTGGATGTGTTCTCTTTCAATGATGACTGAACGGCCGGCTTCGATCTTGGAACCGATATCTTGATCTAGTTCGCAGACACGGCTGCAGCAGTGGGTTTTGATGTAATAACGTTTGTTCCAGCGCCATAACGGGATGAAAAAAACGTGGAAGTAGTAGTAACTTCTCAAAATGTCATAGCGGCCGTAGCGGCCGCAAACCGGGCAGATGACTGCCGCTTCGGAAGCGATCTGCCCGGTTTTGTTTTGAACGCCGAAAATGCCTATGAAAAACACTTCTCCCACTCCTCATCAACTATTATAATATCCCGCTCAGAGGTTTTCAATTTTTGTGTTTGCAGGTCTTGACAATTAATCTGCATACTGTATATACTGTATATATACAGTATGAATACAGGTTCGTTATTGAAAACTGAAGGGAAGGTGGTGGTTGTTTGGAGATCATACTCAGCAATTCCAGCGATAAGCCGCTGTACGAACAGATTGCATCCCAGGTTAAAAACCAAATAATCTCAGGGAGCCTTCAGCCCGGAGATGCGCTGCCGTCCATGCGCCTCTTGGCCAAGGAGTTAAGGATCAGTGTCATCACCACCAAGAGAGCCTATGAGGAGCTGGAACGGGAAGGGTTTATCACAACCGCGCAGGGTAGGGGCACGTTTGTGGCGGAGCACAACGTGGAGTTGATCCGCGAGCAGCAGCTGCGGATTGTTGAGGAACACCTTGAAAAGGCGGCTGCCGCTGCCAGACAGGCAGGCTTGTCCCTGAAGGATATGATCGCAGTCTTGGAATTGTTTTACCAGGAAGGGGGAAGTTAACTTGAACAATGTTTTGGAGATTGACGGGTTGACCAAAACTTACGATCGTTTCAAACTTGACAGTATCAGTTTTGCGCTTCCCGAGGGGAGCATAATGGGCTTCATCGGCGAGAACGGCGCTGGGAAGACTACCACCATCAAACTGATTCTCAATATCATCCGGCGGGACAAAGGGAATATCAGGATTTTCGGCCGCGACAATCTTGCCGCTGACGCCGACATCAAACAGGATATCGGTGTTGTCCTTGATGATATCAGCTTTCCAGACAGCATGACACCGCGGAACATCAATCAATTCATGCGCCATATTTACCGAAATTGGGATCAAAACACCTTTTTCAATTACCTTGACAGATTCGGGCTGCCGCAGCGCAATGAACTAAAGTCCTATTCCCGGGGCATGAAGCTTAAGCTTTCGATTGCCGTGGCCCTGTCGCACCAGGCGAAACTGCTGATCCTGGATGAGCCCACCAGTGGTTTGGACCCCGTGGTCCGTGACGAGATTCTAGACATTTTCCTTGACTTTATCCAGGATGAGCAGAATGCCGTTTTTCTGTCGACTCATATCACCAGCGACATAGAGAAGGTTGCAGACTACATCACTTTCATTCACCAAGGAAGGCTGGTGTTTGTCGAGGAAACAAACGAACTTTTGAACCGCTATGGTGTCCTGAAGTGCGGACCGCAGGAATTCGAGAAGCTCGAGCCGGGATCGATCCTCGGCTACCGCAAGAACCGGTTCGGTGTGGAAGCTTTGGTCGAGAGAGCCCGGTTCAAGGGGTACACTGTTGATGATGCGAGTATCGAGGATATTATGCTGTTTATCATACGGGGGGAGAAACAGTGATTGGATTGCTGATTAAAGACTTGTTCGCAGTGAAAAGGCAGCTGCGGATCGTGGTGCTCATCACTGTGATCTACTTTGCTGTGTCTGTCTATTCCAACAACCTGGGGATGTTCACCGGTGTGGCGATGATATATTCCATCATGCTGCCGATTACCTCGATGGCTGTGGATGAACAGTGCAAATGGGACCGGTACGCCGTGGCCCTGCCTTTATCCCGCGCAACGATTGTGCTCAGCAAATATGTAATGGCGGTTTTGCTCAACATTGTCATCTCGTTGGTGGTGGGCGCGGTCCTGGTGCTGGTCGCGCCGTATGGGTCTGGCGCCTATGGTGAGGTGCTGCCGTTGGTGTGCAGCGTCAGCGCGGGAGGCATGGCAGTCATCGCTGTGCTGCTGCCGTTGTTGTACAAATACGGCGTGGAGAAAGCCAGGCTGATCATGATCATTGTCTTCCTGATCCCGTTTCTCTTGATCGTGGTCTCTTCCAGCTTTGAATCAGAAGCGCCTCTAGCTTGGCTTCAGGAATATGTGTACCTGCTTCCGGCCGCCGCTCTTGGCCTTGTGTTGTTATCATTCTTGATCTCAATACGGATTTACCGCGGCAAGGAGTTTTAGAATCCCTGTTTTAGGGCGGACAGCACCAAAAGGTGGGCGGGGTAGAAGATGTAAAACAGCCAGTGCGACCATCTGCCGCCGCCCCTTTGGCCGTTGTAGAGTTTGAGGAGAGGCAGGCTGAGGATGATCCCCAGATGGAAGCCGCTGCTCAGTAATGCCTCGCTGATCGTGTCGCCCGCCGCCAGGCTGCCGCCGAATTGGACGAGGACGATGATCACCGCCGTGTAGGTCACGGCAGCTGCTTGGCTTCGGAAATCGCCGCGGTAGATGAAAAAGATCAGGCAGAAAATGATGATGATGTAGAACCAGTCGCCGGGAAGAGAGAGAATGCCCAAGCCAATCACAGCCAGCGTCCTCAAGCGAAGGTCTGAGATTTTGTCCCAGCAGAAGACGGCCAACAGCCCTAAAGCGAGAGTGTACAAAACATTGAAACTGAACCAGTGCATTGTGCCGTAGCTGAAGTAGACATAGGGGACATGGGAAATCACGGCGAAGACAAGCAAGCGTGTCAAGTATTTCCAAAATGAACGGGTGTGGAGATAGCCCTGGACGATGAAAAAGCTCATGGTTGGGGCCGTGATGCGACCAACAATGTGAAACAGCTGGCCCCAGAAGGATTGGAAGTCCAGGAATGCCCAGGCGATGTGGTCAAGCAGCATCGCAGTGATTGCTATTGTTTTCAGTTGTTGGCCGTTCATTGACTTCACTTTATCTCTCCCCAGGCCGATCCCGCCGCCGGGATAATTTTGTTTCTTGTTGGATTATAACCCTCCGGAGGCGCTTGGCGCAAGCCTATTTCCTCGCTGCCAAAGGAATCCACCGCCAAAGGCCGAAATACTACGGCATGCAGCAAAACTTCAACAACAGGTGGAGGATAGGTTTCATGAAGCTGAACTACAAGCAGACTTTCCTGGTTGGGCTGGCATTCCTGTCGATCCAGGCCTTTTGGGAACTGTACAACAAAATCATTCCCCTGATCCTGCAGAGGACCTTTGTCCTCGGGGATACTCTGGCTGGGGCAATCATGGCGCTGGACAACATCTTTGCCGTGCTGCTGCTTCCATTGTTCGGAACCTTGTCGGACCGGGTGGACACTCCCATAGGCAGGCGCATGCCCTTTATCCTTGTGGGGACGGTAGTCACAGTGGCGGCCATGATTCTGCTGCCCATAGCTGATAACCTTGGGAACTTGCCCATGTTTATGAGTGTTTTGCTCGTTACCCTGGTGGCTGTTTGCCTGTACCGCTCGCCGGCAGTGGCCTTGATGCCCGATGTGACGCCGCCGCCCTTGCGTTCCAAGGCCAACGCCGTCATCAACCTCATGGGAGCATTGGGTGCGGCCGTCGCCCTGGTTTTGATGCGGGTGCTGGTGCCGGAAGGCGGCAAGCCCAATTACCTGCCGCTCTTTGGTTTGGTGGCAGGCATCATGGTGGCCGCGGTCGCCGTCTTGTTTGTCTCGATAAAGGAAAAAAAGCTGGCGGCTGAAGTGCGGGCTGCCTATCCTGATGCGGGCAGTGACATCCAAGATTCGGCTGGGAGCCGGGGTACAGGTGTGAAGGGCCTGCCGCGGGATGTGAGACGCAGCTTGATCTTTTTGCTTTTATCGGTCTTTTTCTGGTATGCGGCGTACAATGCTGTGGAAACCGCTTTTTCCAAGTATGCCCAAAACACCCTTGGCCTGGAGGGAGGCAAGTTCGCCGAGAGCTTGCTGGTGGCCATGGTCTCGGCAGTTGTCGGTTTCATCCCGGTTGCTCTGTTCGCCAACAAGATTGGACGCAAGCGGACCGTGATGTTTGGCGTCGCGCTGATGTTCGCCGGTTTTGCCGCGGCCTTTTTCTACACCACTTTTCATTCATCCATGAATATTCTCCTCGGCATGGTGGGCTTGGGATGGGCAGCCATCAATGTCAATTCCTATCCCATGGTTGTGGATATGGCCAAGGGATCGGACATAGGCAGGTTCACCGGGTACTACTACTTCTTTGTCATGTCAGCGCAGATTGTCACACCGATCCTTTCTGGTGCGTTTTTGGAGTTCATCGGTTACAGGACTTTGTTTCCCTATGCGGCTGTTTTCATGCTGCTGGCCTTTTTGACCATGACGCAGGTAAAACACGGAGATCATAAACCGATGTTGCCGAAGGACAAACTGGAACTGTTGGATGTGGGGGATTGAGATGGGGATCGCTGCTATGGCCCTGGCAGCCGCCGCAGCACTGGCCTGTTTGGCTGCTGCCTTGATCAAGCCAAACCGCAGGCGGATTGATCGGCTGCCGGTGCAGTTTTTCGCCCACCGGGGCCTGCATGGGCCGGGGGTGCCCGAGAATTCCCTGGCCGCTTTTGCCAAAGCCAAAGAGCTTGGATTCGGTGTGGAACTCGACGTGCAGCTGACGAAAGACGGCAGGATTGTGGTTTTTCACGACGCCACCCTCAATAGGATGTGCGGAGTGTCTGCAAAAGTGAGCGAAATGACATATGATGAACTAACGCGTTATTCTCTGGCCGGGTCGGATCAACATATACCGCTTCTTGAGGACGTGCTGGATCTGCTCGGAGGCGTGCCTGTCATTTGCGAGATCAAGCCTTACAACGGAAACGCCAACCCTGTTTTGTGCGAGCTTGTCTGCAAGGCGATCGCCGGCTATCCCGGCCCAGTCTGGATCGAGTCCTTCAGTCCCCTGATCGTGCGCTGGTTTAAGGTGAACCGCCCCGATATCATCCGCGGCCAGCTGTCCATGGACTTTGTGGCCAGGCGTGAGGGGCTCGGGCTGCATGAAGCGTTTTTGATGAAACACTTGCTGGTCAATGCCCTTGGCCGGCCCGACTTCATTGCTTACCGCCACAATGACCGGGCATGGGGCTTCAGTCTCTGCCGCAGGTTGTTCCGGCCTCATTGTTTAGCCTGGACAGTGAGGGATCCGGCACTGTTTGACGGCCTGAAGGACAGTTTTGATGGTTTCATTTTCGAAAAAAGACTGTTGGATGCGGAGGAATAAGCTTGATTCAGTTTCTCATCAGGAAGTTCATCCCCAATCCTGAAGACGTGAACGATGCCAGGGTGAGGGAAGCCTATGGTATCTTGTCCGGTGTTGTAGGGATTGTCTGTAATCTGTTCTTGTTCGGTGTCAAGCTGACGGTTGGCTTGATCAGCCGCAGTATTGCTGTTGTATCCGACGCGTTCCACAACCTGACAGACCTCAGCTCATCGCTGATTGTCATTGTCGGCGCGAAGCTCAGCAGTCAACCTCCTGATCAAGAGCATCCCCATGGCCATGGGCGGTACGAGTATGTCGGCGCTTTGGTGATCGCCCTGATCATAGTTGTCGTCGGGCTGCGCCTTATGCGCAGTTCAATCGGAAAGATCACTCATCCGGAAGTGGTGCAGGCCCATCCGGTCACTTTGATTCTGCTGGGTGTCAGTGTGCTGATCAAGCTGTGGATGTTCGCCTACAACCGCCGGATCGGCATGCTGATCGATTCCGGCGTCAACCGGGCAGCCGCTCTTGACAGCCTGAACGACGCAGCCGCCACAGGTGTCGTGGCAGCTGGATTGGTTGCCGGCCGCTTTGTGTCGGTCCCTCTGGACGGGTTGCTGGGATTGATCATCTCCGGCATGATCATCTACACCGGCCTCAGCACCGCGAAAGCGGCTGTGAGCCGGCTCATCGGCACACAGGCCAACCCGGAGCTTGTTGCTAAAATAAAATCTGTTATTGAGGCGAGCAGCACTGTAATCAGCACTCATGGCCTGGAACTTCATGACTATGGCCCTGGCTGCGTCACAGGCTCGATTCATGCGGTGGTGCCTGCCGACGCCAATGTCAGAGAGGTCCATGAGGAGATCGATCGGCTGGAGCGGCAGATATTGAAAGATTTGGGCGTCAATCTGGTTATCCACACCGATCCTGAGGGAGCAGGAGAGAGTTAATGACAGTATTTTCTGGTGTTGTCAGGTAAGTACCAATAGGATACAATAGAGATGACATTTCCAACAGAGGAGAGGTAGAAGTGAAACCTACCATGCAGGATGTGGCAGATCTAGCCCGGGTCTCCCGCGCCACAGTATCCAGGGTGCTTGCCGATAGCCCCAACGTGAGCATGGACAAGCGGGCCCTTGTCCTGGACGCAGTGGAAAAATTGGGTTACAAGCCCCACAAGAAACTTCGCCCCCGGTACCAACTGCTGGTTTGCATCGCTCCCCATCAAAAGGCCGACCCATTCCACACGCACATCATAGAGGGTATCCAGGCTGCAGTCCGCACTCATAGGCTGAAACTCAGCAGACTACAGCTGCAGGCATTCTCATCCAGACCTCCTCAGCGACAGCTCCCACCGTCAATGGCCAAAGCCATCGCACAGGCACAAGGTTTAATTATTCTGGGCAACCTACCATTGAGCGAAGAGCACCACCTGTACCTTCACCAGAACGGAATTCCCACAGTGATCATTCACGGCACCGGCAGTTCTCAGCTGTGCTCCTATGTCGGCATTGATGAACGGCGGGCCATGATTGAGGCGGTAAACGAGTTGGTGCGGCTGGGGCATCGGAGAATTGCCTATATTCATGGGCCCGAAGATGATCAGGATCATCAAGAAAGGCTGCGGGCGTTCAAACTCGCGTTGCTCAGCGCACATTTGGCAGAAAGCCTGCGCATGATTGTCCAGGCGAAAAGCTGGTGCCAGCAGGGCGGCTGTGAAGCTGCCGGACGGTTGTTGACAACCTTCATGCCTTCGGCTATGATTACAGCGAACGACCTTTTGGCCTTGGGCGTGTACCAAGCCATAAAGGAAGCGGGGCTTAGGATCCCGGACGACATATCTGTGATCGGTTTTGGGGATCTGGATTGTGCCAATGACGCAGATCCACCCTTAAGCACGATTGCCGTTCCGCTGCGTTCCATCGGTGGATGGGCGGTGGCGATGCTTTACAACAAGATCTTGGATCAGGATCTCAAACCTGTGCGACTGACGGTCCCAACTGTTTTCAAAAGCCGTGGTTCGACAGCCCGGGCAAAAACCTACACCAGGTGAAGGATTGTACTTAAGGAGTAGTCATAAATGATTGGATCGAACAAGCACACCAGAGTAGTGGTGGGCATGTCTGGAGGCGTAGATTCCTCGGTGGCGGCCCTGCTCCTGAAACAGCAGGGCTATGATGTGATCGGCGTGTTCATGAAAAACTGGGATGAAACTGATGAATCAGGAAACTGCACCGCTGATTTGGATTATCAGGATGTCCGCCGGGTTTGTGATCAAATCGGGATCCCCTACTACACGGTCAACTTTGAAGAAGAGTACTGGGAGCGGGTGTTTACCTATTTTCTCGATGAGTATTCCCGCGGGCGCACACCCAATCCCGACGTGATGTGCAATAAAGAGATAAAATTCAAGGCTTTCCTGCAGCGGGCGATGGAGTTGGAGGCGGATTGCCTCGCCACAGGGCACTATGCCCAGATCCGCTGTCTGGCCGGAGATGGTGGAGAGCGGGAGTATCAGCTGTTGAGAGGTAAGGATCCGAACAAGGATCAGACGTATTTCCTCTATACTCTTGGCCAGGAGCAGCTGAGCAAGACTTTGTTCCCAGTCGGGAACCTCACCAAGCAGCAGGTGCGGCAGATAGCAGCCGAGCACCGTCTGCCGACCGCGGCAAAAAAGGACAGCACAGGGATCTGCTTTATAGGCGAAAGGAAATTCAAGGCTTTCTTGCAGAATTATCTACCCGCCCGGCCCGGGCCTATGGTTGATATTGACCGCGGCCTGACTGTCGGCGAGCATGACGGGTTGATGTACTATACCATCGGCCAGCGGAAAGGCTTGGGGATCGGTGGTGCCGGCGCGCCGTGGTTCGTTGTGGGTAAGGATGTGGAGGCCAATATTCTCTATGTGGCGCAGGGCCCTGATCATCCCGCCTTGTTCAGCAACGGCCTGATTGCCAAAGATCCACACTGGGTGAAAGGGGTTCCCCCTGCAGGATCCGCTGTGGATGGATTTGCCTGCGCCGCCAAGTTCCGCTACCGGCAGGCGGATCAAGAAGTGAAAGTTTTTCTGGAGGAAGGCCAGTGCCGGGTTCTCTTCGCCAGGCCGCAGCGGGCAATCACTCCCGGTCAATCAGTTGTGTTCTATCAAGGAGATATTTGCTTGGGAGGAGCAACCATCGATCAGGTGATTCCATAGGAGGAACCAGGCGTGATTATCGGAAGTGCTATTGTCAGCGTACGCCTCGTCGGGGTGCAGTCGTTGAAGGAGAAGCGGGCTATACTGCTCAGTCTGATTCACCGGGCGCGGAACAAGTACAATGCAGCCGTAGCTGAGGTGGGGAGCCAAAACTTGTGGCAGAGGGCCGACATTGGCGTCGCAGTCATCAGCAGTACTGTCAAGCATGCCGAACTGCAGCTTCAGAATGTTGTCCGGTTCATCGAAGCAGAACCGCGGTTGGAGGTTGTTTCACTGGAAACTGAGATTCTATAGTTAAGAGCCCAACTGGTAATGGATCCAGTTGGGTCTCATTATCCAATCGGAGTGATCGCTGTGCAAAACCCATGCATATTGGTAATCTTCGGCGCAACCGGTGATCTGGCCAGGCGCAAGCTCTATCCGGCACTGTATAACCTGGCCCAGGATCAGCTTTTGCCTGAACATTTCGCTGTAGTGGCTGTGGGTAGAAGGGCGAAAACCGCTGAGGAAGCGGAAGCGGAAGTCATTGAATCAATCAAAGCTTTCTCCCGAACCGAATACACAGCCAGCGAGCAAGATCGGGAGTTTCTCAAATGCTTTCACTACTTCCAGCTGGATTTTTATGATTCAGCCAGGTATTCCGAACTGAAATCACTGCTGGACAGTATTGACCAGCAGTGTCACACTCAGGGCAACCGTGTGTTCTTCCTGGCAGTCGCCCCGGAGCATTTCGCCCCGATTGTGCTGCAGCTGAAGGCTCACGGTATGGCTCCCAACCAGGGTTCGCAGCAGCGGGTGGTGATCGAAAAGCCTTTCGGGCACGACCTTAAGTCGGCGGAAGAGCTGAACTCAGTCATCCGCAGCACCTTCGCGGAAGAACAGATTTACCGCATCGACCATTACTTGGGCAAAGAAATGGTTCAGAACCTTATGGTCCTGCGCTTTGCCAACACCCTGTTCGAACCGCTGTGGAACAACAAATACATCGATCACGTACAAATCACCTTCGCCGAGACTGTGGGAGTCGAAGGGCGCGGCTCTTATTATGAAAAAGCCGGCGCCCTGCGGGACATGGTGCAGAACCACATGCTCCAGCTGCTTACCCTCATTGCCATGGAACCGCCTGTGGATCTGGACACAGAATCCATCCGGGATGAAAAGGTAAAAGTGCTGCGGTCGCTTAAGGTAAACCCCAAGGAAGTGGTTAGAGGCCAGTATGGGCCTGGAGTGGTTAACGGCAGCCAAGTCGCGGCATACAAACAGGAAGAGCATGTCGACCCCAACAGCAGTGTAGAGACTTTCGTGGCCTTGAAGGCATACGTGGAGAACTTCCGCTGGGCGGGAGTGCCGTTTTACATGCGGACAGGCAAGCGGATGCCGCAGAAGTACTCGGAGATTGTGATCAGCTTCAAGAAACTGCCGGGAGTGTTGTACTTCAAAGACGAGAAGCTTGATCCGAACGTACTGGTCATCCGTGTTCAGCCCGATGCGGGCGTCTTTTTCAAGTTCAACGCCAAGAAACCTGGCACAGATGAAACAATTGTTCCCGTTTCCATGGATTTCAGCGAAAGTTCGCTGGCAGGCTTCAACACACCGGAGGCTTATGAACGCCTGCTTTATGATGTGATGCGAGGTGAATCGACACTGTTCACCCGTTGGGACGAAGTAGAACATGCTTGGCGGTTTGTTGACCCAATCGCCGCATATTGGAAAGCTGGCGGTGTGCCAGTGATTCTTTATCCAGCAGGGTCTTTTGGACCGCCTCAGGCCGATTTCCTGATCCGAGCCGATGGGCGGGAATGGCATGAATACTAAATAGTGCAGGGGGTATGTAATGTGAAGTTCTATGATGCTTCCATGACGATCCATCCCGGAATGGCAGTTTGGAAAAACAGCAGTGACCGTCAGCCAGTTTTCACTGTCGAACGGGATTTTGAGGCCGGCGGGGCAGGAAGCCGTCTTACCCGGATCTCCCTTGATATGCACACCGGCACCCATGTGGATGCGCCACTGCATTTCCTGGCCACCGGGGATTCGATTGACCAGGTGGCTCTCGAGCGGCTGGTCCGCCCCGTGCGGGTTGTGGATCTAACCTATGTGCAGGATAAAATCACCCGGGGTGAGCTTGAGGGGCTGCAGATAACCCCTGGCGATTTTCTGCTGCTTAAGACCAAGAACTCATTTGTGGATGAGTTCGATCCTGAGTTTGTGTATCTGGACCATACAGGCGCTGCTTATCTCGCCGAAAAAGAAACAGCCGGTGTGGGGATTGACGCCTTGGGCATTGAAAGATCCCAGGCGGATCACGCCACACACAAACAGCTGTTGGCAAAAGGCCTTGTGATCATCGAAGGCCTGCGCCTGCGCGATGTCCCGCCCGGTGCCTATTTCATGGTGGCAGCACCTTTGAAGCTGCAGGGAGTGGAGGCCGCTCCTGCCCGTGTCCTGCTCTTTGGGGCGGCAGACTAGTGAGAACGGTACATGGGCGTCGCATGGAGCCAGCCCTTCTGCTTGCCGTATTTGATAAAGAGATTATAATAATCTACTTCGTTAAGCAGCATCCGGTTGAAAAGGCCGCGGATGCGGTCGTTGTAGATGCACTGCTTGCTGGCGTCGGCGTGGAGAGAGGCGGCTGCCTGCAGGCCTTGAAGGATATCGCGGTACATTTGGTCGTCACACATGTATTCGTTCCCTATCGGTGAGATCACGACTTCCGGCGGGCGCTTGGGCAGGGAAATTCCATATTTTTGGCATTCCTGTTCCAGTATTACAACCTGTTGGTTGAGTTGAGCCAGCCCCCGCCTGATAATAAACTTCAGGTCAAGATCGTGGGTAATGGACAAGTACAGGTTTGTCTTTCTAATGTTGTCGTAACGGAAAGTCACATGGTCCCACAGGTGGCAGGCTTCTGCGGCTGTGATTCTGTCTTCGACACCGGCAGGGGTGTTCAGGTAATAAGGCCCGATTTCGATCCACCCTTTGAGTTTGAGGTAGCTGAGGATCAGATCAGTATTGTCCAGGGTTGTTTTCAGGTTCCGGACGAAAAAGGCCCGCACACCGTCGTTGGTGATGGACGTGAAGATTACCTGCAGGAGATTTTCCAGGTGCTCCTGGAGGAACCGCAGATTGGTTTGGCCAATCAGTTCATCGCGGAATGACTCCGTGTTGCCGCACCAATGAGAAGGTAGGCGGTTGCGGTCCGGGCTCCTCACTTGGTACTTCTCCATGATCACTTCCAGAGCGCTGATCGTTCTTTCGTTTGTCCTCACCATAAGCCCCAGCACATTTCAGGTCCACGTCTTTGGCCAGGTGCTGGGCTGTCTGCTGGTATTCCAGAATCATATATTTCGACATGGCTATTTCCCACAGATTGGACGCTTCCCGGGCGTCGATGAATTTCTGGCGCCCTTCGCGTTTGACAAAACGGGTCAGAATCATGCCTGTCGCCTCCTTCACAACTAGTATGCACATCTGTCCGGTTCAGAAACGCTGTCCCATCCTGGCATTATCAGTTAAGTTTGACAGCCATTTTTCGCAGGTATATACTGTTGTTATGGCAAAGTTAATTGGAGGTTAAGATGAAGACACTTATTGTTTACAGTTCAAAGTACGGATGCACCGAGCAGTGCGCGGTATTGCTCAAAGAGCGGCTGGAAAGGGAAGCGACACTGTGCAACGCGGCGGAGGCAAGCAGTGTTGCTCTTGATGAGTTCGACTCTGTGGTGATCGCGAGCCCAATCTACATGGGAAAGATCCTGCCTCCGATCAGCCGGTTTTGGCAGCGGCACCGGGATCAACTCTTGCAGAAACGATTGGCTGTGTTCATCTGCTGCGGGTTTATCGAGCGTGCGGAGGAGCAAATGGAGGCTGCATTGCCCAGGGAACTGCTGGCCCACGCCCAGTTCAAGGAGAATCTGGGATATGCCTTTGATTTTGAGCAAATGAACTTTTTTGACAAGCTCATTGTCAGGCTGGTGAGGGGAGCCAAAACCAGCCAAAACCATATCCATCAAGACAAGATTGCTCATCTGGCTGCGTTGATCAATAAGGAGTGGTAGCAATGAATCGGACAATGGTGTTATTGCTGTGCGCTGTGTGTATTTTTTGGTATACAGCGGGGAGTGGCTCGGCTGCGGCAACCCCAGCTGATTTCGGTTTCACAGATGCAAAGCTCATGCAGCAGATCACGGTGGAGTTGGCCAGGCAGGGCCTGGAGCTGACACCGGACGCGTTGAGCGAAATCAGGGAACTATCGCTTTCAGGATGCGGGATTACAAGCCTGGAGGGCATGGAACTACTGACGAACTTACATACCCTTGACCTCAGCTTCAACCCGATTAGGGATCTGGAACCCCTGCGTCCGTTGACGCAGCTGGAGAGCCTAAACCTGCGGGAGACTATGGTGACGGATCTGACTCCCCTGGCGGAATTGATCAATTTGCGCTACCTCAACATCCATTCGGTCCCGGCAGGATCGTTGGAGCCCATAGGCAAGCTCCACAATCTTGAAACCTTGATTATGCGAAATGTTCACATCGGGACGGAATCTGATTTCCTGTCGGGTTTGACAAACCTCAAGCGGCTTAACCTGCGCAATACCGGTCTGACCAGTACCGAGGCCCTGGCAGGCCTCATGCGGGAAGGAGCCCTGCAGAACCAGCTCCATATCGGTGTCAGAGCTGAATTGGACTTGAGGGACAATCCGCTTCGTTCCACTGCCGGCGCTGACGATTATGCCCCGATCCGTCAATTCTGGACCAACATCCATGACCGGCAGCCGGTCATCCTGCCTGCTGTGGCGAAACAGCAGGTGGTGATCAACGAGTTCATGGCTGCGAACAACTCAGCCCTCGCTGACCGTTCTCGTGAATATCCTGACTGGATTGAGCTGCACAATCCACAGCCGTACGGTGTGGATCTCACTGGTTATTATCTGTCCGATGACTTGTCGGATCCATTCAAGTGGAGGTTTCCTGAAGGGTTCTGGATTCCTGCGGGAGGATACCGGCTGGTCTTCGCTTCCGGCAAAGACGCAGTGATCCTGGGCGACATCCATACCAACTTCAGTCTGGGAAGCGAAGGAGAGCCTCTGCTGCTGACTGATCCCGACGGGGTTCTGCAGGATTATGTGCCTCCCAAGAAACAGCAGCGGGACATTTCTTTTGGCCGCAGCCCAGACGGGAATGGTGAATTTGTCTATTTCGCGAAACCGTCGCCGGGATCGGCCAATGTCTCGGAACAGGTTTACACCGAAAAACTTAATCCCCCGGAGTTTTCCCACGTGCGGGGCTTCTACCGGGAACCGTTTGACTTGGTGCTCACCAGCAGCGATCCTGATGTGACCATTTACTACACCCTGGACGGGTCGGTGCCGGATCAAAAGGCCTTGGCTTACGATGGCCCGATTCGGATTGGGCCTGAGAATTATAAAAGCGATCTTTTGTCTTACATCAAAACTTTTGGCCCGTTCAACTTGAACCGCATCGAGGCTGACTACACAGGCCTCAAGCAAAAGCAGGCATTCTTGCCTTGGACTCCCCAAGACGTGGACCAGGCGATAGTCGTCCGGGCTGCGGCCTACAAAGACGGAGCCTTGGCCAGCGATGTGCAGACCCATACATATTTTATCGGCCCGGATATTTTTGAACGCTACACACTGCCGATCATCTCCATAACCACGGATCCAAAAGGCTTTTTTGACCATGTAACCGGCATCTATGTGGCCGGTGTGCATTACTGGGACTGGAGGCCGGGCAGGCCGTGGCACAATCCGGGCAACTACACTCAGCGGGGAATCGAGTGGGAAAGGCCGGTCCATGTAGAGTTCTTTGAGCCGGGCGGCGTTTTTGGGTTTAAGTTAAACATGGGCGCCCGGATTCACGGCGGCATTACCAGAGCGTGGCCTCAAAAGACGCTGAGGCTTCATGCCCGCTCGTCGTACGAGCCCCCGGGTGTGATTCAATATCCGCTGTTCCCCGGCCTCACAGCCAATGGGACAGGCGAACCGCTCACTGAGTTCAAGCGGATTCTGCTCCGCAACGGCGGCAACCATTGGTCGATCGATCTTTTCGCCGACGCGCTGATGCATGAATTGATCTCCCACACCAAAGTGGATGTCATGGCCTATCGGCCGGCGATTGTCTTCCTCAACGGCGAGTACTGGGGAATTCACAACATCCGGGAGCGGTTGGATCAGTATTACTTGGCCACGAACTACAATCTTGATCCCGACAAGGTGGTGTACACCACTCATTACGACGAGTTGGACTACGGCAATCCAGGTGACGAAAAGGATCTTCACGATATCGTCAATTTCGTCCAGCGGAACAACATGGAAAATGAGGCTAATTACCGGTATATCACAACAAAGATGGATATCGAGCAGTTTATCGATTACCAGGTGGCGCAGATCTTCTACAGCAACACCGATTGGCCTGGGAAAAACACTGCTGTGTGGCGTTACAAGACAGCGCAGTATGAGCCTGATGCCCCGTACGGGCAGGATGGAAGATGGCGCTGGATGATGTTCGACACTGATTTTGGCTTTGGTTATGCCCATGGGACTGCCGGAGACTTCAATTCACTGGAGCATGCCACCGGCAGCCGCGGGCCGCTTTTGAGGGGGCTATTAGGGAACAGCACATTCAGGCGACAGTTCATCAATACCTTTGCGGATCACCTCAACAGCTCGTTCACGCTGGAGCGGATCATCACTCTGATTGACCAGTTCGAGGCGGTTTTGGAACCGGAAATCGCAAGACATCAGCAAAGATGGGGCAACCCCGGGAGAACAGTGGAGGAATGGAAGCAAAACGTCGATAAAATGCGGATCTGGGCGGAAAACCGTCATAAATACATATGGAGTATGATTGCCGATTACTTCCAGCTGCCGGGAACTGTCACAGTCACCCTTGCCAGTGACTTGGAGGCAGGGTTTGTCAGGATCAATACCTTGGATATTGTTCCTGAAACGCCGGGAATCAGCAATCCAGAATCCTGGCAGGGCATTTACTTCAAGAATGTCCCGATTACGGTAACCGCTGTCGCCAAACCGGGCAATGCCTTTGTCCGATGGGAAGGCAGCGTAAACAGCAGCGAACCGAGCATAGAGATCACGCCTGATGAGGATCTGCACCTGACCGCCGTGTTCAGAAAGCTGTAGCAAAAGCAAAAGGCCCTCTGCGTGGAACATCCATGCAGGGGCCTTTTTAT
>FIZJ01000023.1:0-3870 GCA_900019385.1 uncultured Clostridia bacterium
GAAAGCCAGACTTCGGTCTGGCTTTTTTGATCGCGGCAGGGGTTCGGGAGACTTTGGAGAAGCAGTTACAACAGATGAAGAAAACGCGAATGCATGAAAGGGTTAGTGAACAATGCCGGAACCGCTTTTACTAAAAACGATCGATATCAGCAAGGCAGGCCTGCGCAGCAAAATGTTGATCGGAGATCTGGATGGCGATGGCCGCAGGGAGCTGTTGATGGTGCAGGGTGATGGAGGGATTGACGACCGGTATATCCCGCACCAAGTGGTTTGCCTGACAGCCTTCACTCTAGACGGTGAACTGCTGTGGCAGGTGGGAGCTCCCCATCTAGAGCCGGGCAGGCACGGCTCGGATTTCCCCGCCCAAATCTATGACATTGATGGTGATGGTTTCAATGAAGTCCTGTGTGTGATGGACAAGCAGTTCTTGGTCCTGGATGGTAAGACCGGATCAATCAGGCAAGCTTATCCTCTGCCAGATCCCTTTGCCCATGACTGCATCATCATCGCCAATCTGACGGGCAATGCCTATCCGCAGGATATTATCTTGAAAAACCGCTATCGGCAGATGTGGGCGCTGGATCATAAGTTTAATCTTTTATGGACTCATGTAGGCAACATCGGCCATTACCCCTGGGTTTATGATTTCAACAACGACGGAAAAGACGAAGTGATGGCCGGTTTTGACTTCCTCGACGCCAACGGCCGGAAGCTTTGGTCCAGCACCTTGGCGGATCATGCCGACTGCATCTGGGTAGGCCCCGTCCTGGACGGCAGCACTGATCCGTATCTCGTGATCGGCGGCAGTTCCACTGCCATGTATGATCGGCATGGGAATGAGATTTGGCGTTACGATGACTGCCGGGAGTCGCAGCATGTGGCTTTGGGCAGGTTCCGCCCGGATCTGCCGGGGCTGCAGGTGGCGGGAGTGGATCGGATCGACCGCAGCCGTACCGGCAAGGACGGGATATTCTTGCTGGATGCCATGGGTAAGGAACTGGCCAAAGAGTATCGGCAGACCATCGGCTGGGCATCGATTATCGACACTCTGACCGCTTGGGACGGCAGCGGGCAAGACTACATCCTGGCATTCCGCCGCGGCCCAGGTGTGCTGCCGGGGATTTATGACGGCTATCTGAACAAGGTGGTGGAATTCCCGGCTCAAGGTTTGGCTGTCCACGGGAAGCTGGTGGAGCATGGTTCGGAGTGTGTGATTATCTACAACCAAGATCAAGCTTACATTTATGCCGGCATATGGCATGATCTTTCCAGAGCAAGCGGCAAGCCTCTGCCTCAGGACAAGCGTTTGTACAACTCGACGCTGTATCCGGGAGGGGAGTATGGAAAGTTTTGGTGAGCACTGTCTATTTACTCACCTGCTCGAATAAGGCTCTGGCATAGGCCTTGATGTCGGCAGGCGTGAGCATGTTGTATTTTTCTTTGACCAGAGTGAAGTACATGCCGATCAGCTCTCTGTTGATGATGCGGTTGGAGTGCACATTTGCCTGCAGCCCCTTCCGTGTTTGGAGCCAGGGCATTTCCAGCCTGGCAAACTGCCTTAGGGTTTTCCCGCTGTAGCAGCAGAGGTTGCGGGCGACGCTGTCCAGGATTTCGTTTTCCGTATTGGACAAGACAACTGTGTCAAAGCTTCCGGCCTCCTCAACGGGATCAAAGCGGTATGAAGCATAACTGCTGTACACGTTGGTATAAATCGGCCCAACGGCCCAGGCTTCGCAGTCGGCATCGAAGAGGAACTCCCCGGCAAAGGCGAAATAAAAGCCCTGAGCGTAGTATAATGCTGCCTGCAGGGCCAGCGGCGTTATGTCCTCACAGCGGTGCAAGAAGTACTGAATGATTCTGTCCAGCTGAGAGCTTATTCCAGGATTGTGGGCCAGCAGTGCCTGCACTTTTTGCTTACTCTTCCGGTAAGCGAGTTCGGAAATCTTGTCTTTGTTGGCCTCCAGAAGCTCACAGTAGAAAGCGGGGTCGTCGTAAATCCGCTTCAGCATACCTGCATAATGCCTGGTAGGAAGCTCTCCCTGCCAGTAGCGAGAAAACGTCATCGCGCCCCATCCGAGCAGCAGCGACAGTGGGCGCTTGCCGATGGCATATCGATGCGGAATTTCGCGGATTTTCTCAAGGGAGAGGATACCGTTCACCCTGCGGTAGGCGTCGGAAAATGCTTTAAGGTTGTGTTCCCGGACCTCGGCGGCATGAAGTTCGCTTCTGCACCTTGGGCAGACGGCCTTTTGGCCGAGATATTCATACTGATTCCCCTTAAACTCTTCCTTGATCACAGTGCTGCCGAGCAAATAGTTAACCTCCTGCCGGCAGTGTTCGCAAAAGGAACGCCTGCTCATCCTGCCCCCTCCTTATTTCCTGGTTCTGTTATCAATGATAGATAAATTAATGCATTTAGTCAATTAAAAAGAGAATCAATTGATGCAATTTAAATTAGGTACATGGGTTCATTGCTCCCCAGACATGCGGGCATAGAATATAGCAGTGCACAGTGAAAGGAGGTTATAAGGTGCATCAACAGTATGACAAGCACCACTGCAAGCCTGCCTTGGAGTGCATCAGCTGCCGCCAGCTGGACTTGAGCAATGAACTGCGGGAGCTGTGGGAACAGCATGGTGCTTGGACAAGGATGACGATTATGGGTATCGTCTTCGATCTGCCGGATCTCCCACAGACCATCAACCGGCTGCTGCGTAATCCATGGGACTTTGCGGAAGTCTTCGGCAGATACTACGGGCAGATGGTTGCCAATAGACTGGGTCAGCTTTTGACTGAGCACTTGACTGTCGCCGCAGAATTGGTGCAGGCGGCCAAAGCTGGAGACAACCAGCGGGTGGCCGAGCTTGACAGAATATGGCACCGCAATGCCGAGGAGATTGCCCAGCTGTTGGATCGCATAAATCCATGCTGGTCAAAGCAATCTTGGGTGACTATGCTCTTCGAACACTTAAGGCTGGTGGCGCAGGAAGCTGTGACCATGCTTCAGGGCAATTTTCAAGCCAGCATCGACACCTACGACATGATCCAAACCCAATCTTTAGATATGGCAGATGTAATGTGGCTGGGAATCATCAAGCAGTTCCCAGACAGGTTCTAATGTTTAATAAGCTGACTGGGTCATTTATCCAGTCAGCTTGGCTTTGGAATCATTGCAAACCTGATCAAACTGCGGTATTGTTAGAATGAAAGAATAACAAACACGGGAAGGGGACAGCCTGTGATTAGTCTTGCCGCAGCACTTATAGTGACTATCCTGTTGGTATTTCAGCGCAAAGCTTACGCCGAAGACCCCAAGGAAAGGCAGTGGCATACGCCCACCTTTAATCCGCAGCATGCGGACAAGCCTAAAGTCGAGGGCTTTGCCAAGCAGCGGGTGGCGGAGCACTTGAACCGCGGCCTGATCGGCAAAACGGTTGATGATGGGAAAGTGTACTTAAGCTGGCGGCTGCTGGCGTCAGATCCGGAAAATGTCGGCTTTGATGTCTACCGTGTTGATGAACAAGGGGTGGAGCAGAAACTAACCCAAGCGCCCATCACTGCGACCACAGATTTTGTCGACCACAACCCCGCCGGAGGAAGAAAACTGCAGTATTGGGTTCAGCCAGTAGCCCAAGGCCGGGTTTTGGAACGCTCGCCTCTCGTTGTTGTGGATCGCGGCCAAAAAGAACTGCACTATCGTTCGATCAAGTTTCAAGGCGATTACATGCCGAACAAAATCGCCATAGCCGACCTTGACGGCGACGGCAGCTATGATTTCGTCATCAAACAGCCGTTCAGCAGCATCGACCCTGCCCATAGGCCGGATACGACAGGAACGACATATAAGCTGGAAGCGTATTTAAACGACGG
>FIZJ01000023.1:3879-4004 GCA_900019385.1 uncultured Clostridia bacterium
GTCTATGACTTTGACGGCGACGGCAGGGCCGAGGTGGCCGTCAAGACTGCGCCCAACGATGTCCGGGAAGCGGACGGAAGGGTGCGCAGCGGAGAAGAATGGGTCTCCATCCTCGACGGCATGAC
>FIZJ01000023.1:4050-5830 GCA_900019385.1 uncultured Clostridia bacterium
TGCCTGATAGTGGCCCGGGGCACATACAAGATGATGGTGGTGGATGCTTACCAGTTCCACAACGGGAAGCTGGAAAAACTGTGGCACTGGTGCGGGGATGAAGAAACCCCGGTCATCCGCAGCCAGGGGGCGCATTTCATGATCTGCGCTGACGTGGACGAAGATGGGCGGGATGAAGTGATTCTCGGCTCAGCAGTCCTGGATGACAACGGTACCTGCCTTTGGTCGGTGGGGCTCGGCCATCCGGACGTGATGTACATTTCCCAGATCGATCCAGCCCGCAAAGGGCTGCAGATCTTCTATGCCATTGAGCCGAAACGCGAAGATGGCAAAGGGGTCTGCTTGGTGGATGCCAAGACCGGCCAGATGCTGTGGAGCATCGGTAAACCCACATACCACATCGGCAATGCCATGGTGGCGGACATAGATCCCACAAATCCCGGCCTAGAGCTGTGGGCGACTGAGGATCCTAAAGGAGGATCGCGAAGCAAGTACATGTTTACAGCAAAAGGGGAGTTGATCGCCACTGATGACGATGTGCCGATCTGCCGGCCGCTGGCCTGGTGGGACGGGGATCTGATCCGGGAGCTGATCGCTACGAACCGCCCACACAGCTATTCAGACTTCGTCCAAAGGGACAAATGGGAGTCGATGGTTGTCAAGTACAAGGGCCCGGTGGTGAGCCGTGGTATCCAAGGAATCCCAGTCATGGCCGCGGACATTTTTGGCGACTGGAGGGAGGAGATCATCACGGTTTTGCCGGGTGAAATGCGGATTTATACCACAACGATCCCTGCCAAAGACCGGCGGGTGACTTTGATGCAGGATCCGATTTACCGCAATACAGTGGCGCACTTGTCCATGGGTTATCCCCAATCGCCGGTCCCCAGTTTCTATTTAGGAGAGAAATAGCTTAAGCGATCAAAAAAGCCGGCGGGATTTACCAGCCGGCTTGGCTGTTTTGAGGAACAAAACCTTTGAAACGCGTCCCTTGAAAAGTCAGGCTGCCCACATCCCCTTCAGCGATCAGGCCGTAATCGTGCCCGCTGACCTGAAACTCGTGCCGGGAGCCGTCTTCCAGTTCAAAGGTGATGAAATACTGGGTGTGGACACTGCGGTGATAATGGCTGTGGTGATGGACCGAACCAGGATGATGTGTGTGGTGGCGACTGGAGGACCAGACATGGGTCCGCTTGCTTATGACCCTTGCCCGTTCAACCAGTACAGGCTGCCGGTTGTTGGACATCCAAGTAGACAAGCTTTTGATTCCCACGGCCACGAACACGACGATGACAAATAAGAAGGTTGCGGTGAAAAAGAACGGCATCATCTTAAACATGAAATTGTCCATGGGATTCCAGGTAGGAAACATGGCCATTCCTCCTATATTATTTGCGGTTGAACAAGGTGCTGGTCAAGTAATCTCCCAGCCGCGGAAAGAGCACATACAACCGGGCACCGATCTCCATCATCCTGGGAAGGTTGATCTCCCTTCGTTCAGTAAGCATGCAGTCCACGACCTTCTTGGCCACATCCTTTGGGTCCAACACCCAGCGGGCGATCTTGGTGAGATAAGATCCCTCGGGATCGGCGTGGTCAAAGAACTCGGTGCGCATCGGCCCAATGTTGACACACGTTACCTTGACGCCAAACGGTTTCAGTTCAAGGCGCAGGGCATTCGAATAGCCCCGGACTGCGAACTTGGTGGCGGCATAGACCGCTGATTTGGGAGTGGCGGTTTTGCCTGCCTGGGAGGCAATATTGATCACATGCCCGGATC
>FIZJ01000024.1 GCA_900019385.1 uncultured Clostridia bacterium
CTGGTACACAAGAGTGGGTGCGAGCATCTGGCACCGGAGGGTAGCAGGATCTACCTTGGCACGTTTGACGACCATAGTAGCGCAATAGCGCAGGCTAAGATGTACTACGCCCAGGTGAGCGGCTGCGAGGAGTGCACTAAATAGGCTAGACCGAATGGGAGTGTGAGTGTGCCTACTGTCCGATTTGCCTGGAGCAGTAGTAATCTATCAATGTGTAGGCAGACAGTGACATAGCGGGTGGCCCGAGGGCTGTGTATTTGGGTTACCCTACTCCCTGCATGTCACAACGGAGAGGTGTAAACCTCTCCTTTCTTGTATTAAGCAGTATAGCTTGAATCACGCAAACAAATCGGTTTACGCGTATCGGCCCAGGTAAAAGGGGTTTTCGGGGGAGACATGATACATGTTTGTGGATCTGTGCACAGCCGACTGTGATCTGAAGGAACAAGCTGCACAGGTGCTATTTGAGGCATTTTGCGAATCGAACACCGAAGCATGGCGGACTATAGATGAAGCTCGTAAAGAGGTCTATGAGTGCACCTCTGAGGAGTACATCTGCATTGGGGCGGTTGAGGACGGTAGGCTCGTTGGATGGGTTGGCCTTAGGCCTATGTACGACGTGACGTGGGAATTGCACCCCATAGTTGTCCGGCCAGACTGCCAGAGACGGGGCATTGGCAGAAGGTTGGTCGAAGAAGTTGAGCGGGTAGCGCGCAGCAAGGGTATCATTGGGATTACACTTGGGACAGATGACGAGTCGTTTCAGACGAGCCTTTCGAGCAAGGACCTTGACGCCGACAACGTCTTGGATGAGCTGAAAACGATCACCAGCGACGGTACACATCCCTTGGAATTTTACGCCAAGTGTGGATATACAGTTGTCGGAGTCATACCCGATGCGAACGGGAGACGCAAGCCGGATATCTGGATGTGGAAAAGACTCTAGCAGGCCAAACCCTATGGTTCTATGCGCCGCATTGCGCAAGAGGCCTCAAACCGCGTAAGTATGAATAGGGCAGACTCATGCTGCTCGAAGGGGGAGAGGTCATGTCTACGAGATCCCTAGTGATTGCCCTGCGCGTTATTGGAGTAGTACTTCTGGTCAGTGCTGTGGTTGTCGGGGTGCTAACCGGATCGATTAGGGGGCTAGTTATATCAGTTCTTGGTTCTATATCGACGGTGGTTGTATACTTCGCCCTTGCCGCCATTTTGGAAAATCAGGAGTATGTCCTGGAGTACATATCAGGTGAGCTTGGACGATTGGAGAAAAGGCTTAAGTCGTACATACGCACAGGTGACAAGGTTTGCGAGAGATGCAACAGCAGCTACGATCCTAGCTACTCGTACTGCCCGAACTGCGGGTACAGAAACGTGCCGCCGTCGGCTTCGTAGTTCAAGCCGCCCAGTGGCGCTGTGGCTATCGTGGACAGAGCTTTTGTGAAACGTGCATCAGTACCGGGCATGGCGCAGCAGGGTTTCGCTGACCGGCTTGATGGCATTTGGGCACAGGTTTGCACGATGTTATAATGGACTTGTAGATCCACTGAGGGGCGTGCTGACGAATCAGTATATCAACCGGAAAGAGCGTGTGATGGTTGGCGGCCCCGATGTTTCTCAGATCCTCGCAACTGGGAGGATGCAGTATGTCGAGTAACAAAAGGCTGAGAGTCGCAGCGCTATCTCTTGCCGGAATATCTCTCAATCAGCCTGAGCACTATGTCGCTTCTCTTGTTACTCATCTCAAAGAGCTTCAGGTCGGGCTCACAGTCTTGCCGGCCCACACATCGTTTTTGCTGTGTCTATCTTCAGGGTACTTAGGCCAAGCCCGCGACTTCCTTGATAGCTACAGACTTTTTATGAGTAAGTCGAGAGAATGGAATGACCATTACCTGCAGATACATAGCGGCGTGGCGGAGGAATGCGGGGTGTACCTCGTGGCAGGGACAACTGTCGAAGAAGTTGACGGCCGCTTCTACCATACGTCCTACTGCTTCGGGCCGGATGGTGCGATCTGCTGCAAGCAGCGCCAGACTCACCTCAGCCGTGAAGAACGCGGTCTCGGCATGGATAGAGGCGATGAGCTTCAAGTGTTTGACATCGCAGAGATGAAGGCGGGCTTGGTTGTTGGCACCGATGCCCGCCATCCCGAAGTCAGCCGCATCTTTGCCTTGCTTGGAGTAGACCTCATCGCTCACAGTGGTGCAATCGAGGCCGGACACAGCAGCCTGACTCAACCTGCAGGTATCTGGGCACAGGTGCAGCAAAATCAGGTCTGGGGCGTTGAGGCGCAGCTCAATGCGAGCATCTGTGACCGCACCTTCGCTGCGCAGTGCGCAATCATAGGCCCGTGCGAGGTGACCTGCGGCTCGACTGGTTATCTGGATCGTGAGGACACTGAGAAACCTTTCGCAGCAGCTGAGCTGATAGAAGCCGACCTTCACAAAATCAGAGGTGAATATCCCCTGCTGAGACTCCTCAACCCGACAGCTTATCGTGGCAAGCTGCCAGAGCTTTACGGAGAGGCTGAGGGGGCAAACACATTGCGCTCTGGGACGGTGGGGTAGGCACATGGCGTTCTAGGGCGAGAAGGTAAGACACGACGCTCTGGGGCGAGGACGCAAGCAAATGGTGCTCTGGACGAGAAGGTCAGCTGGTGGTGCTTTGGGCGAGGAGGCAAGCACATGGCGCTTGATGGATGGAAGGAAAGGCTCTTTCGACTGTATCTTTCATGGATCTGTCGTCGGTCAAGGCTTACAAGGCGACTCTCGGCTCTGATCGGGGAGGGCAGGCAGACTCCCGCTGTTGATCGTCGCAGGATCAAGGTTGCCGCGGTGCAGGTGAAAGTCAAGCTGTTTAAGGACCCTCTGGACTACGCTGAGGAGATGCACCGACGAGTCAAAGAAGCAGCCGATACCGGTGCACACTTGGTCGCGCTTCCCGAGTACAACAACCTGTCTTTGCTCGGGATGCTCCCCGGAGTGGAGGAGATGGCTGAAGCGGTCGCTGCCGAGGATGATGAGAGCCTAGAGATCGCTGATAGGAAGCCCGGCGAACCCAGCGCTGATGAAATGCCCGGTGAATCTAGCGCTCCTGCAATCACGGTTTCAGACGTGATTCGCTATGTTAGCCCAGTCATAGCTCCTTTTCTAGACATTCTTTACTCCACGCTCGCAGCCGGGTATGGCCTCTACCTGATGGCAGGTAGCTTCCTCCTTGCGGATGGCGATAGAGTGGTCAATCGCTCCTTTTTCTACGGTCCTGATGGACAGCTCATTGGGACACAGGACAAGGTCCACCCTATGCCGATTGAGGCTGAGTGGCGGATTTCTGCAGGGCATGAGTTTCATCTCTTTGAGACTGCTGTAGGCGAAGTCGGTGTGCCTGTGTGCATGGATGCAACCTACTTCGAGACCTTTCGCATCCTTGAGCTGCAAGGTGCTGAGATCGTGATCATCCCCATCGCCAACCCAGAGCCCTACAACTACTGGAAGGCATTGCGGGGGATCTGGCCTCGAGTCCAGGAGTGCCCTGTGTACGGGATCAAGAGCGCCCTTGTTGGAAGTGCGTTGGGGTTCACATTTACAGGTCGGGCCGGAGTGTTTGCGCCTGCAGAGCTGACTCCGGATGGCAGCGGTGTTCTCGCGGAGGTTGAATGCCCCGAAGAGGAGGGGATCGCAGTAGCAGAGTTGGATTTGAACGCTCTGCAGGAGCTGCGCAACGACCACCCCTGGCGAGACAACAACTTGTCACTCTACCAGCGCTACTTCCCGGGGGTATATGAGTCTGTCAGCTCCCGCAGTGGCTGACTACATACCGGGTAGGCTGCTAGACGGTTGAGTCTTTCGGTCACAGCAAGCATCAATACCAAGAACAAGCCCAAGTAGGCAGGAAATATAGCGATTGTCGTGAGACTGGTCAGCAAACCGAATATCGGTGGCATGAAGGTCGAGCCTACATACGCGCTTGCCACCTGGATACCGATGATTGCTTGGGAGTTCTCCTCTCCGAAATTGGCCGGTGTCTGGTGTATGATGCTGGGGTAGATGGGTGCACAGCCCAAACCGATCATGAGCAGCCCCACCAGCGGGACAACGTTGATCTGTATTGGCAAGACCACTGCCATGAGCCCGACAGTGATGACAGCCATTCCAATACGGATCATATTGCGGTCTCCCAGTCTGTCACTAACGAAGCCACTCAAGAAACGGCCTATCGTTATGCCCAAGAAAAACAGAGAAGCCCATCTGGCCGCAGCTTCGACATCGATCCCTCGATGCAGGACCAGATAACTGCTGGCCCATAGGCCTGTGGTGGTCTCAACGCCGCTGTACGCGACGAAGCTCATTATGGTTTCTTTGACCCCTTTGATCTTTAGTGCTTCAGCGACTGAAAGGTGTCTAGATGTACCCGTCTGGTCTGCTTTCCTTGTCTGCTCTTGTTTTCTCCAGATAGGCAGACTGAAGAAAAGCACCGCTGTCAGTGTGATCTGAATCAAGGCAACAGTCACATACCCGTTTTCCCAGCTGTTCTTGACCGCCAAGCTGTAGCTCATGATGTATGGCCCTATCGAAGCGCCGAAGCCCCAAAAGCAGTGCAGCCAGTTCATGTGCCTGGAAGCGTAGTTGAGCGCCACGAAGTTATTGAGGGCCGCATCCACTGCACCTGCTCCGAGGCCGTATGGGATGGCCCAGAGGCATAGCATCCAAAAGGAACGTGAAAATGAAAACCCAAACAGTGCGATTGCTGTCATCAACACACTGATTGTTGTGACAAGCCCTGTTCCGAACCTGGTGACCACGCGATTGGTGTTTAGGCTTGAGATAACGGTGCCGCACGCAATGATCATGGAGACTACTCCGCCATAGGAAACAGGGACACATAACTCTGGATACATGGAAGGCCAGGCAGAGCCTAGAAGGGAGTCTGGTAGTCCCAGACTGATAAAAGCTAGGTAAATCAGTGCTAGCAACAACGAATACATGATGTGCATCCTTCTTGATTAGTGATTGTGAAGAGCAGGCCACCCCGGGGTTCTACTCCTAGTATATGGGGAGAGTGCCGTTTGGGGCTCAGCATAGCAGAAGCCTGGAACTCCATGTCTGGGAGCCCAGGACTTCTCGTACAAAACTACACCAGAGATGCCTAGTGTGCCCGACCTCAGGTATATCAGATATCGGTGCTATGCTGCTACTCCCTTTTGTTCGTATGCGACGACTTCCTGTTCGGGATAGAACGAGAATATGATTGCGCCGATCGCAGTAAAGAGAGCTGCTACAGGGCCTGTTAGTTGGATCCCAAGCGGTTGCTCGGCTGTCTTGCCGAAAACATCGAGCAGCCCTCCGGTGATTATTGAGGAGAGTCCAAGCGCCAGTTTTAGGATGAAGCCTTGGGCACCGAAGTACATCGCCTCTCGGCGTTGGCCGGAGAGCCTCTCCTCCAAATCTGAGACTGCTGCGACGATAGCATCAGGGACGACGAAGATAGCCGAGACTGGGATTCCGAACAGTGCCATCAGGGTGTAACCCAACACCTGTGGCGGCAGTCCGAGAAGCGGTTGCCCCAGCAAATAGATGCAGGGAAGCAAAATAGCAAACAGGATCAGTGAAAACAGCATGACCGCCTTCAAACCAAATCTCTTGCAGGAGATGTTGACCAGGGGGAAGCACACCAAGGCTACGCCCAGCACTAGTCCGAAATAGACTGCAGTGTCCCCTTCGGTCCCTTTTAGCAAGACAGTAACGTAGGCGGGGATGTTAAGGGTGACTATGTTGAACCCGAGCCAGAAGGCGACGTTGCCTGCGAGATATATTAGGAACGGACGATTCCTAAAGGTAGTCTTCAAAGCATCTATCAGTCCCAATGTCGCAGGCTCTGACTTGGCATAGTCCCTCTCGCGGATGAGCATGGGAATGTAGAGCATCACCAATCCGATCCCTGCCATTGTCCAGAGCATGCCGTAGTTGCCAAGAGCATCGATAAGCACGCCTCCGCCTACAGCAGCCCCGGCTACGCCTAATATGCTAAAAACAGCTTTCCAGGTAGACAGGTCAACCCGGTCTCTGTTAGTTCGGGCGAGCTCAGGGAGCAAGGCCAGGTGAGGACAGACATAGAGGGTGAACAGTGCGAAGTAGAGTCCCAGCATCAGCGCAAGGTAAGTGCTGTTTAGCACAGACTGGCCACTCACGGGCGGATAAAAGAGCGCGAGGAAGACGGCAACGTAGAGAACTCCACTGTAGAGCATGAATGGGATTCGGCGTCCCAGGCGCCCGCTGTGGTTGTCGGACCAGCGAGCGATGAGTGGGTCGGCGATCGCGTCGACGACGCGGCCTAGGAACATGACGACACCAAAAGCAAACCCCGAAATCAACGCTTCAGTTCCTCTGATCGGTGTCAAGACGTAGAAGTACATCAGCCAGGTAACCATGATTCGATCGATCAGACTGTAGCCGCCCGCACCAACGCCGTAGGCCAGCTTACCCCAGAAAGGTAGTTTCTTGACCATATCAAGCCAGCTCCTCTCGCAGGATTCTGGTGATCCCACCTCATCACTTATGTTCGCTGCAATGTGGGGGTTTCCTTTTATTGTTTTATTGAGTTGATAGTCTATGCTGATGGGATCCTGAGTGTGCGCGTTTAGGCTGCTTGCCTTGTGACGACCAGTGCTATGCGTGAGTCTCCATGTTTGGGGCTGTTTCAGCAGTATGCGCTTGCGGTTGCAGAGCAGCTCGACGATATCTCGAACTAATCCTCTCGAGGTACCGGATTACGAGCCTGCGTTTACGCAAGTCACGCAGTGGAAGGCAGGTTCCAACCTTCTCAATCATGGTCTGCAAGGTCAAATCCTCAGCGTGAACAACGACAAGCCGGATTCCCCGTTTCTCGCAGATCCATTCCTTGATTTTGTCGCGGAGTTGCTGTTTCTCAACCTCCCGTGGACTGGAAAACTCCGTCGGCTTGTAGTGCTGCGGGCCGTTGAACTCGAAAGCCACTCTGCCAGGGTAGTATCGATCCAACTCCATTCTCTCGTCTGTGAATGGATTCACAAGAAAGCCCGGTGTGGCGTTGTCCTGGAACTCGTCAGAGTCGACGATGAGCGAAAGGTATTCCTTCATCAAACCTTCGCCTTTGAATTTGGCTCTACTCAGTCGCTTTTCCACCCTGGCCAATTCGGCCATGCATTCCTCGTGGACTGGGTTTCTGACAGTAAAGATGAATGGACAGAGGTGGTTCTGGCGAGTTCGCCCCAGCCAACCATGCTGAACGAGCACATTGATTGCGCGCCTAATCGTCTTTGGCGCCCTGTCAGTGAGCTCCCTCAGCTGCTTGCACGTATACTTCCCGTTAGGGAACCTGAACTCAGGCAACGCCTGAAGCACGCCATATATCACAACTGCTTGAGGCTTGATAAAGCGATCCTCAATAAGCTCTCTAGGAATTGTGACGTATCGTCGAGTCCACTGCTGAGCGGACGTGGAATGGTGACGGACATGGGTCTTGAAGCGACCATGTGCTCGCCTCTGTGTGCGATGCGAACCGCGTAGCTGTGGCGTCGAGGTCTGCTTCCGTCGCCACCGACCCTGCTCGACCTCTTGGGCCCCTCCCGAGGATCGCTGGTGCCCTGATGGTAAGCCATACCAACCTGCTTCAGTGAGTCTGGCAAGCCCCTTTCGGATTGTAGGGCGTGATAGGCCTGTCAGAGCTGCCAGGCGAGTACGGGATGGGCGACCTCCCTTAGCTATCTCCGGATAGAGGCGCAGAGCCATCCAGAGCACTTTGGTAGATGCAGTCAGAGCCGAGTCCAGCAGCAGGTCAACAGGCACACGCACTTTATCCATCGTTCACCCTCCTAACAGATTTTGGTGCTTGGATTTGACCTACTTGGTGCGTCGCCCTTCATTTTTCATCCTTAGAGACCAAAAGATCATCCCTGCAATCTAGCGGAGAAGAAAAAAGATACCCTGACTCCGCTGTGATTTGGGATATATACCCTATCCGCGGCGCCGCATATGGTGATTTGGAACTAATATGGAAATTACTCGGTGGGGGTTGGATCACATTGCTGGTTTTTAGTGACTATTTCGCCGACTACTAATCCTCCCTAGATAAGATGAGGCGCTTTTCTTTCCGTCGCCGCTTCCTTAGGCTAGGTAATGAAGTTCCCAGACGTTAATTGGATCTCTCATTGTCCAGTTAAGTGCGTTTATCAGTGATCAGCCAAATACGTTTGCCAACGTCCAGCCTAGCGGCTATGTCAATACTTAGCCAGATCGGTCCAGCAACGCTTAGCTGAATCAGTATGCCGACAGTTTGATCAATCCACCTAATTCAACTCGATGTGTCGGTCAAGTAGGGTTGACTTGGCATGAGTGGGATCTTATAATGTGAATGTGGGTTCATATGAACGTGAATTCATATTCATACTTGTGCTTGCACTTGACGCATATGCACACTCACACTTGCATTTACACTTGCACATAGAGTCAGAGTTACATTGGCATCAATGTTTATCTCCGGACATGCGCTCGGCAGGCGCTCGGGATACGCGCAGCCATGAAGTCAAGTGCAGCTAGCGCAGTAGGGAGGAGAAACAAGTGCCTAAAGCTACTTTCTTCAACCTGCCAAAAGAGAAGCAGAAGAGGATCATAGACGCTGCTATTGATGAGTTTGCAGCCAGGCCCTTTCACCAGGCACGAGTCACAGCTATTGCCGATCAGGCGGGAATACCAGCAGGGAGTTTCTATCAGTATTTCGAGGACAAAAAGGACCTCTACAAATACCTTATCAGCTTGATAGCACACGAAAAGGTCTCTTTTGTCAATCAAGAGCTCGTAGAAAAGAAGGAGGAGTGCGGCTTCTTTGGGCTCCTTCGAGAAGCCTATCTGAGTTCGATTCGCTTTGCCAAAGCACATCCTCGTTTTGTGCCAATTGGCATCATGCTGTTTAGCGACAAAGAGCTGTACCACGAGATCTTCGGTGAGTATGCGGACAGAGGAGTCGAGTTTTTCAAAGAACTGCTGGAGCAAGGAAAACGTGAGGGCTCGGTTGACCCAAGCATCGACACCACTCTTGTAGCCAATGTGCTTATTGGGATCCACTTCGTGTTGGCTGATTTCATCATAGAGGATGGGAAGCTGGATTACGATGACATGGTTGTAATAGACCAGGTGCTTGACTTGGTGGAAAACGGGATCAAAAAGAGAGACTAGCCGGGCTTACGATTGCGGTAACTTGCTACAGTTCGGCCGATCAATGCGGCAAACGGGGAGCCGGCCAATGCGGCAACTAGCGATGGGAGAGGAAAGCAAGGAGGTATGAGCATGGCTTTGCTTCAACTGCACGACGTGAAGAAGATCTATGATCAGGGAAAGATTGAAGTCCCCGCCCTGCGAGGGATTGACTTGGAGGTTGATGAGGGGGAATTCACCACTGTATTTGGCCCATCAGGTTCAGGGAAAACGACTCTGCTAAACATCATCGGCTGCCTAGACAAACCAACCGCAGGTACAGTCACCTTCGCAGGGTCAGACCTAGGCGGGCTGGACAAGAAGGCGCTTGCTAGGATCAGAAGGCACAACATCGGCTTCATCTTTCAGAGCTATAACCTCATACCCGTGTTGACAGCATACGAAAACGTTGAGTTTGCCGCGAGACTCGTAGGGAAGTACAGCAGCAGGGAGATCCGGGACCGGGTGTTGTCGATTCTTGCCGCTGTAGGCCTGGAGGGACTGGAAGGCCGCAGGCCAAACGAGCTGTCCGGCGGACAGAAACAGCGAGTCGCTATTGCGAGGGCGCTTGTCAAGGAGCCGAAGCTGGTGCTGGCTGATGAACCGACCGCCAACCTGGACTCCAAGACAAGCGAAGAAGTTCTGCAAGTCATGCTAAAGATGAACCAGGAGCTTGGCACTACCTTCATCTTCTCCACCCACGATCCTAGAGTGATGGAATATGCCCGCCGTCTGATCGAGATTCGGGACGGGCTCATCACCAAAGATCAAAGGAGGAAGCAGGATGATGTTCTTAACTAAGCTGGCATTCAAGAACTTAGCCAGGCACCGCAACCGGACGCTGATCACTGCCAGCATTATAGCCGTAGCTATCCTCTTTTATATCTTCCTTGACTCAATGATAGGCGGCATGGTTGAGATGTCGTACGAGACCATCATTGATTATGAGTCCGGACATTTGCAGGTGGTTGACAGCAGATATTGGGAAAGAGAAAGCGAACTTCCGCTCGAGCATTTGATGGAGCTAGATGAAGCATTGATGGACGTTATCCGGAGGTCAGGAGGTTATCACGCCAGTTCACCGGAGCTGAGTTTCCAGGCCAGGCTGACCGTGGGTAGCGGAGAACTGCCAGTGATCGCAAAGGGAGTGCGCTCCGAGGATTTCGTGGATGTATTTGCGCTAGAGGATAAGTTTGTTGAGGGATCGATGTTTGCGTCAGGGCAGTACCAGGTCGTATTGGGGAAAAGGCTTGCGGATCTATTGGGTATAGGGACGGGCGACTACCTTACCCTGCTGTTTAGAGATAAGAACAAATCCTTCAATACAATAGACGCCGAGGTCGTGGGGCTGGTGCACACCAGCAATCCAAATGTCAACCAAAACACTGTCTTCGTCCCGCTCGATCTGGCGCAAGAGGCGCTTGGTGTTGACGGCCAAGTTAGCAAGCTGATAGTGAGGCTGAATGACAAAGGCATGGCGTCTCAGGTTGCCGACGACATGAGAAAAAGCCTGGCGGGGAGCAGGAGTGAACTTACCGTCTATCCTTGGGATGAACTGGAGGCTTTCACCTACGTCGAGGCTCAGAAAGCCGAGAACCTAATCATCCTCGGGCTCATCTTGACGATCGCCGCGATAGCGATAGTCAACACAGTGATCTTGGCTGCTCTGGAGAGAACAGAGGAGATCGGAATGATGAAGGCTCTCGGATTGCAAAACAGCGAGGTCATCTACACCTTTGCCCTTGAGTCTACAGGCATAGGTATTCTTGGAGGAGTCGTCGGTGTCGTCCTTGGGCTGATCAGCGTTGGGTTGCTCTCCAAGTACGGCATGGACTTCGAATCGCTGTTTCGTATGGACCTCACGGAGTTTGGGATCCCTGTGATTGGCAGAGTCTATGGGACCTGGAATCCGTCTGCGTTCGTTATGGTATTCCTATTTGGCGTCATAGTCTCGTTGCTAGCCAGTATCCTTCCGGCTTACTGGGCCGCTGACAAAGATCCGGTAAAGAGCATATACCACCGCTAGGAGGGATAATCGTGGGATTTCTCTTTAGACTGGCTTCAAGGAATCTGTTTCGCAGCAAACTCAGGACTGCTGTTTCCATCGCTGCTATTGCCTTTGGCGTCATGATAGTGGTCTTTGCCCGAGGGCTTGTGGTAGGGATGACTGAGTCCATCTACTCAGACCATATCTACTACAACTCCGGCCACATCAAGATCGTCACTCCCGAATACCACGTGCGAGAGCGGCTTCTAACCCTCGATTATCCAATAGATGGCTTTGCCGGAGAAGGGCTGGAGGAGATGATGTCTGCCCTGCGCGGTGTGGATGGAGTGGACATGGTCATCCCAAGGCTGAAGTTTGGCGCAATGGTCAGCACTGACGACGAACTGGTGGCAATGAGCGGGTGGGGGATCGTCCCGGACTACGAGCTCAAGTTCACCGATGTCGAGGATTACTTGGTAGAGGGCAGGATGGTGCAGCCGGGACAGCGAGAAGTGGTGATGGGCACCGCACTCCTAGAGGAGATCAACAAGGGAGTAGGCGACAAGGTCACCATACTCTTTAACACAGCTTTTGGGTCGCTACAGGGCGTGACTTTCACGATTGTGGGACGCATAGAAACCGGCTTGAAGCTCCTCAACGAGGTGGTTTTCTACCTTCCTCTGGATGAAGCGCAAAGACTCCTGGAGATGGAAGGCGAGGCTACAGAGTTGTTGCTAGTAACTCCAAACAGAGAGAAGGTTCCAGACGTGCTCCCTGAAGTAGAAGCCTTGCTCGCAAGATTCGGCGCCGCGGACAAGTATGTGGCTTTGAGCTACAAGGAGACAAGCGATTTGATCTCCATAATGGAGATCTCTGAGGCGATATTTGACTCCATCTATATCTTTCTGGTCCTCTTGTCCTGCATTGTCGTAGTCAATACCATGATCATGATCGTCAGGGAGCGCACAAGAGAGATCGGCATGATGTCTGCGTTGGGCCTTGAGAGCAGGGAGATCTTGCAGCTCTTTGCCATTGAGGGCGGCCTCATGGGGGTTGTCGGAAGCCTGGTCGGCGCTGTCTTGGGGCATTTGATAAACAGCTACCTGGCTCGGGTTGGTCTCGACTACGGAGCAGCATTGTCAGAGATGAGTGCGGATACTCTCCTAAACACGATGGTGCATCCTGTTGCCTCGATTGAGGTGGCAATCTACTCCTTCGTGTTGGGAGTAGTTGTGGTCACTATCGCATGCTTTTTCCCTGCTAGAAGAGCTGCTGGATTGGAGCCGACAGAAGCGTTGCGGGAGGGTTGATGTTCGCCTCTGATGAGAACTGTGACGCGCTCCGGTCTGCGGCTTGGCTGAGCCGGGCCGAAGCAGAGCTATGCACTTGAGCGAAAGCTCAAAGATGGGATTAGACCAAGTTGAACTAT
Organism: uncultured Clostridia bacterium; assembly: GCA_900019385.1. Taxonomy (GTDB): domain Bacteria; phylum Bacillota; class Limnochordia; order Darwinibacteriales; family DTU012; genus DTU012. The sequence continues at coordinate 12,641 of FIZJ01000024.1, forward strand.
GAGGGGGTAGCAATTAGTGAGAAGACACAGGGTCTTGGTGATACTCGTGCTTGCTGCGATAATGCTGATGGAAGCGTGCGCTGTTGGTGCGGCAGCCGAACTGACAGCCGAAGAGATCATCAGGTACAGGGACGATAATGAGTATTTTGAGTCGGCACGGTTTGAGGCTGAGATGGTGATCGTCAGTGGAAGCCGACAGATGGTCAAGACGATGACCTCTTATGTTCAGGAAGACAATGGCCTAGTTGTTTTCACCAACCCGCGGGATCGAGGCACGAAGTTCCTCAAGCGTGGAGACGATCTGTGGATGTTTTTCCCTGACGCTGAAGACTTGGTCAAGATCTCTGGGCACATGTTAAATCAGGGAATTATGGGCAGTGACTTTTCTTACCAGGATGTAATGGAGGCTGACAAGCTCACGGATCTATACGCTTTTGAGTTGGTTGGCGAGGAGGAGCTTGACGGGAGGCCGTGTTATGTTCTCGAAGGCATTGCTGTAGAAGGTCAAGATGTTTCATATTACCGCCGAAAATCTTGGATTGACAGCGAGCGGTTTGTTGGCCTGAGAGAGGAGTTGTACGCGAAGAGCGGCCGCCTGCTAAAGGTTATGAGGGTCACTCGAGTAGAGGAACTCCAGGGACGCTGGTATCCGATGGAGTCGGTCATGGAGGATCAGCTGCGCAAGAACACGAGGACTGAGTTCGTAGTCAGATCCATCGAGTTTGACCCGGAGATCCCTGAAGGCACCTTTACTCTGGAAAACCTGCGTTAGGGAGTTGTCTTGAATGCGAAGAGTAGTAGTCTTTCTCAGCGTCACAGCATTGCTCACGTGCTCTTTGACGGGCTTGGGGATTGTCCCCTCTGCGCGTGCAATGGAGGTGGGTGGCAAGCTAGACGTCTCAGTCTCTGCACAGTTGCAGGACGACGGCAGCTTTGATACTGAAGTGGTTGAGAGCCTAGACCTCGAGCTGTTCTTGCCCCCGTTAGGTAACAACACTGAGATGCGAGTGGGTTTCCTCTTGACCAAACCCATACAGGGTCTGTTTGCAGGCAACGAACCTACATACTTCGCAAAGAAGCTCTATCTCAGGCACCGTGGAGAGCGTTTTCACCTGACTGTAGGGAGACAGCCTGTTTCCTGGAGCTTTGGCTCTTTGCTCAACCTGGTGGATTACACCCTAGGAGCAGAGACTCTAAAAGAAGACAGCACCGGCAAATACATCGATGCAATTGGAGTCTACATTCCTGTTAACTGGAATTCCGGTGTCGACGCAGTCCTGTCGTTCCCTCGCGGCTTTAGCACCGAAACCAAGGAGATGAAATGGGGAGTGAGAGGCAGGTTCGGGGTCAGGAGGTATGACTTGACTGTCAGCTATGTCAGGGAGTCAGAGGCAGCTGCAGGAGGAGGGAGCGGCGACCTTATGTCTCTTGCGTCCTTGTTTCCCAGGCAACGGCTGGGCTTGACCCTCAAAGGCGATGTCGGAAACTTCGGTGTTTACGGAGCACTTGGATATTACTTTGACACTGGAGTCGACAGCAGCCGGAGCTATCTGGTCGGGGTTGATTATAGCCGCAGCATCGATTATTACAGAAAGCTCACGCTGCAACTCGAATATCTCGGGATACAGCCGGGCAATCTCGATCCAACCGTGAAGGCCAATCTGTTGAACCTAGACGGAGACGACCACCAGCTCGATTTACTAACTGCGAGCGTGGTCTATCCAATAGACGACTTCTCCTCAGTCTCTCTAGTAACCGTGGTCAGCTTGGATGACGGCAGCTTCTTGGCGGCTCCGGTTTATAGAAACGCTCTGCCGGGAGACATCGATCTCACCGTCGGTGTAACGGCGTTCTTCGGCAGGGACGGAAGCCTCCTTGCACCGGGTGTGTTTGTGCCCAAAGCAGTTTTTACTGTGGGCTTAAGCTATGCTTTTTGACAAGCAGCGGAGTCTGAATGATGCTCTCGAGCTAAGCTTCTGAACGGTGTTCTTGATCCATAGGTCGAAGTACTGCCACACTGCCGCGGACTGTCGAATAGGATGCGTAAGAAGCGATTCGCCCTGAACAGTCCAAGCCGATGTACGCCTTGCACAGTGCGAGCTAGACAATCCAAGCTGTCGTACGCTCCACTTAGTGTGAGCTGGACCGCCCAAGCCGTCGTGCGCTCCGCTGAGTGCGGGATAGACAGTCTAGGCTGCCGCACGCTTCTCACAGTGCGAGGACACACGGATAGGAACGGGGCATGAAAGGAGACGAGAGCATGAATCAGCTCCTAGTTGAGCCGCCGGTAGGGGGCGTCCTCGTTGGAAGCAAGCTTGATGTTGCCCGGTTCTGGACCAGGATCATGAAGGAGCACGCGTTGTTCATCAGGCTCGGCCTGCCATGCGATTAGGTGCAACTGATAGCTGAGGCTCAGGCCTTCTTTGACAGGTTTGCAGCGCTCGAGACGCAGGTGAACCAAGCTCAAGAACTAGACCCCACCCTCTTGGACAACTTGATACAGGCGGTGAGAGACTTCATCGATTACAAGAGGCGGCTTCTGGCTCTAATAATCCAATGCCAGATAGCCCCTTGCTTGTACCCTCTGTTGATCGACCATATCACCAGAGAAGCAGTCAACTTCCTCGATCTCTTGAAGAACAGCAGTCCCGAGGACCCGCTGGATGCAATCCTCGCAGTAGAAGTGTTCTGGCTGCGGATCATGAAAGAGCACATCGAGTTCGTCAGAGGCCTACTTGATCCGTCAGAAAGACTGCTTATCGAGCAATCCGACCAGTTCATTGCGACATTCTCAAACCTGCTCGATGAAGCCAGAGATCTACAGTCAATGAATTTCCAGGCACAGCCTGACTCGTTCAACACCGTAGCCAGGTTCACAGATGCCGTCCTCGAGAACATAACCCAGTTGAGAAACTTCAAAGCTGCAGCACACGAGCTGGCGTTGCTGTGCCAGTTGCTCAGCATAGTATCAACTCCGCTCTTGCTTGACCATATCCGCAGAGAGGCTGACAGAGCCCTGTTGGAGATCGGTGCGCTGCAGGCGCAGTTGGACATGAGTGACGAGTAGGTATAGTCGGGTGTGCGTGGACTGCATCGTCTAGGCCGTAAGGGTTATGATTGCAGGTAGAAGCGGCGACTCACCACCGCTTCTACTTGCAAACGAAGCTGTGAGCTGCTACTCATTTGTTCTGCTTGCTAAGAAGGGCCTTTTGCGTCCGAGGGGCAGCTCAACTGAGAGGCGAATGGCTTCCTGAGTGCGGCGTTCTTCTGCACCGAGGTTCTTCACCTCCGCTACGCCGTCAAAGGTCTCTTGGAGCTTGGCAGACGTTTAGCCTTCGATACGATCATACACCATGATTATACATGAAGTCCATAATATGTAGAATGCGATGCTGGATGAGGTGCGCGATATGCAGCGACAGGAGAGTCGTCTCATCAGAGAGCGCAACTTACACGGAGCGGAACTCGGAGGTGGGTTCAGCCACCAAGCGGCAGGAGGACACGGCTGTAGGTAGGCCGTATTGCCGTCCGGCTTGGTTTGATGCACTTGAAACTGCAGGCGATGGCATCGGACGGCTCGCGTTTGTGGTATAATGTGGTATGAATGGATTATCGGCTCCATGAAGTTGCCCGCGGCTTCGTAACTTAGGTGTCCGAGCGCGTCTCTAGAACTGAGGCCGAGCGAGAACACCTAACTTGGGCCTCTTAACTCAGGTGTCTGAGGCCTGGTGACGAGGAGCGGGCTGTATGAGAGACGAGCCTGGGGAGGTCGCCGTGAAGCAGGTCTTGGTCTCGACAGCCACATTGCCAATGGCAGTCAGGAGAGCGTTTTACGACTATGAGGGGATCTTTGAGGCCTATGAGAAGCTTGAGGCAGATGGGGTCGAGCTGGTATTCTTGCCCGAATGGGACAGCGGTCGGCCTCCTGTCACGCCCACCTCAGCGGATTGGCAGGTAACCTCGAAAATTGAGTCCTCCGAGATTGTCGACCTGTGCGTTTCAAAAGGCATCCCAATACCCATAGTCCATATCAACCGAGATGTGGGTACCAGGATAAGCTCAATAAGCAAGGACGATGTCAGGATTGGGCAGCGAATTCTCGATGACAACCTGGCTGCAGCCACAGTGGCAGGTTCAGAGATCGGCGTGCTTCACCTCTGGGACACCTATAGCAAGAGCATAGACATCAAGACGGTGTTTGACAGAGTGCATGAGGTTTCCAAGGACTATGAGATAAAGCTGGCGATTGAGAACATCCCGATAAGCGACCCAAGTTTGACGGCTGCCGCAGTGTGGGAGCGGCTTGAGGAGATCATGCCACAAGACTACGGCTTTACGCTCGATCTCAACTGGTGCTCGCTGTATGACAACTTCGCAGAGCTTGCCGCTCATATTGACAGGATAATGCATGTTCACGTTCAGGGCGCTGTCTCGAGGCCCGAGGAGGGTGTCGAGACTATGGTTCCGAGAGTCGGGCAGCTTGACATCCTAAGCAGCCTGTCGGAACTGTGCAGTATGGGATATGACCGAACCATAACCCTGGAGCTAAATCGTCCGACAGGCCTTCATGATTTCGAGGCTGCTTTGAGCATGATTGCATCAAGGATCTAGAGATAACTCAGCCTCTATGGCCAACCAAGCCGCGAGGCCGGGTTGTGTCACAGACCTATCTGTGAGTAGAGGGGTGGAGATAGCCGCTTTGTCGTTTGTCCATCCAGAAACGCCTTGACTACCTCAGTAAGCGTCTCAGTCTCAATCAAGAACGCGTCGTGTCCGGCAGATGACGGTATCTCTACGTACGTAACCCTTTTTTCGCACTTCGCCAAACTCAGAGCTAGTTGCTCCATCTGAGCCGGAGTATACAGCCAATCTGAACTAAACGATACTAATAGGAACGTTGCTTTGGCACGTGACAGCGCTCTCTCCAAATCGCCGTCGCCCCAATCTGACGCGTCGTAGTAGTCCATTGCTCTTGTGATACAGAGATAGCTGTTGGCATCAAACCTCTCCACGAACTTCTCGCCTTGGTGATCGAGATAGCTCTCAACCTCAAATTCAGTAGAAAACCCGTAGGAAGGCCCACAGCCATGGCGATAACGCCGTCCAAATTTGGCTTCCAGCGACTCTTCGGACAGATATGTGATGTGCGCGAGGCGTCGAGCTACTGACAAGCCAACTCGTGGGGGCACGCCGTCGTAGTAGTCTCCGCCCCTGAAGTTGGGATCGTTGACAATAGCGTAACGGCCCACCGCGTTAAAGGCCAGGCCTTGAGCGCTGAGCCGGGCTGAGGCGCCTATTACGATCGCGCTTTCTACCCTCTCCGGATAGGCGAGAGCCCACTCTAGTGCTTGCTGGCCTCCAAGCGATCCACCGATGACTGCCTTTAGCTTGTCAATCTTGAGGTGGGTGACAAGGCGCTCCTCCAGCCTGACCCAGTCACCTACTGTGACAACTGGGAAGCTTGATCCGTAGGGCTTGCCCGAACTAGGGTCGGTAGAAGAGGGTCCGGTTGTTCCATAGCAGCTTCCAAGGACGTTTGAGCACACGACGAAGTACTTGTTGGTATCGAGCGCTTTGCCTGGCCCGATCATTGAGTCCCACCATCCTGGCCTGTCTGCTCTCCAAGGTCGGCCCTGCTCAAGGGCATCAGGATCCCAACCTGCCGCGTGTGCGTCGCCTGACAGCGCGTGACAAACAAGAATAGCGTTGTCTCGGTCGGAGTTTAGTTTGCCATATGTCTCGTATGTGACATCGATCGGCCAAAACGGCCTGCCGCATTGGAGAACTAGGGGATTCTCTTGGTCTGCCAGCCTCGCCAAAGACGACCTGACATACCCGACAGACGTCGGTGAATCCGGCGGGTCGTAGTCCCGTCTTCTGACTCGCGAGACTCGGTAAGCCGCTATTGCCATCCCTGCACCTCCTCCCTACGACTGGCTAGCCTGGATCGCCTGATCAAGGTCAGCGATTATGTCTTCCGGGTCCTCTATTCCGACAGAGAGTCTGATGAACTCGTCGGATACACCTGCCTTTGCTCGCTCCTCTGGCGACAGTTGTTGATGAGTGGTCGAAGCCGGATGTATGATGAGCGTCTTGGCATCCCCGATGTTTGCCAGATGAGAAATGAGCCGAACGGAGTCTATCAGCTTTGTCCCGGCGCTGTACCCGCCCTTGATCCCAAACCCGATGATTGCGCCAAAACCGTTGGTCAGATACTTGCGTGCTCTGTCGTGGTCAGGATGTCTTTCTAGCCCCGGGTAGTTGACCCATGCTATACTCGGGTGTCCTTCGAGCCACCTTGCCACCTTGAGGGCGTTTTCGCAGTGTCTGCTCATGCGTAGGTGAAGTGTCTCGAGCCCCTGCAGGATTAGAAACGAGTTAAACGGAGAAAGGACCGGGCCGAGGTCGCGCAGGAGCTGGCAGCGAGCCTTTGTTATGAAAGCAGTGCTTTTCGTTCCCAACTCTCTGTCTCCGCCGAACGCTTGGTGCCACGAAATCCCATGGTACGAAGGATCCGGCTCGACTAGGTCCGGAAATCTCCCATTGTCCCAGTCAAACGTGCCTGATTCGACGATCGCCCCGCCGATAGAGGTGCCGTGGCCGCCGATGAACTTCGTCAGTGAGTGCACCACAATGTCGGCACCGAGCCCAAAAGGCCTCAGGAGGTAGGGGGTAGTAACAGTGTTGTCTACGATCAGAGGTATGCCGTTCTTGTGAGCGACCTCTGCGATGGCTTCGTAGTCGTCTACGTTGTTTTTGGGGTTTCCAATGGACTCTAGATAGACACACTTGGTCTTGTCGTCTATGGCTTTTTCGACATTGGTTGGATCGGAGGTGTCCACCAGTCTAGCTGTAATCCCGAGCTTTGAAAACGTGTGGTGAAATAGGTTGTAAGTGCCCCCATACAGGAAGCTGGAGGATACGATATTGTCTCCTGCCTTCGCTAGATTGAGAATGGCTAATGTGATGGCGGCCTGGCCTGACGAGACAGCCAGCGCGGCACTGCCGCCCTCAAGCTGTGCCAGCCTCTTTTCCAGCACGTCTGTGGTCGGATTTCCTAGTCGCGTGTAGATGTAGCCGGTATCTTTCAGACTGAAGAGGTCGGCTGCATGGGCAGACGAGTCAAACCCGTACGAGGTCGTCTGGTAGATCGGAACAGCTCTGGCCTTTGTAGCGGAGTCAATCGTCTGTCCGCCATGGATTGCGGTCGTGTCGAATGAGCAGCTGAGCTTGTCGGTCATCTTGTCATTCCTCCTAAGAGAAAACCCTCTTCGATGAGAAGAGGGTTCAAAACCGCCCTCTCTTCTCATCTTTCCGGCATAGTGCCGGCTGGAATTGGCACCTTTCCATCGTCTGATGGCGGTTGCCGAAGGGTCATTGGGCCAGTCCCTCGCCTTCTCTGGATAAGAAGATAGATGCGCGCCATATAGTAGACTATGTTTATCAACTTAGTTGGGAATGTAGTGTTTAGGCTGAGCATACCACTGGCGTCAGCGGCGATCAATCCCCAACATGCGGTGTCTCAGGCTATGGGCTCCTCGTCGCTCACTATTGCGGGCTCATTTGCTGTATATCTGACCATTACGATTGATTAGGTGTAGATTAGTGCTAGGCCGATCTACGGCGATTCCTTTATGCGAGCCGGGAAGGCGCTTAAGTAGTGATCAGCGCGAGTAGAGGTGGTCTAGAGCGGTTGGCACTGCTCGCAGAAGTATATGCTGCCGCCAAGAAACGCAGCCTTCTTTATCAGCGAGCCACATGCAGGACACGGACTGTCTACGGTTTTTTGCTCAGCACAGTCTCGTATCCACCCGGGTTGCCAAATAGGTCACGCTCAGTATCTCTTCCGCCCTTATCAACCATCTCCCTAAGCACTGATTTGACAGAGTCGAACAGCGTATGCAGTTGTTCTTTAGACAGCGTCGAGACCTTGCGCTTGGGGTGGATCTGGGCTGTCCACAAGATATCCTGCAAGACACCGTTGCCTAGCCCAGGTATGCGCTGTTCGGTCGCAAGAAGCGCTTTTGCAGATAGGGATTCGAGCCTCTGGCCTTGCAGGAGCGACTTAAAGCGGGTATAGTCGAACTCATCCGCTAAGGGTGAGGGTTTGGTCCTTGCTCCTAGGTGATATGAGTTGTCAAACTCTCCATATGCCCTAAGGATGTCTGAGATTACAAGAGTCGTGATTTCAGCGTCCTGAGGTATCTCAAACGAGTGTTCGATACCCGTCAGTTCTTCCCTGTAGGCTGTCTAGTATCCAACTCATTCTGTTGGTGCCCGAACGCGGCTTCTTGGTGCAGCTCTTGCCCGTTGACGATGACTCGGTCTACGCCGCGAATGAGCAGCGGAAGCCTGCTGAGGAAGCTCAGAGTCTGCTGATCAGGAATGATTCCGTTTAGCGTGAGGGTTCGTCCGCCAGACAGGGCGCCTACTTCTTTGATCCGGGCGCTGCGAGCATCGTCTCTTCTGCGAAGGAGTTCCCATACAGAATAGATGTTTTCGGCTGCCTGGTTCTTTGTCAGCCGGGCATAGGCACTGAGGGTGAAGTCTTGGCAGTCCTGCAGAATAACGCCTGCAACCCATGCCAACATCACGACTAGCACATTGAGCTGTCTAGCAGTTTCGGACATCGCTAGCAACACTGCAGCTATACCGATGCTGAGAGCTATCTCTCCATAGCTTGCTCGAAACTCAACTAGTTGCCCAATCATGAATGTCACGTACTTGTTTCGCCTGGCGGAGTACCGCCTCAACAGCGAAGCCACAATGCACACTGCACCGAACGCGAGGCCATACGGCCATACAGTTTTCAGCATAGACAACAAGGTTGTGCCCGCGACGGGTACAGTGAACATAGCTCCTTTGGATGCCACAAAGAGGACCAACCAAAGGACGTTTGCAAGAACCCACGGAGACAACGACAGCAGAAATCCCCAGACAAACGCAATCGGCAACGTAACGTAGAGCGGCAATACTCCTGCCCTGAGTTCACACAAATGAACCCCCGGGCCCTGACGCGAGAACACCGATTTCTCGAAACCACCTACCACAGTCATCCCTCCTCTGACTGCCCGTTGGGAGGTCGCCGAGAACGCCCATCAAGGCCCAAAATACCCACCGCAAGCCCGTGCAGGGTGGAAAGAAAGGTGCCTTAGCATCGTGCCTGGCTGAGTCTGGCTGGATTGTTGATCCTATTATGATCAATTTTCCCGCCGTTGTCGAGGCTTCTTGTATAAATCTTGCATTAATGGGTTGCGATTTTTGGCAATTGTTTGGAGCACTGGTCTGAACTGGGGAAGACCTTGAGTTCGAGACCGTGTTATGGTGCCTTTGTTGCCAGCATCGCTACTCGACTAGAATGGCAAGTAAATGCTCACATGTTCTGAGCAGGCAGGTAAGCCTCGGAGTAGTTTGCCTCGAAAGCCTGCGAATCCGCTTGTCATCAAGGAAGTACCTTACGGCTGGACGTTTTGTCCGCTATGCCGGTACCGCCAAAGGGGAGCTTGTTAGAGACGTCGAGCTGATATCTTGACCCCTATGAAGGGAATGAGGCTTACGTTGAGAAGTTGAAAACAGCGGCTATGTAGTGCCTGCATTGCCTCGTTATCGAACAGACCGGAGATAAACGACAATCTCTCGAGACATCGGAAGGAGAGGACGACATATGAGACAGTATGTGGTCACTCCAGCTGCAGGAAAGCGGCTGATCGCAAAGGGGATCTCCGAGCACCCTGAGGTCTTGCGAGCGTTGAAAGAAGGGACAGTCGTGGTTCTTGCAGGAACCACCAATGGGTATGTTGCAGAGGAGCTGCTCGGTAAGATCGGTCAAGCTGACGGGTTTAGCATGAAAGGGTTTGTTCGCGGAATCACTGTGCCCCCGTATGTGTCAACTACTGAGATCGGGCGTTCGCCTGGCGGGCATCAATTCCCTGGTGATGTAGTAATAGTTAAGGGAAACTGGATCAAGGGGAAGACCGTATTCGATGTTGTCGATGACTTGCAGGAAGGCGATGTCATCTTAAAGGGTGCGAACTCGATCGACCTGACGAGGAAGCAGGCTGCGATACTCATCGGGCACCCGAAGTGCGGGACTATAGGTGTAATCATGCAAGCCGCCATAGGCAGGCGTGTTAGGCTCATCTTGCCCGTCGGCCTTGAGAAGCGTGTGCCGTCGGATCTGAACGAGCTCGCTGCAAGGGTCAATAGCCCTGGCTCAGAAGGGCCGCGGCTCTTTCCTGTTTCAGGAGAGGTCTTTACAGAGATCGAGGCCCTGTCGCTCTTGACCGGTGCCAAGGCTGAGATAGTCGCTGCCGGTGGTATCTGTGGTGCTGAGGGTGCCGTATGGCTAGCAGTCTGGGGCTCGGATGAAGAGATGGAGAAGGCAAATGCTCTCATGGAGTCTGTCGTGGGAGAACCGCAGTATTCGTTATAGGTATCCTGCTAGTGAATACAAGTGGCAGGCACGACTTCAACCTCAATGGCGTTTTAACATAAGGAGTGAGCTCCGATGATTGGAGAGCGTCTGCAGACCGCAGACAGGATCCGGGTAGTGCTGTTTGATGTCGGTGGGGTGCTGGTAGAGCTCGTCGGAACCCCGATGCTACTGTCATGGGCCGGGATTGAGTTGTCCCCAGATGATGTGTGGGAGAAGTGGCTGACATCTCCTGCAGTTAGGGCCTTTGAGATCGGCAAAATCAGTGCCTCGGAATTCGCAGTTCGCCTCATACGCGAGATGAAGCTGGCGGTAGAACCTGATGAATTGCTAGAACAGTTTGTCAAGTGGCCCAGAGACCTGTACCCCGAGACGCTTGAGTTGATCAACAGCATACCCGAGCGATATATAAAGGCGACGCTCAGCAACTGCAATTGCCTGCATTGGCCTCGCATCATGAACGAAATGGGCTTGGGCGAGATGTTCGACTTCCACTTCGCATCTCACCTCACTGGTAAGATCAAGCCTGATGAAGACGCGTTTTTGCAGGTCATCCATGGGATCGGGTGCAGCCCGTCAGAGATCCTGTACCTGGATGATAACAGGTTGAACACTGAGGCGGCAGAAAGGCTGGGGATAGTGGCTGTTCAGGTCAAAGGAGCAAAGCAGGCAACAGATGTGCTCTTTGAGGCAGGGATCATACCGGTCAGCAGGTTGATAGCCAAGTAGTGCGAGTTAGCGAATGCACGTTTGGAGGTATGGTCGTGGATGAGTACGACAAGATCGCTGACTGGGACAACTACGTGTTTGTAGCTCAAAGGCAGCCCGTCAAGGTAGCAAAGGGGAGATGAGGGCAGTATGCACGCATTGGGGCCGTAGACAGACATATGCAGCGAGCGAGCCAAGTACTCGAAAGCCAGAGTTCCGACTCCGGTCGTCAGAGAGATCTGCAGGAGGCGTTATCGCAGCCTGAGGGGACGAGCAAAGCACGAGGTCTTTCAGGTATGTGACGAGTTGTTGGCATCCCATAGTCGAAAAAGGAGCTGATGAGCTAAGACCGCTCAGGCACTCGGGCTCAGCCTCAACTCCCAAGTCGATTTCAGACGTCTGAGTACTAGTTTAGAGTAAGAATTGTAGCCATTATGGTGTCTTCGTACGTGTCTGACGGCAGTTCCCACCAGGCGTCTCGAAGCAGCTCGGCGCCGAGGAATCGGACGTTCAGCCAGCCGCGGTATCTGCTGGGAGCTATAGGTGTGAAGGTTACTTCCTCTCCGCCTTGAAACGGCGGTGTGCTCGTTGGGCCGGATGGGTCGGGCTCGATGCTCGGTATTTCCGGCCTGTCGAACACTTGATACCTCACGTATATGTTGAGCAACCGATTTGGAAACCCGACAGACCTCAGTTGAACCTGCACAGGGGCGTTTGTTGTCACAGTGAAGCTAGGCCAGTTCATGCCGTCTGTGCCCAGTGTGACACTTAGGTCGGTTGTTGACTGTTCCCATTCAAACTTGGCGTAAGGCGCAACCGACGCCCTGACCTGCAGTGTGCGTGAATCGAACACCTCAGCAGACGTAGTTGCAGGCATTGCCAGAAGCGAGAGAACTGCAACCAGAGCTAACAGGCGTGACTTTCTTAACATATCGGCCAGTCACCTCCAGCTACTAGGCTTGAGGGGCATTACACTCCACAACGGGCATCTATTACAGCAAAACCGAGTCAAGCGGATATTCCTTTCTGTCGTCATCAGGGTTGATGATCTCATAACTGATCTCACACGCACCGACGGATTTGTCTTCCAGCGCCTGATTGAGCCTTCTTGACACCAGCTTGACACCGGCCTTCTCAATGCCTGAAAGCAGAACCAGGATTAGCCCAGGCGACCACTGGCAAACAGCATCGCCCCTGCGAAGGCACAGCTGCACTGTTGAGAGAATATCGCGATCGGAGTGCTCGCTCTTGTCGCCGAGCTTGGTATTGATGGTGATGAGCCCAAGGGGCTTGCCGCTGCGACTGATCCTGCGACCCTCAAGCGTGGCGATGGACCTAAATGACTCTCTATCGCATATGAAAGCCCCTTCTCGCGGCGCTTCTACGCCTAGATCGCCATTGGCTGGCCGACTAGTCACTGCCAGCGACCGCTTCATGTTGCGAACCATCTCTTGAACTGCGGAACTAGGTTCCAGTCCGAACTCGTTCCGCAGCATGTCTGCGTAACGCTTGTATGCAGTGATTGCTTCGCTGTAGCGTTCAGCTTTGATGAGCGTGGAAATAAGAGCGAGATGGCCTTCTTCTCTGTACGGGTCAGTCTCCACTATTTTACGGCAGATCTGCAGGGCTGCGTTGCAGTCGTTCTTGTAGGTAAGCAGCAGTGTCGCGGCTCTCAGACTGATATCGATGTACATATCTCTATAGCGCTCTCTGAACGCGATCGTCCAATCCTCATACAGGTCTTCCTGGAGAAAATCGCCCCTGTATAGCTTGAGCGCATGCTCACAGCTGCTCAACGCAGCAGCCGGATCCACGTGCTCGAGTTGCCTGCTGACCCCCACGCGCTCCTCAAAACTCTTGATGTCCAAGAAGGCGATGCTGTCCTTGTGTAGCCAGTAGAGTCCGTTGGAGTGCCGGATCGGAGATTCCTTACTGCTCCTAGACGCTGATTCTCCGCGAAGCGTTCTCCGCGCAAGGTGCACAACTGCATGCAGATTGTGACTGCAGTCTATTCCTTCGTTGTCTGGCCACAGCAGCTCGATCAGGACTTCATTGGGGACCTTTTCGCATTGCTTGGCAGCGAGGTACTTGAACAGAGTTAGAGCCTTCTTTGACTTCCAGTTTTCCTCTGTCAGAGTGGTCTTGTTGATCTGGAGCCTAAAGGGACCTAGCAGACTTATATGTAGCTGGCAGTTTTTTCTTTCTGTCATAGTGAGGCCCCCCAAAACACTCGCATTCGTCCATCTGGGACATGGTTTCGTGGATAGCAAAGGTGGGCTAATACCATGTTCCTCATTCTTCCTTTCTGCACTTTGTGCATTTTCTCCTTCCGATGCTTCCATCTACGATTTTTCGATTGCTTACTCAAGCTTACTCGGGCGCTGTGCCTGCCGATGTCCCAGCTATGGGTCGTGAATCGCGTTTTAGATCTCTGTGAGAATCCGTTTGTAAAATAAACCGAGTCGTAATTGTTAGGTTTCCTAGAGTGAAGGTAAATCGCAGCTGACCTTGATTGGTTATAGAGCCGGGATGACGTACAGGTCTAATGAGGAGGGTCCGTGATGGTTCGAACTGTGAAGCGTGCAATACCTCTATGTGTGGTCATATCACTCCTTTATGCCAATGGCGCGTTGGCGAGCACCAGTGAGCAGCCTCTTGTCAATATGTTGTTCTTTGAGACCGACTTGCGCGAAGCTCTCAGCGAGATCTCCATGCAGACTGGAGTCAACATCATGCCTGACCAGACAGTGAGCGGAGCAGTCACTGCCGATCTGCAGGATGTTCCGCTGGAACAGGCTTTGAAGATCCTGCTCTTCGGAGGAGGGTACTCCTTCCGCAAGGTCGACGACAATCTCTACTTCGTTGGCCTGCCCGATCCGCGAAACACTAGCTTCGGTCAGCTGGTAGAGAGTGAAGTGATCTTGCTGGACAACGTGACTGTCGCCCAGGTCATGGCAGTTTTGCCAAACTTCTTGACTAACTACGTAAAGGGCGAGCCGGATTCCAGAGTGCTGTCGATATCAGCACCAGCGACCGAGATGGAGAGAATAAAGATACTCATCGAACGAATCGACCAGCCTCGAAAGCAAGTCGAGATAAGTGTGTTGATCACAGAGATCTCGTCCTCAGCCCTAAAGGACTTTGGAGTGGGCGGGGCAGGCACAAACGTGTCATATGACTTCCATGAGGGTCAGGTCTGGAACAAGGACTGGGGCGGAAACTTGGGCCTCGCCGGGCAGCTCTTGTCGTTTGCTTTCGACGGTTATGGCAATCTCGAATCCGCGCTCAAGTTCCTCGAACAGGAGAACGAGGCCAAGGTACATGCCGATCCGAAGATTGTGGTGGCTGATGGACAGCCGGCAGAGCTGTTTATTGGCGAGGAGCAGATTCTGCTGGTTGCAGCAGAGAGTACTACAGCACCGACGACTGCCCGAGTAGAACGAGTAGAGGTCGGAGTGAGTATCAGAGTGACACCGACAGTTGTCGGCGATCAGGTATTTCTTAATATCGCTCCCGAGCTCAGTCACTTCATAAATCCCGCTGCATCTGATCTGGTAGTGAAGCAAGCCACACTAAGCACCACAGTCTGCCTGGCCAGTGGGCAGACGGCTGTCCTGGGCGGGATGACAATGCAAGAAACATCCGATAGGCAGAGCAAAGTCCCAATTCTGGGCGACATACCGATTATCCGGTGGTTGTTCAGAAACGAGGCGAGCCAGAAAACTGACAGGGAACTGCTGATCTTCGTAACCCCGGTGATTCTGTAGACAGGGGAGAGTCAGATGAAGCGCGTAGGAGTGATACTGCTGTTTGCCGCTTTGCTGTGTTTCAGCATACAGGCTTCGCCGACTGTTAGCGCGGCGCTGGGCGAGCAAGTGGTGTCGTCAGAACTTGAGCGGTCAAGTGCCCAGACGTCGCCCGGAGGCCAGCCTACCAGCAGCGGCATCGCAAAGCAGCTATTGGCGCCAGGGTGGGAGCATCCTCATATTGCCCAGAGTGTACCGGTAGTTGTGTATACGGTAAGTCTATCTGAGCTGGACTCGAGCATGGCGAGTCGTCTTGAGTTCGGCTTTGAGACTGCAAATGGTGTACAAGACGGTGTCTGGGATGTGACCTTTGATCATGCTGTCGTGCGCCTTTTGCGAGAGGCCTCTGATGCGTTGCACTCCAAGGTCTCAGGCTCTGTCGAAGAGCAGCGTAGTGCTGTCGGATATCAGTCCTGGTTGGTCACACTTGAGGAACGCCCTGTTGAGGTCTTGATCCAACAGACGACAGTGCTCCCGTCTGCGGAGAGCCAAGAGAGGGACTCGGAGTTCAGGCTTAGGCTGACACCGCGGCACGTTGATGCGGTCAGTAATGTGGTCTTGACTGAGCTAGAGCTTGACCTTCTGACCCCGTCTGGCGGAGTGGGGAGGGCTAAGTCCAGTGTGCTTGTTTCGACAGAACCTCAGCCGATGGCTGTTGTAAAGAGGGCAGTCGCAGCGACAAATGAGTCCGAGGATCTGTACTTCGCTATGTACTTGTCAGCTGATGTGGTGTCTTCAGCGCAGCTGCCTAGAGATGTCGCGTTGCTGCCCATCGGGTCTATAGGAGGCTTTCAGCAGCTGTTTGAGGAGAGGCGCTTCGAAAGCGTCCAACCAGCGCCGCAGTGGAGGATTAGTCTAGCAGGGGGGCATGATCTGCGATTTGGTGTTGTCTGCGCATTTCCGTTGTCAAGCAAACTCTCCGTCCGTGGGAATCTTGAAATGAGTGAGAAGGGACTTGGCGGCTATGCAGACGTTTCAGTCGAGGTTCATGATAGATTGGGGATTGCCGTCCAGATCGACAAGAGAGGAAGCGGTGGGTCTCCAATTGTCAGGTTGGGGTTGGTAGACGAGACCGTACTTGGCGACAGGCTTCACCTTAGAGCGACGTATCTGCCTATCCAGATTGATCTCAGTAAGGCTGACATAACGGCGTCTAGTTGTGTGACCCTTGAGGCCGTTCTAAAGCAGACGAATTGGGATCTCTGGTATCAGAGGTGTTGGTACAACGGCGGGCTTGACAATGAGATAGGCATGACATTGGCAACCGGGTCGCACACTGGGGTTGACTTCAGTTGGCTCAGGGATCGCGACGGCAGTACGTGGTTTAGGATAGGAGTCGTCTTCAGGATTCTTTGATTTTTGAGTCAGTTTTGAGTCCGGTTTTACTGCAGTTTGATTGCATGAGTCTATGCTTGTATTGAGAAAGCAAGGAGGGTCGTCAGATGAGTGCAACCCGATGCCCCGACAGGATCAGAGCGACTGGGAACACGTTTGTAGTCAGGATCCTACGCAACGAGCACGGCACCTGGCAAGGCACAGTAGGTCATGTCCAGTCCGGGGCTATGGCAAGCTTCCGAAGTTGCCTAGAACTCATTCAGTACATCAACAGAGAGTTAGAAAGACAGGGCCGGAGCGATGCCGAGACACCGCTTAAGAAGGTTGGCAATATATGAATGAGGATTGCCGCGGTCTTGCGTTAAGGAGGAGGGCATATGCGAGGTAGACTCTGGCTGGTATTGCTACTCGGGTTTCTCATGGTAGCGGTATCCGCGAGCGTCGCGAATGCAAGTCGTAAAGTATCCCTCACAGACACACTCGAAGTGGCAGCGACGGTGGAGAAGTACGCCGTGTCTTTTATAAAGAACCCACTGACCTTCAATATCAGTGGTGCGGTAGGCTCTTACAGGGAAACGAAAACAGCGACCTACAGCCTCGAGGTCAATACACCGGTAAGAGTGGTTTTCTCAGCCAGCCCTCTGGCGTACATCAGCGATCCTCGCTATGTGCTGGACGTGACTTACTGGGTCAATTCACATCGCAGCAAGTTCAGGCCTGGTGAAGATCTTACTCTAATCGCCAATTACGCTGGTGTGCAGACTCTCAACTACGAGATCTTCGGAGAAGTAGTGATACACCAGGTATCTGCTCAACCAGCGGGTCAATACGCCGGCGTTATCACAGTGACAGTATCTGCATTGTAGCAGCGTCTTGCCGGATCAGTCTACGTTGCGCCCCCAGAGGCGTGAAAGGGGAGATGAAAGTCACAAGGGTGGAAGTTCTCGATTAGTTTGGCAGTCTCATAGGTGTTGCCGAGGTTTGGAAAGCTCTATAGGTCAAATATCTCTGATCCTGCTCTTTGGAAGCAATGATCCGTCGTCCTTTAACTGGTCACCAATGGGGTGGCGGGGAGCTAGTGGTGAAACCGTCCAAAGCTGAGGACAAAACAAAGAGGAGGAAGATTTGATGAAGAGGATACTTGTACTGGGTGTGACCCTGATGCTGCTCGTAGCTATGGGCAGTGTGGCAATGGCGGAGATTGACGATGCTGCGTTGTCAATCGGGGCTGACGTAGCGACATTTGGTGAGATTAGAGATTGGCCTGAATTCCTGGATTTGGGCACTCTCAGTGGTGAGGCTGGAGACGAGAAGGATGCAGAGACAGATCGGTTCCGAATAGTCCGCAACGACGCTCTGCTGATC
Source organism: uncultured Clostridia bacterium (assembly GCA_900019385.1). Taxonomy (GTDB): domain Bacteria; phylum Bacillota; class Limnochordia; order Darwinibacteriales; family DTU012; genus DTU012. Next base: position 30,287 of record FIZJ01000024.1, read on the forward strand.
ACTCTCAACCTTATCAAGCCGCTGACCTCACAATATGAGATTGACATAATTGATTGGTTTCCGCCAAACGCGCAAGTACGAGTTCAACTCGGGACCACTGTCACCCTGTCACAGCAAGTAGTTAAGAGGTTCCTTGGCTTTCCTGTCGGCGCTGAGTGGAAGGAGCGGATTGTAGTTTCAGCAGGGCCGAACGTGCCGGACAACCCTATCGGCTCCTTTGTCACAAGTGATTACGGTGACTATGTTCTGGGCAAGCTCAAGGGGGCTATTGGCTACAAGATCAAGGTCCACGCTGTCTTGGGTGACATCGACGATCAGCCTGCAGGCGGCTATGAGGGCGAGGTAGTGCTCACGATTAGCGCTCCTCTATCCTAAGTATGGCACCTTGTGTCAGGAGCAGATCGTCGATCTGACGTTCTCTCCTGACACATCTGATCGCGGCCATCCTGGGCATCTCAGAGATCTGAGATCTGCGAGACGCGGGCCTAGGGTGGCCGGATTGGGCGGTACAGGAGGAATATCGGATGAAGAGAACACTGAGCGTACTGGCGTTAATTTTAGTCCTGGCGCTCTTGACGACTACAAGCAGCGTTGCTTTGGCAGAGAGTCTGCATTGTTGGCCTTGGCCATTTCCCTGGCCTCCGGATGATGGCGGAGGAAGTGGGGGCGGAGGAGGCAATCAGGATCCTGACCCAGGAAACGGTATCGGATCGTCTCAGACTGTCTACGTGGGCGCCGAGGTATTGCCTTACGGCGAGATTCAAAATCTGTCGGGGTCATTGCATGTAGGCCAGCTTAGCGGTGAGTCCGGAGCTACGGTGAGTGAAGAAACCGATGACTTCCAGATAGTTCGGAATGCGCCTCTCACGGTGACCCTCAGCATCACTAAACCACTGACCCTGATAAACAGCAAGACTGGCGATTTCAGGGAGTACAGCATAGAGACGACAGCAGAGCTCTTGCGCCAGAATCCTAAGTCGGGCAGATGGGGGGCCCCTGTGATTTCGGCCACGAGAGGTCCGAGCGTGCCCGAAGACCAATGGTCCGCTACTTGCGAGCTTGGTGAGTTCGAGGAGTACGTAGCAGAGAAATTCAAGAATTGGCGCCTCCGAGTAACTGCTACCTTGGGCGACATAGACGATCAGCCTGCAGGTACCTACGGAGGAGAGATAGTCCTAACGATCAGTGCCCCGTCTGGTTCATAGAAAAGGGAGCTGCGGATTGGCACTGGGTCTGTACCGTGTTGGCCTGGGTGTCGCGGTTTGCGAAAGATTACCCTGAGCGCCTCTTACTGCCTCACTCAGATCGATTCGAGGCGTCTGACATCCACGGATAAAGCTCAGGGTGCTCTAGCGTGTTCACCTCGTGCGAAAGCAGATCTGATAACTAGGAGGACTCTAAATGCTCCGGAAATACTCCGCTACCATAGCACTACTTGCACTGATCTTATTGCTCTTGTCTGCCGAGGTAGGTGCTGTAGGGGTACGGCCGTTGGCACTAGACATGTACCTTCAGCCAGGAGACACGAGCGAGTTTGAGCTGATCCTGTCTCCAGAACCTACGCAACAAGTCGTCAGTTTGAGCCTTTTTCGTCCGGTTCAGCTGATCAACGGAGCATTGGCTTACGAAGAAGGCGATGCGTCAATCTACAAGGCGATAGACTGGATTCATCTTGAACAAGAACGGGTGGTTGTTAATCCCGGCGAGGACACAATCGTCAAGGGGCGTGTAAGAGTTCCGTTTGACGCTGGTGGCTCCTATATCGTGGTCGTTATGGTGGAGCCCGAAGGAAGCACTGGGCACGTTGAGGGTGCTAGCGGAGTAGTATTCCGAGTCCGGTACGCTGTCAGGATCGCAATACATGTTGATCGGCCGGGATTGAGGCCTTCGGCCGAGGTTGTTGATTTTCAACTGGTCCCTGACGAGGAAAGGAGGCCGCTGGTTGTCACACACATCGTTAACCCGTCTCCTCTCATGTATTCGGTCTCCGCTGAGGTGACCATCAGAGATCAGAATCGACGGCTGGTTCAGCGTATCGATCTGCAAACGCAAACCGCGCGGGATTCAGGATTGCTGTCAACCAGTATCTTCCCAGGCAGTCAGCTGCGGTTGGAGGGAGCGGTCACCGAGCCTCTGTTCCCGGGGGACTACGAGATGCGCCTGTTTCTGCGGTATGCGGATGGGCGACAAGTCATCAAGAGAGAGCAAATCAGCTTGACTGGTGGCGAGTTCAACCAAGATGACCGCATGGCCTGCCTCAAGGTCGAGCCTGAGGGTATTGAGGTAAGCATGAGGCCGGGCGGATCAGCAACGCAAGTGATTGAGATGACAAACAGAATCGGTGAGCCTGTAACCGTGCAGATCGTAGGTAGCAACATAAGAGACGAGTATCCTTACTCGATCTTTGATTCGCTAGAAGTCGGCTTGAGAGGACAGACTGAGCTCACGCTGGAGCCCCGAAGGCCGGGCAGAAGCATACTGACAATCCGTGCACCTCGTGAGGTGGCAGATGGAGGGTATTATGGAAACCTAGAAATCGGAGTCTTCTCCGAGGCGGGTGACCTGGTTGAAGTTCATACAGTTCCTATTAGCGCTGTAGTCGGGAGCCCATCGGATTACAAGGTTGACATCCTGAGTCTCCACGCCGACTACTACGATGGAGAGTGCTTGCTGAGCCTGGCAGTCCAGAACCGGGGCAATGTCCATGTAATCCCCAGTGCGACTGCATACATCAAGGACAGCCAAGGGGTTGTTATTAGCACCCAACAGCTGACTCTCCAGGAGGGAATAAGTAGGATACTGCCAGAGAAGGTCGCTTACCTCACAGCTACGGCGTCAAATCTTGAGCCGGGTGAGTATGTAGTCGATATCAGTGTGCGCCAAGACGCGTTTGAGCTGGTGCGGTCAGAGATGCCGCTACTGATTGCGGAGTGAACGAGCATTGGAAGCGATGATCCGTTATCCCCTAAACGGTCATCAACAGGGTGGCGGCGAGCACCTCCGGAGAGTTGGAGATCGTAATGGACAGGGTTGTATATACAGTTTAAGGGTTGTCAAAGCACAAAAAGTGGTATATAGTGTAATCAGGAGTTGAATATTTAGATATACCTTCACCGATAAAGGCAAATCCGTCGAAAGATGGAGGCGCAAAGCCACAGGCCTAAGGCAGTTTGCTATGGCGGCTGGGTTACCGAAGGAAGGCCGCAGACTACCAAGCCTGTCATTCCTATCGGGAAGGACAGGCTTGTTGTTTGAGGCCCCTTCAGCGGAACAGTCTTTGAAGACGCAAAGATCGGTCTAGAAGGCGAGATCTAGATGGATTCGGACTGCCCTAGGAGGGGTGCAGTATGAGAAACCATGGGTTTGTGATAGTTGGACTAGCCTTGGTGCTGGTATTCGCAATAGTGATTACAACCTCGGCTCGAGTTCTCGATCAGCGAAGCTTGCGAATACGAGTCAGCGTTGCAGCCATGCAGGAATTACAGGTGTTGGAGCCTGTGGCTGTAGCTGTGAGTTATCCTTGGGAAGGAGCAGACCAGGGTAGGCCGCTCGAAATCAAGAATGTCGGAATGGTGCGGATTAGGAGCAACTCTGGATGGGTGCTATACCCGGATGTTGTGTCGAATTCGAGATTCAGAGTGTCTGTCAGACCGTCAAACAGCCCGACTGCCAATTGGATGGTAGTGTCAGGCAACAACCCGGTGATCGCGGGCTCTATGGGATCTTACGACCTCAGTTTCGATGTGCGGGTTGAAACCTCAGGCAGTGGTTTGGGGCAGTATCAGGAGATCATTGAGTTGGGGTTTACAGCCAGCCAGCCGTAGGTGTAGAGGTATCGCACCCGCACGGGGTGTGATCATCGCAAGGCTTCAGCCGCTTGTCCGCGTACCAACTGCGGCCAGACCGTTTCGGTCTGGCTTTTCCTTTACTCGGCGCTCTGAGTTAGCAGCGACTGACTCTCAGCTTTGCCCACTTCACCTGCTCTTGTAATCGCCAGTTTGGAGCAGAAGGGCCCGATAATTTCGTAGACGACCACTGAGCCAAGGATTACTGTCGTGACCAGATCCGCGATGCTGGGGAAATTTTGCTGCACAACAAGCGTGACCCCGATCGCTACTCCCGCTTGCGGAACGAGGCCTAGGCCCAGGTATTTCAGCACAGTTTCAGGTGCACCGCCGAGTTTGGCACCAAGAGCGGCCCCGGCCATTTTGCCAATTACGCGACTTACAATGTATGCCACTCCGATTGCGCCTACTTGCGTAACAAGCTCTAGCTGTAGATTGGCGCCCGCCAAGACGAAAAAGAGGACGTATATCGGGGTGTCGACCGACTTGAGGATGTCAAATATCCGGCCGGTCTCTCGCGGAAGCAAGTTCACTGAAATACAGCCCATGGCCATACAAGCCAACAAGGTGGATAGGTTAAGCATTTCTGCAAGCCCGGCAGTGGCAAGGACCATGCCTAGAATGATTACTATCCTGTCGGGCTGTTCTTTGAGACGAGTCGAAATCGTCAGAAGAACAAGCGCAGCGATCGTACCTAGGAGAAACGAGCCGAACAGCTCCCAAAACGGCGCGCCAATCATTGTTGCCAAGCTGCCACTGACCTCGCCGGCCAGCACTTTGGAGATGGCCATCGTTATCCCAAATGCGATTACACAGAGGGCGTCATCAATCGCAACTACCGCCAACAGGGTGTCGGTCAACGGCCCCTTCGCCTTATATTGGCGAAGCACCATGATAGTCGCAGCAGGTGCTGTGGCCGAAGAGATAGCTCCAAAAATCAACGCGATATAAAGATCGACTCCAAGTAGAAAATGCAGGGTGAGAGTGACGAATGCAAATGCCCCTACTACCTCTAGGATTGCAATCAGAATGACGCTCTTGCCAACTTTCTTGAGTTGCTTAATGGCGAACTCTCCGCCGATTGTAAAGGCTATTATGCTCAAAGCAATTGTGTTGATCGG
>FIZJ01000025.1:0-70388 GCA_900019385.1 uncultured Clostridia bacterium
CCCCTGTCACCTTAGGAGGATTGTGGATGCGGATATTGATTGCGGGAGCCGGCAAGCTGGGCTATAAACTGGCGGAGGCATTTTCCAACCAGGAGAACAGCATTACCGTGATAGACATCAATGAGCAGGCGCTGCAGCGGGTGCACACCAATTTGGATGTTCTCGCTGTCAAAGGCAGCGCGGTGCAAGTCGAGCTTTTGCAGCAGGCAAGTGTCAAGAATGCTGATTTGTTCGCGGCAGTGACCAGTAGCGATGAGGTCAACATAGTCGCCGCTCAGCTTGCCAAGAAGCTCGGCTGCCGACAGGCCGCTGCCAGAGTCAGAAACCCCGAATACGCCAAACAGCTCGATTTCCTTAGAACGGAGATGGATATCGATTACATCGTCAACCCTGAGCTGGAAACGGCCAGGTACATCGCCAAGTACTTGCTTAAAGGCACCCTTGTCTATGTTGAATCTTTTGCCGACGGCAGAGTGGGGATGCTCGACTTTCCTGTGAAAAACATACCTGAGTGGGTGGGCAAGAAACTGCGGGAGATCGGAAGCTTCGATGCAGTCTTGGTCGCCGCTGTGGCCCGGGAAGGCGAAATGATTATACCCCACGGCGAAACCAGCCTGATGGATGGCGACACTGTCTATTTGTTCGGCAAGCGGGATGCTCTGCAGCGCTTTGCCGCGTCCCATTTCCCGCCCAGGGACAAACGGATGGCCAAATCAGTGATGATCCTGGGAGGCGGCAGGTCTGGATACTATTTGGCCAGCAGGCTGCGGCAGAACGGAGCTGCGGTGAAAATCATCGAGAGAGACGAAGCCCAATGCCAATATCTGGTTGAAAACCTCCCTGATGTGCTGGTGATCCACGGCGATGCGACCGACAGTGATTTGCTGCGGGAAGAAAACTTTGCTCATATGGACGCTTTGGTGACACTCACCGGCAGTGACGAAGAGAACCTGCTTTTGGCCCTGCTCGGAAAAAGACAGGGCATACCAATGGTGGTGGCCAAGATCAGCCGTCCGAATTTCATACCCATTATCGAGCAGCTGGGAGTCGGCCGGGCGGTCAATCCAGTACTGATTTCCGCCGGAGAGATCATCCGCTTTTCCCAGGGTGGGCAGGTGGCTTCCCTGTCTCTGCTGCTGGACGGCCAAGCGGAAGTGATGGAGATTGTCGCCGATGAACAAACGGCGGTGATCGGGCGCAGCCTGTCCGAACTCGGCCTGCCTAAGGGAATAATCATCGGCGCCATTGCCCGGGGCAGTGACGTGATCATTCCCGACGGCAGCGCGGTGATTCAGCCAAAAGACAGGGTGATCGTTTTCTGCCTGAACAAGGACATCCCCGTTCTGGAACAGCTATTTTATCGCCGCAAAGGGGGCTTTTCCCGTGGACTTTGGCCTGGTCCGAAAGATTCTGGGAAATATACTCAAGATTGAAGCCGCCCTGATGGCGGTGCCTTTCACTGTTTCGCTTTTGTGGCGGGAACCGGCGGCGATTGCTTTTGTCTGGTCGATCGCGATAACCGCGGCCGCCGGCATTCTGCTCGGCTTGGGCAGGGTGGAGATCAAGGAGATTAAGACCAGAGAAGCCTTGATGCTCGTGACATTGGCGTGGGTCGCTGTTTCCGCCTTCGCCGCCTTGCCCTATCTTCTGTCGGGCGCGATTGCTGAACCAACAGAAGCGTTTTTCGAGGCGGTGTCAGGTTTGACTACCACGGGAGCGACGGTAATCGATAACGTGGAAATCCTGCCTCGGGGGATTCTGTTTTGGCGTTCGCTCACATCTTGGTTTGGCGGGATGGGCATTTTACTGTTGACACTGACAGTCCTGCCTTCCTTGGGAGTTGTCGGTTTTCAAATGTATAAGGCCGAGCTGCCTGGGCCGACAACTGACAAGCTGGCGCCTCGGCTCGTGGATACGGTGAAGATTTTATACCTTGTTTATGGCGGTATGACTTTAGTTCAAACCATCATGCTCACAGCCGGCGGATTGTCGCTTTTTGACGCGCTGCTCCTGGCGTTCGCAACAGTCAGCACGGGAGGGTTTTCTCCCTACAACACCAGCATAGCTCCTTTCAGCGCCAACAGTTATGTGATTATCATAATATCTGTGTGGATGATCCTATCGGGAGTCAATTTCGGATTGTACTATGATCTGTGGCGGGGGCGCTGGCGGAGAGTGATTCAGAATTCAGAACTGCGGCTGTACCTGGCACTGGTCACCATCGGGGTTTTTGCGGTAGCATGGAACCTGTGCTCCAGCCTGGCTTATTCCTGGTTTGAAGGCGTCAAACATGCCTTGGTGCAGGTCAGCTCCATAGTGACGACCACCGGTTATACCAGTGTGGATTACAACCAATGGCCTGCCTTCAGCAAGCTGGTGCTTTTCCTCTTGATGTTCACAGGAGCCTGCGCCGGGTCGACCACGGGAGCCATAAAGCTGATTCGCTTGATAATCGCTGGAAAACTGGTCAAACGGGAAGTCGCCCACCTGCTTCATTCCCGGGCTATGGTCCCCATCACCGTCAATGGGTATGTGGTGCCAGAGGAGACGATCCGCAGCGTCTGCGCCTTTTTGTTCCTTTATCTTGCCTTGTTCGCTGCTGGAACCGTAATCCTTTCGGCGGAAGGCATCAGCATGGCCACCTCCGCCAGCGCAGTGGCGGCAGCCTTGGGCAATGTCGGCCCCGGGTTTGGCGCTGTCGGGCCGGCCCATACCTACAGCCAGTTTTCACCTTGGGCCACCATGCTGCTGACTGCTCTGATGCTCCTGGGCCGCTTGGAGCTCTTCACCATGATTGCCGTCATTACGCCTGGATATTGGAAACAATGACCAATTGTGGTATATAAGAGATACAGAAGCTACTTGTGGGAGGATCTTGATGACGAAGATATTCAAGCTGTTGTTTCATCGAGCGTTCTGGGTTGCTCTGGGGATCCTCGTCCAGGCCGCAGCTCTAATTGTAATGATTCTCCGTTTCCAGCATTTCTTTGTCTATTTCTATGGAATCAGCACCGCCATCAGCATAATTGTGGTGATCGCCCTTGCCAACGGGAGAAGTAAGGCCGGGTACAAGATTGCTTGGATCATCGCGATCTTGACCTTCCCGATTTTCGGCGGCATTTTCTACCTGATGTTCGGAGGCAGCCGGGTTGGGAAACGGACTCGGAAGAAAATGGTCAGCATCAGCGCCAAGATGGCGGAAACACTCGACTTCAACCATCCTCTGATCCAAGAACTGATGGGACAAGACATCGAAGCGGGGCGGCAGGCGCAGTATCTGCACAAATATGCCTTCAGCCCGCTGTATACCAACACATATGTTGAATACTTTCCAGTGGGGGAAGCGAAGTTCGAGCGCTTGGTTGAAGAGCTGGAAAAGGCGCGGCATTTCATCTTCCTGGAATACTTTATTATTGAAGAAGGCGTGATGTGGAATACTATCCTGGATATCCTCAAGCGTAAAGTACAGGAAGGCGTCGATGTCAGGCTTATTTATGACGATATCGGCTCTATTTTGAAACTCCCCACAGGGTACCACAAAAAGCTTGAGGCCATGGGGATCAAGTGCTGCGTGTTCAACCCGTTTTTGCCGGTTCTATCCCCAAGGCTGAACAACCGGGATCACCGCAAGATTGTGGTCATCGACGGCCACACTGGCTTTACCGGCGGCATCAATCTCGCGGACGAGTATATCAATGCCTACCCGAAATTGGGCCACTGGAAAGACAACGCGGTGATGCTGAAGGGCGACGCTGTGTACAGCCTGACCGTGATGTTCCTGGCGCTCTGGGATTACCTTAGAGGCATCGACGAGGATTATGCCCAGTACAAGCCCGAGCATCACGAGCGGCAGCAGTACCCGGCCGACGGATATGTCCAGCCGTACAGCGACAACCCGCTTGACGACGAGGCAGTCGGTGAGACTGTGTACCTGAACCTGATCAGCAGAGCAAAAGACTATATCTACATCACCACTCCATACTTGGTCGTCGACGCGGAAGTGATGACCGCCCTGTGCAACGCGGCCAAACAGGGCATTGATGTGCGGATCATCACTCCGCACATCCCGGACAAATGGTATGTCTTCGCCGTGACCCGGGCCAACTACGGGATGCTCCTGGAAGCGGGAGTGAAAATCTATGAGTACACACCCGGGTTCATGCACGCCAAAACATTCATCGTCGATGACAAATACGCGGTGATCGGCACCATCAACCTGGATTACCGCAGTCTGTTCCTGCATTTTGAATGTGGAGTGTGGATGTACAAAAACTCAAGCATCGCCCATATCAAGGCGGATTTTCTTGAGACCTTGGCCCAAAGCCAGGAAGTGACCTTGGAAGAGTACCGCAGGACTCCCTGGCAGCGCCGGGTCGGGCGGGCGCTGTTGAATCTGTTCGCGCCTTTGATGTGAGTGGATTGGCCTGTAGTGGATTGACCGGCTTAACCGCCGGTGATAAGATTAAGAAAAACACTTACGCAGGTTGTGGAGGTGGATGGCTGATGTCCAGTGTAGATAGAGGACGTGCTGTTTTTGAAGTGCCCCGGGGCGGCGTGATCATGGATGTGGTCAGCGTGGAACAGGCGAAAATCGCGGAAGCGGCCGGCGCCGTCGCGGTGATGGCATTGGAGCGGGTGCCGGCGGATATCCGGGCGGCGGGTGGCGTGGCTCGAATGGCGGATCCAGGGATTGCCGAGGCGATTATGAAGGCTGTTTCCATACCGGTGATGGCCAAGTGCCGTATCGGGCATATTGTGGAAGCGAGGGTGCTGGAGGCGATTGGCGTCGCCTGTGTTGATGAAAGCGAAGTGTTGACCCCGGCGGACGACAAATACCACATCGACAAGACCAAGTTCAAAGTTCCGTTTGTCTGCGGCTGCCGCGATCTGGGCGAAGCCGCCCGCAGGATTGGGGAAGGGGCGGCCATGCTCCGGACCAAGGGTGAGGCGGGGACAGGGAATATTATAGAAGCTGTGCGGCACTTGCGTCAGGTGCAGGCGGATATCCGCAGGCTGGTGGCGATGTCCGAGGATGAGGTCATGGTCTATGCCAAAGAGCTTCGGGCTCCTTTTGAGGTGTTGATGGAAATTCGCGCCAAAGGCCGCCTGCCGGTGCTTAACTATGCGGCGGGAGGTGTGGCCACGCCCGCCGATGCGGCGCTGATGATGGAACTCGGCGCCGACGGCGTTTTTGTCGGGTCCGGGATCTTCAAATCCGACAACCCCGAGAAGTTTGCCAGAGCGATTGTGCAGGCAACGGCAAATTATCAGGATTACAAGCTGATCGCCCAACTGTCCCGGGACTTGGGCACACCGATGAAAGGGATAGAAATCGACCGGCTGGAAACCCGGATGCAGGAACGCAGTGAATAAAAGAGAATGTACGCCCAATGAACCAGGCCGGTGTTGGCGGTTCATTGGGCGTTTTTTCGCATTAGGGGCCCAACATGATGTGGCGGGCTTCAACGGCATCTGGCGCAAGGGTGATGATCCCAGCGGCGATCGGTTTGCCGGGGCGCTTCGGGCCGGCGCTTCCCGGATTGAAATAGACAACGCCGTTCACTCTTTGTAAATAAGGGATGTGGGTATGGCCGAAGATCACCAGGGAGATTCCCTCGGCCACAGGATCGGCCGTCAGGTGAAGCCGGTTGTGAATCAGATAGATTTTGTGCCCCAACAGTTCGAAGGATTCGGCCAGCTTCAGCTTAGGCAAACTGTAGGCAAAATCCATATTGCCCAGCACCGCCTTTACCGGAGCGATGGCGTTCAGATCCGAAAGCACTCTGGGATTGCCGATATCACCTGCGTGGATGATCAAATCCACCTTGGCGAAGATATCGAAGATTTCAGGCCGCACCAGGCCATGGGTGTCGGAAATAACTCCGATGGTCATCTTGCTCATGACAGCGGCTCCTTCCCGGATTCTCCCCAGGACGCCGGATTGCGTGTTGGCGTCCATGGTATGCTATACTTATAGTATACATCACATCGTATACTTCACAATTCCCGTTTTCCGAAAGAGGCCGGGGGAGGTGAACAGCAGTGGAAATCAAGCCCGGGTCCGGCTCTTTGATCGATGTTGTCAGCAGATGGGATTCTCAAGGCACACTGGCTGTCGGTGATCAGATCGGGGTTCGCATTCTGTCGGTCAAGGGTGATCTGGTGGTGATCAGCCTGTACGGCCAGGAGGTACTGGTCAGAACCGAACTGCCTTTCGAACCAGGCATGGTTGTCAATTTGCGCTATGAAGGGATCAATGACCAAGGGCAGCACACCTTCCGCCTTGTCGATAGGCAAACGGGAACCCCGGCGCAGACAGTCCGCCTGGCTCATGAAGTGTTGCGGCAATTCGGCCTGGAACCGTCTCCGGAGCTTGTCAGCCGCCTCGGCAGCTATCTTAGGCTTGGGCAGGCCGGCCGGGGCAAACCCGCCGCCTATGGGGAGGATGCCCCTTTAGGTTCCGGAAAACCTGAGCAGGGGGCAGAACCGGGGAATACCAGGGAAACGGGCCGCCGGGCGGAACTGATTAGACAATCAGCCGAGCAGTTCGCTTTATTGGCCAAGGCGGGGGTACCCCTTACCAACACTAACCTCAGGATTTGGCGCCAGTTTTGGGAGGAACCTGTTCTGGCGGAGGCGCTGCCTGAAATAACCGCTGCAGCCGATGACGGCGGCGAGATTGCGGACGGCCTGAAACAGCTGATCCACAATTTGTTTGTGATGATGGACTCCGCTGATTCCCAGAACCTCAAGCTGCAGCTGGCCAAATGGTTGAAGCCAAAGGCGGCTGGCCAGCCGGTCTCGGAGGGCGAAACAGATCCGTTTGAGGCAGGCAAGACAGAGAAAAGTGCGGTGCTTAGGAAGCTGGAAACAGCCTTGGTCAGGGTGGCGGAACAGTATGGGGCGCTGAAAGCGGTGAATGCCGCCGGCCGCAGGTTTTGCCCCGAACACCAGCCGCTGTTCTTTGTGTTTCCTGTCGCCTACGACGGCAGCGCTTTCGCGGTGGAGATGCTGGTTGAGGATCAAGAAAAAAAGCAGGGGAAACGAAGGGATGAACAGCAGGCCGTCCGCATAACCCTGGCGATTCCCACCCGCAGTTTAGGCAGGGTTGTGGCTGTAATTACCATGCAGGGGGATCGCTTGAGCCTGGAACTGGCCTCCGACTTGCCGGAAACCGTTGACCTGATGGAAAAACACTTGGATCGCTCCGGGCTAAAGGAGATATTTCAATCCATAAGAGTCCGGCTGCAAAACCTCGACAGACTTGAGCCGAAAAACCGGCTGCTGGTTTTATTTAAACAGCAGATCAGCCCCCAGATCGATCTGCGGATTTGAGGAGATGCTTATGAAGAAACTTGAGCAGCAGCGGAGGCGGGCGGTGGCGCTGCGCTATGATCCAGCCCAAAACTTAAGCCCTGAGGTGGTAGCCAAGGGTGAATCCTGGCTGGGCGACGAGATTATCCGTTTGGCCCAAGAGCATGACATTCCTTTGTACAAAGACCCGGCGCTGGTGGATAGGCTTATGAGGCTGGAAATCGCCAGCGAGATTCCTGTGGAGCTCTATGAGGCGGTGGCGGCGGTCTTGGCTTTTGTCTACAAACTGGATCGGGAAACTCGGCCTGCATAAATTTCCGAGCCTGGGTCACACTAAGCCATATCAAAGGTTTAAGGAGTCCCGATTGTGAACATGCCGATTCCCCCTCATCTAATCTATCCGCTGTATACAGGAATTATCGCTGTGGCCGTGGTTCTGCTGGTTCCAAAACAGGAAATCAGGCGTTTGTTCATTTACGCAGTGATCTTCGGCGGGATCTTAAATGTGGCCGCCATTACTTTCAACGGACTCCTTGGGTTTGGCGGGCACATCAATTTCGGCCCGTTCGGAGTCGGCAGCTGTTCCTTTTTCGCGCCTCTGGCCTGGACCTTGTGGTTTATCCTGTTTTTTTGGTTTCTCCCTGAACAGGTAGTACTAAAAGTGATCTATGTGATCAGTACGGCGGTCTATTCCATGTTCTTCTCGAATGTGCTGGTCAACCTCGAAATCTTCGTGTGGAAACTCCATCGTGTGTTCTACCCCCTCTTTCTTTACATGGTCTGGTTTTCCATCGCTGTTTGGGGTTACCAGCGGGTACGGGCTTGGCTAGAACAGTTGGAGTAGGTTTTTAAGCTTTTTATTTTTTTCCTTGACATTGACGTTACGTAAAGGTTTATGATCAAAACCGCAGGGAGGTGCGGTTATGGAATACACGGTCAAAGAACTTGCGGATTTGGCGGGAGTGACAGGCAGGACCATCCGGTACTATGACCAGATCGGGATTCTCAAGCCGGCAAGAATCTCGGAATCGGGTTACCGGATTTACGGCCCCCGCGAGGTGGATCTGCTGCAGCAGATTCTCTTTTACCGCGAGTTGGGAGTGGAACTGGAGGAGATCAAAGCGATTGTCACCGATCCCAAGTTCGACCGGATCAAAGCCCTGCACCAGCACCGGGAAAAACTGCTGAACAAACGGAGCGAATTGGATCTGCTCATTGCGAATGTAGAGCGGACCATCGCTGCGCATGAAAGGGGAGTAACCATGTCTGATCGAGAGAAATTCGCAGGTTTCAAACAAAGGCTGATTGCTGAGAATGAGCGTAAGTACGGCAAAGAGGCTCTGGAAAGGTGGGGAGCGGAGGCTGTTGAGCGTTCCAACCAGGCATTTTTGAATATGACCGAAGCGGAATACGCCGAGTTCACCAAGCTGGGAGAAGAGCTGATCGAAACGCTTAAGCAGGCGTTTGCTTCAGGGGATCCTGCAGGCGAAACAGCGCAGAAAGCCGCGGAAATGCACAGAAAATGGCTGACCTTTACCTGGGGCACCTACAACAAAGAAGCCCACGCCGGGGCCGTACAGCTCTATGTGGATGATCCCCGGTTCACGGAATACTACGACCAGCATCAGCCCGGCTTGGCCAAATTCCTGCGGGATGCAGTCCTGGTTTACATCAGCCGCCTTTAGGCTCTTGTTTCGCCGCTGCATTTAGTGTACAATAAGAAAGAACCAAACCGCAGTAAGATAGTGAAAAAGGTGAGCCAGGCGTGGATGAAAAGCACTGCCTATATGTTGTTTTCACAAGGACAAAAACCACGATTTCCCGGCTGATAAACCGGGTGAAACATGATAAATACACACATGCGTCGCTAGCTTTGGATCGTGAGTTAAACTACATGTACAGTTTCGGCAGAAAATGGGCGCGCAACCCATTCATCGGCAAGTTCAAGCATGAGCATCTCCACCAGGGTTTGTTCGGGATACAAAAAACCTTGCCCGGCGCTGTGCTGGAACTGGAGGTCGCCGAAGAGCAGTATGCCAAGGCGAAAGCGATCATTGACGAGTTCGTGTCCAATCGGGGACTGTACAAGTACAACTATCTGGGCCTCGTCCACTGCCTGTTGAAAAACGAAGTGAGCTACGAGAACCGTTTTCTGTGCTCGGAATTTGTCTACCATGTACTCTATGAAAGCGGCATCTTGGATCTGAACAAGGCGCGGAACCTGGTGCGCCCGCAGGATCTGTACGATTCCCTGCGGAAGCAGGATTTCTGCAGGATCATCTATGAAGGTGATTTGAAGAAGTTCCATTTGGAACAGATGATGGCCTAAGCCAACTCTTCCACGCACCCACAAGTATGCATAAGATCAATACCGGTCAGGGTTTTCTGACCGGTATTGTAATCTATGGCTGATAATTATCCTGTTTTTTATAAAAGCCCAGTACACCCTGGTTCTAGATTGATGAAAGGATGGCACCAATGAGAACTGTCGACCTGCGCAGCGATACCGTTACCCAGCCAACACCCCGGATGCGGGAACTGATGAGCAAGGCTGTGGTTGGAGATGATGTATACCAGGAAGATCCCACTGTCAACCAGCTTGAGGCCTACGGAGCGGAACTTGTGGGCAAAGAGGCGGCGCTGTTCGTCGCCAGCGGCACCATGGGCAACCTGGTGGCGCTGATGACCCATACGCATCCGGGAGAAGAAGTCATTCTTGAGGCGGAAGCCCACATCTATTACTACGAGGTGGGCGGGCTGTGCCGGATTGCCGGCCTGGTTCCACACCTGCTTCCAGGCGAAGGCGGGATTTTCACTCCGGAACAGCTGAAAAAAGCTCTGCGCCCCGCCAACATCCACTATCCGAAAACGACGCTGCTCTGTTTGGAAAACACCCACAACAGAGCTGGAGGGCGGGTGCTGCCTCAAGGGCAGGTGGAGGAAATCGCGGAAATCGCCAAGGAGGCCGGCCTGAAACTGCATTTGGACGGCGCCCGCATCTTTAACGCGGCTGCCGCCAGCGGGATCGATGTCAAGACTTTGGCTGCGCCTTTCGATTCAGTGATGTTCTGCCTGTCCAAAGGTTTGGCTGCTCCTGCCGGTTCCCTCTTGGCAGGGAGTGCCGAGTTTATCGCCAGGGCGCGTAAAAACCGCAAGATCCTGGGGGGCGGGATGCGACAGGCGGGAGTCTTGGCGGCCGCCGGCCTGGAGAGCCTGGAAGTGATGACCAAACGCCTGCGGGAGGATCACCAACGGGCCAAGCGTCTTGCAGAAAGGTTAGGAAGCATTCCGGGGCTGCGGATTGCCGCTCCAGTGGAGACCAACATCATCATGCTGGACGTTACCAGGCCTGGAGTGACGGCGGAGCAGTTGGTGCAGGCATGGTCCGCATCGGGGATCAAAGCCATCGCACGTTCGCAGTACGGCATAAGGCTTGTCACACATTATCAGATTGACGATGCGGATGTTGACTATGTCGTCGACACAACCAGCGCGTATTTCCGCGAACTTTGACCCGGAAACAAATTCCGACGAAAGAGGTGATCGACATGGACATGAACCAAATCCGTTCACTGATTGAAGCCAAAAGAATCGCAGAGTTGAAAGGCGTACTCCTTGAACAACCGGTTCAGGACATTGCCGAAATGCTCGACGAACTGGATGCCAAATCGGCGCTCCTGGCATTCCGTTTGCTGCCGAAAGACGCAGCGGTCGATGTTTTCGCATACCTCGACTCCGAAACCCAGGTGGCCATTTCCAAACTGGCCAGTGAGAACGAGTTGAAGGAAATAGTGGACGCACTGTTCTTCGACGATATGATCGACTTTCTGGAGGAGATGCCGGCGAATGTGGTCAAACGGATTCTGCTGCATACCAGCGAGTCCAGGCGGGCGCTGATCAATCAGTTTTTGAACTACCCGGACGATTCTGTCGGCAGCATCATGACCATTGAGTTTGTGGATCTCCGGAAAGAGTTCACAGTGGAGCAGGCTCTGGCCAAAATCCGCCGCATCGCTCTGGAAAAGGAGACGATTTACACCTGCTATGTCATGGACAATGAGCGGCATCTGGAAGGCATTGTGTCTTTGAAAGACTTGGTGATCAGCCATCCGGAGACAAAGATTGAGGAGATCATGGAGCGGGACATCGTCTCGGTGACGACGGCTGATAAAAGTGAAGCGGCCGCGGCGCTGATGCAGAAATACAACCTTTTGGCCCTGCCGGTGACCGATCATGAGAACCGGTTGGTGGGGATCGTGACCGTAGACGATATTATCGATGTGATTGAAGAAGCGGCCACAGAGGACATCCACAAAATGGCCACCGTCGGCGAGCTGGACACCAATATTCTGGATGCGAGCGCAGCCCAGCTTTTGAAGAGCAGGCTGCCGTGGCTGTTGATTCTGGTTTTCGTCAATATCCTGTCCGGCGCCGGGATGGCTTATTACGAACAGACGATCCAATCTGTGGTCGCGTTGGTGTTCTTCTTGCCGCTGTTGATCGACAGCGCCGGAAATGCCGGGGCCCAATCATCGGCGCTGATTATCCGTTCGATGGCGGTTGGCGATGTCCACCTCGGCGATTGGTGGCGGCTTTTGTGGAAAGAACTGACTGTGGCTGTTCCCATTGGAATCGTACTGGGAGCCGCAAGCTACCTGGTGGGCATTGTCAGGGGCGGGCTGGGAGTCGCCCTGGTGGTTGCCGTCTCCATGTGTGTGATTGTGCTCGGAGGCAGCTTGATTGGCTTGAGCCTGCCGTTCTTGCTGAGAAGACTCAATCTCGACCCGGCCACAGCCAGCGGCCCGCTGGTGACTTCAATATGCGACATCATGGGGGTGCTGATCTATTTCTCCATTGCCTCTTGGTATTTCGGCCTGTGAAGCGGAATTGTCTTGGGCTAAATAGGGAAGGCGCCGGAGCCGAAAAAGCTGCGACGCCTTCATTTTTTGTTCTTTTGCAGTTTGGCGCCTATACGGCGGCTTGATTCACGTATTGGAGCACATACACCTTCTGCTCGGCAGGGAGTGTGTCCAGCTGCAGCTCGGCGCTGTCCACCGTCTGCACCTGCCCGGGGGCGAACAGCTTGGTGAATTCACTTACAGGAGCGATGTTGAATGTGAGTGCTTCGGTTTGGTAGTGCATGGGCAAGACCACCTTGGGATTGAGCTGCTGGACGATCTGACAAGCCTGGGCCGCATCCACGGTGTAGGTTCCTCCCACCGGAATCATGACGATGTCCGCCTGGCCGATCTGCTCCAGTTGGCCGGGGGTGAGTGTGATGCCCTGATCCCCCAGATGGACAATTCTCAGGCCGTCAACCATGATGGAAAAGATTAGGTTCTTCCCTCTTTTACTGCCGCCGGCATCGTCATGCAGCGATTCGATCCCAGTGATCTCAAACCCGTCCACCAGATGCCTGCCCGCCTCCTTGATGATCTTCGGCTCGCCTCTCAGCCCGTCGACGGCGTTGTGGTCAAAATGATCGTGGCTTATGGTGACGATGTCCACCGAGTCCGCGATCGGCAGATAACCGATGCTCGGCGGATAAGGATCTGTGAGAAGAACTTTGCCGTTTTGGGCTGTGATGGCGAAGCAAGCATGCCCCCACCACTTGATTTTCATGGCACAACCTCCTTCGCAGGGTTCAATCCCCGGTTTTGTTTTCGCCAGTAATGTCTGAAATATGGATTTCCTTTGATACGGGCTGGTTTGTCCTCCGCTTCATTGATCGTTTCCGTCACCAGTTTGGCTTCCGCCGCCAGCCCATATTCCATCACTTCCGCCAGCGTCTTGGGATCGGCGTTGTCCACATCCAGGCTGCTGACCGTCTGAAACAGCTCGTGCTGCAGCTGATCCCGTTTCTCAAGGTAAGCGTCAAGGTCGATCTGCCGGCTGAGAACCATTCGGTGCAGGGTCTCCCGCAGGTGCCAGAAAGCCAAAGCCTGATCGGTTTCCGTTTCCGAAAAGACCATGGGCAGCTGGTGATCAATCAGCCAGTAAGGTTTGAATATACTGATGCAGGGGGTGGAACTTCCTGTCAGCCAGTAGGTCGCCCTCTTTGGCCCGATCTCCGCCACATAGCTGCCGGTGGTGTGGTCGCCGAACAAAAATCCTCCGTGCATGCAGACACTGGTGAGGGAATGGCGGGCGAAGGGATCGGAAACCTTAGGATCGTGCCCCTTAAGAATCTGCGTCATGATCTCCACCGTAATCCTGCCTTTGTTTTCCTCCAGTTTGGCGCTGCAGTGCGCGAAACGCTCTTTCGAGCCGCTGAAATGGGTGAAGATTGGCTCAGTATACAGGCGGGCGAAGTCAAAACTGGACCCCGGACGGCACCAGCGTTTGTTGACGGCATTGTCCACGAGCTGTGGATGGGCCAGGTCGTAATCATGTCCGATGGACAGCCGGTTGGAAATACAGCGGACATCTTTCACCTTCTGCGCCGCCCAAAACCTGCCGGCCGTTTCCAGCACCCAGGCAGAAGTGGGATCGGCGATCAAGAAAGAGTTGTGGTAGACAAAGCGGCGCTCGTAGCCGCAGTTTCCTCCCTGGCCGTATCGTTCCAAAAGCTCGATAATGCAGTGCAGAGCTTCTTCGCTGGTCCGGCACCGTTCCAGAGCCAGCCGCAGCAGATCCATGCCCAACAGGCTCGGGGGCCCCTGCTTTTCTTTGGTGAACACCGCTTCATTGCCGATATTCAACCCCCACTCATTACAGCCCATCTCCGCGCCCCAGATCCAGGAAGGTTTCAAAAGCAGAACTTCGTAGGTTTCCTCGGCCTGGTCGATTTCGATGTATGTGCACTTGACCTTGGATCCCTTCGGATGAACCCGGCGCGGGATCCGGATCATGATGTGGGGTTCATTCGGCTGCCGGTCGCTGTTTTTGGCAAACAGGACCTTCCCTGTTTCGGTGCTGTTGGCCAGCGCCACAAATGTGTCACACATGTTTTTTCCTCCTACCAAAACAACACTCGGTTCCTGATACGCCGCGACGCCTGCCGGAATAGAATAGACTGAGAGCTGGTGGTGACGGGCTCTACTATGCAGCAGGGGGTAGAAATATGAGTGCCAATATAGACCTGGATCTCGATACCATCCTATTAGCGTTGATCCTGATTGTTGTGGTCTTGATCTATTTCGCGCTGTAACATCACCGCAGCTGGATTAGGTAGGAACCGCTCCTGCCTAATCTTTTTTTATTCCGCCGCCAGAAAACCTTTGGCCGACAGCGCCTGTTTGATTGCCTCCAATGTCTCGATTCTCTCCACTTCGATAGTGTGGAGGTGCAGCCCGTCGGTGAGCACCAACAGCGGCTCGGCATTGTATGCCGCGAGCTTGGCTATGAACTGGTCCGCGTCATAACGGGAGGCGATGTGCAGACTGGCTGTAATCTCTCCGTAAACCGGGTGCTCGACGATCACATCTTGAATACGTCCCCCGTGATCGACAATGATGTACAGTTCTTCACGAATCTGGGCATGGTCGCTGGAGTGGACGGCGGCTATCTTCTGCCGGATCATGGTTTTCCCCGGCACGCTGCAGATATATCCCTGGGGAGTGCCGATGATGTCTTCGCCCTTAGCCCGCAGGATGGCAATGTCTGAGACGATCACCTGCCTGGTCACACCGAAACGTTCGCTTAAGCTCGCTCCCGTGACCGGCTCCTTGGTGTCTTTGAGATATCTCAAAATGGCTGCGCGCCGGCTTTTGCTGTTCATGGCGACCACCTTTCCCGGGCGAATCTATTAAAAAGCTTCGCCTCTGGTAAAATTTTTCCTGTCTTGCAGTAATATCTTATCAGATGTATAGACAGGTGACAAATAGTTTGTTAAGATGGTTTCAGTGACGGAGGTGATCCGCGGTGAAAGCAAGGATAGGAGCTCACGAGCTGCTTTACGGCGCGATTCTGGCGGCGCTGGCGATTCTGATTCCAACTGCCTTCGGTGGTTGGCTGCAGGTATATATCCCCCCGTTTTCCGCGACTCTCGGCAGCCATGTCCCGACAATGCTGGCCATGTTTATCAGCCCACGGGTGGCGGCATTGGTGGGCATTGGATCCTCGCTTGGTTTTTGGTTCACTTTGGGTCCGGTAGTCGCCGCCAGGGCGGCGGTGCACATTTTGATCGGCATCATAGGCGGCCTGCTTGTGCGCGCAGGTTACAGCAACAGAGGGGCCCTGATCTTGACGGCGCTGCCCCATGCCGTTGGCGAGGCCGTCGTTGTGACGCTGTTCGGCTTTGACCTTTACACTGCGCTGGTGGTGGTGGGCATCGGTACCCTCCTGCACCATACGGTTGATTCGGTGATCGCCCTGGCAGCCGCAGGCAGCCTGGCCAAGGCCGGTGTAAAGCTGAACAGACTGGTGGTATAATGATAGCAAAGCTTACGAATGGATGGTACCTATGGCGAAAGAGATCATTGTGGCGGACAATGCCGGGTTTTGTTTCGGTGTAAAACGGGCAGTGGACACAGCTGCCCGGTATTACCGGGAAGATAGGCTGAAGGTGTACACCCTCGGCCCTTTGATTCACAACAACGATGTGATCCGCAAACTGGAGGAACATGGAATCCGCGCCATCACTCCCGAGCAAATCGATGATCTCGGCCCCGGCAGTGTGGCCCTGATCAGGTCCCACGGCGTGGCGCCCCAGACATACGAGCGAATCAAGGAGGCGGGGGCTGATGTTGTGGACGCCACCTGCCCTTATGTGGCGGTGATCCACAAAAAAGTGGAGCAGCATTACCGTATGGGTTACCAGATTGTGATTGTGGGGGACCGGAGCCATCCGGAAGTCGAGGGCATCAACGGCTGGTGCGGCAATTCGGCCATCATTACCCGGGACGGAAGTGATCTCCCGGATCTTGATCCGGAAGCGAAGGTTTGTGTTGTCGCCCAAACGACGGAGCGCCTGGAGAACTATGAAAAGGTGCTGGCTGCCGTCAAAAGCCGGTGCAGGCATGTCGCGGCGTTCAACACTATCTGCACCGCCACAAAGAACCGGCAGGAAAGCGCGGCGGAAGTCGCCCGGCAGGTGGATTTGATGATCGTCATCGGGTCGAAAAACAGCTCCAACACAAGGAAACTGGTGGAGATCTCCAAAGCGGACTGTGAAAACACGATCTTGGTGGAAAACCGTTCGGACCTGCCTATGGACTTGATCGCACAAGAACGTTTTCAGAAGATCGGCATCACCGCCGGCGCTTCCACGCCAGACTGGGTGATCGCCGACGTGATCGAGGCAGTAAGGAACCTTTGACAAAAGGAGGACTAGCAGGTGGGATTGTTGACCGGCAAAGTGGCAATCGTTACCGGAGCGGGACGGGGCATCGGCGCCGCGATCGCCAAAGGCTTGGCCAGAGAAGGCGCCCATATTGTATTGGTGAGCCGGACCCGCGCTCAGCTTGAGGAACAGGCAGGATTAATCGCCGAATACGGCGTCGAGGCTTTGATCGCCGAAGCCGATGTGGCATCCGAAGCAGATGTGAAAAGGGTTGTGCAGGAGACAGTAGGACGCTTTGGGGCTGTGGATATTTTGGTCAACGCGGCAGGTATCTCCATGGTGTCCCAATCAGAAGCTTTGACTCTGGAAAACTGGAACAGATGCCTGGACATCAATCTTACCGGGACTTTCCTGATGTGCCGCGAGGCCGGCAAGGTCATGATCGAGCAGGGAAGGGGCGGGAAGATTGTCAACATCACATCCCTGGTGGCTCATACCGGGATCCAGCAGAGAGCCGCCTATGCCGCCAGCAAGGGTGGGGTGAAACAGCTGACCGAGACCCTGGCCGCGGAATGGGGCAGGTACAAAATCAATGTGAATAATATCAGCCCGGGCTACATAATCACGGAAATGGTGCAGAAACTGATCGAAAAAGGCATCCACCAACCGGACAAGATGGCCAGGCGCACTCCTCTTGGGCGAATGGGAGAACCGGAAGATTTGGTCGGCCCGGCGATCTTTCTGTGCTCGCCCATGTCTGATTTTGTCACCGGGCACACTTTGGTGGTAGACGGCGGTTGGCTGGCCAACGGCCATTTGGATTTGCACTGTCAGGCAGGGATTGATCCGGAAAAGTTGAAGTAAGAAAAGGACAATCACTGTGCAGCGAGGTGCCGTTTAATGAGCTTGGCTGATCAGCAGTATCTGGCGATTGCCCGCAGTATTCTGGAACACGGGTATTATGATCAAAACCGGACGGGGGTTCCCACCTACAAGCTGCCCCACCAGATCATGCAGTTTGACCTGG
The DNA here is from genome assembly GCA_900019385.1 of uncultured Clostridia bacterium. Taxonomy (GTDB): domain Bacteria; phylum Bacillota; class Limnochordia; order Darwinibacteriales; family DTU012; genus DTU012. Next base: position 17,565 of record FIZJ01000025.1, read on the forward strand.
AGCAGGAATTCCCGATCCTGACAACCAAATATGTCGCGTTCAAGACAGCGGTCCAGGAAATGCTGTGGATCTGGCAGCAGCAGAGCAACGATGTGACTTGGCTTCAGGAGCGGGACATCCACATCTGGGATCACTGGGTGGACGCAGACAACACCATCGGCAAGGCCTACGGCTACCAAATCCGGAAGTACAAACAGCTGGACAAGCTGATCGAGACCCTGAAGACAGATCCCCAAAGCCGCCGGATGATCGTTTCCTTGTGGAATGTGGAGGACCTGCCTGAGATGCAGCTGCAGCCCTGCGCCTTTTTGACGATGTGGGATGTGACTGACGGAAGGCTGAACTGCATGCTGGTGCAGCGGAGCGGCGACATACCTTTGGGGGTTCCCTTCAATATGACCCAGTATGCTGTGCTGGTGCATCTGATCGCCCAGGTCGCGGGCTTGAGGGTGGGCTTGTTCACCCATGTGATCAACAACGCCCACATTTATGAAAACCAAGTGGAAGGCATGAAGCTGCAGCTGTCCAGGGCGGATCAGGCATACGAGGCGCCGCGGCTGTGGATCAACCCGGATATCAAGGACTTTTACGATTTCACCATTGACGACATCAAGCTGATCGGCTACCGTCACTGCGGCAGAATCAAGATGGAGGTTTCGGTCTAGTGCTGGCCATCATCGCTGCGGTCGGAAGGAACAGGGAGTTGGGCAAAGACAACCGCATGCCCTGGCACCTGCCCAACGATCTGAGACGCTTCAGGCAGATTACAAGTGGTCATACAGTGATCATGGGCAGAAAGACGTTCGCGTCCCTGCCCAAGCTGCTGCCCAAACGGCGGCACATCATCCTCACCAGAGACGAAGGGTACAGGGTGGATCAGCCCGGTGTGGAGATTGCCCATTCCATTCCCGAGCTGTTCAGCCTGCTCGATCCTCATGAGACGAACTTTGTCATCGGTGGAGGTGAAATCTACCGGCAGCTGCTTCCCTACTGCGACATGCTGTATCTTACGGTTATCGACGGGGACTTCGAGGCCGACACATATTTTCCCGATTTCGACCGGGCCGAATGGCAGCTAATCGAGTCGGAGCAAGGAATTACCGACCCCGCAAACCCGTGGCCTCACCGATATGAAGTCTATAAGCGGATTAGTGATTGAAGCGAAGTGTCCATGCCCCGGCCGGCGGCATACAATGTCAGCGGCCGGGGTAAAATATTGTTTGGAACGGATCCGGATGCGGGGCCCTGACTTTGTCTGACCTTGAAAATTTAAGCAATTTAATGGGATCGGCTGATCCTTTAAGCTGAAGGTCAAAAATAGTCAAATCTCCGGGGAAACGGAGTTTGACTTTCCCTGACGTTTCACTAGAATGATAAGTGAAAACAGCTTTTGGAGGTGTTGATCCATGTACAGCCTGAGACCACTGCGCAGAGGCAGAATGCTGCCGAGGTTCGCCGACGATTTTTTCCGGGAGTTTTGGAATTGGCCGACGGATTGGCCCTTTGGCGGTGTCGGCTTCCGGGTGGACATCAAGGATGCCGGTGATCATTACCTGCTCCAGGCGGAGCTTCCCGGTGTGAACCGGAGCGACATCAACCTGGAAGTGGTCGGCGATTATCTGGTGATTGGAGTCAAGAGTGACGAGACTTACAATGAGGAAGAGGAAAACAGGTATGTGCGGCGTGAGCGGAGGATGATGAGCTGCGAGCGCCAGTTCTATGTAGGCGATGTCAATCCGGATGAAATTGACGCCCGCTACAACAATGGTGTGCTTGACGTGAAGATCCCCAAGAAGGATCAGGGGCGTTCCAACAGGCGGAGCATCAACATCCAATAGACTGCCGACACATGTGAGGCGGCCGGAATGGCCGCCTTTTTCATTCGCCCGCCAATCAGCAGCGGTGTTCTGCCAGCAGCTGATCAAACTGTTCTCTGGTCAGGGCAAGGGGGGTTTTGGTCAGGGGTTGGTCCTTGATTCCAGCCAATTCATTGTGGAAGAGAGGCCTTTCTTCTTGGAAAATGATACCCGTGAGGACACCGTCCGTCTCCATGACCTTGGCCAGAGCCTGCAGGCGATCGCCCGGTTGGTAATCCTGTTCATCCAAGTTGATAATCCTTTCCTTAAACCATTCAAAGGTATTGATCCTGTTGAAGGTGACACACGGGCTGAAAATGTTGACATGGCTGAAGCCTTTGTGCTCGATGGCGGCTTTGATGATGTTGGTGAGCTGCTTCACATCGCCGGAAAAGCCTTGGGCGACAAATGAAGCTCCGGCTGCCAGGGCTATTTCCAAGGGGCGCAGGTGCAGTTCGGCGGAGCCTTTGGGCGTGGTTTTGGAAATAAAGCCTTTTCGGCTGGTGGGTGAATACTGTCCGGTGGTCAAGCTATAAATGTGATTGTCCATCACCAGGTAGGTGATGTTGACATTGCGGCGCATGGCCTGGACCCAGTGGTTGAGCCCGATGCCGTAACCGTCGCCATCACCCCCGGCGGCAATCACCGTGAGTTCAGGGTTGGCAATCTGGATTCCGGTGGCAACTGGAATAGTCCGGCCGTGGAGCGAGTGGACCCCGTAACCGCCGTAGTACTGGACTATCTTACCGGAGCAGCCGATTCCCGATACCACCACCACCGACTCGGGCGGGAGCCCCAGCTGGAAAATGGCCTGCTGCAGGCAGCCTAAAACGGCGAAGTGCCCGCACCCGGGGCACCAGGTTGGGCGGGCGCCGCGGTAGTCTGTGAGTCGAAGACTCATGACAACACCTCGCTTGCTTTTTCTGTGATTTCCACCACGGTCAAGGGCAGGCCGTCATAGCGGTTGTGGGAGATGTATTTGTGGTGAAACCCGATTTCTCTCTTAAGCAGCATCCCCAATTGTCCTGTGAAGTTGTTGTCCACAACCAGGCACTTTTGGGCTTTCGCGATTAAAGGCGCAGCGGCGGCTTTCGGAAAGGGCGCCAGGATCTGCAGGTGCAGATGGGCAACTTTTTTTCCAGCTTGTTCCAGCGCCAGCCGGGCTTCACTAAGCTGGGCGTAGGTAGAGCCGCAGCCGACAAGAAGCAGATCCGGTTCATCACAGCCGCTGTACATCGTACCCCACTGGCTTGGGGAGAAGGGCGAAAGTTTACGGAAGCGCTTTTGCATTTGTGTGATCCGGTTGTGCCGATCTTCCACTTCCTCCCGGGCATGTTCATCGTGTTCGTTGGAAAGGGCCACGTACATACCATTGGCCTGCCCGGGGAGGGATCGGGGTGAGATTCCTGATTCGGTCAGAGCATAACGCTTGAAGGTGCCGGGCTGGAGCTTTGTCAGGCTCTCATCGCTGATCAGGCCGGATCGCTCGACTTTGACAGCGTTGAAGTCAAACTCGGCGGCAGACTGTTTGGACATGCCCAAAAACATGTCGGTCGCCACAATCACCACACACTGGTAGTGTTCCGCCAGGTTGAAGGCGTCAATCATCCGGTAAAAGCAGTCTGTGATTGTGGCGGGCGCCATCACAATCCTGGGTATTTCCCCGTGGGCGCCGTAGAGGATCTCATTTAGATCGGATTGCTCTGTTCGTGTGGGGAGGCCTGTCGCCGGACCGCCCCGCTGGACATCCACGATAACAATCGGGATTTCGGCTATGCCGGCAAAGCCGATTGCCTCCTGCATCAAAGAAAACCCCGGTCCTGAGGTGGAGGTCATGGCCCGGACGCCGGCGTAGCTTGCCCCCACTGCCATAAGGCAGGCGCCGATCTCGTCTTCCACCTGGACTACTTTGCCGCCGTAGTCCGGCAGATGGTTTACCAGCCAATACATAATCTCGGTGGCGGGAGTGATGGGATAGGCCGCCAGGAAGCGGCAGCCTCCCGCCAGGGCGCCGAAACCAGCCGCTTCGTTGCCGGAAATCAGGATCAGCGGTTCATCCGCTTTGCGAGTGGGAAGAGAGAAGCGGCGCTGTACATGCCGGCGGTAGTAATCATATCCTTGTTGGATCGCGGAATTGTTCATCGCGATGATTTTCTCGCCTTTGCCTGCGAAGCGGGTGGCGACAGTCTGCAGGAATGGCGCGGGATCAAGATTGAGGGCAGCGGCGGTGACCCCAATCGCCACCATGTTTTTGATGATAGCATTGCCCAGCTCTTCCGCGATTTGGCGCATGGGGACGGCGCACGTTTGGATCGACGCCACACCTTGGGGCTCGAACGCAGCGTCATGAATCACAATGGAACCCTGATGCAGTTCCTCCCGGTTTTCATCGATAGTACGCTGATCAAAGGCGATGAGGATATCCGTGAGGTCACCGTGGTAGTGCACAGTCCTGTCGGCGACGCGGATCTTGTAGTTGGTGTGCCCGCCTTTGATCAACGACATGAAATGGCGGTAAGCGAAGGTGTGGTATCCCAGGCGGCAGAGGACCGTCCCCAGGATCTCGCCGGTGGAATCAATACCTTCGCCTTGGGCGCCCCCCACTTTCCAGGTCAGCTGCTGCATGGCCTCACCTCCCAGGTTCGGGCTTGCTCTTTTTGGTGTCCAGCTGAGGATCAGCTGTGGCGTCGTGCATCGGGTGCATGAAAGGCCCCCCGGCGGGGGTTTCCGCTCTCCATTCCAGGTTGTTTTCGGCATCGTTGATGTCGATGCGGTTGTCCGTGGACTGATCACCGGCGAGCTTTTGCGGTTCAACCGTGGAATCAGCCCCGAGCCTGAGCTGTTTTTGGTTGTCAAAGGCGCTGCCTTTTTGTGGCGGCTTTTTGCTTTTCGTGGATGAGTCATTACTGTTTGCCATGATTCGAACCTCCATTCGCAGTTCCCGCGTTTTTACGCGGGCTTCAGCCATGCATGTCCTTGTTCAGCTTTGCCAGTTGGTCCTGAGTCTTGGGCGTGGCGACGCCGCCGTTGGCCTCTATATCGCTGAGCACCTTGCTCAAGTCCCGGAAGATACGTTTGTCTGTGGTGATGTGGACAGTGTATTCCTGCGGCGCCGTTTTGCGGATCAGATCACTTGTTTCCTGCTTGATCTGCTTCAACCTCAGGCGGTCGAAACCCGAAACTTTGATGGCGACGGAGATGTCTTCTTTCAACACCACCGCCACCGCCTGGTCCACCGCTCGGTGACGCTCAACGGTTTCTTTGACCTGGGCAGCAAGGCTCAGATCTGAAGGGAGCGGAGTTTTGGCCTGCGGTGGCTGGGATTTGGGCTGCAGGCCTGAACTGCAGCCTGCTGCCAACAACAGCGGGATAAGGAACAGGGCTGCGGCTGCCCTCAAAAGAATCACCCTTTCTATCCTTTTGGCCTGAACACGAGGGATGCGAGAAAGGCAAAGATGATTGCCGAAGAAATTCCGGCGCTGGTGACCTCAAAAATTCCGGTGACGATCCCCACCAGCCCGGATCGCTTGGCTTCACTGAGGGCACCCTGGACAAGGGCGTTTCCGAAACTGGTGATCGGGACTGAAGCGCCGGCGCCGGCGAAGTCAATCAGGGGCTGATACAGCTCCAACCCTGATAGGATAGCCCCGGCCACGACCAGGACTGTCACCATGTGGGCGGGAGTGAGCTTGCCTACATCGAGCAAAAGTTGGCCGATGACGCAGATCAACCCGCCGACCACAAAAGCCCAGAAGTAGATTTGCATCCATCATTCACGCTCCTATACGGTGTACTCGATAGCCACGGCATGGGCAATGCAGGGAATACTCTCCTTTTGCTGGTAGGAGAGGGGTGACAGCAGTGCGCCGGTGGCCACGATCAGCACTTTCTTCAGTTCGCCGCGGCGCATCCGGTTCAAAATATGGCCGAAAACAACCACCGCTGAACAGGCGCAGCCGCTGCCCCCGGCGAAGCGCATCGGCTGCTCGCGGCTGTAAATCATCATTCCGCAGTCAACATATTTTTCTTCCGGCATGTCTATATGGTACTTGGGGAACAGCTCCAGGGTCAGCTGGTGGCCGTAACGGCCCAAATCACCAGTGATGATCAGATCATAGTCGCTTGGAGAGGCGGCCAGGTCCTGAAAATGGGCAGCGATGGTGTCCACAGCGGCCGGCGCCATGGCGGCCCCCATATTGAACGGATCCTTCAAGCCCATATCCACAATTTTGCCGATGGTCGCTGAAACCACCCTGGGGCCGGCTCCCGTGGGCCCTAGGACTACGGCTCCGGCTCCCGTCACGGTCCACTGTGCCGTATCGGGCTTTTGGGATCCGTACTCCGTAGGATAGCGATACTGTTTTTCAACGGCGGCATAATGGCTGGCGGTACCGCAGAGCACATTGCCGCCGAACCGGGAATCGACGATTAAGGCGCCTAAAGCGAGGCTTTCCATTGATGTCGAGCAGGCTCCGAACACGCCAAGGTAGGGGACGGACAGCGTCCGGCCGGTGAAAGTCGAGCTGATGATCTGGTCTAACAAATCGCCGCCGATGAAAAACTCAATATCCTGCTTTTGCAGGTTGGCTTTTTGCACAGCGAGTTCGCAGGCTTCTTCCAGAAGTTTTTTCTCGGCTTTTTCAAAGGTTTTCTCACCGAAAAGCAGATCATCGTGGAGCAGGTCGAAATCCTCCGCGAGGGGGCCTCTGGCCTCCCGCGGGCCGCCGACAACCGCAGCCCCGACAATAACCGGGCAGTTGGTGAAAACCCAGCTTTGACTTCCCTGCTTCACGGCTTAAACACCTCCGATCATGGCGATTAGGGTGCGGATCAAGGCGATCACGAACGCGGAAAACACTCCAAAGACAATCACGGATCCTGCCAGCTTGAACATGTTGCTGCCCACGCCAAGCACATATCCTTCCGTGCGGTGTTCCAGCGCAGCCGAGGCCATGGAGTTGGCGAAGCCGGTGACCGGCACGGCGGTCCCTGCGCCGGCCCACTGGGCGATGTGATCATAAACGCCGAGGCTGGTGAGGAGCACGGAAAGAAAGATGAGAGTGGCTGCTGTAGGGTTCCCGGCGCTTTTTTCGGTGAATCCGAAACAGAAAATGTAGAAGTCCGTGATCCCCTGGCCGATCAGACAAATAATTCCGCCCACCAAGAACGCCCGGACACAGTTGGCCAAAACAGGCCGTTTCGGCTCGTTGGCCTTGGCCATCTGCTGGTATTCTTTCTGGGTTAGGATCCGCTGCTTGTGCTCTGTCACTGTGACAACCTCCTCAACTCTTATCCTGTGCATGAATGGAAGCGATTAAGCACGCTTGTCTTTTTTGGCCAATGGGAATAAGTGCCAAAGGTGTATCAATAAAGCCAGTACTTCAGCCAGTATTTTTCAAAGGCGGCCTTGGCCAGATAGGCGGCAGCGCTCGGCCACAGCATGGCCGTCCTGGGAGGGGAAGCGTAATAGTCTATGGACAAAATCCTCCCTTGGTTGAACCCGGAGATCATTACCGCGCCGGCCCCTTTGCTTCGATAGCGGAAACGGGGTGCTTGTCCGGTGATGCTGAGGGCGATGTTGCGGGCGACAACTTCAGCCTGGTAGTGGGCGAAGATACCTGCCTTAGGGGCCCACATACCGTTCGCGGGCATGCGGATGGCGGCCGCGTCGCCGACGCAGAAAATATTCTCTGCTTCCGCCACATGGCTGCCGTCACCGTACTGGATCTTGGCATGAAGCGTGTGGGGGGACACGGCGCACCAGCCTTCATCCAGAACCAATGGGCCGTTTTTCAGTGCCAGTGGGCCGGTGTGAGCAGGGACGCCGATCAAAAGATCGCCAAAGATGGCTCTGCCGTCCGCCAGGATCACGGCATGCCGCTGTTTGTCCACGGCCTGGATCGCGGCATTGGTGATTAGGCTGATATCTCTTTGCCGCAGCATTTGTTCAAGACTGCTGCTTACTTTTCGCCCAGCAAAGGGAAACAAGGCCGGTTCGGGAGTGATGTGAATCAAGCGGGCCTGACTGCGGACTTTGCGCCGGCGCAGCCAGGCATCGATCAGGAAAATGATCTCATATGGGCCAACTGCTCCTGTGTAAGGCAGGGACGCGATGAAAAGCACTATGGTTCCTGAGCGGAAGAACTCCAGCTCTCTTTGGAGCCGATGGACGGCGTGGATATCGTAGGGGTTGTAAGCTGTTTCCTTTTGACCGGGTACAGCTTCGGGGTGAAGCTCGGCGCCGAGAGCGACAATCAAATAGTCGTAACGCAAAAGGCCGGCGGTGGTCTTGACTTGGTTCTGGCTTGGCAGAAGTTCCTCCACTTCAGCCTGAATGAACTCAACACCTTTTTCCTGCAGCCTGTCAAGACTCCGGGTGATCTGTTCCGGATTGCGCAGCTTGGCCATGAGCAGCGGGTAAGCGGCCTGGAAATAATGCTTGCCGCCGCGGTCGACGACGAGAATCCGGTGTTGTTCGCCCAACAGCTTGCGCAGAACGTTGGCGGCCGCCACGCCGCTGGTCCCGCCGCCAAGGATCAGCACTGTTTTTCCCACAATTCAACCTCCGCCGTGTGACATTCCTGGGATTAGTCTAACCACTTCCTTTGGTTTTATTTTGCACCGCTTTGTGCAGGGTTTATTGTTCTAAACTCGAATATATACACAATACTTATTACTTAGTCAGTTTGTAAAGTGAGGTGTCGCAGTGAGTTCAATCATTGGTAGGCATTGTCCCTATTGCCAGCGGCCCATTTCCGGCCATGACGAAGCCCTGGTGTGCAAGGTGTGCGGTACTCCCCATCACCACCGGTGCTGGGTGGAGCATCAAGGCTGCGCGGTGGCTGGATGCAGCGGCACTTTTGCCGACGCGGAGATTCACAGTGGGCATCTGGGGCATGCCGGCGACGGCCAAGAAACCACCACAAGCCGGACCGAGTACTGTCCCAAATGTGGAGCGGAGATTCCAGAGGGCCGGACAGCCTGCCTAAGCTGCGGCGCAGAGCCGTGGAATGGAGAAGATCATCAAGGGCGGCTCCCGGTGTTCAAGACCATCATCGATGGGTTCAAATTCGCTTTCGAATGCTTCGAAAGACAAGGCTGGCTCTTGATCCTGCTGCATTTGGGCATCACGGTGGTGGCAGGCCTTATGTCTTTCCCGCTCACCCTTTTACAGTTTCTGATGGGGATTGCCGGTGTGCCGTTCGTGGCGTTTCCCTTCTCTATTGCCATGGCGCTGCTATCCATTTTCATTCAGATTGGCGTGATGATCATCTATCTTAAAGTAGCCGATGGTCAAGAAGCCAAGGTCAACGATCTGTTCTCTGGAGGGAAATACCTGCTGCCCTTTATCGGCGCGAACTTGCTGGTGGGCTTGGGTGTCTTTGTGGGCATGATCTTGCTGATCATCCCCGGATTGATCTTCGCTTTGCTTGCCGTCTTCACTCCCCTCGCTGTGGTTGACCGGGGCTGCGGCGTTGTGGATTCGATATCGTTAAGCATACGCCTGGCCGGGGACAATTTTCTGCTCACTCTCACGCTGGTGATCGTCATGGCGATCTTGAACATAATGGGAGCATTGTTCTTCGGCATCGGCATGCTGTTGACAGTACCCTTCAGCGCTCTGCTGGAAATCTACTGCTACCGGAAAATGCTTCACAGGAGCCGCTAAAGAGATTTTGGCTTGCGGTGTTTGCGGGCTGGGGCGGCAATTTGCATGCCCCAGTTTATTTATGTGCGCTTTTAAGAAGGAATTCAGTAGGTAAAATGGAAATACTATGAGGGCAATTTTGGCCAATTTCACAGAATGGAGCGTGTGTCCATGAACAGCCTGGTTCCCAGCGCCGCTGTCAGCCCGGAAATGCCGCCATAATTTGACACAAGATTTCTATTATGTCATGATTGTTTTTGGAATGCCGGATGCTGTTGTGAAGTTATAGTATAGGATTGGAGGCTAAGTTATGACCTGGTCGATTGTATCAATCATTGTTTCCTTTTTGGCGTTCGCGGTGGCCTTTTGGATGTATCAGTGGGTGAGCAAGCTGCCCACAACCAACAAGGAAATCGCCCGCGTCGGCGCCTTAATCCGCAATGGTGCCAAGACATTCTTGGTACGGGAATACAAGCTGCTGGCAATCTTTGTTGCTGTGGTCGCGGTATTGATATTCATTCTTTTGCCCCAGCCAATCTGGCATGAAGACAGCAGCATTTCCCGTAACTTGTTCACAGCCCTGGCATATGTAGCCGGTTCCATTTTTTCGGGCTTGGCTGGGTTGACTGGCATGTTTGTGGCCACTATCGCCAACATGAAGAGTGCCGAGGCGGCCACCAAGGGCATCAGGCCTTCATTCATGGCCGGTTTCCGCGGCGGCGCGGTCATGGGCATGGCTGTGGTAGGATCCAGCTTGCTCGGCACTACGCTCGTGCTCATGCTTACCAAAGACGCATCCATGACCTTGGGTTTCAGCTTTGGCGCATCTTCGCTGGCTCTGTTCGCAAAGGCCGGCGGCGGTATTTTCACAAAAACCGCGGACATCAGTGCCGACCTTGTCGGCAAGGTTGAATTGGGTATTCCGGAAGACGACCCCCGCAACCCGGCTGTTATCGCCGACAACGTTGGCGACAATGTCGGTGACGTTGCCGGTATGGGCGCCGACTTGTTCGACTCCCATGTGGCGAGCTTGTCGGCGGCCTTGGTGCTGGGCATGGCGATGGATGGCGGCGCCATCGGCATCAACACCAACATGGTGCTGTGCTACGCGGCGATTGGTTTGTTTGCTTCCACAATCGGAGTTTTGCTGGCCCGGATTAACGAAGGCGGCGATCCTACCGGCGCTCTCAATACATCAACATATGTGACGACCGGTATCTTTGTGGTGCTGACCGGACTGGCGACCTGGCTCTTTGGCTTCAACACGCTTTATTGGGTTGCGACGATCATCGGCCTGATTGTCGGTGTTGTGATTGGTATCGTTTCCGATTACTTCACAAACGACCTGCGCCCACCGGTGCAGCGTGTTGCGAATGCGTCCAAATCAGGGCCGGCGTTCACTATCATTTCCGGTACCAGCTATGGTTTCTTAAGCGTCTTCCCAGCCTTGTTCGGGATTGCTCTGTCGGCGCTGTTGGCGTTCACTATCACTCAGAATATCGTTCCTGACAGCAATGTCGACTCACTCTTCGGAATCGCCATGGCGGCTGTGGGCATGCTCTCGATTGTGGCCATGATCATTTCCAACGACGCTTACGGCCCGATTGTCGACAACGCCCGCGGTTTGGTGGAGATGGGCAGCCTTGGCGAAGAAGCCCTCAAGATCACTGATGAACTGGATAGTGCCGGAAACACAGTCAAAGCTGTGACCAAAGGCTTTGCCATCAGTGCCGCTGGTTTGACGGTAATCGCTCTGTTGGGCGCCTTCCTGTCTGAGGCCAACGATATCCTGGCCAGCAGAGGCATGGAGCTGCTCGCAGGCTTTGATATCATGAGCCCGACCGTATTCTTCGGCCTGATTGTCGGCGCAGCCATCCCGGCGGTGTTCTCCGCGATGCTGATGCTGGGTGTCGACCGCAACGCCGAGCGAATGGTGGCGGAAATCCACCGTCAGTTCGATACGATCCCAGGTTTGAAAGAAGGCAAGCCTGGTGTCACGCCGGAGTATGACCGCTGCATCGATATTGCCACCGTGGGTGCGCTTAGGGAACTGATTCCCGCCGGTGTGATGGCTATCGCAGCCACTTTGGTGGTAGGGTTTATCGGCGGTATCGAGGCGATCGGCGGGTTCTTGGCGGGCAACATTGTCAGCGGCCTGCTCCTGGCCCTGTACATGAGCAACGCCGGCGGCTTGTGGGATAATGCCAAGAAGTATGTGGAGGCAGGCCACTTCGGCGGCAAGGGTTCCGATACCCATAAGGCGGCAGTGGTCGGCGACACAGTGGGCGATCCTTACAAAGACACAGCCGGGCCTTCGATCAATACCCAGATCACCGTCTGTTCGCTGGTGGCGTCCATATGTGCTGGTTTGTTCATAGCCTTCTCACTGTTCTAGGCAATAGTCAAATCTGAGTTGAAAAAACCTCCCGCTGTCAAACAGAGGGAGGTTTTTTTCATTACTCTGGTGAAACTGGAGAAAAGGCAGTGGGGAAAGGAGGCGCTTTAGATGCCTAACCTCTACATACATTTCGAGTCAATTGAAGATCGGCGGGCATTTCTCCTGGAGATTCTGGAAATACCGGAGATCCTGCCTCGGAACAACTCTCCGAAAGCCCGCCAGGAAGCGGCTCGGCGCCAAAAGCAGCTTGACGCGTACATCGCCAGGCTGGAAGCGGGAAAAACAAGCAGTCCTTATTATAATCTGCACAAGCGCATCCACGGTGCCCGGATTCCCAGGAATATGGATACAGACGGATTGGAGCCTTGGAATGAGCTGGCGGTCTATGCCAAAGGATTCCGCCAAATCTATGCCCAAAACAGCTACCGGAAACGCCCCGGCAAGTGGCTCGTGGTCCAGTTTAGGGACAACTACACCGGCTGGCGGCGGTATGAATGGCTGCTGCGCCGGGTCCCCGATGACAAGCTTGGTGCCAGTACCCCAGCTCCGCTGTTGGTGTCGCTCCGCCGCAAGCTGGAGCAGGCAAGGCATATTCTTGGCACTGCCGGCGGGGGCAGGCTGAAGGCCGCGGAGCTGAACTTGGCTCTGGGGCTGCTCCAGAGTGTCAAAACGAGAAACCCCCGGTTGTTCAGGGGGGACAATTTGTACCTCTGGGAAGAATTGGCTTTTGCCTATCTTGAACACAACAATCTGCAGAAAGCGGAGCACTGCCTGAGGGAAATGGCCGGTTTGATGCCCGGTTCCAGCGAGCCTTACATCAACTTGGGGGCTTTTTTTATCAGCGCAGGGATGATCAACCGGGCAATCAAGGCATATAAGGAAGGTTTGGCGGTCAATCCCAAGGACGAGCGCCTGTACTTTAACCTGGCAAGCCTGTATGCGGGCATCGGCGCGTACAGCAAGGCCGACGCTATGATGAACAAAGCCATTTTAAGCAACCCTGACCGGGGCATCAATTATATGTTCCGGGCTGATCTGGCCATGGAACGGGGCCACTACGAAGCGGCAGTCCAAAACTACCGTCATGCGCTCGGCCTGCTGACAGGCGAGCCTTGGCAGGAGATCCGGAAAAGTTGTTATATGCAGATGGCCGTGGCGCTGATGCGTCTTGAGCGGTACGAGGAATGCGCCGAGGCTGCGTCTGAACTCCTCGCCATCAACCCTGATTTCCGAGACGCATATGTGCTGTTGGCCCGCTGCTGCCGGGAACTGGGGAACCACGATTTGGCCAAATGGTATGCCAAAAAAGCTGAGCAGCTTTACCGCCGCCTGCGCGACCACGTGAACAGCTGAGTTTTTTCAACCATAGGTTTAGTCAACTGTTGGTTGAGCCAACCGCCGTTTTCCAGCGGAATGGTAAACCAACAGTCGCTTGTGATCGGTGGAACAGCTGCGGGGCAAGATCAGCGGCAACGTGAAGGCCAAAAAGGCCGGCAAGGCGGAAATACAGATCAGCGGCGCCGGCGATATCAATGCGGAGGGTGTGACCGCCCGGACTGCGGACATCAACTGCCGCGGCGCCTGCGACATTGTGCTGGGCAGAGTCATAGAGGTATCGATTGAGAAGCACAGCAGGCATTCGTCGATCCGAATCCTCGAGCGAGGATAAGCTGTCAGCATACATATCTCAAGCCGCGGCCCAATATAAATAAAAAAGGGTATTGCCCGAAAACATTGAAATATGTAGATACAAGAACCCAAGGGAGGTTAAGGCCATGGCTTGGTACTGGTGGGTTGTGATTGTTGTGGTGGTGGCGATTATCGCTTACAGCTTGTTCAAGAACAAATAGTGTACTGGTTCAGGCAATGTGCTGTTTAAGAAACAGCCTGTGTGACGCAGGCTGTTTCTTTGTCCGGCGTTAGCTGGCGAAGTACTCCGACAGTGTGTAAATGCCAAAAACCACGCCGAAAATGATCGGCTGATGGATCAGATAGATCAACAGAGAATGGCGGCCGAGAAGCCTGATGATGCCTGTCCCGGGAAGATCGTTGATGCTCTTCAGCTCAGTGATCCTAAACCGCCGTGTGCCGCCGGGATATAAGGCCGATCCCAGCCAGATGCCGATCAGAATCACACCGAACCAAGGAAAAAGCGGGTAATAGTCGGCCATCGCGATATGCTTTTCCCCGATCCCAAGCGGCAGCAGCCACCAGCTGTGGATGGAAAGATTTGCCAGCCACTTTGTCGCGGCTATGATCACTATGCCTAAGATGCCAGCCAAGCGCGGCCGCGGCAGAAACAGGGGCGCCAATATGACCGCAGTGCCGATCAAGTGCAGGATACCGAAAATGATCGGCGCGTCCAAGACAAAATAGACCACGGCCGAGACTGCTGCGGCGCAGGCCAATAGCTTCAACCCTCTTGCCGTAAACTTCTTCCAGATCCCGTCAGTGCCGTGCTGTCCCGCTGCCCGGGCGTAGCTAATGGAAAGGCAGACGCCGACGATCAGCTGGAATGATGAACCGATGGCCTGAGCGATGATTTGGGGGTTTTCGCCCAGGAGATCCCAGGGGACAAAATCAAAGTAGACCAAATCCCAGAACAGATGGTAAAGTACCATGGCGATGATGCTCAACCCCCTGAACAAATCAATCTCCGGAAACCGCTGTCGGCTGATAGTCAACATCTTCTCCTCCAATCGCTAAAACTAAGCCGCAGCCTTATTATATCAGGTTATTACCATTATGGAAATAACCAATCCAGCGGCAGGATTTGCTGTTGGAAAGTGGAAGTGAGACAGTAACACAGTCTGGCTTCAGACAGATGCGAGGGGAGAGATATGATTAAAAAAAACACAGCGCAGACAGGGATTGCCTTGGCGCTGCTGGTGGTGCTTTTGATCGGTTTTACTGTCTGGTCGTCGAATCACCGGGCAAATAAACCACTTCCTGCCGCAGAAGCCGGAGCAGAAATCACTCACGTCACTTCAGGTTTTATCGCCGCGGATCAGGCGGTGGCAGTCCGCTTCGCCAATCCGCAAGTAAGCCCCAACGCGGTGGAAAAACCTTTAAGCCCAAATCCGTTCACCTTCACGCCGCATATCGATGGAAAAGCTTTCTGGCAAGATCCCCAGACCCTGGTTTTTCAACCTTCGGCGCCCCTGTATGAGAAACAGTATTACCACGCCCGCCTGGATTTGAAGGAGACGCAGCTGGAGTTCCATTTTGCGACCACAGGCCAAAATGTCCTTGCGGTAGGTGGGCTATTCGAGCTTGTCAGCGCCGGATCATCCCAAGAGGTGTATTTCTCCGGCACGGTGCAGCTTGCGGAAAAAGTCAGCGCGGAACTGTTGAAACAAGGGCTGAAGCTTGAGCTTGACGGAAAGTTCCTTAACTATGAACTGACTTCTGAAGACAATTACAGCTTCACTATCAAATCTCAGCCAATCGCCAGAAACCAATCGGATGACCGGAAATTGACCGTACTGATCGCCGCATCCCCTCTCAAGCTCGCTTCCGATATTAGGGAAACGTTTTACCTCACCGGTGTGGAATCGTCTTTTCGAGCTTTGCGGATTGAGGAAGAGAAGCTTGACCAGTTCTCCCAACTGCGGGTGATCTTCTCGGAGCCTCTCAACCCTAGGTTGGATTACCGGGGGTATGTGCACCTTACACCGAGTATTGACTGTCAAGTGGCCGTTGACGGAAACAGCTTGGTGATCAGCGGGCCTTTCCGCCCGCGGGAAATGTACCAGGTGCGGCTGTTTCCCGGCATCGAGAGCACATATGGGCAGAAACTGGCGGACACTGCCGATTTTGTCTGGGATGTATCGATCTCCGACCGGAACCCGGTTGTGGAATTTGTGGATTCAGGGATGATTCTGCCCAGCACCAACGAAAAGAAGCTGGTGTTTAGGACCATCAACGTGGCAAGGCTGCGGCTGCAGGTCAAGAAGGTGAAAGAGGACAACCTAATCGCCTTTTTCGAGGAAAACTCCTACCGTCCCCACAGCTACTCCTATGATGATTACAACCACTATGCGTTTCAGCGCCATGGGGAGATCATCGCCGATCAGATCGTGGAGATCGGCGATGAAGCCAACAAATGGATCCAGACCGAGCTGGACTTGAGCCGAATCATCAAAGACAATGATCCTGCTTTGTATGTGGTGCAGCTCGGTTTTGACGCGAACCAAGTGTTGTACCTGTCAGAGGAGTATCACGACTGGTACGGCGCAAGCTACCTCAACCAATACGGCAGGGCGGTCAAACATCTCCTGGTGAGCGACATCGGCATCACCGCCAGGCAGCTTGAGGATGAGCTTCATGTCTTCCTGACTGACATTGTGACAACCGAGCCGATCGCCGATGCAGTTGTGATGCTGAAAGACGCCGGCGGCAAGGTGATTCGCACCGCCTATTCCAACACATCGGGATGGGCTGTGCTGAACACGGACAGCACCGCCCGCTATGTGGAAGTGAGGACAGGTAATGACTTTGCCGTCATGAGTCTCGGCGCTTCCCTGGTCAACCAGTCGATTTTTGATATCGGCGGCGTTCAAAAGCAGGACGGAATCAACGCCTTTATTTACACAGAACGGGGTGTCTACCGCCCCGGCGAGGCAGTCCATCTCGCCGCCATAGTCCGCAACGACCAGGATACATTCCCGGATCGGCACCCGGTGACGCTAAGAGTGTACAACCCCTTGGAGCGCCTAGTGTATGAGGCGGTGGACAACAGTGGTTCTGACGGCTTCTACGCCTTCGAGTTCCAAACAGACACCGATGCCCCTACGGGCATCTGGACAGCGGTCCTGGATGTGGGCGGCAGGTTGTTCACCCACGAAATCCGGGTCGAGACAATCGTCCCCTACCGGATAGAGGTGGCGGTCGAACCGGAAAAAGAGCGGCTTTCAGCCGACGATCAGCTTCTGCCGTTCGCTATCAGCTCCCAGTACTTGTTTGGAGCGCCGGGGAGCGGGCTGGAAAGCGAAACCACTGTGACACTGGAGCCGTATCCGATGACTTTCGCCGGATACTCCGGCTTCACCTTTGACAACCCGGCACTGGATTTCAAGCCTTTGATCAGCAATGTCCACACTACAGTCCTTGATGAAAACGGCAGGGCGAAACTTGTGTGGCACAAGCCCGAATTCGGGCCGGTGCCCTCGGCTTTGCGCCTGCGCATAGACACAAAAGTGCTGGAGGCAGGCGGAAGAGCGGTTCCGGCTGTGAGGCTGATTCCTGTTGAGCATTATCCCAGCTACGTTGGAATTATGGAACTGGAAGAGGCCGAGGTGGCCATGGGGCAGAAAACAAAATTCGTCATCGCTCATGTCAGCGCCACCGGCGATCCGATCCCCGATTCCCAGCTTGAGTACAAGTTCTACCACTCACGCCAGTACTGGTGGTGGGAATACGGCAGCTTCGACAGTTTCCGCCGCTACTACAAAACCAGCGAACACACGGAAGTGCTGGAACAAGGTACTGTCGTCACCAACCAGGCAGGCCTGGCTGAGCTGGAGATTGCTGTGCGGGATTATGGCGAAGTGCTGCTGGAGGTCACAGACCCCAAAGGCGGGCACAGCGCAGGATACTTCTTCCGTTCATATTGGTGGGCGAGCGGCGATCAGAAACAGAGCGCCGATATCGTGCTGCTGAAACTGGACAAGGCCCAGTACCTGCCCGGCGAAACAGCCAAGGTTTCCCTCAGTACACCAGCCCGGGGCCGGATGCTGGTGACTGTGGAGAAAGAGGGCCGGATTCTCCATCAAAGCTGGTTGGAACTGACATCCAACGAGACATCTTTCGAGATTGATGTGAAGCAGGAATATATACCCAATGCTTATTTGTCCGTAGTGATCTACCAGCCCTACGGCGGCATGGACAATGATCTGCCTTTGCGGATGTACGGTGTCGTCCCTCTTTATGTGACCAGCGAAGGCGCCCAGATCGAGCTGAACCTCGCCGTCCCGGAGACGGTGAGGCCGGAAGAAGAGTTCATACTCAAAGTGCAAACCGCCGACGGCGAGCCCTGCCAGTTCACTGTGGCAGTTGTGGACGAGGGTTTGCTGAACATCACCGGCTATGCTACGCCGGACCCCTTAGGGTTCTTCTTTGCCAAACAGAGGCTGCTTTCCAAAGCCTATGACAACTTCGCCGACATCATTAATCTGACATACGGATACATCCACAATCACTTAAGCATCGGCGGCGACGGCGCTCCCGACTACCGGCAGCTGCAGGTTCCCAAGGAGGATCCCGGCCAGTTTGAAACTGTAAGCCTGTTCTACGGCCCGTTCTCCACCGATGCCGGCGGTTATGCGGAAGTGCCGATCAAGCTGCCCAACTACATCGGCAGTGTGCGGATCATGGTTGTGGCCGCCAGCAAGGGACGCTACGGCAGTGCTGAAAAGCAGGCTGCCGTCAAGGCGCCGGTGATGGTGATGCCGACTCTGCCGCGGGTTTTGGGCCCCGAGGACCGGATTCGGGTTCCCGTCACAGTATTCACCATGGAGGAAGGCTTGGGAGAGATTGATGTCCACCTCGATGTTTCCGGCCCGGCGGAGATCATCGGCCCGGATACACTCGTTGTCGATCCGGGGAGCCGGGATCGGACAGATGTTTTCTTTGAACTGGCGGCAGCCGGTACGGTGGGCACGGTGGAGATCACTGTCTCTGCCTCTTCCAGGCTGCAGGGTTATACCAACCGGTCGACGGCACTGATTCCGGTTCGGCCGGACAACCCTTATATATATCTAGTGGATGAACAGATGGTGGATCCAGGCGAAACAGTCGTCTTCGCCATCCCCGAGCGGGGCGTGCCCGGAACCGACGCAACCCGCCTGGTGGTGTCAAGTGTGCGTGGGCTGAACCTGAACCACCGCCTGCAGTGGCTGATTCGATATCCATATGGGTGCATCGAGCAGATTACCTCCGGAGTGTTCCCCCAGCTGTACCTGGCGGATCTCTATCCGGTGAGCAAGGAAGAGCTTATGGAGATCGACGGCAATATCAACGGGGTGATTGCGGCCTATTCCCGTTATCAGCTGGTGAACGGCGCTTTTGCCTATTGGCCTGACTCAAGCGCCGCCGACCACTGGGCCACCAACTATGCCGGCCACTTCCTGCTGGAAGCCAAGGCCAAAGGGTACCATGTACCGGCGCAGATGTTGGAGCGCTGGATCAGGTATCAGGCCGAGGCGGCCAAAGCCAATGCCGGAACGCAGCTTACTAGGGCATACCGCCTCTATCTTTTGGCTCTGGCGGATGCACCTGTGCTGAGCGCCATGAACTATATGCGCGAGAGTGAACTGGACAAACTGGACAATACTGCCAGGTTCTACCTGGGCGGCGCTTACTACCTGATGGGTTATAAGCAGATTGGAGAATCCATCCTGGCTGGCGCCGACATATCTGCGCCTGAATATGTGGAATTCGGCGGCACTTATGGATCCACGCTGCGGGATCAGGCGATCATGCTGGATATCCTCACCTTGGTCAGGGACTTCGAGCGGGGCAGTGCGCTGTACAACCAGATCGCCGAAGCAGTTTCATCGCCAAGGTGGTATTCAACTCAGACCACCGGTTACGCACTCTTGGCTCTGGCCAAATATGTGGCAGCCGTCAAGACTGTGGAAACTGAGCTGACCGGCATTGTCACCTTTGCGGATCAAAGCCGGTTGGAACTTGTGGTTTCGGATCTGGTTGGATTGGTAGGTCTTGACCCTCAAGACGGAGGTGGGCGGATCAGCTTCACCAACACCGCTTCGGTACCGGTGTTCGCAGCTTTGGAGTGGGAAGGGATTCCCAAGCGGGGCGAACTTGAGCCTGAAGCGAAGAATCTGATTCTGAAAACAGATTATTATGATCAATGGGGCAACCCCGTTGATATTTCCAGACTCACCCAAGGCGACACCTTCTATGCTGTCTTCCATGTCGACCATGAAGCTGACATGGACATTTACGAACTGGCGTTGGTGCAGGTGCTGCCGGCGGGATGGGAAATCGAGAACCTGCGAGTGACCCAGGGCACTCTGCCCCTGTGGACTGAGAGGTTCAACCTTGGGCATGAAGAGTATGTGGACATCCGCGACGACCGGATCATGTGGTTCTTCGACCGGATGCAGTGGGATCCGGGCTACGACTTCATTGTCAAGATCAATGCCGTCACCGTCGGCCAGTTTTACCTCCCGCCGACGTTGTTGGAGGCTATGTACAACAACGATTACAAAGTCACCACCTCGGGCCAGGCAGTTGAGGTCGTGCCCAGATGAGGCGGAAATGGCTTTGGTTTGGATTGGGGCTGCTGGCAGTTTTCGCCGCGGGGCTGGCGGCGGCGCTGCTGGCGGTGCCGCTGCCGGAACCTTTGTTTGCCCAGGATTACAGTACGATCGTCCTGGATGAGCAGGGACGGATCTTGAGGGTGTTCCTCAACCAGAACCAGCAGTGGGCTTTGCCTGACGACGGAAGTGAAATCCCGTACAAACTGAAGACAGCTGTGGTCCACTATGAGGACAAGCGGTTCTATCAGCATTTCGGCGTCGATCTGCTGGCTTTGGCGCGTGCTCTGTACCAGAATGCCGTGCACCGCCAGCGGGTGAGCGGCGCCAGCACCATCACCATGCAGGTCGCCCGGCTGATGCAGCCCAAGCCCCGCACGGTGAAGAGCAAACTGATCGAAATGGCCCAGGCAGTGAAGATAGAATGGAAATACAGCAAGGATGAGATCCTCAAACTGTATTTGCTCCACGCTCCCTACGGGAGCAACATCATCGGGTACCGGACGGCGTCGCTGCGCTATTTCGGCAAGGAACCTGAGAATTTGAGCTGGGCCGAAGCGGCCACCCTGGCGGTGCTGCCGAATAATCCGGCCAATGTCAACCCGATGCAGAACGCGGATCAGCTGAAGATCAAGCGGGATCAGCTGCTGCTGCGCCTGCGCCGTGCGGAAATCATCGATCAGGAGACATACGAACTGGCGGCGGCCGAACCTCTGCCTGAAAGCCAAATGCCCTTTCCACTTTCCGCGCCGCACCTGGCGGAGAGCCTTAAGCGGAGTGAGGATCAAGATATTATTACAACCACCATCGACAAGGACCTGCAGGATTGGGCCACGAAAGTGCTGCAGCGATATATTGCCGAATTGAGCAGGCACGGGATCAAAAACGGGGCGCTCTTGATCGCGGACACCGCCACCGGCGCGGTCAAGGCATATGTTGCCAGTCAGGACTACTTCGACAACGACAACTTCGGCAAAATTGACGGCGTGCAGATGCGCCGCTCAGGGGGCTCAACCCTGAAACCATTCTTGTACGCATTGGCCATGGATGAGGGGCTGATCGGCCCCACGAGCGTCCTGCCGGATGCTCCGATAAGCTACGGCGGATACACACCTTACAATTCCGACCGCAGCTTCAACGGCATTGTCCGGGCAGGCACCGCCCTGATCCGGTCGTTGAACGCGCCGGCTGTGTATCTGTTGAACCAGTATGGTGTAAAAAACTTCTACGATTTCCTCAAAGCGGCAGGGCTCAAAGGTTTGACCAAAACCCACCAGGACTACGGCCTTTCTCTGGTGCTGGGCGGCTGTGAGGTGAGCCTTTGGGAACTGTGCGCGCTTTACCGCGGCCTGGGGACTCTTGGCCGTTTTACCGATCTGCATGTGCTTAAACTCCCCGAAGGGCAAGGACCTTCCGGGGATGCACAGCTGATCACACCGGGCAGTGCCTATTTGGTGCTGGAAATTCTGGCGGAAGTGGCCCGGCCCGGCCTGGAACACCACTGGCAGAATTATGCCTCAGGAGTACCGCT
This sequence comes from uncultured Clostridia bacterium, assembly GCA_900019385.1. Taxonomy (GTDB): domain Bacteria; phylum Bacillota; class Limnochordia; order Darwinibacteriales; family DTU012; genus DTU012. The sequence continues at coordinate 39,280 of FIZJ01000025.1, forward strand.
GGCGTGGAAAACGGGGACGAGTTACGGCAGCCGGGACGCCTGGGCGGCCGGGGTTTCGCCGCAGTGGACGGTTGCCGTCTGGGTGGGCAATTTCGACGGCAGCGAAGCGAAAGGTCTGACCGGAATCGATGCCGCGGCGCCGCTTTTGTTCCAAGTCTTCAACGGCTTGGACAAGAACCCGTACCAGCCCTGGTTTGCATGTCCGGAAGACGCTTTGGTTGAAATCGAAGTGTCGGCGGCCACGGGCTACCGTTTGAAAACCGAAGAGGGACAGCATACCGCCAAGACAGAAACGATCATGGTGCCGCAGGCTGCCAAGCCGCTGCGGTATTCGCCGTATGAACGGACAGTCTACCTGAACCTTGCGGAAACGATGCAAGTATGCTCCTTGTGCTGGGATCGGGATGACCTCAAGGCTGTTTTGCGGCTGGATTTCCCGCCGGAGATCAGAGCCTTGCTGAATACGGTTTCTCAAGGGCCGGCCCTGCCTCCCCACAACCCGGAGTGCCCCGCATCCAAACAGCATAATCCTGTGAGCATCGCATATCCGCAGCCCAACAGCTATATATTCATACCCCGGGATGCTTCCGGGCAGTATCAGAGAATCAGCATGGAGGTACTCCACGCCGACCCCGGGGCCACCATTTTCTGGTATCTAGACGAGCAGTACCTTGGCGAAACCACCGGAGGCCACACCATCAATTTGGCCCCGGACACAGGCTGGCACCGCCTGTATGTGATCGACACCGCCGGTAACAGCCAAGCGGTGATCTTCTATGCCGAGCGAAGATAAGCGGCGAATGGCAAACAGGGATGGATGGAGTGATTGACTGTGTCCAAATTCTTGATGGGCATCGATATCGGCACTTCCGCCTGCAAAGTGGCTGCCTTTGACCTTGAGGGCAGGGTGGTGGCCCAAGCCAGCGAACCCTACCATGTCCACCACTTGGGGCAAGGCTGGGTGGAGCAGGATCCGTTGGAGTGGTGGGAGAAAGTCTGCAGGGCAGTCCAGTCTGTCTTGGCCGCGCTCAAGTCTCAAGGGGCGGGTGCCGCCCAGATCAGCGCCATAGGCGTCGACGGCCAGAGTTGGTCCGCCATCCCCGTCGACGTTGAGGGGAACGTGCTGCACAACACTCCGAACTGGATGGACAGCAGGGCCAGTTCCATAGCCGAGCGGGTCAAAAGTGAAATCGGCAATGACCGGATTGCGGCTGTAAGCGGCAACAGCTTCGAGCCCACCTATTCCACCCCGAAGATCTTGTGGTTCAAGGAATACAGGCCTGAAATCTTCCGCCGGACAGACAAGTTCTTGCAGAGCAACAGCTATGCCGTCTACCGGCTGACCGGCGAAATAACACAGGATTTGTCGCAGGGTTATGGGCTGCATGTGTTTAATATAAACACCGGCGCTTATGATTACCAGCTTTGCGACGAGCTGGGCATCCCCCCCGAGAAACTGCCGCCTGTCTATCCCTGCCATCAGGTTGTGGGCACGGTAACCTCCCAGGCTGCGGCCGAGACCGGGTTAAGCCCCGGGACACCTGTTGTGGCCGGGGGCTTGGATGCAGCCTGCGGCACTTTGGGCGCCGGCGTCATCGCTCCAGGTGAAACCCAAGAGCAAGGAGGGCAGGCCGGGGGGATGAGCATCTGCATTGACCGCGCTTTAGCCCATCCCAAACTGATTTTAGGTTTTCATGTCGTTCCCGGGCTGTGGCTTTTGCAGGGGGGCACCGTCGGCGGTGGTGGCACCCTGAAATGGTTCAAAGAACAGCTGGGTGAGTACGAGACAGAGATGGAGAAACAGGGCGGCAGAACCGCCTTTGAGGTATTCAGCGAGCTGGCGGGGGCAGTCAAACCCGGCGCCGACGGGTTGGTGTTTCTGCCGTACATGGCCGGCGAGCGGTCCCCGCTTTGGGACGTTCACGCCAAGGGTGTTTTCTTCGGTTTAAGCTACGACAAGACCAAGGCGCATCTAATTCGGGCGATTATGGAAGGCTGCGCTTATGCGCTGCTCCACAATCTGGAAACTGCCGAGGAGGCAGGAGCCGCCGCCCAAGTCTTGAACGCCGTGGGCGGATCCGCCAACAGCGAGGTATGGACCCAGATCAAAGCCGATGTCACCGGCAAAGTGTTTCAGGTGCCTTCCTCGGATACAGCCACTACCCTCGGGGCGGCAATCCTCGCCGGAGTGGGCGTGGGGGTATACCGGAGCTTCCAAGAGGCGGTGGCCAGGACAATCAGGATCAAGCGGACCCATCAGCCTGACGCGGCTAATCATCAGATTTACCGGCGGTATTATCAGCTTTATCGAGAACTCTACCAACAGCTGAAAGAGCTGATGCGGAAATATTAGTGTAAATATTAATATAATATATGCAAGGAGAAGAGTTATGAAAGCAGCAGTACTGCACGGCAGAGAGGATCTGCGTTATGAAGACTGGCCGACACCGGAACCAAAGGATGACGAGGTTCTGGTGAAGGTGAGAGCGGTAGGCATCTGCGGTTCGGACATCCCCCGGGTCTTGGGTGACGGGGCTCACTATTACCCCATCGTCTTGGGGCACGAGTTTTCGGGAGAGGTTGTGGCTGTAGGAAACGCTGTCCAGAGGACAGCTGTGGGCGCACGGGTGGCCGGCGTTCCTCTGATTCCCTGCCATAGGTGCGTCGACTGCCTTTTGGGCAACTACTCCCAGTGCCGGCATTACACATTTATCGGATCCCGCGTCCAGGGAGCCTTTGCCGAGTATGTGGCCCTGCCGGAGCGTAATGTGGTGCCGTTTGACGAGAGTGTGTCCTTCGAGCAGGGGGCTCTGTTTGAACCGGCGACCATTGGCCTGCACGGGCTGGAATGTGTCCAATTCCGCGGCGCGGCCGATGTGGCAATCCTCGGGGGAGGGACAATCGGGCTGTTCACGGCTGAGTGGGCGAAAATCTACGGCGCCAGGAGAGTCTTCGTCTTTGATATCGATGATGACCGCCTGGCTTTGGCCAAAAGGCTCGGAGTCGATCAAACCTTCAACACTCTATCCCCTGATTTCAAGGAAGAGGCAATGGCGGCCACATCCGGGCGGGGGTTCGGTTATGTCTTCGAAACGGCAGGTGTGGACATTACCATGAAGCTCGCCTTTGAGCTGGCGGGAAACAAAGCCCAAATCTGCTTTATCGGCACTCCCACCAAGGAGTTGGTTTTCGATCCCAAGCTGTTCGAACAGATGAACCGCAAAGAGTTTGTCCTCACCGGTTCCTGGATGTCTTACAGCGCGCCGTTCCCCGGCAAGGAGTGGGAACTGACCGCTCACTTTTTCAGGACCGGCCAGCTTAAATACGACGAGGCCATGATATTTAAGAAATTCCCTTTGAGCCAGGCGGCGGAGGCTTTCGCTATGTATAAGACACCGGGAGCCGTCAAGGGGAAGATTCTCTTGGTCAATGACTAAGCCAGCAAAAATGGGGGTGTGAATCGTGAATCCGCTGCAGCAGTTGGCTGCCAAATATAAAGAGGGTAAGAAAGTCGGGATGTATTCAGCGTGTACCGCCAACGAACTGGTGATCGAGGCCTGCCTGGAACGGGCCAAGAAAGATCAGGCCTACGTATTGATCGAAGCCACAGCCAACCAGGTGAACCAGTACGGCGGCTACAGCGGCATGACTCCCAAGGATTTCCGGGACTATGTTTACAGAATAGCCGCCCGAGTAGGCTTTCCTGAGCGATATGTCATTCTCGGCGGGGATCACCTGGGCCCGCTGACCTTCAGCCATCTCCCGGCCGAACAGGCGATGGAGGAAGCAAAAGAGCTCATCAGGCAGTTCGCGGCCGCTGGGTTTGCCAAGATCCACATCGACACCAGCATGCGCCTGGGCGGTGATGATCCAAACCAGAAGCTGGCTACCGGCCTGATTGCCCAAAGAGGAGCTGCTCTGGCTCAGGCGGCGGAAGCGGCGTTTGCCGAGTTTAAAGCTTCAAACCCCGGCGCTGTCGCTCCAGTGTATGTGATCGGCAGCGAAGTCCCCATCCCCGGCGGCAGCCAGGAGCACGAAGACCAAGTGCAGGTCACCAAAGCCTCAGATTTTCAAGAAACAGTCGCCGCCTATCAGGACGCATTCGCAGCCGCAGGCCTGGACAGCGCCTGGGAGCGTGTGATCGCCGTGGTAGTCCAGCCGGGCGTGGAATTCGGCGACGAAACGGTCCATCCATACGACAGGGCAGCCGCCGCTGAGCTCAGCAAGGCGCTGGCGGCATATCCCAACCTGGTCTTCGAAGGCCATTCGACGGATTACCAGACGCCGCTGCATCTGCGGCAGATGGTGGAAGATGGAGTCGTTTTCCTCAAGGTGGGCCCGGCGCTCACTTTTGCCCTGCGGGAAGGGCTGTTTGCCTTGAGCATGATTGAATCGGAACTTTTGGGGCACTCAGGCCGGCCGCTGGCAAAGTTTCCCGAAGTCTTGGAGGCGGCGATGCTTGCCAACCCCAAAGACTGGCAGAAACACTATCACGGTGATGAGCACAGGCTCCGTCTGGCGCGGAAATACAGCTTTTCTGACCGCTGCCGCTACTATCTGCCTCAGAAACAGGTCAAAGCAGCCGTTGACCTGTTGTTCGCCAACCTGGCGGAAGTGGAGATTCCCCTGGGCTTGTTGAGCCAATTCATGCCCATGCAGTACACCAAGGTCCGCAGCGGCGAATTGGCCAATCATCCTCGGGAACTGGCGAAAGACCGGGTTGTCAACTGCGTTGAAGAGTACTTGTGGGCTGCTGGAATCTTACCATGGGTGAAGGAGGAATAACATGGAGCGAGTCAATCCTGAGCTTGTACCGCAAAAGACTTTGTACACCGGCGCCAGAATGCCGGGGATTGGTTTGGGCACCTTTGGTTCCGACCGCTATCCCGGTGAGGAGATCGCCGAAGCAGTGGTGGGAGCTGTCGCAGCCGGCTATCGGTTGATCGACTGTGCCGCCGTCTACGGCAACGAGCATTTGATCGGGCCGAAGATTGCCGAAGCCATGGACAAGTACAATGTCAAGCGGGAAGAACTGTTCATCATTTCCAAACTCTGGAACGACATGCACGGCGACGGGGATGTCTTGATTTCCGTGGCCAAGACTTTGAAAGATCTGCGGTTGGAATACCTCGATCTGTACCTGATCCATTGGCCGTTCCCCAACTACCATCCGCCGGGGGCTCCGCCCGATTACCGCGATCCCCGGTCAAAGCCCTACATCCATGAAAATTACATGCGTACCTGGCGCCAGATGGAACGGCTGGTGGACATGGGCCTGGTCAGGCACATCGGCACTTCGAACATGACGGTGTCAAAACTGAAACTGCTGCTGCGGGACGCCCGCATCAAACCGGCGGCCAATGAGATGGAGCTGCATCCCCATTTCCAACAGCCGGAACTGTTCCAGTTCTGCCTGGACAACAACATCGTACCCATCGGCTACTGCCCGCTGGGATCACCCAACCGCCCGGAGCGGGACCGGACACCGCAGGACACAGTAGTGCTCGAGGATCCGGTGATCGTGGAGATTGCCGAGCGGCATAACATCCATCCAGCCCATGTCTGCCTCAAGTGGGCGGTGCAAAGAGGGCAGGTGCCTATTCCTTTCTCCACCAACCCGAAGAATTACATCAGCAACCTTAAGACAGTGACCGAGGATCCGTTGACAGACGAAGAGATGGAAGCGATCAAGGGAATCGACAAGAACTGCCGCTTGATCAAAGGCCAGGTCTTTCTGTGGGAAGGAGCGGACAGCTGGGAGGATCTTTGGGAATAAAAATGACGGTGATGTCCTATCGCCAATCTCCGGGAGGCGCGTATGCTGTAGTAACAAGCAGGAAAGGAGCTGGACATGATCGTGCGACAGACAGTTCAGCAAATACCTCCGCCGCCTCCACCATTTTGCACTGGGTTTTATTATACAGTCGTGCCCGGAGATTCCATGTTTGTGATCGCCAATCGTTTCGGGGTCCCTCTTTCGGCCCTGATCGCGGCCAACCCGCAGATTACCAATCCCAACCTGATTTTCCCAGGACAGGTGATCTGTATCCCCGGCGCCCAGATTCCGACGATAGAGTGCTGCATGCTGTTGTTTAGGACGGCCAATGTTCCGGTGCTGCCAGAGGCGGAAGCCGCCGGTGTGGTCAGGGTGTTTCAAGCGCCGAACCGGAACGGGAATGTGCTGGCGGCCACTATCGGCCTGCCGCCGCCGTCGGTCTTGGGTGGAAACATCTACGTGGCGTGGATCAGGCGCCAAGGTGCCCAGCCGATTCCGTTTCAGCTGCTCCAGACTGGCCCGGTGGCGATTGAGCCTGGTGTATGGGTAGGCGCCATCACGTTTGGCCCTGGAGAACAGTTCGCACCATTTCAGGACATCGTTGTCACGGCGGAATTGGGATTCCCGGTCACCAACCCGAACCTGAACCGGATCGCGTTGATCGGCACATTCACCCAGTGCCGGCCCCAGTAATGCAGGAATATTGTCGAGAAAAGGGGGCGGAGGCAGTGAAAGATGTCACTGCCCCCGTTCCCTTGTCTTTTTCTTGTATTTGTTGGGCGAGACGCCCACAATATTTTTGAACGCTCGGAAGAAGGTGGAATAGTCGCTGTAGCCGACCTGAGCCGCCACTTCGGTGGCGGACTGCCCTTCGGCGAGCATCTCTTTGGCCTTCATGATTCTTTTGTAGGATATATACTCCAGGATTGAGAATCCAGTATTCTGCCTGAAAATATGGCAGAGATGGTATTTGTTGATGAAAAACGCCATCTCCAGTTCGTCCAGGGTTATTCTTTGATTGAGGTTTTCGTTGATGTAGGCGAGAATGGCATTGATCTTCGCGTTGGGCACACCCAGCGTCTCATCGCCCCGGTACTTGTCATGAAAGACCTGGTTGACAGCGGCCAACATCTGAATCAGTGTGGCCTTGATCATGGCGTTGTCTATTGGGGTGCCGCCTTTGGCGTAGCGGTGCATTGCCTCGATATAGCTGTCGATCTTGTAGGCGCGGACATCCTCCGCGTTTATTTTATTGTTGTGCCCTGGTTTGCGGTTTTCAAAAACGGCAAGAGGGTTGAAACCGTCGATTTGCAGCCCGAGGATGAATTCGGGCTTGAATTGGATGAATTTGCGTTCATAAGGTTCGTCGGAGTAAAAGATGATCTTGTGCAGCTCTCGAGTGTTGGTGAAAACAAGATCCCCCGGCTCCATCCTGTAGGTTTGTCCCTCGATGTGGTAAGTGGCGTCGCCGGAGACGAAGTAGAGCATTTCATAGGATCTGTGCATGTGAATGTCAAAGCCCTCTGGATTCGCCGTGACGGAATGATAGAACGAGAAGGCAGGCCCAATTTCATAATAAAAGCGATCAGGATTCATAAAAATCCCCCTCATACTCTTAGGTACACCATAGCACAAGAAACGCAATGTTTCAAGGGAGGGTAGGTTGAAGGGTCTAGGCAGCTGGAGCGCCTGCAGGAAGGGAATTAATGTCTTTATGATGAAGAATGGATATACCCCGGCGGGGGTGTGCTATGGACATGTGCTTGAATAATATGATACAATGAAGTCACTTTACAGCACGGTTCCATTAAATCTGACAAGGAAAGGCAGGGATTGGTATTGACAAAGAAGCTGACCTTGTACGGGTTTAATAACCTGACAAAATCTCTCAGTTTCAATATCTACGACATCTGCTACGCAGAAACTGACCAGGATCAAAGGGAATACATCGAGTACATCGATGAGCAGTACAACTCCGAGCGGTTGACCGAGATTTTGTGCAGGGTTACGGATATCATTGGGGCACACGTGCTGAATATCTCCAAACAGGACTATGAGCCGCAAGGCGCGTCGGTCAATCTCTTGGTCGCGGAAGAGCCCCTGTCTCCAGGACAAGTGGATAAAAGCTGCAATCAAGGCATCTTGGACCCATGCTTGCTGAAGCGGGACACGATCCATGCCCATCTTGACAAAAGCCACATTACTGTCCACACTTATCCCGAATACCATCCCGAGCACCTGATTTCCACCTTCCGGGTGGACATCGATGTCGCGACCTGTGGGAGAATCTCGCCGCTGAATGCTTTGAACTTCCTGATCAACAGCTTCGACTCGGATATTATCACCATAGACTACAAAGTGCGCGGCTTCACCCGCAACATTGAAGGCGGGAAATGCTTCATCGATCACCAGATCCAGTCGATTCAGAGCTTCATCGATCCCGAGATCCTGAAAGAATACGTGGCGGTTGACCTCAATCTTTATCAAAGCAACACTTTCCACACCAAAATGATGGTGAAAGAGATAGTGCTGGAGGAATACCTGTTCAACCAAGATGTGAGCGAGATCCCTGCCGAGAAGCAGCAGCAGATTGTGGAGATGCTGGAAAAAGAGATGGTCGAGATTTTCCACGGCATGAATATTTACTGAGGTGCGGCAGATGTGGTTCACTGAGCATTTTACGCCCAATGTCAAATTCTCCATAAAGATAAAAGAGGAACTCGTCAATCTCAAGAGCGAGTATCAAACGATCGCAGTCTATGAATCGGAAGATTTCGGCAGAATCCTGGTCATAGACGGCTTTTTGATGCTGACTGAGAAGGATGAGTTCATTTATCATGAGATGATCACCCATGTGCCGATGGCGGTGAATCCAAGGATAAAGGATGTGCTGGTGATCGGCGCCGGGGACGGGGGCACGGTGCGGGAGCTAATCCGCTATCCATCGATAGAGCGGATCGACATGGTTGAAATCGATGAAAAAGTGGTGGAGGTATGCCGCCGGTATATTCCCCAGACCGCAGGGAAGCTGGATGATCCCAGGGTGAGGTTGTTGTTTATGGACGGCGTAAAGTTTGTGGCAGATAAAGAAAGTGAATACGACCTGATCATAGTCGATTCGACGGATCCGTTCGGACCCGGTGAAGGGTTGTTCAGCAGCGCTTTTTACGCTGACTGTCACAGGGCGTTGAAGGGACAGGGCATTCTAGTCAATCAAATCGGGGGACCGTATTATGCGTCGGACATTCAGGCGGCGCAGAGTGCCTACCGCAAGATCAAGCGCATCTTTCCAGTGGCCCGTGTCTATCAGGCTCACATCCCAACCTATGCTTCAGGCCACTGGTTGTTTGGATTTGCTTCGAAAGGCTTGGATCCGGTTAGAGACTTGAGGGCGGATGAATGGAACAGGCTTGGACTGCAAACGCAGTACTACAACACCAGTCTGCACCTCGGCAGTTTTGCTTTGCCAAACTATGTGGAACAGCTCTTGAAAGAGGGAGAGTAGGACAGTGAACAGGTTCCTGTTGCAATAACCGTATTGGTGTCAGTGCTTGCTTTGCAGCTGCCGGCGATGGGACAAGCAAGCACAGAGTTTTTGGATACAGTGTACATCCGCGAGCAAATCAGCAAGTATGAATCAGCCGGGAGATCGCGGCGCCAGCCCCAGCTTTCTGATCAGGAATTTGCTGAATTGGAAAGAGAGATTCCCTACACAGGTTTCACTCCCCTTACAGAAATGGGGCCGGGCCAGACATACAAAGGCCAGGACGGGGGGCTTTATGGCTCTGGGAGCAACAATCCTCCTCCAGCTCATCAAAAGGCGGCGTTGGAAGCAGTTGCGAAGATTACTCCCCGCGATGAGGACGGCAATCCCTCCGCAGACGGAAAGATTGTCCTGATGGGAATCGGGATGTCCAATACACGCATCATCTTCGATATGTTCAAACAGATGGCAGAAGCCGACCCTGGCAAAGCCGATCGGGTCATTCTGGTGAACGCGGCGGCCGGCGGCCAAGACGCCCGGGCGTGGGCCGACCCCACCGCTGACTGCGGCCGCCAACTTAACATTCCCGGAAAGGGAGAAAAGGGGTCAGCTTGGGATTACGCCGACGCGATGCTTGCTGCTGAAGGTGTCACACCAGCCCAGGTTCAAGCTGTGTGGATTTACCAAGCGTTGATGAACCCCGGGAAACGATATGGGGATTTCCCCGGACATGCAATGCTGCTTAAGGAATGTATCGGAGTGATTGTGCGGGAAGCCAAACGGCGGTATCCCAACCTTCAGATCGTTTTTCTTTCCAGCAGGACCTATGCCGGCTACGCTGCGCGGGACCTCAATCCCGAGCCATATGCCTACGAGAGTGCTTTTGCCGTACGCTGGCTGATTCAAGAACAAATCGATGGTTCTCCGCGTTATAACTATGACCCGGCCGCAGGGCCGGTTGCAGCCCCTGTCATGGTGTGGGGCCCCTATTTATGGGCTGACGGTGTCCGGCCGAGATTGAGCGATGGCCTGACTTGGCAGCGGGAGGATTTCGCTCCAGCCCCTGACGGAACCCATCCGTCGGCAATGGGGGCTAGAAAAGCCGGGCAGCTTCTCTTGGATTTCTTCAAGACAAATGAGCTTGCCAAAGGGTGGTTTTTGCAGTCATCCGACTAATAGATGTGGGAGTGTCGCATCAATGTCCTTGGAAAGGGTAAGAGCATATTTCCAGGCACTGGGGATTGCCGATCGGATCATGGAATTCGAGCAGTCCAGCGCCACGGTGGACCAAGCAGCGCAAATCCTGGGGTGTGAAAAAGGGCGTGTCGCAAAAACACTGTCATTCCGCCTTGGCGGCAGAATAATCTTGGTGGTCGCCTCCGGGGACACCAGAGTAGACAATGCCAAGTACAAAGCCCGGTTCGGCCGCAGGCCGAGCATGCTGACGAACGAGGAAGCTGTGACTCTGGTGGGGTATGCCGTGGGAGGCATCTGTCCATTCGCTGTCAACGAAGGCGTGGAGGTCTATCTTGATCAAGCCCTGAAGCGCTATGACAGCGTATACCCAGCATGCGGCAGCGCCAATTCTTTGATTGAACTGACCATTCCGGAGCTGGAGAGGTATTCCAACAGCCTAGGATGGGTAGATGTCTGCCGCCGACAGGGAGGGGATCGGCATGTTTGACTTCCAAGGCAAAGTGGCAGTGGTGACCGGCGGTGCCAGAGGCATCGGCAAAGTCATCTGTGAGGAGTTCAAAAGAGCCGGTGCGCATGTGTGCACAATTGATCTGCTGCCGAATGATTATTTCGTAGGCGATATCGCCGAGGAAGGGGCACTGCGGGAATTCGCCGGCAAGGTGATAGCCGACTGGGGCAAGATCGACTTCTTGATTAACAACGCCTGTGTTTCCCGGGGCGGTATTGAGAACTGCTCTTACGATGACTTCAACTATGTCCTGCGAGTGGGCGTTTCAGCGCCGTTCATGCTTGCCAAACTTTTCAAAGACCACTTTAACCCGGGCGGAGTGATTATCAATGTTTCATCCACCCGGGACCGGATGAGCCAGCCAAACACGGAAAGCTACACTGCCTGCAAGGGTGGAATCGCCGCCCTGACTCATGCGCTGGCGGTGAGCCTGGCGGGAAAAGTGAGGGTAAACTCCATCAGCCCAGGATGGATCGATACGACAGGTACCCAGTTCGAAGGGCCGGATAAATCGCAGCACCCTGCCGGCAGGGTAGGCCGACCAGACGATATCGCAGCAATGGTGCTCTTTCTCTGCAGTGATCGGGCTGGTTTCATAACCGGAGAAAACATAACTATAGATGGAGGTATGACCAGGCTGATGATTTACCATGGCGACCATGGGTGGACATACAGCGGCTGAGCGGTCATTTGGCCATAAATTTTTCTTTCAGCGCAGGATCGAGTTTCTCGACCGCATAGCGAAGCATGGTGCGTGGCATTTCGAGGTGGTGTTTCTTAAGGAACTCCACCTCTGTTTTTAGGTCGCGGCTGCCGATTTCTCTCAGCATCCAGCCGACCGCTTTGTGGATCAAATGGTGTCCGTGGTTCATCATAAGTTCCGCCAGGCGCAGGGTGTCGGCGAAATCATGCTGTTTGATGAAATAAAAGGTGGCCATAACAGCTGTCCGCTGCCTCCACAGATCTTCGGATCTGGCCAACTCATAAAGAAGGGAACGGTCCTTATTAAAAAGGAACGCTCCAAGAATCTTGTCCGCCGACATGTCCACCAGGTCCCAGTTGTTGACATAATCGAGGTTGGCCAGATAATAGGCGGCGATTTGCTCCCGTTCCGATTCGGATCTGCTTTTTTGGAACTTGTAAACCAGGATCGCCAGAGCAGTGGCGCGGAACTCGTGCACCGGATCCTGGATCAGTGAGTCCAGTTCATCCAAGGTGATGGTTTTATAGTACTTTTTGGCAACCTTCCTTTGATTGGGCACACGGACCCCGATAAACTTATCCCCCTCACCGTATCCCCCTTCATAGGCCAGCGTTTGGAATATGAAGAGGTAAATGGTATTGCGGTGGGGGCAGCAGCTACTCACAGCGTCATCAGTGTAGCCGCCAATGACGGTATTGGCTCTTTAGTGGGCCAGGGAGGCACTGCCGCTGTCAACCTACTCTTGGGAAGCACAAAGGCCTATATTGATGAAACCCAGATTAACAAGGGCGCCGGTCAGGCCGGAGACACTCAAGCGGTCTATGTCCGAGCCGTTGACATTGCCCATAACTACGGCGGCGGCGGGACGTTGGGAGCCGGCCTCATTTACGGTGGCGGCGCAGGAGCCGCGGCCGATGTGTTTGCCCGTGATACCGAGGCGTATATAACCGACTCCACAGTATCCAGCAAGCGGGCTGTGGATATCGGCGCTTTTTCCGCCCGCAAGCTGATCACTGTTGTTGTCAGCGGCAGTGTGGGCGCTGGAATCTTGACAGGCGCCTCGGCTGTAGATATATCCAAAGGGAGCACCAAAGCTTATCTGAAATCCAGCACTGTCACCACTGGAGATCTGCACAGCGACGGTTAGTGCAGGCGACAACTTGAAAGTAGCCGCTTCGAGTGGAAACCTTAAGACTCTTCATTTGAGGCCGCGAAACGCGGCCTTGTTTTATGCTGCCGCTCTATTGATTTTACATAACATTACTTGACATAAGTTGTGCAGACTGGTAGCATATGCATGAGGTGAGAATGATGTCCGGAAAACTGCTGACTGCCCAAGAATTGGCGGAAAAGTTGAGCCTATCGGTTGAAACGATTTGGCGATATACTCGCCAAAAACAGATCCCATATGTGGAGGTAGGTAGAAGGCAGTACCGCTATAACCTGGAAGCGGTGTTGAAAGCCATGCAAGCCAGGACCAGACAAGTGGCGGAAGAAGCGGCGGAGTACCTGACAGATCCTCTGGTAACGTATCAAGACTATCTCAAAATGCCGGAAAAGCCAGGTGTCCGTTACGAAGTAATACAGGGAAGACTCATTGAGGAACCTTCCCCAAGTGTGCTGCACCAGCGGGTGTCTTACCGCCTGCAGATGTTACTGATCAATTATTTCAACAGTGCCGATCCTGAAGGGGAAGTCTTGAGTGCGCCTTTGGATGTGGAACTGTCCGATATTACAGTCGTCCAACCAGATCTGCTGTATATTCCCGGGAGTGCGAAAGCTGCTTTAGAAGAAGTTCGAATCCTTATTCCGCCGAAGCTGGTTGTGGAAATCGTCTCACCCATCACCGGCCGTAAGGATCGGCTTGAGAAAATGCAGATCTATCGTGATGCGGGAGTGGAGCATTATTGGCTTGTGGATCTGGAGGGCAGGTTTATCGAGGCCTATGCTCTAGAGGACAACGGCTATGTCCGAGTCGCCGAGTCAGCCGAAGTGTTCACCCATCCCGGTTTTCCAGGCTTGGAGATTGATATCGCAGACATATTTCCAAGATAATCAGGAGATGCCAGTCTAGACAGCCTGCAGCGGCTGCTGCCTGCGGATGGTGCTGATGCCGGTGAAGACAAGATAGGCCGCCACAACTGCGGCGCCGCCCACATCCACGTAACCTGCGGCAGGAGATGCGGAGGCCAAAGCGATGAAACTCAAAGAAGCGACCACAGAAACGTCCACAGCAGATTTGGCTAAATACAGCCTGCTTTGCACTGCCAGAATCGGATCAGGCTGTTCTTGGTTGAGTTTGCGGTAGCGGAGCCAGAACCACGAATTGGTCACCGCTCCCAAGAAAGCGATGACAAGCCCGAGAAGCACATTGCCTTTTTCAGCGCCAAGGGAAAGAACGGCGACAGTCAGCATGGCCAGGCCGGAAAGAACCATGGCTGTTCCGACAAAACGGCTTACAATCAACTCCAACCTTCTCCGCCGGGCAGAATCTTGTCGGCTGCCTTTATGAATTGTTCGGAAGACAATAAGGGAAACGACAAGAGCCGCCAGCTCCGCGGTCCGGCGGATGAAATCCGCGATCTGAGTGCTTGATCTGCCGAAGAGCAGCCCAATCCCCAGCACCAGAGGGCCTGGAGAGCTTAACGCGACAGAAGCCCGGAGAGTGTGTTCTCCCTTTCGCTGCATCACTGCACCTCCTCGTACCATTATAACAGATTTCGCCCACAGCTGACATTGATAGTGCGAGACTGTATGTTCTGTGCTATTATAATATAGATCATCAAAGACGGAGTGTTTGGATACAGCATGGGCAGAATCATCGATCTAACCGAAGGCAGTATTTCAAAAACATTGATTAGGCTTGCTTTGCCGACGATCGCCACATCGTTTGTGCAGATGGCGTACAGCCTCACCGATATGGCTTGGGTGGGGCGGTTAGGAGCGGAAGCAGTCGCCGCAGTGGGGATTGCTGGGCTTTTCACCTGGTTTGCCGCGGCTATCATTATGATTGCCAGAATCGGGGCAGAGGTCGGTGTTGCCCAGTCAATAGGCAGGGGAGATCGCAGAGAAGCTCAAGTGTACATCCGCCACAGTATTCAGCTGATCATATGTCTGGCATCTCTGTACGCTTTGGCGCTGATCGTTTTCCGCAACCCCTTGCTCGCCTTCTTCCGGGTAAGCCAATCTGTTGAGGAACAAGCGAGCGGGTATTTACTGATAGTTTCTTTGGGAATGGTGTTCTACACAATCAATCCAGTGTTCTCCGCCATCTTTAACGGCGCCGGCGACAGCACCTCGCCGTTCAAGGTCAATGTTGTGGGGTTGATCCTTAACATGATCCTGGATCCGATCTTGATCTATGGAGTTGGGCCGTTTCCACGGCTGGGAACAGCCGGTGCGGCGATTGCCACGGTCATTGCCCAACTTAGTGTGACGCTTGTTTTCTGCTATCACGCCAGCCACCGGGCAGAGCTGTTTTCGGGAATAAGGTGGTTGGAAAAACCTGATCCGGCCTATCTTCGGCGCATTGTCAAAATGGGCATTCCCGTGGCTTTGCAGAGCGCGCTTTTCACCACTATTGCCATGATTATCAGCAGAATTATTTCCCAATGGGGAGACACCCCAATCGCTGTCCAGAAAATCGGCTCGCAAATCGAATCCATATCCTGGATGACGGCAGGAGGCTTTCAGACCGCCATGAGCGCCTTTGTCGGGCAGAATTTCGGCGCGAAGAAATGGGATCGGGTTGTCAAAGGTTATTATATCGGCCTTGGCCTGGTTTCCGCGATCGGTGTATTTGCCACTTTCTTGCTCATATTCGCAGCCAGGCCGATGTTTGCTTTGTTTATTCCCGAACCGGAAGCAGTCAGCCTCGGTGTTGGCTATCTGAGAATCCTGGGAGTTTCCCAATTGGCGATGTGTGTCGAAATTGTGACTGCGGGGGCTTTCATTGGGCACGGCAGGAGCTTTCCCCCGTCGATCGTGGGCATCTCCTTCAATCTGCTTAGGATTCCCGGCGCCTTAATCCTCTCGTCATTCATCGGCCTTGATGGAGTATGGTGGGCTATCACTCTGTCCAGCCTATGCAAAGGATCGGTTTTGGTTCTCTGGCACCTGTATTATTTGCGGACCAACCCGGAATTGGCCGGATGGCGCCGGCAGGCGGAGACGGTACAATAATTATGTGGAAAGAATAAAGACGAGGGCTTGCAGCACCTCGTCTTCTTGTGTGGTTTCACTTGTCGCTCGGCGTGATGCTTATAGTCACATGTGATGTCTGGTTGTGACGGATTTCGGCGGAGCCGGTGCCCTGACCGAAGCCCTTGTCTGTAGAGGCCTCAACCTGGAACACCCATGAGCCGGTGCGCAGCGATAAAGATATGGTGTTTCCCGATGCAGATGTTCCCAGTTCTTTTACACCATGCAGGTAGCCGATTATTGTGTAGTGGACGTCAATTCCATTAAGCTCTTCCGCTAGTTAAAAGGTGAGTCTGGCGGTACCCGTCTGGATAAACCGATTGTTGGAGGAAAACTTGCATTCTGCCGGAAGCAGGAGTAAGCATATAAGCAGGGCGAACATTACCAGTCTTTTCATTTTCACGATAATCATCTCTTTTTCTGATTATTACCCATGAGTTCGCCTATTGTTGGAAAAGTCCTTATAAAATTACCAAACACGAATCGAAGTGGGGTGGTTTGTTGTGCAGGGCAAGTACACCAATTTCCTCGGCATGGATTTTGTGGGAATAAAGCCTGGAAGCTTCATGATGGGTGATTTGCAGGGACCGAATCAGGACGATAACCTGCAGCGGCTGATTAGGGAAGATGAAGCCCCGGTCCACAAGGTCACAATCACGCAGCTGTTCTATATGGCAGCAGCCCCTGTGACCAACAAGCAGTATGAGGTGTTTGCCCCGGAACACCGGCGTTACCGCGGCAGAAACGGGTTTTCTTTCAACGATGATGATGCGGTGGTGTTTGTCAGCTGGTATGACGCAGCGGCTTTCTGCCGGTGGCTGTCGCACAAGGAGGGAAGGCCGTATCGGCTGCCGACGGAGGCGGAATGGGAGTATGCCGCCCGGGCAGGGACAGCGACAGCATATTTCACCGGCGGCCAACTGCCGCCGGAGTTTAAACGCAAAGATCTGGCGATAAAACAGGCCGCGCCCAATCCCTGGGGACTGTATGACATCCACGGCCTGGTTGAAGAGTGGTGCTACGATTGGTATGGGCCTTACAGCGAAGACGAGAAAGCCGATCCGCTTGGATATGACCATGGTGTCTTCAAGGTTTTAAGAGGTGGAAGCCATTCCACAGACGACGAGTACCTGCGCGTATCCAACCGCATGGCGCAAATACCGGAAGCCCGCAATTGGCTGATGGGTTTTCGGGTTGTAATCGGTGAACTTCCGTCAGATGGATATGTCTACCGCTGGGATCATCAGGAGCGGAGGAAGATCTTCGCTATCGGGAATCGCTGTTTGAAGACAGTGAGCGAACGAAAAGCTCAAGCGCGGGCCCAAGCTGCCGAGCGCGATCTCAAGCTTGCTGCCGCACCTTATTTTTCCGAACCAAGGACATATGTCAAGCTGAGTTACGAATGCCCCTTCGGATATCACAACCATCAGCCGGCACTGACAGAGCTTCCCAACGGAGACTTGCTGGCCGCATGGTACACCACCGAGACGGAAGAAGGCCGGGAACTGCGGTATGCCGCCAGCCGTTTCGACAGCCAACGCCGGCAGTGGGAACCTGCATCGGTCTTTTGGTTGATTCCTGATCGCAACCCCCACGGCTGCGACTTGTTCTGGGATCCGGAAAACAATGTCATCTACCACTTTTTCGGGGTTGCGGCGGCTGAGAACAAAGGCCTTACCATTGCAGTCGCCGTGCGGCAATCATTTGACGGCGGCAGCACCTGGGCTCCGCCTCGGCTGATCAGCCCCGATTTCAGCCACCGCGGGCAAGTTATCAGCAGCACTATCAAGACTTCAGACGGTAGGATCCTGGTCTTCTGCGATGACCTAAAATACCATGGCACAGCGGTATACGTAAGCGGAGACGGCATAAACTGGACATGCCCGGCAGCAGAGCAAGAAGAGCCGCAGGAAGAGCGTCAGTTCGCAGAAGGAAAAACAGGGCCCCTGATCGCGGGCATCCACGCTTCCGTGGTGGAACTGGATGACGGCACTCTATTGGCGGCAGGGCGGGGCAGGGATATCAACGGCAGCATGCCTTTCAGCCTTTCGGCTGACGGCGGCCGAACTTGGACTTACCGGGCAAGTGAGCTGCCGCCGGTAAGCGGCGGACAGCGTCATGCCATGATCCGCCTGCAGGAAGGCCCTATCCTGCTGATCGGTTTCACGGATCGGCGAGACCTTCCCCGTGAGGAGATGAAGGGGGTTTCTGGCTTTGACGCCAATGGCAGGCTCACACAGATAACTGGGTTGTATGCCGCGCTTTCGTTCGATCAAGGCAAGACTTGGCCGATCAAGCGGGTGTTGAGCGACGGGTCTGGGCGCCGGGTCGAGTCCACAGATCCGAACCAGTATGTGGAATGCGCTAAAGACAAAAACGGCAACCGCATTTTCACCATGGATCCCACAAGCGGCGAGGCGATGGGCTACTGTGCCGCGGTTCAGGCCAGGAATGGAATGATTCATGTGATTTCCAGCCGGCAGCATTACATGTTCAACTATCAATGGCTGATTGAGCATCACTGGGGCTGACGCGCCGATGGCCCCAATGTTTGATTTTGAAAATTAAAAGGTGTTTTCAGACAAGAAGTTTAATTATAGATTATGGAAATAAAACTTAAAAGGAGTCTTGTAGATGAAGCGGGTCACAGTCGTTCTCTTGTTGGTTGTTTGCATGGCCGCCGCAAGTTTTGGCTTCGCGTCGGCAAGTGACTACGAACCACCACCAGGAGTGCTTTCTCCAGATGAAGTGGATTTTGGCGGCAAGACTGTAACCATTGTCAGCTCTGACTTTTGGAAAGCGCTTCCACCAGAAGATCGAATTGCTGAAGCAGAAGAGGTGTTCAATGTCAACATAGAAACCTTGCTCATAGATAATGCCGATTTGATGATTGCCCGTATCATGTCAGGGGACTCGACGTACGATATCATTCAACAGGCGCACCGTGTGGCTTATTTCCCTTTGGTCACCGCAGGGATGCTGCTCCCCGCGGATGATTATTTGCCGGAAGAGTTCTTCGATTCACTCCCCAGTTTGGATCGGTACACCATAGAGAAATTCAAGTATAACGGAAAACGCTATGGAATCGCGCTTCATGACGGCGTGGTCAACGACAGTATCATGATCATTTCATACAACAAGGATCTGATCGAAAGATACAACCAGCCTGATCCATATGAGCTGTATCTTAGCGGCGAGTGGACCGAGGAAGCTCTTGAACAGATCATGATCGCCGTGACCCAGGATACCAACGGTGACGGGATCGTCGATCAATGGGGGATGCCGGATATCACCAACGCCGCTGCGTTGATCCGCTGGGCCCCTTACAATGGAGCCGAACTGGCCGTTCAGGATGAAAACGGAAAATGGGTTTTCGCTTACAACCGCGAGAACGCAATCCATGCCATTAACACCGTGCTGCGCTGGAAAAGCATGGGTATAATTGGCAACGGCAGTTATGTCGACGGAAAGGTAGCGTTTAACGCGACACATCTGCCAGGCAACCGCCATGCTCAGGCAGCCGGGATCAATTTTGGGTTGGTGCCCATGCCGCTGGGCCCACATGTGGACCGCCACTACTACCCGGCATTTGAGTTCTTTTTGACCTGCCTGCCCGCCAATGCGGCGGAGCCGGAAAAGATGATCGCCCTGGCGAACTTCCTCTTCCGCAAAGATGACCGCTTGGGTTTCCTCGATGAGATCGTGACGAACTGGATGGTCACCAAAGAGCACCTGGATCTGTTCCTGACCGCCAACGACAACTGGCAGGCAGACGGGGACATCTTCCAGTATACAGCGGTCTGGGATATTGCCAGCGAAGCGCTCAGTCAAGTGCTGGCCGGTACCAAGGGCGCGGCCGCGGCCATGGATGAAATTGCCCCAAGGGTCCAGGCTGCTTTGGATGATTTGTTCAAACAGTAATCAGCAAAACGGCGGTTTATCTTTTACACCGCCGTTTTCCATCTGACAAAAAGTGAGGAGTGTGACCATGGTTTTGGACAAACCGACGATTCCTGCGGAAGAGTACCCAAAACGGTGGGCAAGAGTCCAGGAGTTGATGGAACAGAATGATTTGGATTTGCTGATTGCCTATGCCGATGACCATGCAGTCTTTGGGCCGGCCCATGCCCGCTGGCTGGCGGATTTCCCTGTGCATTTCGAACCAGTTTGCATTCTCATGCACCGAAAGGGACAGCCCAGCATCTTGTGCGGGCCCGAGAGCCCTGAATACATCCAACTGCGGTCCCGGATCCCCGACGTTCGTGTCCTCAAGGAATTCTGCCATCCGGACGAAGACTATCCTCACACAAAGATTGAGAGTCTGGCGGAAGTGGTCGCCGATGTGATGGATACCAAGGCGGTGAGGCGCATCGGCCTGGCCGGCGGCGATTTGATGGGCGCCAAGGTGTACCGGGCTTTTACCGAAGTTTTCAGCCAGGCAGAATGGGTGGATGTGGAATTCGCCATGTGTATGCTGAGAGCCCAAAAAACCGAGGCGGAACTGAAGGTGATCCGTTATGCCTACAAAATCGCTGAAATCGGGTTTCAAGCGGCCATCGACGCGGTTGAGCCCGGTGTCACGGAAAGGGAAGTGGCGGCTGCAATCGAGAGTGCCATGAGGCAAGCAGGAGCAGAGGGCACCGGTATTGACACCATGGTTGGCTCCGGCCCCAATTCGCGCCCGCTGATGTGCCGCTCCACCTTCAGGAAGATCGAAGCGAACGATTTGGTGCAGATCACTGTCGCGCCTCGGTATGAAGGGTATCATGCCGCGATCGGGCGGCCAATCCTGGTGGGTGAGCCGGATACCCGAGTCATGGAAGCATTGGATGTGGCAATTTGCGCGCAAAAGGCCTGTGCGCTGGCCATGGCCCCGGGAGTGGAAGGGCGGCTGGCAGAGGCTGAAGCGAGGAAAATCATGGAGGATGCAGGATATG
Source organism: uncultured Clostridia bacterium (assembly GCA_900019385.1). GTDB lineage: Bacteria > Bacillota > Limnochordia > Darwinibacteriales > DTU012 > DTU012. The sequence goes on from FIZJ01000025.1 coordinate 60,085, forward strand.
GCGAAAGTTTCGTTTATTCCGGAATTCACAGTGTTGGGGTGATTGAGTTTGAGCCGCCGATCTTCGGGCCGACACGCCGAGATTTGATTCAGACGGGCATGGTCTTGTCGATCGACATTCCTGTGTTCAACACTATCTGGGGCGGTTTTCGAATCGAGGACGGATATTACATCACTGACAACGGCGCAGAGTTGTTGAACAAGATGGGTTATGTTATCCTGAAATAGTACCAGATAGTTCAAGTAGAAATCGGTGATCGGCCATGAAGATACTCGGTTTGGAAAAACTGTCCTTGCTGGATTATCCCGGCAAACTTTGCTGCACCATTTTCACCGGCGGCTGCAACATGCGCTGCCCTTTCTGCCACAACGCTCCATTGGTGTTGAGAAACAGCTATGATCAGCATCAGATTGAGTGGGGCGAGATCATCCAATTCCTGCGCGCCAGGGTGAAGTTGCTGGACGGTGTCTGCATCAGCGGCGGCGAGCCCACGCTGCACAAAGAGCTCCGCAGCCGGATTGAGGAGATCAAGCGGCTCGGTTTTCTGGTCAAACTGGACACCAACGGCACAAATCCCAGCCTTCTTAAAGAACTTGTGGATGCAGGCTTGGTGGATTACATCGCCTTGGATATCAAGAACTCACCGGAGAAATATGCTTTGACCGCAGGGGTGGAGCATTTCGACTTGAGCCCTGTCCGGGAAAGCGCTGCGTTTTTGCTTTCCGGCGCCGTGGATTATGAGTTCCGCACCACTGTGGTAAAAGAATTCCACACCGAAAACGATTTGCTGACAATCGCCCAGTGGCTTAAAGGGGCGAAACGCTATTACCTTCAGCAGTTTGTGGATTCGGGCAGCATCATCAGGCCTGGCCTCCACGCCTATTCGGAAGCTGAAATGCAGCACTTCAAGGCAATGATTCAGCCGGTGATACCTTATGTGGAATTGCGAGGAATTGGCTGAACAAGTGTGGAAATGCCTATATATTGGATATAAACTGGCCAAAACCTACAATATATTGTGTGTTTTGGCCTTGTTTTTGTTGACTCCCCCCAATCCGCTGGTTTATAATATGTAAAGAAAGTATAAAAAGATAGGAGAACGGGTCATGTACAGAGTAGTCAAGCGCGATGGCCAGACCGTCGATTTTGATCTATCCAAGATCAGCGCCGCCATCACCAAAGCATTTGAAGCGAGAAACAAGCACTACAACCCCGACTTGATTGATTTTATCGCCCTCAAGGTTACCGCACACTTCCAGCCGAAAATCAAGGATTCGTTGATTCAAGTGGAAGATATTCAAGACAGTGTGGAAGAAGTGCTGATCCAGGCCGGATATGCAGATGTGGCCAAGGCTTACATTCTCTACCGCAAGCAGCGGGAGAAAATCCGCAACATGAAGTCGACGATTCTTGACTACAAGGAAATTGTCGACAGCTACCTTCAGGTTACCGACTGGCGGGTGAAAGAGAACTCGACAGTCACGTACTCGGTAGGCGGCTTGATTCTCAGCAACTCGGGCGCGATAACGGCTCACTATTGGCTTTCGGAAGTATATGATCAAGAAATCGCCGACGCCCACCGAAACGCCGATATTCACATCCATGACTTGTCGATGCTAACCGGATACTGTGCCGGATGGTCATTGAAGCAGCTGATCCAGGAGGGGCTTGGCGGTGTTGACGGCAAGATTACCTCTTCGCCGGCAAAACACTTGTCCACTTTGTGCAACCAGATGGTGAACTTCCTCGGCATCATGCAGAACGAATGGGCCGGAGCCCAGGCGTTTTCCTCTTTTGATACATATCTTGCGCCTTTTGTCAAAGCGGACAACCTCTCTTACTATGAAGTGAAGCAGTGCATTGAATCATTTGTCTACGGCGTGAACACTCCCAGCCGCTGGGGTACTCAGGCGCCTTTCTCCAACATCACTTTGGACTGGACAGTCCCTGAGGACTTGGCGGACATGCCGGCGATTGTCGGCGGTAAGGAGATGGATTTCAAATACAAAGACTGCCAGAAAGAAATGGACATGATCAACAAGGCATTCATCGAGATCATGATCGAGGGGGACGCCAACGGCCGGGGATTCCAGTACCCGATTCCAACTTATTCCATCACCAAGGATTTTGACTGGTCTGATACGGAAAACAACCGCCTTTTGTTCGAAATGACGGCCAAATACGGCACACCGTACTTCTCGAATTACATCAACAGCGATATGAAACCAAGCGACATCCGGAGCATGTGCTGCCGGCTGCGCCTGGATTTGCGGGAGCTGAGGAAAAAATACGGTGGTTATTTCGGCAGTGGTGAAAGCACCGGCTCTATCGGCGTGGTGACCATCAACATGCCGCGCATCGCTTATCTGTCGAAGGACAAAGAGGATTTCTACCGGCGCCTGGACAAGATGATGGATTTGGCCGCCAGATCTCTAAAGATCAAACGCACCATCGTCACCAAGCTGCTGAACGAAGGGCTGTATCCTTACACCAAGCGTTACCTGGGCACATTCGAGAATCATTTTTCCACGATCGGCCTCGTGGGCATGAACGAAGTCGGGCTCAATGCCAAATGGCTGCGTAAGGATTTGACTCACAAGGAAACCCAGGACTTCACCAGGGAAGTGCTGATTCATATGCGGGACAAGCTGGCGGACTATCAGGTGCAGTATGGCGATCTGTACAACCTGGAAGCCACCCCGGCTGAGTCGACTGCTTACCGTCTGGCCAAGCATGACAAAGAGCGGTACCCGGACATCATCACCGCGTCCCAGGGAGAAACACCATATTACACCAACAGTTCCCATCTGCCGGTGTCGTTTACCGATGATATTTTCGCAGCCTTGGACATCCAAGACGAACTGCAAACGATTTACACATCGGGGACCGTTTTCCACGCGTTTGTCGGCGAACGGATGCCTGACTGGCGGTCGGCCGCGGCATTGGTGCGGAAGATCGCTGAAAACTATACACTGCCTTACTATACGATCTCGCCAACCTACTCGGTCTGCAGAGAGCATGGGTATCTCAGAGGCGAACAGTGGGCTTGCCCTCACTGCGGCGCGAAGACCGAAGTCTACAGCCGGATCACGGGTTATTACCGTCCGGTCCAGAATTGGAACGACGGCAAAGTACAGGAGTACAAAGAACGGAAAGTGTACCGGATTTCCATTGGTACGCTGCATGAAGCGCCGAAACAGCCGGTGCTGGAGAAGCCGAAGCGGGTGATGCTGTTTACCACGAAGTTCTGCCCCAACTGCACGATTGCCGTGGACATGCTGAACAGGGCAGGCATATCCTTCATCAAGGTCGATGCGGGGCAGCAGCCTGAACTGGCGGCGAAGTATGATGTGATGCAGGCACCCACACTGGTGGTGGTCGAGGGAGAAGCGACAACCCATTTCTGCGGCACAAGCGAGATCCGCAAGTTTGTTGATCAGGAAATCCAAGCGCGGGAGGCTTTTGAACCGCAAGAAGCCTTTACCCTGTGACAAGCCAAAAAGGTGCATCGCCGATGCACCTTTTATTTTTTAGGAGGATGCTCACGTTTGGTAATATATATTATATATTATAACTGACAACAGGCCGGATCGTTTAGGATTCAGTTTCGAGTCAAACTCTGAACTTGGCCAAGCATATCGTCATGGTTATACCATAGATCAGATTGCCGAGCAGATAAACAACGCTTGTGGCCAGATCTGGCTGCAACACCTCAACGGGAATCACAGTCTTTGCAAGCCATCCATAGACCAGAAAATAAACTGCAAGGCCGAACACAAACCCTTTGAACAGCAGATAATCAGTCCCGATTTTCTGCAGGCAGTAAAACGCAATAACAGCGATAATCGTGCTCAATGCATAATGCTGAAGCATGCCCAAAAGCTGGGCGGGAATCGAAGTGATGTCCAACCCCGGTTTGATGGCCACGTATGCGCCCAATTGGAATGGAGTAATCTTGGCTATTTCCATCAGGTAAAACACCCACATGAAAAGCTGATGGGTCGTGCCTCCCAAGACTCCTGCCAACACTCCCACAACAGCCGTATCTGTATACTTCTTCATCTTACTCTCCCTAGTGGTAGGGTTGTCAGCCCTATTTGTTCAAGTGTAGTCTTTCCTGAATCTGCAAAAGCATACTTATGACAAGGTGTTTTGCTCAAGAGATGGAAATAAAAGCGTGGGGTGAAGTGTTCATGTTAAGGAAATCACGGGTTTCCGCACCGAAGCTGATATGTCTGGCGCTGGTGCTCATGCTTTGGACTAATATAGCCTTAGCCAACAAGCCATATACCGATGCTGTTGAACTGGAAGCGTTCCTGGATGGAGTTATGACGACTCTGCTTGAACAGTATCGGATCCCCGGCGGGGTGATCGCTGTTGTGCACGATGATAGGGTTTTACTGGCAAAGGGTTATGGGTACGCGGATCTCGAGGAAGATGCAAGAGTTACACCAGACACTTTGTTCCGCGTTGGTTCCATTTCCAAGCTTTTTGTGTGGACGGCAGTGATGCAGCTGTACGAAAGAGGTTTGCTGGCGTTGGATCAAGATGTTAGCACCTATTTGGATTTTGAAAGCCCAGGCACGGAGCCCATCGCGATGGAGCATCTAATGGCGCATACTGCCGGGTTTGAGGACAAGAACATAGGAACAATCGTGCTCGCCGAAAAAGATTTACAGCCGCTCGGTGAATACCTTGCGAATTCTGTTCCGGCAAGAGTCTTTCCTCCGGGCCAAGTAAGCGCTTACTCAAACTACGGGTGCGCCTTGGCGGCATATATAGTTGAACGGATCACTGGGAAGCCTTTTCACGAATATGTGGAAGAACATATTTTCATCCCGCTGGGCATGCAGAGCAGCACCTTTCGCCAACCAGTCCCAGAACCACTCGCCCAACGGCTTGCAGCCGGATACCGATATACTGAAGGCCGTTATCTCTTAGGTAGTTTCGAGTTCTGCCAATTATACCCAGCCGGCAGCCTCAGCACTTCCGCCAGTGATATGGCCAAATTCATGCTGGCACACCTGTCCGGCGGACCCGGCGGGCAGAACATCCTCAGCCCGGAAAGCCGGCAGCTGATGCACAGCCAGAGTTTCGCACATCATCCGGAACTGCCTGGGATGGCTCATGGTTTTATAGAAATGCAAATGAACGGCCGGCGCATCATCGCCCATGGAGGTGACACCTTCCTTTTCCATTCTGGGTTATACCTCTTGCCAGATGAACAGTTGGGGGTTTTCACAGCTTTCAACGGTGCCGATGCAAGCGCTGCCAGCGATAGTGTTTTCAAAGCCTTCATGGGCCGCTATTTTGGTGACGAAAGCAAGGCTGGGCCTTCCGAAGACTTGCTGGAAAGATCAAAACAGCTGAGCGGCCGTTTTCATGTCAGCCGCAGCAATTATACCGAAATGGAGGCTGTTCTAAGGCTTCTGAATCCCATCCGAATATATGTGGATCAGGATGGTTACTTGGTGGTTGACGGAGGTTCGTTGACAAATAGGTTCGTTCCAACAGAGTCAGGTGTTTTCCAAAGTATAGACGGTGGATCCCAGCTGTATCCGGTAACGGACAGCACAGGCAGAGTCACCCGATACTACACAAGTTTTCCAGTGACTTTCTTGCGGACACCTTGGTATGCTGCAGCAGAGTTTGCTTTGTTTGTGGGAGGGCTGTCACTGTTGGTGTATCTCGGTACAGCAGTCCGTTGGATCGTACTCTTGGTGAAAAGACAAGCCAGCCGGATTTCCCTTGCCCGGCCGGCCGTCATTGTTGTGAGTTCACTGGCTCTCGCTCAGATCAGCTTTTATCTATTGGTGTTCTTTCTATTGGGGAACATACACCCTGTCTTTGGGATACCAATGGCGGCACTAGTGTTCACGCCTTGGATGGGGTATGTCCGGCTTGTTAGTTGGGTGTATGCGTTGTTGACCGCGTCGCTTACCTTGATAGCCCTGAATCAGATCAGAAAGCGGACCGGATACCTTAAGCCGCTTTCCTATGCCGTGTTATCTCAAGGGTTTGTGTTCTTGCTTTATTATTGGAATTTCCTGTAGCAGGCGAAGAGTCAACAACCTATGTTGTCTTGTCATGAACTGTATTTCCTGATCAAAGCCACGAACGCATCCACAAAGGATTGGAGGTAGTCAAGAGTATCCCTGCTGCTGATTGACCCGTTCGCATCAAAAAGATCCGCTGAATTGCCAAGATACACTTCAGGCTGCTGCAAAACAGGCATATCCAAGAACATGAGCACCTGACGGAGATGATGGTTGGCGCCAAAGCCGCCTATACTACCGATGGATTGACTGATGATCGCCGCCGGTTTGCCAGCCCATACGTTTTGGCCCCAGGGCCTGGAAGCGACATCAAGCGCGTTCTTCAAAGCGCTAGGTATGGAGCGGTTGTGTTCCGGTGTCACGAACAGAACGGCGTCGACTTCCCGCACTTTGGATCGAAAGGCTGTGTACTCAGCTGGAGAGTCGGCGTCATAATCCTGGTTGTAGAGGGGAAGATTGCCGATTTCGATGATCTCGGTTGTATATCCATCTGGAAACAGTTTAGCGACGTTTTCAGCAACCTTCTTGGAAAAAGATCCCTTGCGCAGGCTTCCCACGACAATACCGATTTTTGCCATACTAATCATTCCTTTCCAAGTTGGTTTTACTGGCAGTAATTATTACCAGTATACTAATTATTTCTCCGGATATAAGAAAAATCCTTTTCATAGAGTGATCAGAAAAATGGGTGTTGTTTCGAACTTGTGGACAGCATTGTCATGCTGCAGGGCTTTTGTATATCTATGGGCTGCTGTGGGCGAGATTTTCTTCAAAATGTGCCAAAAATGATTCACTTATGCGTTATTATGGGATAAAATTAAAGTACTTGACCTCGTTCTACAAGCCTGGCTACTATGGTTCGGGTTGTTTTCGGGCTAGGAAAACGCAAACGGCACAGCCTGCTGTTTCTGTTGAGAGAGAGTACAAAAGAACTAAGGGGGATACGGAGAATATGAGCAGAAAGTCTAAGTACCTTTCCTTGATACTTGGTCTGATTCTGCTTGTTTTGACCACAACCAGCTGCGTGCAGATCACTGCCGTGTTCAAGGCCAACAAGATCTCGGGAAGAGTTGTCTTGGCGGACGGTGAGTCGGGTTTGGCCGGAGTGAGCATCTTGATAGTGGATGGAATCAGCTCATATGTGGAGACCAATGCAGAAGGATACTTTGAGACATCGGCGTTCAGCAGCACAGTGATCATTCCCCGTAAAACCGGCTACAGATTTGTTCCGGAAAAACTAACAGTGGGTGACGGGCAGGAGCTGGAATTCACAGCTTACCCTTGGGAAGAACCAGATTTTGCCAATTGGGGAGTACAGTTTTCCTTCGACAGCCACTTGGATTGGGTTGAAGCCGTCGCTCTTTCGGCAGATGAACAATACATAGCCACCGGCAGCAATGACAGGACAATCAGGATTTGGAGAACCAGCGATGGGCAGCTTGTGAGAACGATGGTAGGCCATACAAGCGGAATCAAGGTGATCGCGTTTTCACCTGAAGGCCGTTATTTAGCCAGCGCCGGCAAAGATGGACAGATCAAGATTTGGGATTGGCAGGCAGGGCTGGAGATAAAGACACTGAACGGCCACTCTGATATCATCACTGGCTTGGCGTGGTCGCCTGACGGTACAAGATTGGCCAGTGCCAGCTGGGATCGCAAAGTGGCAATATGGGATTTCGCCACAGGCAATGAACTGAATTCATTTACCCACGAAGGTTGGGTGAGGGTGGTTGCGTGGTCGCCGGACGGACAGTTTGTGCTGAGCAGCGGAGATGACTCTTGCCTAAAAATCTGGCAGGTTGAACTGGGCGTTCTCAGCGCTGAGTTTGAGATAGGCGACAAGGTTATGTCTCTGTCTGCTGCGCCGGATGGGTCTTTGGCTGCTGTCGTTCTGGGAAGCGGCGCTGTCAAGGTCATTGACTTTGAAACAGGAGCCGAAAGCTCTCTTGGACAGTACCCAAGCGGAGTTTCGGCTTTGAGCTGGTCGTTTGACGGCCGCTATTTGGCTGCGGGCACTGCAAGACAAATCCTGATCTGGGATTGGGAAGAACAAAAACTGGTGCAGAGCATCAATGCGGAAAATGAAATCCTTGCACTGGGTTGGGGCAGGAAGTCGCACCTGTTGGCCAGCGGCAGCCATCGAGGTATCATTGATCTTTGGTCGGCGCAAACAGGGGCAAACCTGCTGCATATCACAGGTCACACCCGCGCTGTCAAGGCTTTGGCCTGGTCGCCCCAGGGAGACAGCCTGGCCTCTGCTGGAGACGATGGAACGATCCGCATATGGGATCTTGTAGGACGGAAAGAAAAAGCCCAACTGCGCCCAGGCACCACCGGGCCTGTGGAAGATTTGGCGTGGTCGCCAGACGGCACTTACCTGGCCAGCGGTGGACATGATTATCTAGTGCGTGTTTGGAACATCACCAAAGGTGAATATCTCGGTGCCTTCACAGAACGCATCAAACGGTTTATGCGCGAGGAAGGCTTCGAATTTGCCGTTGCGATGAAGAATGTCAGCCATGAGGACATCGTTTTCTCAATAAGCTGGGCACCGAACGGGAAAAAGCTTGCCAGTGCCAGTTGGGATCAAACAGTGGCCATTTGGGATGTGGCTTCGGGAAAACAGCGGGTGGACATCAGGAATCGCCAAGGATGGATTACCACCGTTGCTTGGTCTCCCCACGGTGATCAGGTCGCTTTCGGAGGCTATGATCAGGTTGTTCATATTTACAACGGCGCATCAGGGAAGGAAATCAAGAAACTTGAGGGGCACGGCGGATGGATCCGATCGCTCGCCTGGTCGCCTGACGGCAGGCATTTGGCCAGTTCAGACTATGATCGGAAAATCCTGATTTGGAATCTGGAAACAGGCCAGATTGAAAAAACCTTGATTGGCGACGAGAGCGTTGTCACCATTGTGGAATGGTCCCCCTGCGGGCGTTACCTGGCAGGAGGCACCCACAACGGCAATGTCTTTATATGGGATGCCAGAACGGGGGAAGTTGTCTATATGTATCCCGTCAGGGTCCTGGGCCTGCAGGCTCTAGCCTGGTCGCCGAAAAGTGATCAGCTGGCGATTCCAGTGTACAATTCCATATTTATCCTGGGGAAAATAGAATGACTCTATTAGAAACAACCAGATTCTGGCAACCTTATGGACTCCTGCCGTTCGGCAGGAGTTGTTTATGTAGGTTGCACCATCGGTCATCCTCCGGTTTGAGAGGGTAGGCTTCTAGGAATGCACGACCGGCAAAGACCCCAGCGGCTGCTGGGGGCTGCTTCTGCTGTGGTTGATAATCATTTTGGTGCCGAAGGTGGAGTTTTAACATAATATTAGGTTGAGGGTAGTCCAACCATCGTTGGTCCCCATCCCCAGCGGATGGGGATTTTTGTTTTAGCACACCAGTCTCCTTTTCAGCAGCGCTCTACACAGGGTGAATAGATGCGGAATAGCCTGTAGTAGATCTACGGGGAAGAGGTGATGAGATGTTCATTTGGTTGGCTTTGTTCTTGATCGTCGTCATTGTTGCCATAATACTGATTGGGCAAGGGTTTGAACCGAATGGGTTCTGACTAGTCCAGATCTGGAACGCTTCCGGGCTGTGCTCGGGAGCGTTTTTTGCTCGTCCCCAATCCTGCTATCCAAAAGGGGACTGCGGAATGGCAAATAAAATATATAATCAATTAGATTCACTGTATACGTATGCTGTACAGATTGGAGGTAAACATGATTACTTTACGCAAGATCACCGAAGACAACTTCATTGAATGCATCAACCTTGAGGTAAAAGAAGACCAGAGAAAGTTCGCAGCGCATAATATGTTCAGCCTAGCGGAAGCCTATGTCGATTTGACAAATGGATACTGTATTCCCACGCCCTATGCCATATATGAAGATGAGACAATGGTTGGGTTTATCATGCTTGCATATTATGAGGCTGATGAAGATGACGACGATGATGAAACTGTTTACAAGGTATGCCGGTTAATGATTGACAAAAAATACCAAGGCTTGGGATATGGAAGAAAGGCAATGGAAAAGGCTCTTGAGCTGATAAGGCAGTTCCCATGCGGCAAGGCCGATTTAGTGGTGCTTTCCTATAATCCCGATAACACAGCTGCACGCAATCTCTACGCAGCAATCGGGTTTCAGGAAACAGGCGAAATGAACGGTAATGAGGTTTGGGCCGTGTTGAGACTGACTCCGTAATGGACCAGATAACAAAAAAACCCGTCGTAGACGGGGGA
>FIZJ01000025.1:70424-70666 GCA_900019385.1 uncultured Clostridia bacterium
TGTTCTCTAGTGTTGCCTGGTGCTGATATGCCCGTTTAGCGGGCGTTTTTTCGTTTGTGAGTGTCTGTATGTCCGGCAAGTATTGCCCTGTTATGAGAATTGCATGGGCAACTGATGGGCAGTTTTCTCCTTAGAGATTTTGAAAATAGGCAAAGACTAGGTATGTTTGAATTTACTGGCCGGGAAGTCAACACTTTTCCGGACACTCTTTAAGCGACACCGGCCAAAGTTAGCTCAGTATG
>FIZJ01000026.1:0-382 GCA_900019385.1 uncultured Clostridia bacterium
TTCCTGCCGGCACTGCCTGTGTCGTGGCGGAAAGGACGGGCCAAAGGGCTGAGAGCCCGGGGTGCCAGAACTGTGGACTTGGCCTGGGATAACGGCACCCTGGAGGAGGCTGTCGTCCGGCCCGATTATGACGGTGAGGTTGAGGTGGTTGGCAAACCGCTGCGGGTGGCCTGTGATGGTGTGGAGGTTGCCGTCAAGGCCACGGATGTGGGCTTTGCCTTCATCGGCGAGGCAGGCAAAACTTATCGGTTGACACCGATGGCATAAGGCATGGTGCCTGTTCATCGCATTTATATGTTGATCACGTCTATACCACTTCTGAAAGAGAGGTTGATACCATGAAAAAGCAGAGAGTCAATCCCTACCTGCCCTCGTGGGAGTA
>FIZJ01000026.1:423-23034 GCA_900019385.1 uncultured Clostridia bacterium
TACGGCTCCCATGACCGGTTCAACGGGCATGTCTTCTGCCTGAACGACTATGTCTGCTGGTCGGCTCCGGTTGATGACTTAAGCGACTGGCGCTACGAGGGTGTCATTTACAAAAAGACCGATGATCCGCTGAACCCCGACGGCCATATGTGCCTCTACGCCCCCGATGTCACCCAGGGGCCGGACGGCAGGTACTACCTGTATTATGTGCTGGACAAGGTGTCGGTGGTTTCGGTGGCGGTGAGCACCCATCCCGCAGGCAAATATGAATTTTACGGCTATGTGAAGTATCCTGACGGCACTCGCCTTGGCGAGAAGCCTGGAGATCAGCCGCAGTTCGATCCAGGTGTGCTGACGGAAGGGGACCGGACTTATCTGTACACCGGCTTCTGCGCCCGGGGCGACAAGTCCCGCAACGGAGCCATGGCGACTGTTTTAGGCCCCGACATGCTCACAATTGTGGAACCGCCTGTGTTTGTGGCCCCCAGCGAGCCTTACAGCGCCGGCACCGGCTTTGAAGGCTTCGAGTTCTTTGAAGCGCCGTCCATCAGAAAACGGGGCGACACCTACTATTTCATCTACTCGTCGATTTCCATGCATGAGCTGTGCTACGCCACCAGCAAGCACCCCACCAAGGACTTCAAGTATCAAGGGGTGATCGTCAGCAACTGCGACCGGCACATTGACACGTACAAACCGGCGGATATGCCTGCCTATGTGCCGGGAAACAACCACGGCAGCATTGTGGAGATCAACGGCGACTGGTACATTTTCTACCACAGGCACACCAACGGCACTTGGTTCAGCCGGCAGGGATGCCTGGAGAAGATCAAGTTCAATGCGGACGGCACCATCCCGCAGGTGGAGATCACATCCTGCGGCGGCATTGATCAGCCGCTGGAGGGCAAGGGAGAGTATCCCGCCTATCTGGCCTGCCACCTGTTCTATCCCGATGAGCCGCGGCGTTTCCCCAAGATCACCCAGGACGGCCGCGATGGAGATGAAGAGCCGGGCTACATTGTCGACATGCATGATTCTGCCACCGCAGGCTTCAAGTATTTCGACTGCAAGGGGATCAAGCAGGTGTCCATCAAGGTGCGGGGCTACTGCCGGGGATATTTCGAAGTGAAGACCGCTTGGGACGGAGAGGTGCTCGGCAAGATCCCGGTTGAGTTCTCCAACATCTGGAAGGAGTACACCGCGGACGCTGCCATCCCTGACGGTGTCAACGCAATTTACTTGACCTTCCGCGGCCGCGGCCCGGCAAGCCTCAAGTCTTTTACACTGGCCTAGATTACGTGGAAGATCAGACAAGGGTGGTTGAATATGAGAGCGAAATTGGCTGAGTATGTGCTCGGCGACATGACTTTGGTGTATGAAATCGACTCCCACGGAAGCAAAGTGGGGTTGATCATCATTCCCAGCCATCTGCGGCACTCGGTTTGTGAGCAAAAACGGTACCGGGTGGATTCGCTGGTGCAGCTGAAGCTGGTGGGTGATGACTATCCCGACGGCTTTTCCCAGGGAGTAACCATGCGCAACAGCGGCTCCACCATGCAGTTGGAGTACGATCATCAGTACTTCGAGGAAGATGGGAACACGAAGACGATTGTCACAGTGCTGCAGAACCGCCGCGGCCACAAGATAGAGCATCGTGTGGTGTGGACGGAGGGCGAACCGGCAGCTGCCGTTCAGACGGTGTTCAGAAACCGGGGGCCGGAAACGGCTGTGCTGGAGATGCTGTCCAGCTTCTCCCTGGGCGGTATCACCCCTTTCGCGGAGGACGAAGCACCGAACTCACTGTTGGTTCATCAGCTGCGCAGCAAGTGGAGCTGTGAAGGGCGGCTGCAGACGACGGCTGTGGAAGACTTGCTCCTGGAACCATCCTGGAGCCGATGGGGCGCGTACAGCCACAGGTTCGGCCAGGTGGGCACCATGCCGGTGCGGGGATACTTTCCCTTTGTGGCGGTGGAAGACACCAGGCACCACGTGTCCTGGGGAGTGCAGCTGGCCTATGCCGGTTCCTGGCAGATGGAAGTCTACCGCCGGGATGATGCCCTGTGCCTATCGGGCGGGCTGGCGGATCGGGAGTTCGGCCATTGGCTGAAGGAAGTCAGGCCGGGAGAGGAACTGGCCGCACCGATGGCTATTGTTTCCGTCTGTGAAGGGGGAATTGAGCAGATCAGTCAGAGGCTGACGGCTTATCACGAAAAGTGGCTTGCCGACAAGCCGCAGGTGGAGGAGGATCTACCCATCATCTTCAACGAGTGGTGCACCAGCTGGGGCCAGCCCACTTCCGCAAGTGTGTTCTTGGCGTGCCGGAGACTAAAGGATACTGGCATCAAGTATTTCGTCATCGACAGCGGCTGGTTTGCGGAGGAAGGCAAGCAGTGGTACGCGAGCATGGGCGATTGGCGGGTCAGTGCCAAGCAGTTCCCTCTGGGCATGGAGGAGGCGGTTGCCACCATCCGGGAGTTCGGCATGATTCCGGGAATCTGGTTTGAGTTTGAAAACTGTGGTTCCCAGTCCGACATCTTCTCCAATACGGATATGCTGCTGAAACGGGATGGCCGGCCGCTTACCGTCGGAACACGGCGGTTTTTGGACCTGCGCAAACCGGAAGTCATCGGCTATCTGACGGAAAAGGTCATCGATTTCCTCAAGAAATACGGCTTTGGCTATCTCAAGATAGACTATAACGACACTGTCGGCATCGGCTGCGACGGGGCCGAATCCCTAGGCGAGGGGCTGCGGCAGCAGGTTCTGGCTTCCCAGGAGTTTATCCGGAAGATCCAGCGGGAGATTCCCGATTTGGTCATCGAAAACTGCGCTTCAGGCGGCCACCGCCTGGAACCGTCAATGCTGGCCATCACCAGCATGTCGTCCTTCTCCGATGCCCATGAATGTTTGGAGATTCCCATCATCGCCGCCAATCTGCACCGGGCCATCCTGCCGCGGCAGAGCCAAATCTGGGCGGTGCTGCGGAAGACAGACTCTGCCCGACGCCTCTATTACTCCATCGTCAACACTTTCCTGGGCAGGATGTGTTTGTCGGGGGACATTCACGATCTAAACGATCAGCAGTGGCGGATCGTCACCGAAGGAATGGAGTTTTACCAGAAGATCAGCCCGATCATCAAGAAAGGTTTTTCCTACCGCTTTGGCCCGGCAGTGTCAAGCTACCGCTATCCTGAGGGGTGGCAGGTAGTCTTCCGGGTGGCGGCGGATCGAGATCAGGCGCTGGCAGTTGTCCACTCTTTTGCTGGAGACAATCAGGAGCCGATCCGGATTCCGGTCCCTGAGAATCTGGAACTGGATGTGGAGGCTGTGTATGCCGAGAACCAGGCCGCTCCCGATATCAAGGGTGGGGAGATCCACTTCCCCTTGGGCGGCGGTTTTCAAGCCATGGCGGTGTTGTTCCGGATCCGCGGCGGCAGGTAGGCAGATGCTATTCAGCCCAATGCCCTGACCAGGTGAAAGGAGTAGATAGATCCATGATGAACTGGTTGCCCATTGTCTTGATTGCGGCTGCGGTTGTTTGCGGCGCCGCAGGCGCGGCGCAGGCCGGCACCCCGGTGGATTCTCCATCCCAGGCCTATCAGGAGATGATTGCCCGGTCTTTGATGAACCGCGGCAACAATTTCCGGCTGAAAGCGGTAATCGAAAAAGCCAAGCGGGGTGAAGACGTCACCATAGCTTTTATTGGCGGATCGATCACGGAAGGCGCAGGCGCAAATCCGCAGCAGACCAACTGTTACGCATACCTCACTTATGAACGGTTCAAAGAGATGTTTGCCCCGGGCGGCGGCAATGTGCACTTCATCAAAGCCGGTGTTGGCGGCACACCGTCACAGCTGGGGGTGATCCGCTATGAGCGGGATGTGCTCCGCGACGGCACTGTGCAGCCGGATCTGGTCGTGGTGGAGTTTGCCGTCAACGACTGGGATGATGAAACTCAGGGTGTATGTTATGAAAGCTTGGTTCTGAAGATCCTGGAGGCGGAAAACCAGCCGGCAGTCATCCTGCTGTTCAATGTGTTCGAGAACGACTGGAACCTCCAGGACCGCCTGGCGCCGGTGGGGTGGCACTACGACCTACCCATGGTCAGCGTCAAAGATGCAGTTGTGCCCCAGTTCAGGATGAGCAGGGATCAGGGGAATGTGATCACCAAGGCCGAGTTCTTCGCCGACCAGTATCATCCCACCAACGCTGGCCACCGCATCATCGCCGACTGCCTGGCCTATCTGTTGGCGGAGGTGGCCCAAGCCGATCCCGATGAAGGCGATATCGATCTGAACAAGCCGCCCAAGATCGGCGATGCCTTTAAGAACATCAAGCTGCTTGACCGGAAGGAAAACACAGCTGCGGCCCAAATTGATCCTGGCGGATTCAGCCAGACAGATCTCGATGTGCAGCGGGCCTTGTTTGACACTAACCTGGCCGGGACACCCCTTTTCCCCAACAACTGGATGCACAGCGCCAAGTCTGGATCGGAAAGCTTCAAGATGAAGATCACCAGCAAGAGCCTGATGTTGATCTTCAAAGATTCGTGGAACCAGCAGTTCGGCAGGGCGGAAGTGTATGTGGACGGGAAGTATGTGAAGACATTGGATCCGCATATCATCAACTGGACACACTGCCACCCGACACTGGTGTATTGGGAAGAGGAAGCCCGGGAACATGAAATCGAGATCAGGATGGCCCCGGGAGATGAAGGCAAGAGCTTCACTATCCTGGGCTTTGGTTATGTGGAGTAGCCTGCCATCATTGGCGGCAATTTAGGCGACACAAGCATGTTTGGGAGGTTAGATCTGTGCGGTGCAGCTTGAGTGTGGTTGTGATACTTCTGGTTCTCCTGACGGCGGCAGCGGCAGCGAAGGAGCCGGTTGTCAGTGTGACGGTGGATTTTTCTGAGGGTTTGGCCGGATGGGGTGTGTTTGGATCCGGTACCCTGGACATCACCATGGAACAGGTTCGCAGTGCCCCCAAGGCGCTGAAGATGACAGGCAGGAGCGCCGGATGGCACTCCGCGTCGTTGGACATTGAGTACATTCTGGGCAACGGCGGCACATATCAGTTTGGCGTTTGGGTACGCCTGGTTGATGAACCGGAGACAGAAATACGCGGTCATCTGGTGATGGGCGAGAATCTGCGGGATGGCAGCACCAACTACCGCTGGATTTCCCCTGATGTGCCGCTGAGCAGTGACGAATGGGTATTGATCGAGAGTGATCCATACACATTCGACCCGGAGGTGGTGCACACAGCGTGGCTGTATGTGGAGATAGGCGACGAACGAGCTGCCTATTACCTCGATGATTTCTCTATCAAGGGGGACACTCCGTTGAAGGCTAGATATCCCCGGACATTTGAGAAGGACATCCCGTCATTGAAAGAGGTTTTCCAGGATTACTTTTACTTTGGCGCGGCAACTGGCCCCCAGTATTTGAACGAGCGGGATGTCTACGCCGGGTTTATCAGCTACCACTATGGTGTGCTGGTGGCGGGTAATTCCATGAAACCCGACGCGCTGCAGCCGGCGGAGGGGCGTTTCAACTGGCGGGAGGCCGACATGTACGTTGACTTTGCCCAGAGGCACGGCATGCTGGTGCGGGGCCACACACTCCTGTGGCACAATCAGGTGCCCAACTGGTTCTTTGTTGATCCGAACGACCGCAGCAAGCCTGCCAGCAGTGAACTGCTGATTGCCCGGATGGAGAATCACATCAAGACTGTCGTCGGCCGCTACAAAGGAAAAGTGTATTCTTGGGACGTGGTCAACGAGGTCCTCAATGATTCGGGACAGATTCGGGAAGAAGCCGACGGTTCGAAGTGGAAGGCGATCATCGGCGATGTGGACGGAGACGGCTTTGCCAGCGACTATATCGAGCTGGCCTTCAAGTTCGCCCATGAGGCGGATCCCGATGCCCGCTTGATCATCAACGACTACGGTTTGGAGTCCCGGGGCCCGAAGCGGACAGCCATGTACAATCTGGTGAAGCGGATGCTGGAAAAAGGCATACCTGTGGACGGTGTCGGCCTGCAGATGCACATTTCCATTTATGGGCCGACGGTGGAAGAAATAGAGGAAACCATCGAGCTGTTTGCTTCCCTGAAGCATTACAATCCCAACTTCAGGGTGGAAGTGACCGAAATGGACATGTCGGTCTATCAGTGGATGGAGCAGAAGAAAGAGATCACCATGGAACACCTGGAGCAGCAGGCAGAGCGCTTTGGCCAAATCTTCGAGGTGTTTAGGCGGCAGGCCGAAAAGGGCAATCTGAACATGGTGGTGCTTTGGGGCATCGGTGATTTTGACAGTTGGCTCAATGACTTCCCCATCAGGGGCAGGGGCGACGCCGGGCTGGTGTTTGACAAGCAACTCGCTGCCAAGCCGGCGTATTATGCCATGATCGAGCCTGACAAGCCCTGGTATGTGACTAAAGCCCAGTACAGAGGAGCACTACAGCTGCTGAACACCGCTGATGTGATTGTGGCCAACTTGGTTCCCGGCGAGTACACGCGTGCGGAATTGGAAGCCAGGTTCAATCTGGATAGCACTGCCAAAGCCTGGCTGGCGAGGGGGTTCATGCTGGAGGTCTACTCTGGCACAGCCGCGGGGGAACCCAAACGCTATATTGGCAATGATCAGTATCTGGACCTCACCGCTGCCGGCCTGGGTGACAGAATCGTTATACGGGAAGACAGTGCCAAGAATGTTGCCCTGGGCAAGCCGACCGCCGCCAGCCACAACCCTGAGCGGGCCGGCCGGGCGGTTGACGGTGAGCTGCTGTCCAGCTGGCGCGTCAACGACCAGCCTCCTTACTGGCTGAGTGTGGACTTGGAGAAGCCGTATCTGCTGACCCAGTGGGTTGTGTATCACCGGGGCGGCGGGGGCTTAAGCGCCAACATCGTCAACGGGCCCACCAACACCGCCGATTTCCGCCTGCAGATCAGCGAGGATGAGGAGAACTGGATTGATGTGGATGTGGTGGAAGGCAACATGGAAGGCCGGACTGTCCGTGTTTTGGAGCCGGTAGCGGCTCGCTACGCCCGGATTCTGATCACCAAGCCTTCTTCCCTTGCGGTGAACCGGGAAGCGTTTATCTATGAGCTTGAGCTCTATGGGTTGGAAGTGGAGTAACACGCCAAGCAGATCAAGCAGAAAAAACAGAGAAGGCCATGGCGGCTTTCTCTGTTTTAGCTGCGGTTGATAAGCCGCTGCCGCTTATACCGGCAATGCGGCCTGGTCACACCACCTGGTAACACCCACCTGGTCACACCACAAGCCTGGCTCTGACTACAACGCAGTCGTGGGCGGGCACAACAGGGCTGAAGCGTTCTTTGAAGACGCCCAACTCTTTATGGGCCCAGCAGTCATACAAAGACAGGGCGGCTCCCGATGCGTAGGGCAGTCCCATATCCCAGAACAGCAGGGGAATTTCCCGCTGATGGTCGCTGAGGTTGAAGAAGCCGATGGCCAGATCACCATTGGATAGGACCTTGACCAGCATGAACACCTCATCGGAATGGAACCACTGGGGCTCAGGCTTGATGCGGTAGGCACCCCGGCATTCCACATCCTGGTTGATGGCGATCAGATCCTGGTTGAGGAGGATGTCCTTGGTGACTTGGTTCGCTGTCCTGATGTCACAGCCGATCATCAGAGGCGAGCCCATCATGCACCACAGGGAAAAGTGGGTTTTATACTCGCTGTCGGTGCAGCCGCGGCGCCCGGCCGAGATGAAGCCGCTGTTGCTGCCGCCGTACATACCGACAACCAACATGTCCATATCATTATGGCAGAATGTTCCTGTGAAGGGCCCCTTGTCCAGTTGGGACAGGGCGATATTCTTGATGGACTCCCAGGAGTCTTGGATGTCGCCGGTGGAGCGGTACATGTGGGCGCCCGATTCCCGAATCCAGTGATAGACATTGTCAGCGCCCCAGTTGCAGGCGGAGAACAGGATGTCCCGGCCGCAGTTGCGCAGGGCGAGGTTCATCCGTTTGTAGAGCAGTTCGCCGGAGACATTCCTCGGCTTGAAGCAGTAATCGTACTTGAGATAGTCGACTCCCCATTCGGCAAACAGCTTGGCGTCCTGGAACTCATGCTCAAAGCTGCCGGGATAGCCCGCACAGGTATGGGTGCCGGCGCAGGAATAGATACCGAACTTCAGTCCTTTGGAGTGAATGTAATCAGCCAGCGCTTTCATACCGCTGGGGAACTTGCTGGGATCAGCGACGAGATTGCCGTTGGCGTCCCGTTCCCTCAGGCTCCAGCAGTCATCGATGACGATGTACTCGTAACCAGCGTCTTTATACCCGTCGGTGACAAAAGTGTCGGCGATTTGGCGGATGAGTTCTTCATTGATATCCCAGGTGAAGGTGTTCCAAGAATTCCAACCCATAGGCGGTGTCATGCCGAGCGTTTTGTTCATGTTTGCCTCTCCTTTCCGATGTTGTATGATGTGGTGGGCAGACAGCGGGGATGACAGCTGCCCAGTCTATATTTCGTCCACGGTTGGGCAAGTCCTGCTTAACGATGAAATTGAGCGGGCAGGAAGGCAACTGACATGACGGCAGTGTACTGTGAAGCATCGCGCTTATTTATAATGAACAAATCTGATAGGAGTGGTGAGGATGGGTGTACTAAAGGTTTTGGACAACCGGATTGTCTTTCAGCGCCGGAACGAGATTGCCGTGCTGGAACCGTACGGCCCGGATGTGCTGCGTTTCCGGGCTTCCCCCAGCGGCAGACTGTTGGATCAGGATTGGACGCTGCTGCCTGCTCAGCCGTCATCATGCCAGGTCGAACTGCTTGACCACAAAGCAGTGATCAAAAACGGCAAGATTGCCGCGGAAATACACACAAACGGCCGAGTGGTTTATTTCAAAGACGGCCGTCAGATCCTGGCGGAACGTTCGGAGATGGCCTTTTACATGGGATACCGGGACTACCGCCATGTGGGCGGAGACAACTACCGGGCGACAGTAATCTTCGAGCCTGATCCAGTAGAGCATTTTTATGGGCTGGGGCAGGAGCAGAACGATCTCTTTGATTTGAAAGGATCCGCCAGCCAACTTTTGCACAAGAACACCAAATCGGTCATACCATTTGTCTATTCTTCCAAGGGATATGGGTTCTTGTGGAACAATCCGTCCGTTGGCCGCTGTGAGCTGACGCAGAACCACACTCTGTGGGAAGCCAACTCCACCAAGCAGGTTGACTATCTGGTGCTGGTGGGTGACACTCCGGCGGCAGTGATGAAGAAGTACGGCATGCTGACTGGATTCGCGCCCAAGTTTCCCCGGTGGGCTTCGGGTTTCTGGCAGTCGCGGCTGCGCTATGAGACGCAGGATGATGTGCTCCGGATTGCCAGAGAGTACAAAAACAGGGGAATCCCCCTGGCGGCCATCATCATCGACTACTTCCACTGGACCGAGCAGGGTGACTGGAAGTTTGATCCTGCGTGCTGGCCAGATCCGGAAGCCATGTGCCGGGAACTGCAGGAAATGGGGATCAGGCCCATCGTTTCGATTTGGCCGACCATCAATCCTGCGAGCGAGAATTATCATTATATGGATGAACGGAACATGCTGGTTAGGACGGAGCGGGGCATTGCCGGTATCTTCCCGTTTTATGGCGACCAGACCTATATCGATCCCATGAATCCGGAGACAAGGGAGTATGTCTGGTCCCGGATCAAGGAGAATTACTACAGCAAGGGCATTCATACTTTCTGGCTGGACGAGGCGGAACCGGAAATCAAGCCGGTCCATTTCGACAATCTCCGCTTTTACCTTGGCAATGGCGAGGAAGTGGGCCTCCTATACCCCTATTACTACAACAAGCTGTTTTATGACGGGCTGAAGCAGATGGGGGAGGAAGAGATCATTTCTTTGACCCGCGCAGGCTGGATCGGCATCCAACGCCTGGGTGCCCTGGTGTGGTCCGGGGACATCCCCTCCACGTTTGAAGCGCTGCGGATGAGTGTGAAGACAGGCTTGAACATGGCCATGTGTGGTATTCCCTGGTGGAACAGCGACATAGGCGGTTTCTGGGGCGGAGATATTGAAAGCGACTATTTCCGGGAGCTGATTGTCCGCTGGTTCCAGTTTGGCCTGTTCTGCCCCGTGATGCGGCTGCACGGCGCCAGGAAACGCACGAAGGAGCAGGGGCCGCGCCCGGCGGGGGTGAAGGAGCCAACCGGCGGGCCCAACGAAATCTGGTGTTTCGGCGACCGGGCATATCCGATTCTGCGCCGGCTGATCGGTATTCGGGAACGGCTGCGCCCCTACATCCACAAATATATGGACATGGCCAGCCTTACCGGGGCTCCCCTGATGCGGCCCATGTTCTTTGAATATCCCGACGATGAAGTCTGTTATACCTTGGACGATCAATACATGTTTGGTCCCGATATCCTGTTCGCGCCTATCGTCAACCAGGGGCAGACGGAGCGGACGGTTTACCTGCCGGATGGGGAATGGATCAATGTGAATGATCGGCAGGTATATCAAGGTGGGAGCTTTGTAGCCGCTCGTGCCGAGCTGGAACAGTTCATCGCCTTCGTTAAAAAGGGAAGCGAGTGGCTGGCTGTGTTTGACTGAGCTGCGGCTTGGTTTGGACAGCACGGAAACGGGCCGTGGTGAAACGGGGCTAGGGTGACAGGATCTTAATCCAAATGATGGCAGACAGGAGGATGGCTGATGGGTACAACTATCGCGCAGACACCACCTATGGGATGGAACAGCTGGGACTGCTACGGTGCCAGTGTGCGGGAAGACGAGGTGCGGGGCAATGCTGAATACATGGCATCTCATCTTAAGAAGTACGGCTGGGAATATGTGGTAGTGGACATTCAATGGTTCGAGCCCAATGCCAAAAGCGATCAATACAATCCATACGCGCCTTTGGTGATGGATGGGCATTCACGTTTGATGCCGGCGGAAAACCGCTTCCCCAGCGCGGCCGGAGGCAGGGGGTTCAAGCCCTTGGCAGATTATGTCCACAGCCTGGGGCTTAAGTTCGGCATTCATATCTTAAGGGGGATTCCCCGGCAGGCTGTGGCAGCTAACACACCGATTTTGGGGACGGAGTACAGGGCGGCGGATATTGCCGACACCAGCAGTGTATGTGCTTGGAATACGGATATGTACGGCGTTGACCCCGGCAAGCCGGGAGCGCAGGAGTATTACGACTCCCTGTTTCGGCTGTACGCTGAGTGGGGTGTGGACTATGTGAAGGTTGATGATATCGCTGCGCCGGTTTATCACCAGGGGGAGGTCGAACTAATCCGCAGAGCCATCAACCGCTGCGGCAGGGAGATGGTGCTGAGCCTCTCGCCAGGGCCGACTCCTCTTGAGGCCGCGGAGCATGTGATGCGGCACGCCAACATGTGGCGGATGACCAATGATTTCTGGGACCGCTGGAAGGACTTGAGGGCCATGTTCGACTATGCCGAAGCCTGGAGCAGGTACATCGGGCCGGGCCATTGGCCGGACGCGGATATGCTGCCTTTGGGACGGATCGGCATCCGGAGCGCCTGGGGCGATCGCTTCACCCGGTTCACCAGGGATGAACAGGTGACTTTGATGTCTCTCTGGACGATCATCCGCTCTCCGTTGATGTTCGGCGGTGATCTGCGTTACAACGATGAATGGACGACGGCGCTGATCACCAACGAAGATGTGCTGCGCATCACGAAGCACAGCAGCGGCAATCGGCAGCTTTACCGGGAAGGCGACGCTGTCGCCTGGACTGCCGTGGGCGATGACGGCAGCGTATACTTGGCCCATTTTAACCTTGGAGAATCGGAAGTCACTGTGACGACGGATCTTTCCCGATTGGGATTGTCCGGCAGGTATCAGGTGCGGGATCTGTGGGCCCGCAGGGATTTTGGCGCTGCCGATCAGCGTGTTGTGACAATGGTGCCAGCCCACGGGGCGAAGCTGATGCAGCTGCGGGAAGTGGGAAACGTAAACCTCTGATGGATGCCGAGTGCAAACCAGGCCGACAGCGCACTGACTGGACGCGCTGCTGGCGTGGTGGTTGACATTGAGATGGATCTCAGGCCTGTTACTGAAAAGCAGCAGGCCTGAGCTTATTAATGACCGCTGGAGGGGTAAAGCCGTTTTTGGGTCCTTTGCTCTTCCAGAATCTGCTGCAGGACGAGCTCGATCACCGCCGATTCGGGAGTGCGGTTCGCTTCGTCAGCCAGATTCTTGGTTTCCAGCGGATCCTTGGTCAGATTATACATCTCGAATTGATCGGATGAGCCTTTCGGCTCAAGAAAATCGAGACGGCAGCCCAGATTGAAAGTGGACTTGACCTGACCACGGTAAGGATACTGTTCATTCCTGCCGGAGACCTCTTTGAACTGCGGATTGGTGAAATAACGGGAGTATTTCCAGATCTCATTGGCGGCGCCTGCGCCGGTGGGCAAAACGGCAATCACGGTTTCAATGGAATTCGGCTGGCGCACGGCCGGATACGGCAGCCCGGATATGCCGACTTGGTTAAGGCCTTTGGTGACATTGTCGTCGGTCATGAAGTAAACTGGTTCATTGGCCCTGGGGAATTCCGGCATGCCCAGTATCAAGGCTGTCAGATCGCGGCCTACCAGTGGATGGATCTCGGTATGGTCTTGTTTCAGTGTTGTCTGAAGCTCCTCCGCATTGAGGCCTGCCAATCCCAGCAGAGTGGGGAGAAGGTCGACATGGCTGGTCAGCATCTCGGTGGTCTGCGGTTCGGCGAAGAGGACAGGATTGTGAATGACGAGCGGTACGTGGATTGTCTCTTCATAGGCTTGATACCACTTCTGGAACAGCCCGCCGTGGGCTCCCAACAGTTCGCCGTGGTCCGAGGTAAAGACAACGATAGTGTTCTCGTAGAAGGAAGATTGCTGCAGAGCGTCGAGGACGGCACTGATTTGCCGGTCCACTTCCAACTGCAGGCTGTAGTAAAGCTGGCGGTAGAATAATGTGTCTGTCAGCGGCTGAAGTGCCAGTGGGTAAATGCGTTTGTAGCTCAGCTGGGCGGATGGCTTGGCGGCCAGAGATTCGGATGCGGTCGGGGCCGGCATGATGTATGGGACGGATGGATCAACCCGGAAGGCAAATTGATCCGACTGTTGGCTGACGGCGCCGAAGAGGGCGATGTCATGGGGATTGACAAAGGAACTGACAATCAGCCATGGTTTTTCCGTTAGTTCCTGGTCAAGCTGCCTGATCAGATCAACGGTTTGCCGGGCGTAGACCACATCCCGGCCGCTTAAGCCGGTACTGGCGGAGGAACCTGAATTCCTGGGGCTGCTGCCGTGGGGTTCAGGCCCGATCCAGCCGTCAAAGCCATAGTCTGCAAGGACGTTGGCCTGTTCATACAAGCGCTCGTGTTCCGGCACCGGTTCGCCGGTATCGGGGTTGTAGGAAAGGAACGGGCTGTTCGTTCCTGGTACAGTGATATCAGCGGCTGAAGCGTGCCACTTGCCTTTCCAATAAGTCTAGTAACCGGCAGCGCGGAAATAGTCGCCGATGGTTGGTACGGTATGGGGATCAAGCCAGAACATGTCGGGATCATATGCGGATTTGGCGACGCCGTTTGTTTGAGAGACGCCGTGGAGTGATGGGTACTGTCCTGTGTAAAGGGTGGCCCGGCTGGGGGCACAAGCTGTGCTCCCCGTATAGTGGTTCTTGAATTCAAGGCCTTTGGCTCTTAAGCTTTCATACGATTTTAGATAAGTCCTGCGCCAGCTTGTCAGTTCAGGCGATTCATAAACTGTGGGATAGCGCTGCTGGTCGACCATCAAGATCAGAATGTTCGGTTTGGTTCCTGAGAATCGGGCGGCATGGGGGCCGGCATGAGGGGTGACCCTGGCATGAGAGGGGCTTCTCCCAATTCCGGCTTTTATTTTTATCCTTATTGAGTATTTGATAAGTATATGGTAATATCAAATTACATAATTTGTTACTAATATTTGTGGAGGTGCAGATTATGCCTTGGCATCCGGGATTGTCTGTTGGCATCGAATTGATTGACGAACAGCACAAAGAGCTGTTCAGGAGGGCGGAAATGCTGTTTGAAGCGGGGAGAAAAGGACAAGCCAAGGAGTACATAGGCGAACTGATGGCATTTCTTGACGGTTATACAAAGCAGCATTTCAAAGAAGAGGAAGCTTATATGCTTAGGGTGGGCTTTCCGGAATATGAGGAGCATAAGAAGATTCATGCGGGCTTCATCCAGAAACTTCAGGAACTGCGGAAGGAATATGATGCGTCGGGAGGGAATCTTACAGTAATCGTCAGTGCCAATCAGCTGGTGATTGATTGGCTGACCAGGCATGTTTCCAATATGGACCGCAGGATCGGAGAATTTGTCCGAAAGCAAGGGAGTTAGCAGGAAGTTCACAAAAAGTGTCATGGAGGTGTTGATTCATGCCTTGGCATCCAGGGTTGTCGGTTGGTATTGATATGATTGATGAACAGCACAAAGAGTGGTTCAACAAGGCGGAAGCGCTCTTTGACGCGGGTAAGAAAGGGCAGGCCAAAGAGTACATAGGTGAGCTGCTGCAGTTTCTCGACACTTATACCAAGAAGCATTTCAAGGATGAAGAAGAGTACATGGCCAGCATTGGATACCCGGAGTTGGTGCAGCAAAGAACAGCTCATGCCGCTTTCATCAAGCAGTTGGAGAAGCTGCGCAGCGACTATGAAGCCTCGGGTGGGAAACTAACAGTGATTATTGAAGCTAACCAGCTGGTGATCGAATGGCTGACCAAGCATATTTCCAACATGGATCGGAGGATCGGTGAGTTTGTCCGGCAGGGTAACTGAGAGCTTGCCGTTCTGATATCACGGGTGATTTTCGCTGAAACAATAGACCGCCAAGCGGCAGACCGCCAAACGGCGGTCTTTTCGCTTCAGGAGAACGGCGTTTCACTCTTTACTTGACAAAACTTTGCGGTACCACTGCATCCAGCCTTCGGGCGGCGAGTGCTTGTATCCATAGCGGAGATATGCGTCAAGTCCGTTTTTTGATGAGAGGCAGCCGTTTTTATATTGATCCGCCGTCTTTTGTAAGAACAGCGTTGATTAATTGGACAAAATATGGTAAAATTATTACGCTAGAGTAAATTGTGTCCAATAAGAATGTTAGAGGAGGTGGATGCGGCGCCTTCGGTTTTCATCACTTGGTTTGGAAACCGGTTTCGATGATGGCATTCGCAGTTAGGAGTGTTGTTTAAGCTTGTTGGAGATTGTCTTTTGTTTGATAATGCGCGGAGGTGAGTAAGAAGTGAAAAAAGCACTGCATCTGTTGGTGCTGCTGTTGGTGGTTTCGTTGGCCACTGGATGCTTTGGCTTTTTCAAGAAGACTTACAGTGTGAAAGTGTCATGGAACGAAGAGCACGGTGATGTCGAGCTGCCAGCGGGCCTTGACAAGGTCAAAGACGGAACTGTTGTTAAACTTGAGGCCAAACCAAACGAAGGGTTCTACTTCGTGGAGTGGAAGGGCGAAGGCCTCACTGATGCGCAAAAGAAACAGAATCCTCTTCAGATCGCTGTCAAGCAGAATCTGGAGCTTGAGGCAATCTTCGCGGAAATCACAGTTACATATACGCTGAATGTAGAGTATGACGCAGAGCAAGGTTCGATTGAAGGTATGCCTGCTGATCCAACCAAAGTCATTCCGGGAACACAGGTCACCCTCAAGGCTGTTCCGAAGGAAGGCTACCGTTTTGGCCAGTGGGGAGGGGACGACGCGCCGGAGAATCAGATCAACCAGGACCGTGTACAGATCACGGTTGACAAGGACATCAACATTACTCTGACGTTTGTTGAGGCGCCGAATCGTGATCGGGTGGTTCATGACACCAGTTTTGAATCGAGTGCTGACGGCTGGGTGCCGCGGGGAGCTCCCACTGTTGAGCGGGTGACTGAGCAAGCGCGCACCGGTGATTACAGCATCAAGGTCACTCCTTCTTCGGAGCAAGGTGCCTGGAACGGAGGCGCGCTGGTAAACCTGTTTGATCAAGTTGAGGTAGGAGAGAAATATGTCTTCAGTGGCTGGGTTTACCATGCCGAGAGCGAGCCGAAGCGGATGGTCATGCAGCTGCACTATAATGATGGCGGAGAACAGTATAAATGGGTACACGATATCGAAGAAATGCCAGGCGGAGTCTGGACCAAGTTCGAAGGTGAGTACACTGTTCCCGAGAATCTTGTCGGTAGTGTTTTCGAATTATATTTCGAGCCGCCTAATGACAAAAATGAGTTGGTGTTCTATATTGACGACGTGCTTGTTTTGAAGGCGGAATAGCCAGCGCGACAGCTGGTTGTATGCAACAGATAATAACATACGGGGGTGAGTAGTATTAACAAGTTCAGAAAATCACTTTATCTGTTGGTGTTGGTGTTAGTGTTTTCGTTGGCGGTTGGCTGCGCTCAGGACAAGCCGGCAGATGAATCTGACGCGGTTGAACCGCAGTCAGCGTATGTCTATCAGGAAGACTTTGCCGGAGGGCAGCTCAACGGATGGGCCAGCGCGAATGCAGATGTGCAGATCAGCAGCGCGTTTGCCAAGTCTGATCAGTACAGTGTTCAAGTAACCACCCGGGGAGAAGGGTGGAACAGGCTTGAGTACAACTTCGCCGGCATGCTTCAAGCAGGGAAGACATATGAGTTCACCGTCTGGCTGTATCATGAGTTCGGAGAAAACCTGGAGTTCCACTTGGCCAGAAAGCTGGGCGACAACTTTATGTGGCTGGGCGGTAACGAGATCATTCCAAACAAGCAGTGGACGCAGATCACCAACACTTATACTGTGGAAGACCACACCAGCGAGTGGTTGTTCTTCGTAGAGGTTTACAAGGAGGGCGTTGTCTACTACGCGGACGATATCTCCGTGCGGCTTGTCGAGTAGGAAGTAGAGTAGGTTAACAGAGGAAGGTGACAGGGGACGGTGACCTGTCACCTTTTTTTATGTGGATGCGAGGGTGGCTGGGGCCTGTTCCTTGTATGTCTTTGGATGTACATGGCTGGAGCAGGTGGTGCAGGGGAAGGTGACAGGTCACCGTCCCCTGTCACCCCTGTCATTGTTTGCGTACCCAAACCAGCATTTCGCCGGTTTCGCGATTGGCCCAGCTGTAGTAAGGAATGAAAGTTAGTGTGACGGGTTCGGTGTCCGGTTCGGTATTCGCCTTATATAACACATCTCCCCAGTTGTCAAGCTCCCGCCTGCCTTCTGCGGTGATAATGGTGATTTTGTTCATCAACGGCTGTTTGTACTTGACCTCAAAGCGCCCATCGGGATTGATAATGAGATTGTGAAGATTGTCGCCATTATCAGCCTCTTCCAGGCAGTAAACCAAAGGCCCGCGCGTGAGGGCGACTTTGCCTCGGTTTGCCCTGACTTTGGGATTTGCGGTAATCAACGCCACTTGCATGGGGAATTCCAGTTCGACACGGTCGTTGTTGGACCAGGTGCGCTGGATCTTGACGTAGCCATGCTCAAAACCGCTCTTGATGTCGATAGGTTCGCCGTTGACTGTTATGGAAGGGTTTTGGCACCAAGCGGGTATTCGCAACGCCAAGGTAAAGTCTAAATCGGATGCCGTGTTCAGGATGAGCTTGACTGTGCCGTCCCATGGGAAGCCGCTTTCCTGCGTGATTGCCAACCTTTGCCCTTTGAGAGTAAGTTCTGCCGTCCCGCCGATGTAGAGATGGGTGAACAGCTCGCTGTCGTCGACTTTCGTATAGATGTATCCGGCTAAAGACGCCAGCAGCCGGGCGATATTCGGCGGGCAGCAGGCACAGCCAAACCACGGCTGGCGGGTGGGCTTGACATGACGGTGGTCGTTGCGCTTTTCGCAGGCTTCGGGCCAGACTTCCAAGGGATTGACATAAAAGAACCGCTTGCCGTCAAGTGATATGCCGCTTAAAGCGCCGTTGTAGAGGGCTAGTTCCATCACATCGGCGAATTTGCTGTCTTGGGCCAGCTTGAGCATGCGGTGTGCAAAGAAAAACAAACCGATAGAAGCGCAGGTTTCGTTGTAAGCCCGTTCGTTAGGAAGATCGTAGTCAAAACTGAAGGCCTCTGCGTGGGCACTGGAACCGATACCGCCGGTAATGTACATGCGGCGACGGGTGATGTTATCCCATACCTTCAGGCAGGTTTCCAGCAATTCACGATCTTGGGTGTAATAGGCGATGTCTGCCACACCAGCATACAGATACATGGCCCGGACAGCGTGGCCTTCAGCAGAGGTGTGTTCCCGCACCGGTTTATGGGCTTGGTGGTAACTGTGATCGGACCAGGGGGGCGCGTGTCTTCGAATTTCACCCCGTTTTTCCGCCTCAACGGCGAAATAGTGCGGCTCTTGGCCTCGTTGATCGATGAAAAACTTGCTGAGTTTGAGATACCGCTCATCGTTTGTCACCTGGTAGAGCTTTATCAAAGCCAACTCGACTTCTTCGTGGCCTGGGTAGCCTGGGATTTGACCGGGGTTGGTGCCAAACACTTCGACTAGATAATCCGCGAACTTGCAGGCGATTTCCAGCACTTTGGCCTTGCCTGTGGCCTGGTAGTACGCTGCCGCCGCTTCGAAGAAGTGTCCGGCACAGTACAGTTCGTGGCAGTCCCGTAGGTTTGTCCAGCGTTCTTGGGGTTTGGCAATGGTAAAATAGCTGTTGATGTACCCGTCTGGCTGCTGAGCTTTGGCGATGATTTCAACCACTTGATCGGCCAAGGCCTCCAGTCCGGGATCGGGGTGGGTGGCCAAGGAATAACCGACCGCCTCCAGCCACTTGTAGACGTCGCTGTCTTGGAAGACAAATCCGTGAAACTCACCTTCGGCTTGTCCGCCTGCGATCTGCAAATTGGCGATGGCATGGCTTTTTGCCGCGTCCGGGATCAGATCGTTCAGTGCTCTCCATTGGTAGGGCAGCACTTCCTTGCGGATCAATTCGAGATAATGATTCCAAAAGGGGTCGGAAATCTTCACCTGCTGCAAAGGGATTGGCTCCACTTGACGGTGCATCGTATCGCCTCCTTGGGTTTGAAATGCGTTTATTGGTGATATTATTCCGTATTGACTGGCGTTATCCTTTTCTATGCACGGCCGCTTGCAATCAAGCGAGGAAGATTGAACGACAAAAGGTGACAAAAAACGTATTAAATATACATAATATAAAAGAGGAGTTAATAAAATAGAGCAGTAATCAATAAAGTACAGACAAATACATTCCTCACAGGTCATCTGCAGAGATCCGACAACCGCGTCTAATGCCCATCACTTTGTTCGATCCCAGAACTAAGCTTAGTTATCAAGTCCAACAACGCACCCATTGGAGTCATGGTTATCAACTTAACAATCAAGTTCCGCTAATACTTATTGGAGTTGATCCCCATGTATACACGAGTGCTGTTGACTTTATCTTCTGAGAACAACCCCGGGCTCAGAATCAAAAGCAGTGCTTGGGAGTCAATAGGCTTCAAGATCTACCGCGCTCATAATTTCAGTGAGGTCTTGGATTATTTGGCGCTTAAAGAAAGTGAAATCCTAATATTGGATTTTGATCTGATCGCCCACGATCCCTTCGCTTGTATTAAACATATTAAGCGTGCCAATTATGGTGTCATGGTTGCAATCGCAGCTGATTTTGCTGATTTGGATCACCTCCTGGGCTGCGAATTAGGCATTGATGAAGTTGTGATTAAACCAATTCAGGAATGGCAGCTGATGGATACTGCCAGTAGCTTGAGAGAGAGAATTGTTGAGGATCTTGGCGAGGAGCGAAGTGCTGGCAGCATCAGATCACGTATCCACAGTTTTGTTGTGGACTGGGTATCGAACGGCACTTTTTGTCTGCAGCAGCTCTATATGTTTGAAAGCGAGAAATTTGCCAATTTGTTTAAAGCCGGGACTAAGTCCGATCTTAAGGCGGCGACAGCCAAGATCAGCCGTATCCTAAAAGATTACGCCCATGATCCCGATCGATTCATGATTTTGCTCAATACAGTCCTGGTCACATTGATGCGGGCCGCCCTTGATTCAGGATGTGAGATGCAAGATGTCTGCCGGATTATGGAGCACAGCTGCATTGAAAGACAACAACGTGAAGAACCAGACAGCCTGCAGGAGTGGCTGATGGAGATCGTTTTGAATATTAATCAAGCGATCCTGAATCATAAGTATGATTACCATGAATACCTGGTTAACCAGGTAAAGAGATATATCCAAAAAAACTATTCCAAAGGGATAACGCTTAATTCCGTCAGTCGGCATTTTCATGTCAATCCCAGTTACTTGAGCAGGATATTTCTGGAACACACCGGCGAAAATTATCTAAGTTATGTAAACAGAATCAGGATAACTAAGGCCAAAGAACTTTTAAAAACCAGCGACAAGAAGATTTATGAAGTGGCCTTGGAAATTGGCTTTAATGATACTTATTATTTCAGCACCTGGTTCAAGAGGCTGGTAGGAGAATCGCCTTCAAATTATCGCATCCGGGCTCAAGCACACATAGCTGCTGGATAGTGAATTAGACAGTAATCCCTGATGAGTAAAATAATCAAAGAAACAAGTTGATTTATTCAATTGTAAGATCGATGTTAAGAAAATATAATCTAAGCGGGTTCGTGGAACACCGCTTATTTTCTTTCGGTATTTGGTTAGAGGCTCGAACTAAGGGTCAAATTTAGTCTCTGTTTTGGCTTGAGTACGGCAAGATCGCGGAAAGAGGGAAATGAAATGCTGAATGCCCTCAACAGCAGACAAATCAGGCAGTTTAACTGTGCCAAGGTTTTCCGTGTGGTGCAGAGCCATGGGGCGATTTCCAGAGCGGATCTGGCACGGTTTACAAGATTGAGCCCCGCTACTGTGACTGAAACGGTCAGGATTTTGCTGAAAGCAGGCTATCTCACAGAAGCGGAGCTGGGCGAAGCCAGCGGAGGCCGCCCACCCATTATGATTCGGATTAACAATCAACGGAATTACATCATCGGGATTGACCTTGATGTGAGGAAGATGACGGTTCTGCTCTGCAACCTCGGTTTAGAAACCATCAGCGCTAAGACAGTTGTTTTAGATACCATAAATTATCAGGAAGTCTTGGCTACTATCGCCGCTCAAGTAGAATGCTTGATCCGCGAGCATGCCGTAAACCGAAGGAAAATCTTGGGCTTAGGCTTGGGGGTGCCTGGATATGTGAATTTTACACAGGGCCTAGTCCGGTTTGCCCCAAACCTGCGCTGGCAGGATGAGCCGATAAAAGAAGACTTAGAATCCATGCTCAAGCTGGAGGTCCTTGTCGAGAATGACGCTAAGCTGTCGGCTTTTGGTGAAAAATGGTTTGGAGCCGGCCAAGAAGCGAACGAAATGGCCTACGTTTCGGTCAAAGCCGGCCTTGGCTGCGGTCTCATTTTCGACGGCGAGATCTATCGCGGAATTGACGGCAGTGCCGGAGAACTGGGGCACATGACCATTGACCCGGCCGGGCCCGAGTGTACCTGCGGCAATTACGGATGCTGGGAGACATTTGCCGATAACAGCGCCATTTTAAGCAGAGCACTAAGGGCAACAGCCGCTACTCCCGACTCCATGCTGCGTTCCATAAGTGAGGAAAACGGAAGGCAGATTACCATCGATGACTTGACAGAAGCCTTTCATATGCAGGATCCAGTGGCTGTGAAAGTTGTCCGGGAAAGTGCATGGTACTTAGGCATAGGTATTGTTAACATTGTCAATGCGTTTAACCCGGAGCTTGTGATTATTGGAGGAGAGATTATCAAAGCGGGTCCCCAGTTCTTTGAAGCTGTTAAGGCTGTTGTCCAGAAGCGGGCCTTAAGGGTTCCCCGAGAACGGGCTAAGATCGTTCCCAGCGTGTTAGGGGAAAAGGCTTGCGCTATTGGGGCAACCATGCTTGTGATCGAAAACTGGCTCTCCCAGCCTAATGCGTTTCGGATAGGTAAACAGGCTGTTTCTGAGTGGATATGAATCCAAAGACTGTATGGATAGGAGGATACCAGATGAGAACGCATTGTCGGGTCCTGATCCTATTGTTGATCTCCCTATCTGTACTGGCACCCCGGACATTGGCGTATAGGGAACAGTTGGCTGAGGCTTGGCAGGTGACAGACACAATCGTGATCGATGGGAGGTTAGAGGACTCGAACCTCAGTTCACCCATAATGCTCGACCGGGCTGAACAAGTTTTTCGCGATGCAAACCAGTGGTTCGGTGAAACTGACTTAAGTGCCAAAATCTATGTCATGTGGGATGATGCCAATCTCTACATCGCGGCGGAAATCAACGATGATACACCGTTTATGTACCGGGAAGGATTCCCTCCAGATATGGCTGACAGTATTGTCCTGTACTTTGGGACCAATCCCGCTTCCGATCCCAATCGGGCTAGCTACGACTCAAGTGATTTTCGGGTCGTACTGATCCTTGATGATTATTACTTTAATACTGCCATTGACCGGGAAATGGTGGAGGACAAAGCCGGGATCACCACTATCGGCGATTATGGTGATGAGCAGGCTTTGCAGGGCTACGAAGCGGCAATCAATGCGGTTGGCAAAGATATGTACGTATTTGAAGCCAAGAT
>FIZJ01000027.1:0-3306 GCA_900019385.1 uncultured Clostridia bacterium
GATCCGCACCGGGTCGACCCTGCCGCTCATCCGGGCATTCTCGGTGGCCTGCTGCCGGCCGTGCTGGTTGGAATCGGTCCAGCACAAGGCTGCCGCGCCGGAATAGTACGGATCACGGTTGCCGGCCTGTACCCGGCGAGAAAAGAACTCATAGTATCCGGTGACCGTGGCCAGGATAAAATCTTCCGCCGTATAGTCCCAAGCGTCCTTCCTGTCCGCCTTCTGGCCGGCGGCGCCGGTAAAGACATTTCGGTAGTCGAAATCCGGCGGCGAATAATCGTCCCACACCCGCCTGGGCGCCTCGTCCCGGGCATATTCCAGCTCGAGGAGCAAAGCCGCGTCCCGAATCCGGCGTCCGTGGGCAGTGTACCCACCACCATCCCTGACTTTGCGGCCGAGCATGGTGCCAACCCATTCCGCTTCAGCGACGGCCGCCAAATCCTGCAGCGACCGGCAGCCCATAAATCGCATGCCGTGGGGATCCAGCTCTTTGCGAAGCTCAACCATCTGCCGCATATGCTCTAGGGAGATCTCTGCATTACCCGCTTCCCAGAAGATGATCGACGGGCTGTTCCGGAAGTAGATGATCACATCCCGCATGACTTCCAACCTTTGATTCCACTGCCTGCCCGTCACATCACCCTCCTTGTCCCCGGCGGGCTGCACCACCACGATGCCGAACTTGTCGCAGGCCCGGATATCCGCCGGCTGGCCTGCGATATGCATCCACCGCACGAAGTTGGCGTTCGACTCCTTGATAAGCTGGGCGTCGAAGTCTTTGAGCCAGTCGGGGGCAACACCGATGGCGGCCCATTCGTTGGTGGCCCTTTGGGCGTAGCCCCGAAGCCACACAAACTCGTCGTTGATATACACACCACCGTCAAAGCCCGGGACAAGCTCGACTTTCCGGAAACCGGTCGTGACCTGGCTGACATCCAGCGCCTGCCCGCTTTCATCTCTTAAGATGCAGTGCACATCGTACAAATAAGGGTCATCCACATTCCACAGATGCAGCCCTTCCACGTCGGCCGAAGCCTTGATCACCTGGACCTCCAGCGAGGAAGTGTCCAGGGGTGCAGGAACAGCCGCATAGGCATCCGCCGGGACAACCGTCAGCCATTCCTGGCCCACATCTGCCGCCGGGGCGATTGTGTAAAGCGGCGAAGTGAAGCTGTAGGCCAACCGGCCAAAGCGGTCAGTCACTGCCACTTCCAGATACACCTTCCGCTCCCGGCCGCTTTCGTTCCGCACCTCGGACTCCACGTTGAGTGTGGCAGTCTTGCCCTGCACATCAATATTGCTGGAATAGACGTAGACACCTTTGGTTTTCAGGTTGCTGTAAAGCGGCAGTGTCTGGTAAACAGTTGGCTTCACATAAAGCCGCACATTCCGGGTTAGGCCGCCCATCACCGGGTTGAAGTCCTTGGTGTTCCACTGAAATGCCACGCCGGTGTTCGACCCAGGCGCAGTACCGGGTCGAGTTTCCGCCAGATAATTGGTCATCCCCCGGGCGGCGGTGTTGTCCACGGCCACCGCCAGCACATTTTTCTCTCCGAATTTGACATGTTTGGTCAGATCAAAGCCGAAGGGAGTGACCCCCGCTTCGTAATAGCCGACCATCACGCCGTTCAGGTAGACATAGGCCGCCTGGCGGACGCCTTCGAACTCGATGAACACCTTCCTGCCGGCGAAGCTTTCCGGCAGGGAGAAAGTTTTCCGGTAAAATGCGATCCCCCGCCACACACCCTGGTCGCCGGCGTCGTGGGCTACGCTGCGGAACGAATCCACATCGTTGAACGTATGGGGCAGGCTCACATCTTCCCAGGCCGAGTCATCATAGTCCGGATCGTAGAAGTGGCGGCCCTGGGCATCCTTCACCCCGTTCATGGCTATCTGAAGCGGCCAGTAGTTGACGGCAGGCTTGTGGAACTTCCAGTCCAGGTTGAAATTGTACACCACGCTCGGGCTTTCCGGGACAGTGTATGTTTGCGCCGAAGCGGCGGCGCTGAGATAAAGCATGAGTACGGCACAAATGATCGGAATCATCCAAAACTGAATGCTCATTCTATCCCTCCTGCGGTGCGGGCGAAGCCGCATGTCTCGGTATAATCATAACACGCCTTAACGTGTGTTAACATTGCAGGCCTTGGGAAAAACATTGCGGATATTGATTTGATCACGTATGAAAAAAGCCCTACCGGGCAGAGCCGGTAGGGCTTTTGTGCAGTCAAGGTACTGTGATTATTGGCCGAACAAGTCGTCCAAGAAGGCTTGGGCTTCACGGGCGATCTCGTCAATGGCGACAGCAGCGCCTTTCTCACCCCGAACCACTTCGCCAAGCGGGCCTGACAAGACATCCCAGAAACCGGAGTTTTGGAATGCGTCACCCTCGCCGGCCCAAGACTCGATACCGGCCATGTACACTTCCATATGATCCCTGGTCACCATGTAGTTGTTGATATAGAAATCCAGGTACTCCTCGGAGTCAGACTCGCGGAAGAGGAAGTCCGCAAGCGCGACAAGCCCTTCCGGATAAGCAGTGTTCACCGGCAGGTAGTTGCCGGAATAGTCGAATGTCCAGAAGGAATGGCCGTCGCCATCCGGCCCGATCGGATATGGTACCAGGCCGTAGTCGGTATCACCAGCGGCGATCCGGTTGCGCAAGCCTGCCAAGTGAGAAGTGTTGAACACCGGGTTGGATCCCAGGACTTGCAGCTCATTGCGCCAGCGATGCAGCAAGTTCAGCCCATTGATCAGAGCGTCCCGGTTGAGGGCATACACCCATTTGCCGGACTCGTCTTTCTCGGCGAACGCCACTTTGTTGAAGCCCGCCAGGAAACGGATGGCGCCTGTGGAGTTGGCCGGATCATACATGCCGTACTGATCGATCACGCCGTCACCGTCAGTGTCCTGAGTCAGCAGAATCAGGTACTCTTCCAGGGTTTTGTAATCCCATTGTCCCTGCTTCCACAGCTCAAACGGATCTTCCAAACCGGCTGCGCGAATCGGCTCGTTGTAGTACCACATGACGTTCATTGTGGCATTGAAGATACCGTGCATCACGCCGAACGCATAGTATTTCCCTTGATAAGCCAAGGTTTCGATGGCGATTTGGTCTGCCCGCGGCAGCGACTCGAAATACTCAGGCGGCAGGATGTCGCTCATGGGGTAGAGCATTCCGGAAGAAACCAGCGGGAAGTACCCGGAGCGATGGTTGAACCGGAAAATGTCGTGAGTGGAATCACCGGCCATGATCCGGGCGACCAGAGCATTGTAGTCGGAGAAGCTTTCGGTCTGAATCTTGAC
>FIZJ01000027.1:3341-3879 GCA_900019385.1 uncultured Clostridia bacterium
GGTTGGTAGTCGCTGGCGAAAACTGTGCCCGACACCAACAACAGCACACTAACCAACACTAAACTTAACACTTTCTTGCGCATGTATACGCCCCTCCTTTTATTTTTTCCGCATTAGGCTGCGACAGCCTACAAGCCTTTGACTTGTAGGCTGTGGGTGACAAAGTCTAGACTGTCTGTGGTACATCCGCGACGCGTTCTGATCTACTTTACATTATTGTAACATATGGAGCGGAATGCTAATATTGCATTTCTTGCGGAAAACATTGCAGAACTTGTCCTCTGATTGCCGATGCTCCTGTTAGTCGGGATAGGCCTGATTCGGCGGGCACCCAAACGCTGTGATCGATTCAGGCACACTAATAGGCCTCTCATCCCGCAGCCCTTCCAGAAGTCCCCGCAGAACCTCTGCCTGTGCTGATCCCGGCTCTGAAGCAGCCGCTGCCTTGGCCGCTTGAACAAACAGCCAGGCGAAACTGTCCACCCCGGCGTCATTGGGGTGGGTCCGGTCGATCCCTTCCCCTTTGGCACTGCGGAAA
>FIZJ01000028.1 GCA_900019385.1 uncultured Clostridia bacterium
GATAAGCCGAGGGCGAGAATGAGCACTGACACCATAACCAATCGTTGAGATTTTTTGCTCAGCATTCTGCTGCTCCTTTCCAAATCCTTTTCTAATTGACTTGGTACTTCACCCAATTTCTGGGGACGATTTTGTCAAACTGCATTTTCCACCGCCGGGGCGAGAGCCCGGTATATTTCTTGAACACTTTGGAGAAATAGCTTTGGTCGTTATAGCCCACAGCCTGGCTGATCTCCGCGAGAGGAGGGAAAAATAAATGGACAAATGTTAAGGAATAATGTGATTATGTTTACTGCTCTGTGGGCCCGCCATATATACCGGTATATTCACAAGTTTCTGTCATTTAAACATAAAAAACGCCCTGCCGCGGGCTAGGGCTTGATCCAACCGGCAGGGACGGCTTTGACCACCTGATTTGTGGAATCGATCTCCTCCAGAGATATGAACGAGACATAATCTTTCACCAGTTTGGCAGCGGGCTGCTTCATTTCGATCAGCACACCCATGCCCACCACCTGCGATTCGAATTCCGCCATCAACTCCGCCAGGCCCCGCAGGGTCCCTCCAGCCCGCATGAAATCGTCGACCAGCAGCACCCGCGAACCTACAGGCAGGGCCCTGCGGGCAAGGGACATGGTTTGAATCCGCTGGGAGGATCCGGTCACATAGTTTACGGTTACCACGGATCCTTCACTGACCTGGGATACTCGCCGCACCACCACCATAGGGATGTTCAAGTAATGGGCTGTGGCCAGTGCCAGGGGGATGCCGCTTGTCTCCACTGTTACGATGTACTGTGGATGGGCTTCGGCGAAATAGGAGGCGAACATCTCGCCGATATCATGAATGACGACGGGATCAGAAGTAATGTCGCTCAGATAGATAAACCCGCCGGGCAAAATCCGCCCCGGATCCGAGATTCTTTCGCAGAGCCGGCTTATGCGGGCCAATACTTCCATTCCGGACAGCTTCGGCACATAGCGCACCCCTCCGGCCGCCCCCGGCATTGTTTCGATTTTACCCAGCCCCATTTGGGCAAAGGCTTCTTTAATCACTGCCAGATCTTCGCTCAAGGTCGACTTGGCTGCTCCAAACTTCTCGGCGAAATCAGTCAAAGAAAACAGCTGATGCGGGTGCTCGCTGAGAATCTTTGTGATGACTGCAATGCGGTGACTCCGGCGCATAGGCCACCTCCTGACTTTACTGCCGGCTTAGAATCTTGCAGGCCAGTTCCCAGTCGCTGGGTTTGTCCACATCGGTGCCGATTTGGGCGTAGGAAATAATGACCGCCTTGGCATTGATGCCAAAATGGTGCTTGACTCTCCGCTCCACCTCCGCGATGGTGAGACAGCGAAAGACAAACTTGATCAAGATCCTGAAACCCAGCAATTTGACTATCTCGAACGGTTTTTTCCTTAACGCTACCACCCGTTGGATCACAACTTTAGATTCCTGAATGAGTTTCGGCGCCACCAACACCATGTTGCCGCCGGTAAAAGTGCCGTCTTTGATCTTCACATAAGTCCTGGTCACACCGGGATAGACCGCTTCGTTCACTTCTTTGCTCACAATGGGGTAGAACATATCCTGGTCTTGATCCCGACAGCGGGAAAGGAAATCGTCGACGGCTTCCACCGTCAGCATGGGGATATCGGACGTTACCACCAGGACGTGGTTCTTTGCTCCCAGGTAATCAATACCGATCTCGATATTCTCCACCAGCGATTCGCCGCATTCCAGCAAAACGATGTCGTCATCCATGTATTCCTTGAACTCTGGATAGCCGACCACCACGATTCTGCCCACATGCTCCGAGCTTTTTAGGGCATCGACCACCCAGTTCAGCATCGGCTTGCCATTGATCAAGATCAGCGCTTCGTACGGGCTGGGACTGATTTCCCGCAGTTTGCCGTCGTTTTTGGCACCTGCGAGGACTATCGCATCGACCTGCATCCACGTGCCACCTCTATTCATTGACAACTGAGATCCCAACGGGCCATGGCTGGGTGACCGCCATCCAGCACTGGCTCTGCCAGCGCCGCACAAATTCAACCGCCGGCTTCCGCAAGGTAAAGACTCCAACCACTGTCGGGCCGCTGCCGGACATGAAACTTGCCTCGGCGCCGGCTTGTACCAATCGTTCGCGCCACAGGGCGATTTCCGGGACCAGGGATGTGCTGATCGGTTCCAAGATATTGCCGAAACAGCAGGTAATCTCTTTCCC
This sequence comes from uncultured Clostridia bacterium, assembly GCA_900019385.1. Taxonomy (GTDB): domain Bacteria; phylum Bacillota; class Limnochordia; order Darwinibacteriales; family DTU012; genus DTU012. Next base: position 2,225 of record FIZJ01000028.1, read on the forward strand.
CTGCTGCAGTGCGGCAACCAGCTTGCCGGTGTAGCGATCGCCGTAGGCGTTTTCCTCCAAGGTCTGGTAGACCTGTTTGGTGCTGATGGAGGGGTTGGGTTTCACCAACACGAATTCAAAAGGCCCTATTGCCGGAAGCTCGCTCAGCTGTTCCCCGATCCCTTCGGCAAGGAGTGTCCCCCCTTGGAGACAAAAAGCCACATCGGCCCCAAGCTTCACCGCCAGTTTCTGAAGCTCGGGTAAACTAAACGGAGTATGATAGAGCCGATTCAAGGCCCACAACACAGCGGCCGCATCGGCGCTGCCGCCAGCCAGGCCCGCCGCGATGGGCAGGTTCTTTTCCAGGATGATTCTGGCGCCGCCCGGCAGCCCTGCGGCGGCGAAAAACAGCTCCGCCGCCCGATAGGCCAAATTCTCACGGGTTGGCAGCGAACTGATCTCGGCCTGCAAGTCAAGGCCTGCATCTGCCATTTCGACTCTCAAGATGTCCGCCAGAGCGATAGACTGCATCACGCTGCGAATCTGATGATAACCGCTGCTGTAACGGCCAAGCACATCCAGAGTCAGGTTGATCTTCCCGTGAGCTTTGACCTTGATCGACCGCATGTATTCACCCCATTACGTTAGAAATATTCAGCGCCTGGGTTAATTTTCCTGCATTTGATCAAAGGATCGTTTCGTCTACCGGTGCAGCAGCATCCAGGCGCTGACAGCCATCAACACTATTCCCACCCCTTTCCACCAGTTAAACGGCACCGGCTCCAAGCCGAACCAGCCAAAATGGTCCACCAAGGCGGCCGTGGACATCTGCCCGATAATGATAGCGGTGGTAGCCTTCGCCACCCCTATTTTCTCAATGCCGATCATGACTCCATACACGATGCCCACGCCCAGAACTCCACCGATGAAATTGTACCAGGGGACTTGTGGAAGCTCCTGCCACTGGGATTTGCCCACACCAAACAAAAGCAGCGCCAGGGCGAAGATTGTCCCCACCAGATGGACCGTGAAAGTCCCCGGCACCAGGCCGATTTTCTTGCTGAGCGCCGTGTTCAAGGAGCCTTGGATGGCCATGGCAATACCGGAAACGGCAGCTGACAAAAGTGCCAGCATATATATTACCTCCTCTGTGCATAAACTCGTACCGTCCTAGTATTGCCCTTTTTTGGCAAAATAAAATGGGCCGCAGCGGCCCATTCGATCCAACCCTGCAGTCACGCTGTCAGGGTTTTCCGGGGAATGCAGAGTTTGTCACCGGGCAAAAGCCGCGCAGGATCCCTTTCCCTAAGCCACGAGTTGGCCTCCAGAATAGCTTCAAGGGAAGTGTGATACTGCCGTGACAGTTTCCAAAGCGTATCCGTTTCACGAACGAACACGTAGGTGATCGTCGGCGGGTCTTCTTCCAGCGGCGGCACTTCCACAGCCTCGACCACGATCTCCCGCTGAACTGGCTCAATCACCTTCACATTAGACCGGTAGGCAATATCTGCTTCGATGGTTTCCCGGTTGATCAGATCCAGGGTAATTTGCCCCACCTCGATATCCAGTTCCGCCACCATCCCCGGCTGGACTCCGCCAATGGCGATCACCTGCTGAAACGGCACTGCATTGCTGAACGAAACTCTGTACAGGGATCTGTATTCTTCCTCGGTATGGGCAAGGTATGTGGCTTCGACACTGAAAGCTCCTTCGATGAAAACCTTGTCGTCATCGACACGATAATCCACATTGACCGCTTTGCCTTCGCAGGCCACGATCTCTCTTATGGGCGGGTAACTGCCTCCCAGCTCCATCACTCCCTGAGCTGTGGACTGCTGGCTCTTCTCGTTCACCATATGATCGAGCATCACTGTCTCTGTCCGGCTTTCCACCACCAAACCTCCGGATCCGGCCAAGGACTGCACAATGCGGATTTGCCTGGCTTCATACAGATCCAATTTGAACCTCAAGTCGCCGGACATGGTGAAGCCGGTTCCGGATGGGTTCACATCCACTCTCAAATCCGCCGCGACCTCGGGTTTGGCTGCAATCTCGGTGCTCCCGGTGTCGTTGGGGACACTGACGTTGAACGGGTATGCTTTTGTGAAAGCATGAGCCTGCACATGGCCTTCTTCATTGAGATAGACCAGGTGAAGATCAAGATTGCCGGACAGATTGATCTGGCTTTGTTCCACAACGACTGCCTCGATGCGCGGGCTGATCTGCGCATCCAAAACATGTTTAGCCTGGCCATCCCCGTCCAGGGCAAATTCCCATTCCACGCTCAACGCCGTCACCGCTGTCTTCAGCAGGGGCTGAATCGTGAAGATGCCCTCCTCCACCGCAAGCTTTCTGGGCGGTTTGACACTGGCGTTGGTCACCGCTGTGATGCGGTGCTGCCGCTTCACCCGGGCCGAGAACTGCACCAGCACATCAACATCCACGGTCCTCTGATCCGATTTGAGCGCCCATTCCAGCCCTATAAGCTCGGCTTTGGCCTGGGCACGCATCCCTTCTTCGGCGCCGATAATCTCCACATAATCACTGAAAGTGATTGCCTGACGGTATGAGGCCGATTGGTAGTTTGGCGGGCCGCCGTCGAAGTCTTCAGCGACATAGACCATTTTCAGGTCAATATACCCCGCCAGGTTGACTTTGTCCGCGGCTGCCGCCGTGTCGCTGATCATCACTGTTGGTTTGATCCAGACGATTCTGCCGATACTAGGAGCCGATGCCGGCAAATCCAGCGTTGTCTGGAGCACTGTCTGGGCTGAATTCTCGCCTACCAGACTCTCCACGTGTAAAACCTCTTCTTTTATATTGAGGCTCATTCCTTTCCCCCCTTGGATTAACCCTTGGTCATATATATGAACCATCGTCCAAGAAAATGTATGCAAAGCAAGCTTCACATATGTTTGCTGATGCAGAAATGATTCCTGATCCTGGCCCAGAAGCGCTTGTCTTCCTCTCCCATGCGGTCGATGACGATGCCCGCCAGATTGTAGCGGTTGACCAAAGTTAGGCACTGGTTAACCTGCTCCAAAGACGGGATCCTCAAGGTCCACTCTTTCTGTTGATGAATAAAGTGGAAAACGGTTGTGCCGCAGCTGTCCGTTTCCTGCCGCGCTCCGTGGCGGAAGGCCCTGGCTTTGGCTTCCCCGCAGCTGAGCCGCTGCGGTGCGCCGGGTTCGGCCTGGTTCCACAGCAAAGCATGAACCGGGACGGATAATAGGATTTTGTACGCCGGCACATAGTTGAGCATCCGGTGCAGCATCTGCTCACAGCGGCCTTTGTCCAGAATGGGGCTGCCGGGTTCCGGTATGGGCGGCTTTACAACCACTTGATCGGCGGTGCCGCCGACAGCGGCAAAGTCGATTCCGCCCAGGATGTTCCACCGAGGCATTGCGCAGGTGAGGGTGACAATTAGGCGAAGCGGCCCTATCTGCCTTTTGATGGACCGGAGCAGTTTGTGATAACGGTAGCCGTCAACCCGGGAAATATGTTCCCACCCAAGCCAGACTCCGTCGACCTTGTCCGCAAGTTCTCTGCAGAACCTGAGGAAACTTCTGCGCATTTTCCGCCTGGAGAGAAGCGAATGGACACTGATCAGTTCGGCCTCGTCGAACACAACCTGGGCAACTTTGGGGCATTTCACCGCCTGGACATAGCGGGGCACTCCCTTTTCAGGGTTCATGGGAAAAAAGACACCGGTCAAGGACTCCTGGTTGGCGGCTAGCGACTCTTGAGCCTGCAGGCCTTCGGTAAGCACACCCCACACTTCCCGATCATAGAAGACCAACTCCTGCCCGGGGTAAATGCTTTTTTTGTGGTGATCAAAAAAGGCTTCCGGGCCCACTTGGTATTGGTCCGCGATACTGCCGAGTGTTTCCCCCGGCTGGACAATGTGCACCCGGCGGGCAATGGGCAGCTTGGCCTGGTTCAGAAGGGTGAATACCTCTTTGCCGGCAATGCCGTCAATTTTGAGACGGTAATCACGTTGAAAGAACTGGAGCGCTTCTTGGGTAAGATACCCAAAAATGCCGTCTACCGGGCCCGGCTCATAACCGAACTCTTTGAGCCTTTGCTGCAGCAGGCTCACATCGCCGCCGCAGGATCCCAGCTTAAGCACCCGGGCTCCCAGTTTGACGCGCCTTTTTCTGCCGAGCATGCTCTCACGACCTCTCCCCTAAAAACTATGAACAGGCATAAAAAAAAAGCACCGTTTTCGATGAACGATGCTTTGAAATGCTTAACATTGTTTTTTACAGGTGCTCACATGCTTTCCGCTGTCCCGCAGGCCGCCCCAGCCTGGTGGTCGTAAACCGTAAGCTCCACCGTCTGGGTCAAAACATCTGCGTACGTGTAAGAAAGCCTTTTTACGGCACTGGATTTGTCAAGCCTAATCACGAAAATATTGGGATAGGTGTTCTCAAGGATGCCCTCCGCTTCCACAACTTTTTTGCGTCCTTTGTTCGCTTTGAGCCTGATTTTCTTGCCGACACAAGCATCCAGGTTGAGCTTAATCTGCTCTATGGAGTTGTTGTTTGCTGGCACTATGCTCACCTTCGCCTTCCTTGAGTCTGCTGTATTAATTATACTACAGCAGCCTTTGCCTGTCAAACAAATTATTGTACCAGAGAACAAAAGCCCATGTCAAGCAGAAAATTAGGCTTTTGGCACAGAATATGCCTCACCGGGCAGCCAAGACTCGATGCGAGGGAACCCCTGCCGCAGTTTGCCGCGGGTTTCGATTCCGCCGATGCCGTCTTTGCCGCTGATAGTGGTTCCGAACAGCTCCGGGAGATCGACTACCTGCGTGAAAGGTGTGTAGGCCAGTTTCTCCGCCACGAACACCGGATCATAGCAGTGGATCATAACCCGCTCCGGAGCGCTTGCGAAATTGGCGCCGGCGTCAATCAACGACTCAAAATGGCTTTGGCAGGCGCCGGCGATGATCGCCAGCCCATCCCGGTTGGAATCGAAAAGACGGGCTTGTTTCACCGCTTCCACAAAATATTGGCTGGACCGGTAATTGATCAAAAAGTCCCGGCTGCCCTGCCGGCGGAGAAGCCCGTCGTGCCCTGTGATCACCAGGATATCCGGCCGGTATGTCTCCAGTACCGCTCTGATCCGCTTCGGCTGCTCCGCTTCGGGGATATGCAGCCCGATGACTGGAACACTAAGATTGCGGTACAAGGCCAGGCACTGATTAAGGTAGTGCTCTTGTCCATCTATGTGCAGTACTTTGCCCGGCACAGGGACATACTCGGATCTCGCCACTTCCAACCGGTAATGCTGCCGAGGAGCCGGCTTGGTCCGCTGCAGCACGATTTGGGATATGACGGCTTTCAACCCCGAGGGGCCGCTGGGTTTTATGCGGTAATCAAGGACGATCAGATCATCAAGGGGGCTGTCCGCAGCCAGGCGGACATTGACACCGATCAGCTGAGCCACAGGCGGATCGGTGCCGAGGATGCGCCGTACGTAAAACACAATGTCTTGGCCGTATGAACGCCGGGTAACCATGTCGCCCACATCAATCTTTTTCATCTGGACACCTCCGCCTGATATACAGTTTATGAAGTGGAAAAAAAGTAGTGCTCTCCTCGAACAAAACAGGAAAGCACTACTTCTTGGAAGCTGTCAGCTTCTGGGTCAATATGCCGAACTGTTCAAGCGAAAGTGCCTCGCCCCTCACAGCCGGGGGCAGGTTCATTTCAGTCAAGATTTCATCCAGCCGCTCCCCAGAGATACCCCAGTCTCGGCACAAATCTTGCAGCGTGTTGCGCAAGGTCTTGCGCCTCTGGGAAAAGGCAGCGCGGATAACAGCGAAAAGTTCCGCCTGATCCGCCTGCACACGCGGCGGGCGCGGCGACAACCTGACAACGGCCGAATCCACTTCAGGCGGCGGGATAAACACGGTCCTGGGGACTCGTGCTGTAATCTCCACGTCCGCATAGTACTGGATCATCAAGGTCAAGAGCCCGTAGTCTTTGGTGCCGGGAGCAGCCTGCATCCGTTCGGCGACTTCCTTTTGCACCATCACCACAATCGGATCAAAAGGGATGCCGCTCTCCAAAGCTTTGACGATCAGCGGCGAGGTGGCGTAATAAGGCAGGTTCGCCACCAGGCTCACCCGCTCCCTGTTCCAACCCAAGGTTCTCAACAGGCTTCCCCAATCATATTTCAGGGCGTCGCCGCAAACTAAATGGATGTTGTCCAGCGCCTGGTTCTCCCGGAAGATGGCTGCCAAATCGGGGTCGATTTCGAAGGTCAAAACCTGCCGGCATGCTTGCGCCAGGGCATAGGTCAGAGCCCCCAGTCCGGTCCCTATTTCCAGGACGAATTGATCGGGCTGAAGCCGGGCACAAGCTGTGATTTTCTGCAGGATGTTCCGGTCGACAAGGAAATTCTGGCCAAAACGCTTTTTGAAGCGGACTTGATACTGCTCCATCAAGGATTTTACTGTCCGCGGGCTTGTCAGCTGGTTGTAATCCACAGCGAAAACTTCCTTCCCCAGTCTGCCGCCTAAACCGAATCCTGTTCCCAAAACAGCAGATCCAGTTTGCCGCTGGTCAGTTCGTTCAGCTTTTGACTAATGTATTGTTGATCATATTCGTCCAAGTTATCCAAGAGCATCAAGATCTGTTCAAACTGTTCTTCGGTGATTTCGCCTTTGGCCAAAAGCTTCTCGCACACAGCGATGAATTTCAGCTTCACCCGCTCCAGATCTTCAAACAACCCCATCGGCTTCACCGCCTACTGCACATATTCATCGATAAACCTGGTGTATTCCTTGACAAACTTTAGCTTCACCGTCCCGGTGGGCCCTTTTCGCTGCTTGGCGAAAATCACTTCCACTTCGCCCTGGGTGCCTTCCGCTTCCGCTTCTTCCGGATGGTAGTAATCGTGGCGGTAGAGGAACATGACAACGTCGGCGAATTCCTCGATGTTTCCCGAATCCCGGAGATCGGACATCAAAGGGCGTTTGTCCACGCGGTTCTCCACTCCCCGGTTCAGCTGTGAGATCAAGATGATGGGCACATCAAGTTCTCCGGCGAGATCCCGCAGCTCCCGCACCATTTCGCCTACAACCAAAGCCCAGTTCCGCCCGGCGGCGTTGCCCGGCGGGCGAATCAGCTGCAGATAGTCAATGACCACCAAGCCCAGATCCGGCTGGCTGGCCTTGACTTTCCGGGCCAAGGCTCTGATTTCGGCACAAGTCAAGCCTCTCCGGTCCACAATAGTGACAGGCAGCTGATACAGCTCGTTAAAAACACTTTGAGCCATGGCGAACTGCTGATCTGTGAGGCGGACTTGATACTCCGCCGCTGTAATCTCCGCTTCGCCCTCTGCTTTGCAGCGGAAAAACTCTGACAGCACTATCCGGTCGCCGATCTGCTCATCGTCCATCTCCAGACTGAAGATCAGGGTGGGAACATTGCGTTTGGCCACGTTGACCACCATGTTCAGGGCAAATGCGGTCTTGCCCATGCTGGGCCGGGCAGCCAAAATGATCAAATCCTTTTTCTTGAAACCGGTGGTCATGGCGTCAACCGAAGGGAACTGCACCGACAGGCCATAGGCGCTCTTGAGGCCCTGGCGCCTTTCCACCAGTTTAGTATAACATTTGCTGAGCACCTCCAGGAGAGACTTGACATCGGTCTCACCATCGGCGCTGTTTTCCGTCGCGGCAAATATCAGTTCCTGTGCCCGGGCCTGGATTTCGGACAGATCTTGGCCTTCTTCGTTGATCACCAGGCTTTCGATGGCCCAGGATGCCTCGAGAATCCGCCGCAGGCCTGTTTTCAACCGCAGCACTTCCACACTGGGCTCCAACTCGCTAACAGCCACAATGGACTCGGTCAGGCTCATCAACACTTCCGCAGGGTTGGCGAAAGCTTTGGTTTTCCGCAGGTGGTTGTAAAGCTGAGTGTAGGTGACGCGGCCTGATTCGGTGTATAAATTCCAGATCGCCTCATAAATCTTGCGGTGTTCAGGATAATAGAAATGCTCTGGCCGGAGCTTTTCCACCACGTTATCCAGTTCCTGCGGGTGTTTTACTAAAATGCCCAGTACCCGTTTTTCCGCTTCGATATCCACCGGCAGTGCCGCCGTGGTCTTAGGAATCGAACTCATCGGGGAACAACTCCTTCCATTTCCGTTCTGATTCGGGATTGATTTGCGGCTCCAGACGGGTTTGGTGCAGGATTTTAGCCAGATAGGGCTTGTCAAGCAGCTCCTGATAGGTGGTGACTCCTTCCACGAGCCAGTGCCGCAGGATACCTTCCAAATACCCGATGTGAGGGTTGGAGATGGAACTGCACATTTCTTCGATGGCCACGGCGATGACTTCGTGGGACATCTTCTTCTGCTCCACCCAGAACATGAGCCTTTGCATGTCTTCCGGCGCGGGCACACCCACCCTGTTCGTCCAGAAGTTGACCAGCCACTCGAACCCTTTCTGCATGGGGTCTAAAAGTTCCACATCCGGTTCGACAGGCTTGAGATCGGGAACACACAGCTTGATTTCATTACCGTTGTCGATTATCCAGCCGTGGTCCGCCAGACAGGCCAAAGCTTTGCTCACTTCTCCTTCGCCAATATGCATGGCCTCGGCGATCAATGCGGCGTTCACCGGTTGGCGCTGCTGTTCAAACAGAGCCATGTTGATCCAGGTCATCACTGCGGTAATCCCCAGGGATTTCTGGGCAATCAGCAGTTCTACCGGTATCTGCAGCGGCATTTTTTCCAGTCCTTTGATTGTGAAATTGTCCGAACGAGATGACATCACTCATCATCCTTCGCCTGAATTGCATCGACAAGCGTTTCCCATTGTTGGTAACAATCTTCCAGCTTGGCTGTGAGCTCTTGATAATCCTGGTTGATCTGCCTGAGTTTCTCCGGATCCTGGTACAGCTCGGGCTGGGACAGGAGCGCTTCCAATTCGGCTTTCTTTTCTTCGCAGCTGATGATCTCCAATTCCAGCTGCTGCCGCTGTTTGTTCAGGCTGGGATCCTTGCGGGGTTTGGCTTTTGGCTTCGGTTCCGCCTTTTCATCCTTCCGGCCTTGCAGTTTCAGGGCCTTTAAGTATTCACGATATTGAGAGTAATTACCTGCAAACTCTGTAATCCGGCCGGCCTCCAGAATCCAGATTTTGGTTGCCAGAAGATCAACCAGGTAGCGGTCGTGAGTGACAAAAAGCATAGCACCGGGGAACTCACTGAGGGCTTCTGCCAGTGCCGTGCGGGCGTAGATATCCAAGTGGTTGGTAGGTTCATCCAGCAAAAGAAAGTTTGGTGCGGCAAGAAACAGTTTGGCGAGAAGAAGCCGGTTGCGTTCCCCTCCGCTCAGCACATCCACAGGTTGGAACACTTGGTTGCCTTTGAACAAAAACCGCGCCAGAACACTGCGGAGCTGGCCGTAATCAAGGTCGTAGGTTAAGTAAAGCTCATGGAGAACTGTCTCGTTGTGCTCAAATTCCAGTTCCTGGCTGAAGTAACCCACATCGACATTGACGCCCCACTTAAGCTCGCCCGTACAGTCCAAACAGCCGGCAAGGATTTTCAGCAGGGTGGACTTGCCGGAACCATTGGCTCCGAGCAGGGCAATCCGGTCGCCGCGCCTGATGGTGCCGCTCACCTGATCCAGGACCACCCGGTCGTAGGCCTTGGTGATGTTGTTCAATTCCACCACTTTGACTCCGCTGGTGCGCCTCGGCCGGAACCTGAATTCCATGGCCTCCGGATCCTGACTCACCACGACAGGCTGCAGCTTGTCCAGCCTTTTGGCTCTGCTTTTGGCCTGGGATGCCCTGGTGCCGGCACCGAATTTATCGATGAACGCTTTGATCTTCTCAATCTCTTCCTGCTGTTTTTCTGCCTGCTTGCGGGCCTGGGCGATCCGCTCCCGGCGCTGGGTTTCATAAGCTTCATAATTACCCCTGTATTGATAAAGGCGCTGATCCGCCAGTTCCCAAATTCTGGCGGCAAACCGATCGAGGAAATAGCGGTCGTGGGATACCACAATCACTGCCTTAGGGTATTGCTGAAGGAAGCCCTCGAGCCATTCCAAGGCTTCCAAGTCCAGATGGTTTGAGGGTTCGTCCAAAAGCAGCAAATCCGGCTCCTCAAGCAGCAGCCTGGCAAGCTGCGCCCTGACCCTCTGCCCGCCGCTCAATGTTTTCAGCGGCTTGGCCAGATCCGCCAGGGACAAGCCCAATCCCAGTGTCACACTGTTAATCCGAGCCTTGTACGTGTAACCACCCTCCGTTTCCCATCGCTGCTGCAGATCGGCGTACTGTTTCATGGCCGCCTCCAGCTTCTCTGGTTTGAACTCGGGGCTGGATTGGGCCATTTCCTGTTCCAGCCGCCCCATTTGCCTTTGAATATCAAGCAGCGAGGAGAACGGCTGAGCCAAATACTGTTCCAAGGTCAGATCCCCGTCCGGCAGGAGCTGCTGCAGATAACCGACACGGTAATGCGGCGGTTTTATGATCTCACCATGATCGGGGAGTATCTCACCGGCCAGGATTCTGAGCAGTGTGGTTTTGCCAACTCCGTTTGCTCCTACCAGGCCGACGTGATCGCCTGGGCCGACAACTGCCGTCACCTCGGCGAACACCAACCGATCGGCGTAATACTTCGTCAGGTTGTTAATCTGCATGGTGTATCCTCCTGCTTACTAATACCACATGCGCCTGCTCAATTCCTGTTGCATACACTGGGAGGAGGAGGCGGCGAAGATGTTCACCTGCAGGATTCTCGAAGACCGGGATCAGCGCTTCGACAACTTTATTCTCACCCATCCCTGCGGCCACCTGTTCCAGTCCTATCCTTGGGGCGAACTAAAGCAATCATTTGGCTGGCGGCCGCTGCGGCTGCTTGTTTACGACCGGGGACAGGCGGCTGCGGCGGCGACTCTCCTCAGCCACCAACTGTTCAACGACTACACTCTGCTCTATGCTCCCCGCGGCCCGGTAATGCACTTTGACAACGACCGGCTGGTTGCCTTTTTATTTGAGGAAATCGCTGCTTTAGCCCGATCGGTCAACGCCGTCTTTCTCAAAATCGATCCGGCTCTGCCGAAACTGGCCGGCAAGGTGCACCAGAAACTGCTCAAGCTTGGTTTCAGGCAGGTCGACAACGTCCACCCTCACAAAAGCCTCCAGCTGACCCAGGTCTACCGGATTCAACTACCTTACCGGAACCACTCCCACATTGCTTTGATCAAGAATATGGGCGAGGCCAGCAAGCTCAGCGTGGAATGGAGCCCGTCCCAGGATAAGCTCAAGGTTTTCTACGCGCTCTTGCTGGAATACAGCGAGCTTACGGAAATCAAGGTGCGTTCCTTCAGCTACTACCAACGGCTGTGGGATCTGCTGCGGGAATTCGGAGTGTATGTCTTTTTGGTCAAGCAAAAAAACTACGTCATCGGCACCAGCCTCTTGATTACCTTCGGCTCCACCTGCTACAGCCTGTACACTGTCTACCGCCAGCGCCACCTCGGTTTGTATCCTGAATCGTTCCTGCACCTGGCGATCATGGAATGTGCAGCCAACGCCGGCTGCAAGGTGTATGAGGTGATCGACACTCTCTTGACGACAAAACAGACGGGCTGTGGCACCCGTCTGTTCAGTTTTCCGGTGGAACCCTACACTTACCTGGGTGAATTCGATCTTGTGTACCGCCCTTGGCAGTACCGGCTGTGGAATGTCCTCTACCCGATCTACAGCTGGTCAGTCAAGGCGTGAAGGAAACACGCCGGCGCCGGCGATCCTCATGGCGCTCCAGGGCGAGCTCAATCAGGCGGTCCAAAAGCTCCTGGTAACCAATTCCCGATGCTTCCCACAGCTTCGGATACATGGAGATCCTGGTGAAGCCGGGGATGGTGTTGATCTCATTGACGATCACCTGCTGATCTTCGGTGATAAAGAAATCCACCCGGGCCATGCCGGCGCAGTCCACCGCCTTGAACGCTTTAACGGCATACTCTTCCAGGAGCCGCCGCTGCTCGGGAGTGACATCCGCCGGAATGATCAGCTGTGAGGTATCGCTCAAATACTTGGCTTCATAATCGTAGAACTCATTGCCCGGAACGATCTCCCCGGGTACAGAAACAACCGGGTCGTCGTTCCCCAAAACACTGCACTCGATTTCCCTGGGCCTGCTTAAGGCCTGCTCAACCACTACACGGCGGTCAAACTCGCAGGCCAGGTTGACCGCCTCCACCAACTGCCCGCGGCTGTCGGCTCTGGTAATACCCACGCTTGAGCCGAGATTGGCAGGTTTGACAAAACACGGATAGCCGATCTCAGCCTCGATCTTCGCGGTGATTTGATCCGGTTCCCGTTCCCAGTGCCGGCGAATCACCGTTTCCCACTTGACCACCGGCAGCCCCGCCTGAGAAAAGACGGCCTTCATCATGGCTTTGTCCATAGACACAGCCGAACCCAAAACTCCAGCCCCTACATAGGCGATATTGGCCAGTTCCAAAAGCCCCTGGATGGTCCCGTCTTCCCCATGGGGGCCGTGGAGTACGGGAAACACCACATCCAAAAAAGGTGTTTTGGCTTCAGGATCGGGAACCAAAGGCGGCTGCCCCGCTTCTCCAATCGGAGTGTCGAGGGAAAGCACTGGGGCCACCGACGCATCCAGCATTTTCGCCGCTTCGTTCGGCAGCAGCCACTTGCCGCTTTTGTCAATGGCCAGCGGTATGATTTCATATTTCCGAGGATCCAGGGCAGAGATCACAGATTTCGCCGACATCAACGAGACCTCGTGCTCACCGGACCGGCCGCCGAAGATAACCACCACTCGCAATTTGGACATCTATTTGCCTCCCTTTTGACTTTGACTGTTTCCTGTTCCGCTTCCTTACATTATTCTGACTCGACAAAGCTTGCTCCTGTCAGCTGCTGGCATTTTCTTGAAGGAACCATTTAATAATATGTAGAAGAGATGATGGAAAATACAATCGCTCACAGACGTACTCGAAGGAGGAAGCTGTCACATGAAGAAGACCAAAGTCCAGAAGGCCGTCAAGAAAAAGGAAGACGGCCGCTACATCATCTTTTATACATTTACCAAGAAAAAGGAGAATTAAACCATGTCAGAACTGCGCTGGAACCCTCAGCTGATGCAGTGGGTGATTGTGGCCACCCACCGCCAGCACCGTACTTTTAAACCGCCGAAAGAATTCTGCCCATTGTGCCCGACCAAGCCCGGTGCGTTTCCCACTGAGATTCCTGCCGAGAATTACGAGATTGTGGTGTTTGAGAACAAATTCCCTTCTCTAAGAACACCGCCGCCAGAAATGGGCGTGCAGCCATCGGACTTATACCCGGCCGCCCCGGCGGAGGGGATCTGCGAAGTAATCTGCTATTCGCCCGATCATTATCTGACTTTGGGTGACGCGACTGCCGAACACATTTACAACCTGATTCAGGTTTGGGCTGATCGTTACCGGGAACTTGGATCGAAACCTGGTATCGAATATGTCTATATTTTTGAAAACCGGGGTGATGCTGTGGGTGTGACGCTGCACCACCCCCACGGGCAGATCTACGCTTTCCCGTTTATCCCGCCTGTCCCAAAGCAGGAGCTTGAGGCGGCAAAACAGCATAAGGAAAAGCACGGTACGTGTCTGTACTGCGATATTCTCAAGCAGGAAAAGGCCGACCAGGTGCGGATCGTCTGCGAAAACAGCTCGTTTGCGGCGTTTGTGCCCTTCTATGCCCGTTTTCCCTACGAGGTGCACATCTTCTCCAAGCGCCATGTGGGCTCGCTATTGGATTTGACCGACGATGAAGCGGCAGATCTCGCCTGTATACTCAAGGAACTGATTACCGGATATGACCGGTTGTTCGGCTTTACACTTCCGTATATCATGGCTCTGCACCAAGTGCCGGCCAAAGGGGATTATCCAGAGTATCATCTTCACTTTGAGTTTTATCCATTCAACAGGACCGAAACCAAACTCAAGTATCTGGCAGGTGTCGAATCCGGCGCAGGCACCTTCATCACTGACATGAGCCCTGAAGAACAGGCAGAACGACTGCGAGGTGCTGTGAAATGACTGTACATGAACTTGTGGAAGCTTTCCGACGCCAATTCCCCGATGCCGGCGAACCGATTGTGGTCAGGGCGCCGGGGCGAGTGAACCTCATCGGTGAACACACCGATTACAACGACGGCTATGTGCTGCCAATGGCGATTGACGCCCAGATCATGCTTGCCGGATCTTTAAGGGATGATCAGGAAGTTCATCTTTATTCTTTGGATTTCCAAAGCGGGGATCGGTTCTCGCTCGGGGAGATACAGCGCAGCACAAAGGCTACGTGGACCAACTATATCCGGGGAGTATGCTCCATGTTCCTGGAGTTTACGCCCCTAAAGGGCATGAATATTGTGCTCACCGGGAATGTGCCTCAGGGGGCCGGGTTGTCTTCGTCCGCCGCTTTGGAAGTAGGCACCGCCCTTTTGATCAGGAACCTCAACGGGCTGGATACAGATGCCGTTGAGCTGGCCAAGCTCGCGCAGCGGGCGGAAAACGAGTTCGTCGGTGTCAACTGCGGCATAATGGATCAATTCATCTCCGGGCTTGGGAAGCAAGGGCACGTGCTGTTTCTGGACTGCCGTTCGCTTGAATATGAGCTGGTTCCGGCGCCTTTCGCGGACAAAAACGCCTCCGTTGTGGTCATTGACAGCGGGGTAAAGCGGGGATTGGTCAGTTCCGAGTACAACCTCAGGCGCAGCCAGTGTGAAGCTGCGGTCCGGGAACTGCAAAAAGATCTGCCCCAGATCCGGGCGTTAAGAGATGTGGGCGCCGCTGATCTTGTTTTGGTGGAAAAACTGCCGCCGGACCTCTGCAAACGGGCCCGGCATGTGATCACGGAAAACCAGCGAGTTTTGGATGCGGTGAAATATCTGGCCGCCGGTGATCTGAGAGCGTTTGGCCTTTTGATGAACCAATCCCATGCAAGCCTCCGGAATGACTATGAGGTGAGCTGCCAAGAACTGGATCTCTTGGTCGAGCTAGCGCAAAGCGTTCCCGGAACCTACGGCTCAAGAATGACCGGCGCTGGGTTCGGCGGATGCACGGTATCCTTGGTGGACAATGATTATGTTGGCCGGCTCAAAGCGGTGGTGATGGAGCAATACCCGGCCCAGTCCGGCCTGAAGCCGCGGATCTTCGTCTTCAACGCCAGCGAAGGTGCTCAGCAGCTGGTTTAAGATAAAAAAGGGCCTCACTACTGTGATCAACTCATGGTAGTGAGGCTTCCACTGCTTGGTACATCACATCCACCGGTGGAGTAATCCCCCACCAAAACTCCCACGCCTTCACTGCCTGCCAAACCAGCATTCCCACGCCGTTCTGGACGCGGCAGCCTTTTTTCTCGGCTGTTTCCAGGAACAATGTCCGTTTAGGGTTGTAGATAATGTCTATCACGAGGTGCCGCGGCAAAAGCAGTTCCGCCGCTATCGGCAGTTCCAGCTCAGCCGGATGGCCGGCTGCCGCCTCCTTGTTTTTTGCCATGCCCACCGAAGTTGTATTGATCACCACATCCACCCGGCCCATGATCGGCTCCAGGTTCTGCCGCTGCATGGGCACGACTGCCAGCCGCTCTGTGTCACCGCCCGCAAGGGCAAGCAGCGCCCGAGCCCGCTGTTCGGTCCGGTTGGTGATGTAAACCCGGCACTGCTCTGCCAAAAGTTGGGCGACAACTGCCCGGGCGGCTCCGCCCGCACCGACAACCAGCGCTGTTTTCCCGGAAAAATCATAACCCAACTCGTGTTTGGCTGCTGCGGCGAAGCCGGCTCCGTCGGTGCTGTGCCCAATAATCCGGCCGCCGGAAAAGGCGATGGTGTTCACCGATTGAATCGCCGCGGCTTCCGGCGTCAACTGATCGAGATACGGCAGGACCTGCTCTTTGAAGGGAATGGTCACGTTAAGCCCGGTAAAGCCCAACGCTTTGGCTCCATACACAGCCGGGCCCAGTTCTTCCGGTTCAACCAGGAACGCCAGATAGCGGCCTTCTTTGCCGGCTGCCTTGAGGGCGGCCTGATGCATGGCTGGAGACAACGAGTGGGCGATGGGGTTGCCGATCACTCCCAGAAGCTCCATTATCCTACCTCACTTTCTCTCAGTGGGCTTGGAAAAAGTGAAGCCAACAACTCATGCACATCCGCCATCCCGATCACCTCCAGGCCGTAATCGCGGCCGGATGTGCTCTCCAGGTTGTCTTTAGGGATGTAAACCCGGCGGATGCCTGCTCTTTTGGCACCGTAAAGTTTTTCCGGAATACCTCCCACAGGCTTGATCTTGCCCCGGATCGAAACTTCACCGGTGACTGCCACATCCTGAGGCAGAGGCACCTGCTTCACTGCGGAGTAAATCGCCAGCAGAACCGCAGCCCCGGCCGAAGGCCCGTCGATATTGCCCCCGCCCACGACATTGACATGGATGTCATAGTCACTCAGTTCTTCGCCGGTCAGCATCCTAAACACCGAAGCGGCGTTGAAGACACTGTCCTTGGCCATGCTTCCGGCAGTATCATTGAAGCGGACTACGCCCTTGCCCTTTTGCGCGGCCGGGAAAGCTGCCGCCTCGATTTCGATGACTGAGCCGAGAAACCCCGCCACTCCCAAGCCGAAGACTTGGCCAATCTCCGGCTGCGGCGATGCTTTGGTGTAATTCGTCGGTGTCAGCCGGGCCGCCTGAATTACAGACAGCAGATCGGCCTTTGTGATCTCGAGGTTGGCGGTATCGCCGTTCTGTTCATAATGGCGGAAGAGGGCGGCGCTGTAGGCATCCGCCAGAAGGCGCACTGCCTGCCTGCCTTCGATGGTGTATTGAGCAATCATGGCGCACAGTTGACGATCAAGCGCGATCCCCAAGCGCTGCGCCGCCGAGCTGACAATCAGCTCGATATCCCTTTCCGACAAAGGATCAAAAAAGATCTCGGCACAACGGGAGCGCAGTGCCGGGTTGATTTCGCTCGGGTCCTTGGTGGTGGCTCCGATCAGGATGAAATCGGCTGGCGCGCCATCAGTGAACAGTTTCCGGATCCATTTCGGCACCCTCGGATCATCTGGATCAAAGTAGGCCGATTCAAAAGTCACCCGTTTGTCTTCGAGGACTTTCAGCAGCTTGTTTTGGAGCAGAGGATCCAACTCCCCAATTTCATCTATGAACAGCACACCTCCGTGGGCCTTGGTCACCAAACCCAGTTTTGGCTCTGGGATGGCTCCGTCCGCCAATTCACGCCTGGCGCCTTGATAGATCGGATCGTGCACCGATCCCAACAGAGGATTTGTCACTTCCCGGGGATCCCAACGCAGAGTGGCCCCGTCAACCTCCACAAAGGGCGCTTCTTCGCCAAACGGAGTGTAAGGCCGGTTTTTGGCATAGTCCAAAGCCAGGCGCGCAGCTGTTGTCTTGCCCACCCCGGGCGGGCCGTAGATAATGATATGCTGGGGGAACGGAGAACTTAGTTTGGTTACCAGCGCCTTGAGAGCACTGCGCTGCCCCACGATCTGGGACAGCTTCACCGGCCGCATCAGTTCCATGGCGGAAGCAGCCAGCTTCTTCTGCTCCAGCATCTCCAACTGGGCGTATTTTTTCAGTGTTTGGGCATTGTCTGCTCCCAGTTCCTGCTTGAGCACTTCTGCCTGGATCTCCTGCAGGTATTCCTGGTGGCGTTTCTGCATCAAAGCGGCGACTTTGGCTTCCAGTTCTTTTTCCACTGTGTTCCTGGCAATGATGTGGGCGATGTTGTCTTCCAATTCCTGGATTACCTGATCCAGATCCTCGCCTTCGTAATCCTGCTCAATGGTGGGATCCTCATAGACCAGCCGCTCCAAAGCCACCAGCCGTTCCGTCACTTGGGTGGAATCCATCAGCTGCAGAGCATCGAGCTTGCCGGCCTTGAGAATCAGCTGCTCCGAGCCATGCAGATCGCTTAAGAGTTCAAACAGGACTGTTATTTTGTGGTTGATGCTGTGCAGATCAGCCGCAGGCCGATCCAGGCTCTTGTTTTTCGATTTCCCAAACATGCTTATCTCCTTACCCTTCGGTGACTTGGACAATGATCTCTACCTGTACTTGAGGATGAATCCTAATCTTGACCTGATGTTTGCCTACGCTTTTGATTGGCTCCTCCAGCTCGATTTTCCTCTTGTCAATTTCCACCTTGTATTGCTTTTTCAACCGTTCGGCAATCTCCTGGCTGGTGATGGAACCAAACAGCTTGCCCGATTCCCCCACTTTGGTGGCTATCTGCAGTTTCTGCCCTTGAATCCTCGCCGCGACTTCTTGAGCTTCTTTCAATTCCCGCTCGCGCTTTTGCTTTTGCGATTCCTTCTCCAAATCCACCTGCTTGAGATTGCCGGCCGTGGCCGGAACTGCCAAACCTCTAGGCAGCAGGAAATTGCGGCCGTAGCCATCGGCTACTTTGACCACATCTCCTTTTTTACCCAAACCTTTCACATCTTGCTGAAGAATGACTTCCATGTTAATAACCCCCTCTACCTGCCTTATTAGGATTGCGAATGTCAAACCAGGTGTCCAAGACTCCCAGCATGGTGAGTATGTAGAAAACGAGGGAATACGCGGCAGCCAAAGCCAAAACCGTGATCAATACCCTCAGTGGTTTGCTGATCTGCGCCTGGTCCATGTAAAACCACATGATGGCCAAGCCTTGAACAAAGAAAGCCCCCGAAAAGAACAAATCCAGGTTAAGCACAGCGATCTGCAGGATCTGATTGGGAAAATAGGCAAGGATGATAGCCATCGCTTTGTCGAGAATAAAGCCCCACACGAAATACCAGGGCAGCTTCCAGTGGATGAACCGGGGAATACGCGGCAGCGATGCGCCGAAGCGCTTAAGTGCTATGTTCAGCCCAAACAGGCAAACCACTGTCTCAATCAGGCTGTACAATAGAACTGCCAAAGGCAGCAGCATCCTGGCGAATGCAGGCATGTTGGCGGCTAATTCTTTGAGTGGAACTGCCAGCTCTTGGGGCAGTTCTTGGTGATCCAAGAAATCCAGCCAGGTCTGGCCAACTCTTTCCCATAATACTGTAATTTCTTCGATAAAGCTATAGCCTGATAGCAGGGAAAACGTAATCACGCGCAAAACGAAAGCCAAGACCGACGCCCCGACACCAATGGCAAAAACACGAGGAAGACTGAACTTTTCTTTGACAGCCAGCCCGAGGGCGATTCCCAATAAACCGGTTATCATTACACCTATGCCTACAATGGGGGATGCCATGACAAGGGAAACAACGGCTGCTGAGACGAACGAAACAGCCATCCCGGCTTTCAAACCATGCCGGTAGACCATTACAGCGAGCGGGATTGGTATCAGCGGATCGAGAAGGCCGGATGCAAAGTCTAGGCAGCCTAACAGGACAATGATGACGGCCGACATCGCTCCTTCAGTTACTGCACGAGTTTTCAAAGAACCTTCACCGTCCCAAGCAATCATGACTGATACTGTACTTCTGCATCCAGTAGTAGAGTCCTGCCGCTGCCGAGCGCGGTAAAAAAAGGAGCAGCTGTGCTGCTCCTTCCTCTCTTCTGTGCTTACTCCACCGTATACGGCATCAGTGCCATTTGCCGGGCGCGCTTGATTGCGCATGTCAGCTGCCGCTGATGAATCGCGCAGTTTCCGGAAATCCGGCGGGGTATGATTTTACCCCGTTCCGTGACATACTTGCGCAGCCGGCCGACGTCTTTGTAGTCTACTTGCTCAATTTTATCGACGCAAAAGGCACATATCTTCTTCTTGCCTTTACGGCCTTTTTCTCTTGCCATCTACCTACCCTCCAAGTCTGCTTGATTAGAATGGGACATCATCGAATCCTGATTCGGGCAGGTCGGTTGTTTCCCGCTCGCGGTTCGGCCAATCCAGGAACTGTACCTGATCGGCAACTACTTCCGCGGCTTTACGGCGGATGCCGTCACGATCATCATAGGAACGGATCTGCAGCCTCCCTTCAACAGCAACCAAACGGCCTTTGTTGAGGTGGTTGGCACAAGTTTCAGCAAGCTTGCGCCAGGTGACTATGTCGATGAAATCCGTTTCCCTTTCTCCGTTCTGCGAGGTGAACGATCGATCGACAGCGATTGTGAAAGATGTGACCGCGACTCCGCTTTGGGTGTAGCGGAGCTGAGGATCCGCGACCAACCGCCCAATAAGGATTACACGATTCAACACCGTTGATCACTCCTTTGCTCATTCATGATCTTTACGAACGAGCAGAAAACGAAGTACTTCTTCGGTAATCTTCAGCACACGATCGACTTCAGTTGTCGCTTCGTTATCTGCTTTGAAGCGGATTACCACATAGAAGCCTTCGGTGTAATCTTTTACCTCATAGGCGAGCTTGCGCTTACCCCACCGGTCAATATTTTCGATTTCACCGTTGCGTGATGTCACGATGTCTGTCGTTTTCTGAATCACAGCCTCAAGCGCTTCTTCTTCCAGCTCTGGGTTAAGCAGCAGCATCAATTCGTAGGCACGCACCGTCGGCTCACCTCCTCCCTCTGGACTAGCGGCCCCGGTCCACACCCGGGGCAGGGCATGCTTTATTATACCACTATGAATTCGGAGAAGTCAAACATTGAAATGAAACAAAACCACATCGCCGTCCTGGACCGCATATTCCTTGCCTTCGAGCCTCACGGCGCCCTGTTCTTTCGCTTTGGCGAACGAGCCGCAGGCAATCAGCTTGTCCGCCGCCACGACCTCTGCCTTGATGAACCCCCGTTCCATGTCTGAATGCACCTTTCCTGCTGCTTGAGGGGCCAATGTTCCACGAGGAACCAACCACGAACGGGTCTCGACGCCTTTGATCGTGTAGAATGTGACCAAGTCCAGCAGCCGGTACCCGGCCTTGATAATCCGGTACAACCCCGCTTCTTCCAGGCCGAATTCCTGGTAGTATTCCCGGGCTTCTTCAGGATCGAGCTTGGCCAACTCCGCTTCCACAGAAGCGCAGAGCAGGATCACCTCAAAGCCTCTGGCGGCCGCTTTGGCTTTGATCGTATCCAACCCCTTGATCTGGCTGGGATCAAACATTTGATCCTCGTCCACATTGATCACGTACACCACCGGTTTGGTGGACAGCAGCCGCAGATCTGGAGGGAACTTTTCTGGCTTGAGGGCTTCCGGCCGGCCGTTGTTCAGGAGGTCGTAGGCTTCTTCGAGCACAGTCAGCTGCTCCCGGTACTTTTTGTCACCGGTTTTCAGCAGGCGGCTGGTCTTATCCATCCTGTTCTCAAGCGTCTGCAGATCAGCCAGCGCCAGCTCTGTTTCCACGATTTCCAAATCCCTCAAGGGATCCACGTCCCCTTCAACAGAACTCACATTGGGATCCCTGAACGCCCGGATCAGGTGGACCACGGCGTCGACTTCGCGGATCTGGGCCAGGAACTGGTTCCCCAATCCTTCTCCTTTGCTTGCGCCCCGAACCAGGCCGGCAATGTCCACAAATTTTATTACTGATCCGGTCACTTTTTCCGGACGTACTATCTCGGCCACTGCCATAAGCCGCTGATCCGGGATCATCACCACGCCCACATTAGGCTCGATGGTGCAGAACGGGTAGTTGAGCGCCGGCACTTCGGCTTGTGTCAGAGCGTTGAACAGTGTCGATTTACCCACGTTTGCCAAACCCACGATTCCGATTTCCATGGCCAAGAAACCCAACCTCTCCTGTGGAATTTATCCGAAGATATCGGCGAGAATCGCCTCCTTCACCTGTTCCAGTCTGCTGTAATCCATGTTCGGAATGTATTTCTGCTCCAATTCGTCATGGATTGCTTTAGCCCTGCGCAGCTGTTTCAAAGCCAGGTTGATCAGTTCGTCAAAAAGTACAAAATCCTTGTGCAGCGTGAATTGATACGCGCTTCTGCCGGCTTGATCCAGGCACTCGTTGAGATTAATGATCCGAGCCCCGTTCCATTCGTAGATATGAGGAGGATGGCAGGAGACCACCGCTGTGCCGAGCTGCGGCAAGGCCACATGATCCAAGCGCTCTGGATTGAGCGGGCACGGATAGGCTTCCACATCGTAGCCTTTGTCCACAGCATAGCCTACGATCCGCTCCAGGATCAAGTCTCTACCCGTGCCTGGTTCTCCTTTGAGAATATATTGGGCCTGAAAATCTTCCATAATGCTGTGCAGCTCGTTGACCTGCCCTTGAGGAGTATAGGCCGATGCGAACAGTTTGCGCACGCTTCCCCTGTGCCCGGGATGGGCGCGGTTGGAGAATATGGAATCGATCAACTCGTTGGCGATGCTGTTGACCCGGTCCCAGTCAGTGCAGCCGCTGTTGATTTCATACATGTCCTCGTGGAGTTCCCAGGCGGCCTTCAGATAGTGGTATGCCCGCCGGTAGCAGTCTTGGTTCTGATTGGTCAGTTCCACGATTGCGTCCCGCTGAGTGCCGAGCCGCCGTTGATCCCAGAAATCACCTAGGTTGATCACCAGTTCGACACATCCGGGATACTGGGGATCAATAATGTGGGGCGCTGTGCCGTCCACAACAGCCGATTTCAATGCGGGAACAGCGACTGCGTCAAGGGAATCAATATCCGAAGCGCAGTGAAATTGGTCCAGATCATAGCCCAAAGCCTTCGCTTCAGCGGCTATTGAGGCCATCAAGGTCGACTTTCCCGTTCCGGGGCCGCCCTTGAGGATGTAGATCCGGTTGGCCCGGCCGCAGACAATGTTGTCAAAAAGGGAGTAGAATCCCAGTGGAGTGCAGCCCCCTGCGAAAAACTTGCGTACTTTTGGCATGAGAAGTATCTCCTTTCGCAAACGATCACACAGTAGTATATGCGATCCGGGGGCGAGAGTGCAGTCTAATCCGCCGCTTGAGACGTCACCTCTTTGACTTGTTTTTCCAATTTGACTCTTGGGATGAGAATCACCCGCTCGCATGTGAGGCACTTCAAACGCATATCCACCCCCGCTTTCAGCACTTCCCACCGGTCACCGCCGCAGGGGTGTTTCTTGCGCAGGCGTAAGATGTCTCCTACGTTGTACATCTTAATCCCTCCCTGATCATTATAGCTCATTGAACTCGGGGATTCAAAAAATATGATCCTGTACTGGCAGGTTTTTGCCCGGTGATCACGAATAGTGTAACAACAAACTCAAATTCGCTTAGAGAGAGGAAGATGTTTGATTGAAACTCTACAGATTGCCCATCTTATTGATCCTAGCACTTCTAATGACTACGATTCCGGTTTTCGCGGCTGACATATCTGATGTTGAGATAGTGGCCATAGTCAACGACCGGGTGATTACCCTGGCCGAGTTCTATGAAACCATGGAGCGGGAAGTTGGCACCTTTGTCTTGGCTCAGATGATATTTAGAGAAGTGGTGCGGCAGAAACAGCAAGCGTTGGGTATCACTATCGATCAACAGAAGATGGAGGCGTATCTGACACAAAATCTTGCCGACATTATCTGGCAGTTGGGCGGAGAAAACAATTTCCTGGCTTATTTGGAGGAACGGCGCCTGACCATGGATTCCTTCCTTGAACTCTTGGAACTCGAGTATATCCTCTATCTGTGCGCTCTTACAGAGACAGAAGTCACCCCTGAACAAGTGGCTCAGTTCTACGAAGAAAACCGGGATTTCTTCAACCGGCCTGAAATGGTCCGGGCCAGCCATATATTGGTCAATACCGAAGCCGAAGCAGATCAGCTGCTTGCCCAGCTGAAAGCGGGAGCAGACTTCGAGGAGCTTGTCAAAGCACATTCGACTGACACCGATACTATTCCTTCCGGCGGAGATTTGGGTTATTTTGCCAAAGGAGAAATGGTTCCGGAATTTGAAGAGCTGTGCTGGAGACTTGGTATAAATGAGCTCGGCAAAGTTCAGACCTTCTTCGGCTGGCATGTGGTCAAGGTCACTGACAAAGCGGAAGCACAGGAAGCTAGCCTGGAAAAAGATTATGCCGAGATTGAAGACACGCTGATCCGGTTCCTGGCCAGCGAGTATTTGGGTCATTATCTGTACAGGTTGGAGCAGGAAGCTAACATCCAGATTCTCAGAGAAGGCTATCGTTAACTTGTTTCCGTAAAAAAAGGGGCTTTTCGGTTTTACGAAAAGCCCCTTTTTATTATGGCCGTTTGTACTTCAGAACCGGATTGCGGGCAGCCTTGGTTTCATCAAGCCGCTTTACCGGTGTCTTGGTCGGCGCCGCTTTCAGCTTATCCGGATCGGTCTTGGCCTCTTCCGCGATACTTTTCATGGCTGCGACAAACGCATCCAGTGTCGCTTTTGATTCTGTCTCCGTCGGTTCCACCATGATCGCCTCTTCCACAATCAATGGGAAATAGATTGTCGGAGCATGCACTCCGTAATCAAGCAGGCGTTTGGCGATATCCAAGGTGGAGACTCCCTGCTCTTTCTGCCATTTCCCGGACAAGACAAATTCATGCATGCAGAGACGGTCATAGGGCAAATGATAGTCGTTTTTCAGCTGGTTCATGACATAGTTGGCATTGAGCACAGCATTCTCACTCACGGCCTTCAGCCCTGCCGCTCCCAAGTGACGGATATACGCATAGGCTTTTACCATAACCGCGAAATTGCCGTAGAAGGCTTTGACCGGCCCTATGCTGTGTTTGGGGCGCGCCAAGTGATACTTGCCATCTGTGTGTTCCACGATTGGATCAGGCAGAAAGTCCACCAGCTCTTTGCTGACCACAATTGGCCCTGATCCGGGGCCGCCGCCGCCGTGGGGAGTGGAAAACGTCTTGTGCAGATTGAAGTGGACTATGTCAAAACCTGAATCCCCAGGCCTGACAATTCCCAGGATAGCATTGGCATTGGCGCCATCGTAATACAGCAATCCCCCTGCGTCGTGGATAATCTCGGCAATCTTTTCAATGTTCTCATCAAACAGCCCCAATGTATTGGGATTGGTCAGCATCAATCCCGCAGTCTGGGGGCCCACTGCTGCTTTCAGGGCTTCCACATCGACACCGCCCCGAGGATCAGATGGTATTTCCCGGGCAATAAACCCAGCCATCTGAGCGCTGGCGGGGTTTGTGCCGTGGGCGGAGTCAGGGATGATGATCTCCCGCCGCTGCTCAGCTTCGCCCTTGAACTTGTGGTAGGCTTTGATGATCAACAGCCCCGTCAGTTCGCCGTGGGCTCCGGCAGCAGGCTGCAGCGAAGTTTTGGCCAATCCGGCAGCTTCCGCCAGAAAGCAGTCGAGTTCATACATCAACTGAAGAGCACCCTGCACAGTACTCTCCGGCTGGCGGGGATGAATCCTGCTGAAGCCCGGAAGAGCCGCTATATCTTCGTTCACCCTGGGGTTGTACTTCATTGTGCACGACCCGAGGGGATAAAACCCCACGTCGACTCCGTGATTCTTTCTTGAAAGCTGGGTGAAATAGCGGACCACCTCAGGCTCCGTCAGTTCCGGCAGTTCCAGATCGCTTTCCCTGAGGAAGCTTTCCGGTATCAGATCCGCGACTGGGATCGCTTCCACATCAAGCTTGGGCAGGGCATAACCCCGGCGCCCCGGCACTGATAAATCAAGCAGCAGCACTACCTCCACCCCCTCAACAAGTCCACAAATTGATCCATTTCGGCTTTGGTCCGCGCTTCTGTCACAGCGATCAAAACGCAGTCCGCCAAGTTTGGATCCACCCGCTTCAGCGGAAAGCCGCCGATATATCCATGCTCCAGAAGCCTTTCGTTAATCTCGTCCCAATCCCAGTCTGCCTGCAGCACGAACTCCTTGAACACAGGAGCTTTAAAGCGCAGCCTGAAGCCGGCGGCTTCCAACTTCCGGCGAAGGTAGGCTGTTTTTTGCAGACACTGATAGGCTACTTCCCTAATTCCCTGTGGCCCCAGCAGCGCGAGATAAATAGTGGCGGCCAACGCGTTCAGTGCTTGGTTGGTGCAGATGTTGGAGGTGGCTTTTTCCCGCCTGATGTGCTGCTCCCGGGCCTGCAGGGTCAAAACATAGCCGATGTTTCCATCCCGGTCAGTGGTTTGCCCCACGATCCTTCCAGGCATCTTCCGGACCAGTTTCATGTCGGCGACAGCAAAAAACCCTACACTCGGCCCGCCGAAACTGATGGGATTGCCCAGGCACCCGGCGTCTCCCACGACAATATCAGCGCCATATTCGCCCGGAGCTTTTAGAATGCCTAAGCTGATGGGATCGACAGCCATCACCAGCAGGCCTTTGTGAGACTTGATCCACCCTCCAATCCGATGGATATCGTCCAAGGAACCGAAGAAGCTGGGCTGGCTCACTAGCACGCAGGCCAGGTCCGGGCCAAGGTTAGGTTCCACAGAATCAATGTCGATTAATCCAGTATCCAGACTATAGCCGATTGTGATCAATTCAATATCCTGGTTCTCCAAATATACCTGCAGGATCTTCAGCCACTGAGGATCGAGGTTGGCTGCTGCAGCCACTTTACGGCGGTTTGTCACGCTGCAGGCCATCAACGCCGCCTCCGCCAGGGCCGTCGCTCCATCGTACATTGATGCGTTCGCCGCTTCCATCTTGGTCAGGTTGGCAATCAACGTTTGAAACTCAAAGATGGACTGGAGCACACCTTGACTGATCTCCGCCTGGTAAGGCGTGTACGCGGTAAGAAACTCCCCCCTGCTGATCAGATGCGAGATTACAGCAGGGACGATATGATCGTAAGCTCCGGCTCCCAAAAAGGAGACACAGCGGTCAAGATGCAGGTTTTTCTCCGCAAGCTGGCTCATGTGCCGGAGCAGTTGATGCTCGGCAAGAGGTTCGGGCAGATCCAGATGCCGCTTCAGCTTAAGATTTTCAGGTATGTCCACGAAGAGATCCGCCAGATTGCTCAAACCGAGAGACTCGAGCATCTGCCGCTGTTCTTCCGGTGTGTTGGGAATATACGGCACAGTTATACCTCCTCTATGTACCGGGCATACTCCTCGGCGGTCATCAAATCCGAGAGATCCAGCTCGTCGCATTTGATCTCTACAATCCACCCTTCGTCATATGGAGATTCGTTGATCAATTCCGGATTGTCCTCCAGCTTTTCGTTCACTGCCACAACTGTCCCCGAAACCGGTGCATAAACATCGGAAGCGGCTTTTACCGATTCAACCACGGTGAACGACTCGCCTTTGGCCACTTCTGCGTCGATTTCCGGAAGCTCAATGTACACGATGTCTCCCAGCTGGTCCTGGGCGTATTCGGTGATGCCCACCCTAACCACTGAATCGCTGATTTCTTGCACCCATTCATGTTCTTTGCTGTACAGCAACCCTTTTCTGACTTCCATGCTCTCAACAACCTCCTGCCTTTAGATTACTTTTTTGTGACAAATCTGCCTTTCACGATTTCCGCAGGCACTGTTTGCCCGCGGATTTGGATTTCAATCATGCTGCCCACTTTGGCGTGGGGGCTGTCCACATAGCCCATGCCGATGCCGATCTTAAGCGTTGGCGACAGCGTCCCGCTCGTCACATGCCCGATAATCTTTCCTTCCTTGACAATACTGTATCCATGCCGGGGAATGCCTTTTTCCTTCAAAACAAACCCGACCAGCCTGCGGCTCACGCCTGCAGCTTTTTGTTCAAGCAGCGCATTTCTGCCGATAAAATCACCTTTGTCAAAGTCGACAAACCTGCCCAATCCCGCTTCCAGAGGGGTCAAATCTTCCGTCAGCTCATTGCCGTACAGCGGCATCCGCATCTCCAGGCGCAGCGTATCCCGGGCCCCCAATCCAACTGGCTGAATGCCGTACGGCCGGCCAACAGCAATAAGTTCCTCCCACAGCAGCGGCGCAGTGTGCAGCGGCATATAAAACTCGAATCCATCCTCACCAGTATATCCGGTCCGCGAAACACGGATTCGTTCGCCGCGGTACATCTGGTCCACAAAGTGGTAGTAAGGAAGGTCTGCCAACTGTGTATCCAGCGCCTTTTCCGCCACAGGCAGTGAATCCGGGCCCTGGACAGCGATGAGTGCTGTCTCCGAAGACAGATTCGTTACCACGGCCTCTTCCGGTGCATGGCGCAGCAGCCATTGATAATCTTTTTCCGTATTCGCTGCGTTCACCACAAGATAAAATCCTTCAGGCACACGGTAGACCAGGATATCATCAATGACACCGCCGTTTTCATTGGTCAATAGGGTGTACTGGATAGCCCCCGGCGTCAAATTGGACACATTGTTCGTGGCAACATAGTTCAAAAACTGTTCTGCCTGCCTTCCTGCGACAAGAATCTCACCCATATGTGTCAAATCAAAGATTCCGACCTGAGTGCGTACCGTCTGATGCTCTGCAGTAATGCTGGTATACTGCAGCGGCATCATAAAGCCGGCAAACTCCGTCATCTTGGCGCCCAAGCTTGTATGCCATTCATAAAGGGGTGTTTTAACCGCCACCAAAAAACCTCCTCTACCATGAATTCCCACTCCCACTATATCAATTTGTCACCAAACAGGGATCTCCTTCATAACATACAACACGAAGCCGATTACCGGTATTAATACCGTAAACGGGGGAATAACATGTTTAACCTGCTTAAAGTTTTAATAGACCCGATTCTAAAGGCCAGAAAGAAAACGGTGATCCTCATCTGGAAACCAATCAACCGCCGCTGAAGGGAAACCCTGGCAGCACCCAGTGCTTGTGCTGGGGTTTTGCCCTTATCTCCGGTAAATCAGAATAAACAGCACTAGCCCAATAATGATCACCCATAGAACTGCCCGGACACTCTTGAGTCTGGGGGGCTGCCTGCCCTGCCAGGGGCGGCTGCGGTTTAGTTTCGCCGCTCTTTTCAGATGCTTGATGCTTTCGTCAATTCTACCCTGCCGCTTGTACAACACTCCCAGGTTGTGATGGGCCGCGGCATACTCTGGATCGGCTTCCAGCGCCCTGCGATACGCCGCCTCTGCGCTGTCAAAATCGCCCTGTTCAAAGTAAAGATTACCGAGATTGCTGTATGCCGGCGCTAAGTTCGGATCGCATCCGATAGCGGTTTGAAAACAATCTGCAGCCTGTTCAAGATTGCCCCGGTGCACGTGCAATACCCCTAGTTTGTTCCATGCCAAAGCATGGCCAGGCTGTTCTTGAACTGCGGCCTTGAGACATTGTTCCGCCTGATCATATGCGCCTTGTTCCAACAAAGCCACTCCCTGTTCGTACCATGACATGTCTAAGTCCACTGTCATCCTCCTCTGCGTCAGCTCTGGCCAAAGCGCTGATTCAGAGCCGCATTGCCCGGTAAAGCAAGAATAAACCGATAACGCCGAAAGCTGGGTAAGTAAAACGAATCAGCGGCACAAAGCCCACTTTGGCAATGAACAATGCTGCCGCCAAGGACAAGCCTGCTGTCTGCCACCATCTAGAGCAAACGACACCGTTCAAGCGCTGCGCTACTGCCAGTCCATGGGCCAGCGCTGTCGTGTACATGGCAAGCCAAATTACCAAGGTGTACAGCCTTTCCACAGCCGGGCCTATGCGCCTCGCCAGCAGCAGCATGGGAATTGGTGCGTATAGAGCTTCCGGTGGGCCTGTGAACAGCGCGGTGATTACCAAGGCAATTAGAGCACCCAAAATCAGGCCGCCCAAGAGCCCGCCGGATTTCGCCGCGGACGGGGTCCTGGCAATTTCTCCGATTCCGGCGAAAACTGCCAGCGCAAAACCATAGTTATACCCTGCGTACAGGATACCGAACGGTACGGCCTCCCCAATCCCCGGCGCCGATACAAACCGGCCGTTCGCGATTGTGACGACGGCCACATATCCCATAAGCGAGACCATGAGCGGCACCAGGTAGCCATTCAGGTTCAGCACGCTTTGTGGTCCCGCCAAAAGCGGAATCAACACCAACAGTGCCGTCAAGTGCATACCGCCGGAGAGTGCCGCTGCTTCGAAAATCACCACTTCCGTGCCGGCAATCATGATTGCCGTGCCCAGCAGAAGAAACGCCGTATAAAGCAAATCAAGGTAAGGAGCCAAGCGTCTGTCGAGCAAACAGATCATCTGGTTATAACTGCTTAGACGCCAATTTACGCATTTGTACAATGTCTGGCCGCCGCAAACACTCAAGAGCGCGGTTGCCAATCCTACTCCCAGGTATGCAGGATAACCGAACCGGGCAAAAAACTGCACCAACTCTTGCCCCGAGGCGAACCCCGCTCCGATCACAGAGGCAATATATAAAGAAGCGATTTTCCAAACCACACAATCCCTCCCCTCTGGAAAAACACCGCTGGCAATACATATTATGATGGATTGCGGCGTATATTAGTGAAAAGATCACTAATCTTGAGGGGAGGGAGCTTCCATTATTGACCGCCGTCATGAACAAATCGCCAGACTTCACATGGATGATCCTTTTGCCGCAGAGACCTTAGCTCTCTCTATCTCTCGGATCACTCAAGATCGCCATTTGGTAGTTGTCTGCGTGGGTACGGATCGTTCCACAGGAGACTCCCTAGGCCCGCTGATCGGCACAGCGCTGCTTAGGCATCTGCCGCCAAACATCACCGTATACGGATGCCTTGATGAACCAGTACACGCCCTGAACCTCGAGTATTTCGCCGGTATAGTCAAGAACAAACATCCCGATTCGGTTGTGTTGGCTATCGATGCCTGCCTGGGCAAGTCGGAGAACGTGGGTTATATATCCCTAAAAGCTGGCCCCTTAAAGCCAGGAACCGGTGTAAATAAAGCTCTACCGGAAATTGGAGACTATCATATCATCGGCATCGTCAACGTTGGAGGCATGATGGAGTACTTCGTGCTCCAGAACACCAGACTCAGTCTGGTGATGCGTATGAGTGAAGTGATTGCCAACGGCTTGCTGATGAGCGTACGCGATGTTAGTGTAAACAGAGCTTAATGTTCCACGTGGAACATTAAGCTCTAAATCCGTCTCTATGCTCGTTTGCCAATTTGCTTGATCCGTTCCAGAAAACCTCCTTGACTTTTATCCTGCTCGGGATTGTGTTTTTGACAGTGTCGATCAGCGATTGCCCGGATTCCTTGGCTCGCTTGAGCAGAAGGTTCAAACTCAATGACGGGTTTTTGCTGCATGTGCGCTTCTCTCATCCGCATGTCGTCAAAAATAAAACCTGCATATCCCAGTTCATAATCAAGGAACTTTTTCGCGGCGAACTGCAGTTTTTCCACTGTGTTTTCTGCCTCTGAACGATAGTATACTCTGTTGACCACAAGTTCCAAATTAACCGTGCGGGCTTTTTGCATCACCAACGTCTTGAGCAACGCATACGTGTCGGTAATCGCATGAGGTTCGGGGGTAGTGACTAGATAACCTTCCTGGGCTGCCAGAATGAAGTTGGTGGTGCCGGTGGTTATACCGGTGGATGTATCGACGATGATTACATCAAAATAGTTGAACAGTCTCTGCATTTCTTCCGCCAGCAGATTGTACTCGTATACCGTCAGCTCAGTCAGCAGTTGCACTCCCGAACAGCCTGGAACCACATGCACTCGCGGCTTGACTTCTGTAAGAACATCCATTATTCCGCATTTGCCGGTAATTACATGCCCGAGGTGGTACCGGGGCGCCAGATCCAGCAGCACATCCACGTTGGCCGTGCCCAGTGACGCGTCAAAAATGCAGGCATTGTAGTCTCGTTCCGCCAAAGCATACGCTAGGTTCACCGCCAACGCGGTTTTTCCCACCCCGCCTTTCCCCGAACAAACACAGATCAGCTGTCCGTGTCTCGGCGGTGTGATGTGGACGAGATGGTTAAACTCTAAGCCCGTATGCTTCAACACCAAAGACCGGTTTTCGCCGCTGTGCCGCTCTATCACGATAAACCGGACATCCTGCTCTATTTCTCTGTTTTCCTTTACAGCAACGGTTGTGCCAACAGGCAGCAGCACTAACCTTCCATCTACCATTGGATACTTGATCTGGATCAATCCCTGCTGCGGGTTAAGCCCGATGATTTCACTGGTGAAAACTCCTTCGAACAGCCCGGATTCAACAGCAAACGTCAGCTGGTCGCCGACTTTCCAGTAACAGGACTTGCCATTTCCGCTGAACATGAGCTTACCTCCAGACGTTCTAACCTCGCAGTAACTCTATGATCCGCTCTAGTTCATCATCAGAATAATACTCGATTTCAATTTTCCCTTTTCCCCTTTTGTAAGTCAACCGCACTTTGGTCCCCAGCAACCTCTGCAGTTCGTCTTGAACCATCTGGACTTCTGGATCTCTGCCTGCTTTGTCTTTACCAGGTTTTGGTTTCTGTTGAATTAGTTTTTCCAGCTGCCGCACACTCAAGTCTTCCTCGACGACCTTTTGTGCAAGGCTCATGCGCTGCTTGCCCGGATTCACACTTAAGAGTACTTTAGCATGGCCGCGGCTCAGCCTTCCTTCCGCCACCATTTGCTTGATCTGCGGTTCCAAGCTCAAGAGGCGCAGCGCGTTGGCTACCGACGAGCGTTTTCTGCCCACCGACCGGGCTACCTCTTCCTGTGTCAAGGAAAATTCGTCAATCAAGATTTGGTACCCTTCAGCCTCTTCAATAGCGTTGAGGTCCTCCCGCTGCAGATTTTCGATCAGGGCCATTTCGGTCATTTCCCGATCCGACAGTTCCTTTACCACTGCAGGGACCGTCGCCAACCCGGCAAGCTGACATGCGCGCCAGCGCCTTTCGCCAATTACAATCTGATACTCTCCACCAGCCCGGCGCACGATAATCGGCTCCAGGACTCCGTGATTCTTAATCGACTCGGCCAGTTCCTCCAGCTTCTCTTGGTCGAAATGCTTGCGGGGTTGAAAGGGATTGGCGGTGATCTTGTCCACTTCGATCTGGCTGACCAGATTGCGGTTGAGCGTGTCGCTTTGGGGGATCAGCGACCGCAGCCCCTTCCCTAAAGCTTGTCTGCTCAAGAATTAAGCACCTCCTGGGCTAAACTCTCATAGGCTGTAGCGCCTTTGGATTTTGGGTCGTATAAAGCGATCGGTTTGCCGAAACTTGGTGCTTCGCTGAGTTTGACGTTGCGAGGAATGATTGATTCATAAACCCTTACCTGCTGCTGAAAGTAGTTCTTCACATCCTGAATCACCTGATGGGAGAGATTGGTGCGGACGTCGTACATGGTCAGCACAACGCCCTCCCAAGTCAAGTCCGGGTTGAGGTGTTCCTGCACCATGGCGATGGTGCTCACCAGCTGACTCAGTCCTTCCAACGCGTAATACTCGCACTGAATCGGGACTATCACAGAATGAGAAGCTGTCAGGCCGTTGATGGTCAGCAACCCCAAAGACGGCGGCGCGTCGATGATGATGTAATCATACTTGTCCACTACCATGTCCAATGCTCTCTTCAAGCGGAATTCCCTAGACAAGATAGAAACCAGTTCAATTTCTGCTCCTGCAAGCTCAATGGTGGCAGGAGCGATATAAAAGCCTTCGATATCGGTGTTGAGGATAATCCGATCGATTCTCTCTCCTTCGATGATCACAGAGTACATGCAGCGCTGTACTTTGCTTTTGTCCACACCAACACCGCTGGAAGCGTTCCCTTGGGGGTCGATGTCAACCAGGAGCACCTGCTGCCCCGCCAACGCCAGGTATGCACCAAGGTTTACCGCTGTTGTGCTCTTGCCTACCCCGCCCTTTTGATTGACAATGGAAATGATCTTTCCCATCACTGGCCCCTCCCCTCTGGTTTCTTTATTTTGACTGTGACACGGTAAAACTGCTCATCCTCGTCTTCTTCATAAGTAACCGCGAGGCCGCTCTTTGTCAGGGATTTGGTTAATTCCTTCACGCCGTTGGTGAACAAGCGGATGTCCTTAATCACGATCTTTTTGTTTTGTTTGGCAGCGGGACCAGCTGCCTTTCTCAGCCTTTTCCTAATCAGTTCTTCAGTTTCCCGTACGCTTAGATTGTTCTCTTTGACAATCTCCAGGACTTCTTGCTGCTCTTGGCTGGATTCCAGCTGCAGTAAAGCCCTTGCATGCCGTTCACTGATCATTTCCCGGGAAATAAACTCTCGGATCTCTGGGTCCAGTCTCAGCAGCCGCAGCCGGTTGGCGATCGTCGATTGGCTTTTGCCGATCCGTTTGGCCAGTTCTTCTTGAGTCAAATCAAACTCCGCAATCAGCCGCTGATATCCTTCCGCTTCTTCAAGGAAGTGGAGGTCTCGGCGCTGCAGATTCTCAATCAATGCCATCTCCGCCGCGGTGCGGTCGTCCATAATCTTGACCACTGCCGGAATTGTGTTCCACCCCAGCAGCTTGCACGCACGCAGCCTCCGTTCGCCTGTAACCAACTGATACCCTTGGTCCACGAGCCTCACGATGATCGGATGGAGCAGGCCGTGTGCCGCAATGGAAGAGGCCAGCTCCTGCAGCGATTCCGAATCGAAGTTCACCCTCGGTTGAAATGGGTTTGGTTCGATACGACTGATGGGGATCGATTGGACATCGTCTTCTATGAAGTTCGGTATGCTGTCTGCCTGGGTTGCAGAGGCTTCTGTTTTGCTTGCCGTTTTTTGTTTCGAACGCAGCAGGTCCGTGAGTTTCACTATATCACCAACCCAATCCTATCCATTATATGTATCTTAGTTAATAATTCGGTAAGAGGGTTGCTGTTCCTTCCGGGATATATACCTAATGGGTGGATCACAAATAAAAAACCGCCGCGAAACGATTTGTTTGTTCGTTTCACAGCGGTTTTTTATTGGGAATCCCTGCTTTTCTCGGATACTTGGCTGATGTTGCCGCTTCTTTTCGAAAAACGGCGAGCCACCGCTCTCCCATATCGAACGGTAGTTGGAAATGATACTGCTGGATTAGGCTGGCATTTAGCAGTTTGACAGCGTTCCCCGCAGCCTTCAGCTCTTCGGGGAAACTACTTCCTTTAAAAGCGATAAAGTGTCCGCCCACTGCCAAAAAAGGAACGCAGTATTCTAGAAGCGCCGGCAAAGGCGCCACCGCTCGGGCTGTCGCCCATTGAAACCGTTCACGATAACTTGGGTTCCGGGCAAGATCCTCGGCCCGGCTGTGAACACATTCCACATGACTGAGCTGCAGCGCTTTACTGACTTCTCGCAAAAATCCAACTCTCTTCTCCAGCGAATCAACAAGTACAACAGGATCAGTGGTGAGGCAGCTGGCGATTACCACTCCGGGAAAACCAGCGCCGCTTCCCACATCAATGCCCCTGCCGCTAAAACCAAAATCTGTTTTCTGCACAGCCAGGCAGTCCACAAGATGCTTGACAGCGAACTCCTTTTCCGACTCGATTCTTGTCAGGTTCATCCGCTGGTTTCCCGCTTCCACCATTGCGGCAAACCGCAGCAGTTGTTCCACTTGATCCGTACGGATCTCAATCGCCATCAGGCTGCATGCTTCAATCAAATGGGAGCGCAAACTCTCTCTGTCCATCAGCTTTTCCCCTCCAGATACACCAGGAGCACGGAAATATCCGCCGGAGTCACACCAGAAATCCGCGAGGCCTGGCCCAAAGTAGCCGGTTCGAATTTTGTCAGTTTTTCTCTAGCTTCTCTCGAAAGGCCAGGTACCGAAGCATAGTCTATACCGTGCAGCGGCCTGTTCTCCATTTTGCGGAAACGTTCGATGGCCATCTGCTGTTTTTCAAGGTATCCTCGGTACTTGATTGCTATCTCCACTTCCTCAACAACGTGTGGATCAAGTTCAGGCAGTTCTGCCAAGCGGCCCAGATCCTGATAACGAATTTCCGGGCGCCGCAGCAGCTCCGCCAGGGTGAACCCATGCTTGATAGGGGCTGTGCCCATTTCTTCCAAAATCTGGTTAGTCTCTTTGGTCGAACCGATGCTGTACTGCTCTAGGCGGGCAATTTCCTTCTCTATCTGCTCCCACTTTTGTTCGAACGCCCGGTATCGGTCTGGAGAAACCAGCCCTAGTTTGTAGCCTATGGGAGTCAACCGCTGGTCCGCGTTATCCACCCGCAGGTTTAGCCGGTACTCAGCATGGGACGTCATCAGCCGGTAAGGCTCTCTTGTCCCTTTGATCACCAAGTCGTCGATCAGCACTCCAATATAGGCTTGGGAACGATCGAGGGTGATCAGTTCCTCACCCCTAAGGTAAAGCGCAGCGTTGATCCCGGCGATGAGGCCCTGGGCCGCTGCTTCCTCATAACCTGAGGTACCGTTGATCTGGCCGGCGGTGAACAGGCCGTCGTATGCTTTCACCTGCAGGTGGCTGTTGAGCAAAGTCGGATCAAGGCAGTCGTACTCGATAGCATACCCGATCCGCATTATTTCCGCATTCTCAAGCCCAGGTATGGTGTGGATCAGTTCCCGCTGGACATCAGCCGGCAGCGAACTGGACAGTCCGCTTAAATATCCTTCCGAAGTGTCCCAACCTTCCGGCTCCACAAACACCTGATGCCGATCCCTACCGGGAAACTCCACAACCTTGCTCTCGATCGAGGGGCAGTATCTGGGCCCAACGCCTTTGATCGCTCCCGTGTACAAGGCCGCCCGGTGCAGATTTTCCCGGACGATCTGATGGGTCTTTTCATTTGTGTACGTCAGCCAGCAGGGAGCCTGCTCGATTTCCAAACCCTTGGTATCAAAGGAAAAACCCTGGAAGAACTCATTGCCCGGCTGTTTGATCATCTTGCTGTGGTCGAGGGATCTGAGATTCACCCTTGCCGGCGTGCCCGTTTTGAACCTGACAAGCGGCAGCCACTTTTCCAAAGCGTTCCCCAGAGCCACTGCCGGATGCTGCCCCTGAGGCCCGGAAGGAAAAGAATCGTCGCCTATATAGATCTGGGAACGCAAATAGGTGCCGGTTGCCAGGATTACTGCTTTTGCCTCAACCTTAGTATTGCCGATTACCACCCCGTAGGCCTTGTTGTTCTTGATCAGCAGATCAGTCACAGTGCCTTCTTTTAAAAAGAGATTGGGAGTGGTCTCCACCAGGTTCTTCATTTTCCGCTGGTACAGCTTGCGGTCAATCTGGGCCCGCAAAGCCTGGACAGCCGGCCCTTTACGGGTATTCAGCCTCCGCATCTGCATCAAGGTGGCGTCCGCCACTTTGGCCATGGCTCCGCCCAGTGCGTCGATTTCTCTGATCAGGTGCGCCTTGGCTGGCCCTCCGAGGGACGGGTTGCAGGGCATCAAACCCACATTGTCCAGATTAATGGTCAACAGCAGTACGCGCCACCCCATTTTGGCTGCAGCCAGAGCAGCTTCACAACCGGCATGGCCTGCCCCAACCACTATGACATCGTAGCCTGATCCGCTATGCTGATACATGCTTGCTTTCTCCCTTCAAAACAACCAGCAGGACATTGATGTCTGCAGGGGAAACGCCAGAAATCCGGGCCGCTTGGCCCAAAGAGGCTGGCTTGACTGCTGCCAGGCGTTCTCGTGCCTCGGTACGCAAGCCGTGGATCTGGTAATAATCGATGGTCTCAGGTATAGTGATGTCTTCCAGACGGTTGAACTGCTCAATCTGTTTTAGCTGGCGCTCGATATATCCTTTGAACTTGCATTCGATCTCAACCTGTTCGATCACTTCCGGATCCAGCTCAGGCAGTGGAGCGAAATAGCTCAGATCTTTGAACTGGATTTCAGGCCGCTGCAGGATTTCATGGAGCGAGACGGCTTTCTTTAAATCGCCGGAACCTAA
Organism: uncultured Clostridia bacterium; assembly: GCA_900019385.1. Lineage (GTDB taxonomy): Bacteria > Bacillota > Limnochordia > Darwinibacteriales > DTU012 > DTU012. The sequence continues at coordinate 39,861 of FIZJ01000028.1, forward strand.
CTGCATGAGATATTCCCGCACCTCGGCAGTAGGTGACACCTGCACATCCTCAAGCCATTCAAGCGTTTCCTGTATCGCTCGTTTCTTGGCCAGCAGCTTTTGATAACGCGCCTCATCGATCAAGCCAATCTTGTATCCGATCTCTCTCAGCCTTAAGTCCGCGTTGTCCTGCCTGAGGATCAAGCGGTACTCGGCCCGGGAAGTCATCATTCGGTAAGGCTCTTCGGTCCCTTTGGTGACCAAATCATCGATTAAGACACCGATGTACGCCTGAGACCGGGAAAGGATCAAGCCAGGCTTGCCCTTGACCTTGTGGGCAGCGTTGATGCCGGCGATCAGCCCTTGGGCTGCCGCCTCCTCATATCCAGAGGTGCCGTTGATCTGGCCGGCGGTGAACAACCCCTGGACCACCTTTGATTCCAACGTAGGGTAGGTTTGCTCCGGGTAAACGTAATCATACTCGACAGCATAGCCGGTACGCATGATCTCGGCCCGCTCCAAACCTGGAATAGAGCGCAGAATCGCCAACTGGACATCTTCCGGCATGCTGGTTGTCAGGCCAAGGCAGTATAGTTCTTTGGTATACTCCCCTTCCGGCTCCAGGAAGATCTGATGATCCACCTTGTCGGGGAACCGCAGGACTTTTCGATCGATGGATGGGCAGTAGCGCGGCCCCTTGGTTGAGATGGCCCCGGTGTGAATCGGGGAGAGATGGATGTTGTCCCGGATCACCTTGATGGTTTCCGGCGTGGTCCGTGTATACCAGCAGGGTACCTGCTCCCGCACAACCTGCGGTGTGTCGAAAGAAAACCGCAGTGGTTTCTCGGACCCGGGCTGGCAGGTCAGCTTGTCATAGTCCACGCTGTCGGCATGGACACGTGGAGGTGTCGCTGTTTGAAAGCGGCCGAGCTTGAGGCCGGCCTCGATCAAGCTCTGGGACAATTCCTCGGCACTTGGTTCACCTTGGCGCCCTCCCGGAAAGCGCACCTGGCCCATGACAACCTCTCCCCGCAGGAAGGTGCCGGTGGCCAAGACAACGGCCTTGCTTGTGATCTTCGTGCCGGTCTTCAGCTGCACACCATATACAACGCTGTCCTCCACCAGGATCTTGGTGACCAGCCCCTGCCGCACACTCAAGTTTGGTTCTGATTCCAAAATCATGGTCATCAAAGCCCGGTACTTCACCTTGTCGGCCTGGGCCCGCAGCGCATGGACGGCGGGGCCCCGGCTTAAGTTGAGCATCCGGATGTTCAAATAGGTTTGATCGATCACTTTGGCCATTTGCCCGCCCAAAGCATCGATTTCCCGCACCAGGTGGCTTTTCGCCTGCGGCCCGCCTATTGCCGGGTTGCAGGACATCTGAACGATTGTGTCTAGATTCATCGTGATCAAAAGCGTTTTACAGCCGAGCCGGGCTGCCGCCAAGGCCGCCTCGCAGCCGGCGTGTCCGCCGCCAACCACAATTACATCATAGTCCTTTCCCATGGCTGTTCCTACTTTCCAATGCAGAATTGGGCGAAGATCCGGTCGATGATGTTATCTCGCACCGTTTCACCGGTGATCTCACCAAGATGCTCCAATGCCCCGAAAAGTCCGATGGAGATCAGATCAAGAGGAAGCCCCTGATTGAAAGTTTCCAGTGCCTGTTCCAAATCCGCCCGCGCTTCCACCAAGGCTTGTTTATGCCGGCTTCTGGTGATGATGGCGTTTTCCCGCTCGATTTGGACCAATCCTTCCATCACCAGGCTGACTATGCATTCAAGCAGCGGCTCAAGACTGTCTTCAAGTAATGATATCTCCACCGCCGGGACATCTGGATCAAGGAGACAGGCCTCCACCAGGCTGGCTTTGCCGCCCCAACGCCAGGGCAGATCAATTTTGTTGATCACCAAAACTCGCTTCCGATCGGCTAACTCCTTTAGAAGCCGCATATCTTCTTCCTCAAGCTCTCGGCTCACATCCAGCACATGCAGAATCAAATCAGCCTCCGCGACATATTCCAAAGCTCTTTCCACACCCAGCTGTTCGATCCGGTCTGCCGATTGGCGGATTCCTGCCGTATCCACCAGCCGGAAAGGAATACCGCTGATATTCAGCACTTCTTCTATGGTGTCCCGGGTTGTGCCGGGGATGTCGGTGACCAAAGCCCGGTTTTCATCCAGAAGCCTGTTGAGCAGGCTAGATTTCCCCACATTCGGTTTTCCGGTTATCACAGTCTTGATCCCTTCCCGCAGCACTTTGCCGTTGTCGGCGGTATCGATCAGCCTGGTGATTTCCCCGATCACTTCTGTCAGCACAGCCTGCATATGCTCTGCTTCGATCTCTGGAATGTCGTCCTCGGGAAAATCGATGGCCGCATTTACCTGCACCACCAGATCATAAAGCTTTTCTCGGAACGACTGGATCCGCCGGCTTAAACTTCCTTCCAACTGCTGTACCGCCAAATCAAGGCTGCGGTCGGTCTTGGACCGGACGATATCGATAACCGCTTCCGCTTGGGACAGATCGATGCGGCCGTTCAGAAACGCGCGCTTGGTGAACTCGCCCGGTTCGGCCAGACGCGCCCCCAAAGCCAGCACCACGTCGAGTGTTTTTCGCATGACAACAACGCCGCCGTGGCACTGCAGTTCCACCACATCCTCGCCTGTGTAAGAATGGGGCCCGCGCATTATTACAGCCAAGGCTTCGTCGATCACTTTCCCCTGGGGATCAACAATCTTGCCGTAGCGTACCGTGAATCCAGGCGCATCAGCCAGCTTCTTTCGGTTTTTGGCTCTGAACACTTGATCAGCTATATTGATCGCTTCTCCACCGCTGATCCGGACAATGCCGATTCCGGCTTCCCCCATGGCGGTGGCGATTGCTGCTATAGTGTCGTTGAACATTTTCCCTCACCTGTGTCTTCTATTGATCAAAAAAAATAAGCGTACCCAGCGGCACGCTAATTTTTCTTCGGAACAATGATTACTCGCCGGTATGGTTCTCGCCCCTCGCTGTGCGTTTCCACATCGGGGTTTGCCTGCAGTTCCATGTGGATTATTCTCCGCTCCAGGGCGCTCATCGGATCCATGGCCACTCTTCTGCCGCTGTCAACTGCCTTGGCAGCAAGCCTATGCGCCAGGGATTTAAGTGTGTTTTCTCTGCGGCCGCGGTATCCTTCAACGTCTAAGATGAACCTCACCCAATTGGTGCCTTCTCGGTTGGCAATCGTGCTTACCAAGTACTGCAGCGCATCCAGTGTCTGTCCCCGCCTGCCGATCAACAACCCGAGGTTTTCGCCGTAAACGGCCAGACGTACGGTCTGTTCATCGATGATCTCCACGTGAATGTAGGCTTCGACTTTCATCAGGCGGAGTACTTCCTGAAGATACTCTTTCGCGATCTGGCTCTTGTATTTTGTGTTGACCTTCAACTGCAGCCTTACTTTTGCCTGTTTCGCACCGAGGATTCCGAACAATCCTTTGTTGCCCTCATCCAGGACCTCAATCTCCACTTCGTCACGAGTCACACCTAGTTTCTCCAGACCTTCGTCAATCGCTTCCTCAACAGAACGGGCGATTATCTCCACCGATTTCATTTGACTTGTCCTCCTTGTGGCGCAGCTGGAAACCTTTTGCTGATCCATGCCTGCTGAACAATAGAAAAGACGTTTCCTACCACCCAGTACAACACCAGGCCGGCTGGCAGCCTGATGCTGATCAATCCAATAAAGAAGGGCATAAACAGCATCATTCCCTGTTGAGACGGATCGGTCGCGGTTTGTCTGATGGATATGTACTGCGTCAAAACGGACAGAAGCGGCAGCACATAGAAAGGATCCGGCTCAGTCAGGTTCAGATAGAAAAACTTCGCTAAATCACTTTGCGGCAAGTCCCGCAGTACCTGAAAGAAAGCCCACAAGATCGGGAGCTGAATCAAAAGCGGCAGGCATCCCCCAAGGGGATTGTACTTATACTCTTGGTACAATTTCAAAGTCCGGGATTGTAATTCCTGGGGATTGTCCTTGTATTTCTTCTGCAGTTCCTGCAGCTTCGGCTGGATTTCTTTCATCACGGCCATGCTTTTTGCCTGTTTGACTGTGAGCGGCAGCATGACTAACCTGATTAATATTGTAACCAAAATGATGGCAATTCCATAGCTGTTGGAAAACCCCACGATATAATCAAAAATCCATCGTAACCCGTTCGCAAGCCAACTCAATCCTATGTCCCCCTTAATTCCGGTTACGGAACGGGATCAAAGCCCCCCGGGTGCCAGGGATGGCAGTGCATGATCCGGCGCAGTCCCAACCATAACCCCTTGAATCCATATCGCTCGATCGCCTGTCTAGTGTATTCTGAACAAGAAGGTGTGAAACGGCACCTGTTCGGCAGCAGGGGAGAGATCACCCTTTGATAGATACGTATGATCAACAAGGGAACTTGCAGTATCAATTTTGCGATCGCATTCATATTCTCCCCGCCCCTTGCCTATCCCTTTAGCAGCCGGTGAAAATCCGTCTCCAACTCCTTATAACTCGCATCTTTGCTCGCAGCTTTGGCGCTGATGACAATGTAATGCTGTTCCGGCACGTGCTGCCAGTTCAAACGGATTATCTCCCGCAGTCTTCTTTTTACGCGGTTGCGGACCACTGCCTTGCCTACTTTGCGGCTGACAGAGATCCCCACCTTGGCCGGGTGTGCCGGCACAGGAAGAAGGTGCACCACTAGGAAACGGCCAAATCGTACAGATCCATGCTTGTATGTGCTGAGGAAATCCCGCCGGCATCGCATACGATTCACGTTCTCCATAAGTACTCCAGATCCTCCATTCCTGTTCCGCTGCGGTAAAAAGAGACCCGTTACCGGGTCGCGCCTTATGCAGTTAAGACTTTCCTGCCCCTTTTTCTCCGCCGAGCGATCACTTTGCGGCCGGATTTGGTTCTCATTCGCACTAAAAAGCCGTGGTTCTTTTTCCTCTTCCTGTTATTAGGTTGAAAAGTGCGCTTCATCGTCACAACCTCCTTCCCCTACCATCACAGAGAGACACCTGCCTTATTTTAACGTATTTCCAACAGTTGTGTCAACTGCAAACAGGATAGGCCCGCCAATCCTACCTTCATTATTCCACAGCGGTATGGGATCATTCCCCTGCCGGCAGATCACCCGAACACTTTTCCACAGTATCCATAGGTTTTTGTCCACAACTATGTTGGCAATTCTTTATTGTTTTGTTAGAATCTGTAGAACCGCAGGTATTCCCGGCGATTTTTTTCCACATGCTGTTGACAACCTTGTGGATAACCGCCTTTTTGCCCCTTTGTGAATATCATTTAACTGGCAAAATGTGAGGATAATCTACAAAATCACACCAGATCCGGCTTTGCGTCGATCCGGTGTTACCTTGTCCCCTGTGGATTGTTCTGTGGATGATGTGGGTATCGAACATGGATAATTTCAAAACTCCTGTTGATGATTAATCTGTGGATATGCTGTCGACAATGTGGACACTTATCCAGATCGCCTTGTCTACCAGCGGTTTAACTGTGGTGGATTGTGTGAAAAACTCCCGTATTTGATTCACAGCGGAGTTATCCCCAAATAATGTTGTGATTAAATGTCTTGGTTGGCAGCAGGATCCTGTGGATGAAATCAAGAATGAATATTGGGAACCATAGGTCAGGAGGAAGAAGCAATGGACCAGTTGATGAGTATTTGGAACGAAGTTTTGGCTGTGATGGCGACCGAAGTCGCCAAGACTTCTTTTGACACATGGTTGAAAGACACGAAGCCAAACCGCCTGGAGGGTAACGTCCTCTACATCGGGGTTCCAAATGAGTTTACTCGCGACTGGGTTGAAGCGCGTTACACACTCGCTCTGCGCAAAACATTGCGTCACATTCTCAACGAGGATCTAGAGCTTCGTTTTGAGGTGAACAGCCCGGTTCCCGCCAAACAGCCGGAGGAAACCCCACAAAAGCCGCTGCCGCCCTCCGCTGTCAGAACCCAGCATCAAAGCCAGACTGTTTTGAATCCCAAGTATACCTTCGACACATTTGTTGTCGGCAACTCCAACCGCTTTGCCCACGCCGCGGCCCTGGCAGTGGCGGAAGCCCCGGCCAAAGCCTACAACCCTCTGTTTTTGTATGGAGGCGTGGGACTGGGCAAAACCCACTTGATGCACGCCATCGGCCATTACGCCCTTGAACGCAACCCCGACATCACAGTAATCTATATTACTTCGGAAGCGTTCACCAATGATTTGATCAAAGCCATCGGAAACAAGTCAATGGTTGAATTTAGAGCCAAATACCGCAACGCCGACATTCTGCTCATCGACGACATCCAGTTTGTTGCCGGCAAGGAATCTACCCAGGAGGAGTTTTTCCATACCTTCAACGCTTTGTATGAAGCCAATAAACAGCTGATCATTTCATCCGACCGGCCTCCAAAGGAAATCCCTACATTGGAGGAACGCCTGCGGAGCAGGTTTGAATGGGGCTTGACCACAGATATCCAACCGCCGGATTTGGAAACCAGGATAGCGATCTTGAGGAAGAAAGCAGAGTTGGAAGGGATCAATCCGCCTTCCAATGTTCTTTCCTATATAGCCAATCACATCCAGTCCAACATCCGGGAGCTGGAAGGCGCTTTTGTCCGGGTCGTGGCCTACGCCAACCTCCACCGGTCACCGATCACTCAGGAAATCGCCGTCGAGGCTCTGAAAGACATCATCGGCACGCAGAAACAGAAACCGATCACAATTGACCTTATTCAACAAGTGGTTGCCAATCATTACGGCATCAAAGTCGCTGAAATGAAGGCCAAAAAGCGCACCAGATCAATCGCATATCCGCGGCAGATCGCGATGTATTTGGCCAGAGAATTGACAGAAAACTCCCTGCCTAAAATCGGCGAAGAGTTCGGCGGCAGGGATCATACCACTGTGATGCACGCCTGCGAAAAAATAACTGGAGACATGAAACGGGATCCATCACTGCAGCTTACCATCAAGGAATTGATTGATCTGCTGCAGCGTTCTTAGTCAAAGCATGCATGGATCAATTGGGGATATCCTCTTTGATACCATGTTGATTACCTGTGCATAGAAAAAATCCCAATTTTTGCCGTCTGGGAATCTGTTGACAACTTTCTTGTCTTAACCACAACTTGTCCTTTCGGCTAACATCCTTTAGACAAGCATCACAGGGTTTATCCACACAAACTACATGCCCTACTATTAATACTACGATCTTTAACTTATTCAATAGGTTTTTCTCGAGCCTGGATCATCTAATTGTATAAATTTCCACAGGAGGAATAAATATGCATTTTCAATGTTCCCTATCTGATTTACTGCCTGTAGTCAATTTGGTGGAGAAGGCTGTCGCAGCGCAGGACAACATTCAAGTCCTCAAAGGCATCTACATCAGTGCCGCAGACAATCAAGTCACCCTGACTGCCACAAACCTCGAACTCGGCATCAGATCGGAATTTCCAGCCCATATCAACCAGCCAGGCCAAGCTGTAGTCGACGGCAAACTTTTGGCAGCACTGGTGCGGACACTGCCGCAGGAACCAGTTGTCTTTGAACTGACGGATCAGCAGCTGATGATCACTGCCGGCGCTGTGGAATTCTCACTTACCACCATGCCTCCTGAAGACTTTCCTCAGCTTCCTGAGATCGATGATCTGGTGTTCACACTCAAGTCTGAGCAGCTGTTGAAGCTGATCAAAAACACGATTTTCGCCTGCGGCAAGGATGACCGGCGGCCGTTCGTCAACGGTGTGCTGTTTGAGATTTCTGATCAAATGCTTCACTTTGCCGCTACAGACATCAACCGTCTGGCCTATGACGCTGTCAAAATCGAACAGCAGCTGCCCGATACCCAGCTGTTGATTCCAATGAAAACCCTGCAAGAACTGCAGCGCAGCATGCCGGGAGACGAAACGGAAATCAAGATTGCGTTCAACACAAAACATGTGATCTTTGAATACGGGAAGAATAAAATAACAACTCGCCTGATTGACGATCGGTTCCCAAAATACAAAAATCTCTTTCCTCAAGACGAACCGATCCGCATCAGTGCCGGCCGTCAAATTCTGATGGCGGCTGTCGAGAGGGCGGCTTTGATCGACAGCGATGACGGAAGCCAAATCGTGATCTTTGACGCAGCCGACGGTGTGCTGGAGATCAGAACCCCGGCGTCGAGCAAAGGCCGGAGCAAGGAAACCATCAATGTGGAACACGAAGGAGAGAACGGCGCAGCCGCCTTTTCCGCCAAATACATTCTGGACATGTTAAAGGCTGTTGACGCGGATCAGATCCTGTTCCACTTCAACTCAGACCTGCGCCAGGCACTGATGAAAGGAGATCATGATCCGGACCAAAAATATATATTAATGCCGATCCGTCTCAACTAAGCGGGAGGAATACCATGGAAACGATTGAAATAAAGACCGAGTCGATCCAGCTTGACCAACTGCTCAAATGGGCAGGGATCGCCGCGACTGGCGGGGAGGCGAAGCTTATGATTCAAGGCGGCCAAGTCCTCCTCAACGGCACAGTTGAAACCAGGCGCAGCAAGAAAGTTTACCGCAGTGACGTGGTGACGGTAGGCGCGCGGACAATCAAGGTTATCTAAAATGTTGATTAGGGAGTTAAAGTTATTAAATTTTCGCAACTACAGAACATTGAACTTGTCATTTACCCCCCACGTCAATATCTTTGTCGGCCTTAACGCTCAAGGGAAGACCAATATCCTGGAAGCAGTCTACCTTCTGGCTATGGGCCGGTCGTTCAGGGCCGCCAAAGACAGCGACATGATCACCCATGATCAGGAACACAGCTTGGTGTCGGGGCAAGTGACGACCGAGGCGACCCACACTCTTGAGCTGATCTTAAGGCGGAACGGCCCGAAACAGTTTCGGTTCAATAAGAAAGAACTGCCGCACAGCAGGTTTGTGGGCGTTTTTAATGTGGTCTTGTTCACTCCCGACGATTTGTATCTGATCAAAGGATCTCCCGCTGAACGACGGAGATTTCTTGATTGGGAAATCTCGCAGGTGAATGCCGGCTACCGCAGCCTGCTTCTGGATTACTACAAAGTCCTGCAGCACCGCAATTCTCTCTTGAAAACGATTGCTTTCGAAAACCAGGATCCCCGGATGCTTGAGGTGTGGAATCAGCAGCTAGTTGAACTGGGGAGCCGGTTGATGGCGGTTCGGGCCGATATGATTCACAAACTGGGGATCTTAAGCAGGTTGATGCACCGTCAGATCAGCGACGGCAAAGAAGAGCTGGCCTTGCGTTATGTCCCATTTTTCGCCGGCGGGGAGCAGGGCGTAAGCTTTGACTATCAAAGTATCAAGGACAGGTTCGTTGAGGCACTGGCTTCGGCCAGAGCGGCTGAATTCCGGCGGGGGTATTCGCTGGTTGGCCCGCACCGGGACGACTTTCAGTTTTTGATCGACGGCTTGGATGTGAAGGTGTTCGGCAGCCAAGGCCAGCAAAGGACAGCGATCCTGGCCTGCCGCCTGGCGGAGCTGGAATATATGAAATCCGAAACAGGGAGCTATCCCACGATCCTGTTGGACGATGTCACCTCCGAGCTCGACGAAGAGCGCAAATACTTGCTCTTGAAGCTGTTGACCAAGAAAATTCAAACAGTTATCACGACTACCGATATATCAGATTTTATGCCGGATGTGACTGAAGGGGCGGCCGTGTTTCAAGTCAGTGCCGGACAAATACAGGAAAGGCGTTGATGGTATGTTTCTGCACATTGGCCAGGAAGTGACGATTCTGGTGAAAGAAATTGTGGCAATCATTGATCTGAACGCCAAACCAGTTTCAAAAATTCTTGACGAGTTCTTGTGCACTGCCTCGGAAGAGGGGTTCGCCGACCGCTTGACCGATACACCGAGTTCGCTTGTTGTCACCACCGGCAAAGTTTATCTGTCGCCCATATCTTCCCGGACTTTGGCGAAAAGGCTTTATGAGTTTGGTGTGTGACGGCAGTTTATGGTAAAATAACCACATGGGCTCAAGCAAGTGATTAAACGCAGGGAGTAGATGTAATATTGAAAAACAACGCTAACACATCAAATTATACTGCAGACAAAATTCAAGTTCTGGAAGGCTTGGAAGCTGTCAGGCGCAGGCCCGGCATGTATATTGGCAGCACAGGCACGACCGGCTTGCACCACCTCATCGTTGAAGTGGTAGATAACAGCATCGACGAGGCTTTGGCCGGTTACTGCGATTTCATCAGCGTGGAAATACTGCCTGATGGTTCCGCCAGGATTACTGACAACGGCCGTGGTATTCCCGTTGGTATCGTGGAGAAGACGGGAAAATCCGCGGTGGAGACTGTGTTGACCAAACTCCACGCGGGAGGGAAATTCGGCCAGGAAGACGGCGGGTACAAAGTGTCCGGCGGCCTGCACGGCGTGGGTGTCTCTGTGGTCAATGCCTTGTCAGAGTGGCTGGAGGTGAATGTCTTCACGGAAGGATCTCATTACTTCCAGCGCTACCACTATGGAGTGCCCCAATCTGATCTGCAGAATCTAGGCCCAACCGATCAGCAGGGTACACAGATTACCTTCAAGCCAGACACCACCATCTTCGATACCGTCGAATTCGATGCGGACACCATCACTTACCGCCTGCGGGAACTGGCTTTCCTGAACAAAGGTGTGAGGATAGCTTTTTCTGATCACCGCACGAACCGCCACAATGTCTATCATTATGACGGAGGAATTGTGGAATTCGTCCAGCATTTGAACAAAAACAAGACTGCCCTGCATGAAGTGATCTACATTCATGAAGCGAACGATTGTGATCTGGAAGTGGCCATGCAGTATACCGACGGCTACAATGAAAACATCCTCACTTTTGCCAACAATATCCACACGCATGAAGGCGGGAGCCACCTGAGCGGGTTCCGTTCGGCTCTTACCCGGACCCTGAACGATTATGCCCGCAAGAACAACCTTCTCAAGCAAAACGACGAAAACTTGAGCGGAGAAGATGTGCGGGAAGGATTGACCGCCATCATCAGCATCAAACTTACTGAACCTCAGTTTGAAGGGCAGACCAAGACCAAACTTGGGAACAGTGAAGTAAGGGGCGTTGTGGAATCGATCATCAACGAGCACTTGTCCATCTATCTGGAAGAACATCCGGCCAAAGCCCGGAAAATTGTAGAGAAATGTGTTGCCGCCGCTAGAGCCCGGGAAGCTGCCCGAAAAGCGAGAGAGCTGACTAGACGGAAGTCGGCGCTGGAGATCTCTTCACTTCCCGGCAAGCTGGCAGACTGCAGTGTGACAGATCCGGCACAGTGCGAATTGTTTATCGTAGAGGGAGATTCGGCCGGAGGCACGGCGAAACAAGGAAGAGACAGGCGTTTTCAAGCTATTCTGCCACTAAGGGGCAAGATTCTCAACGTAGAGAAGTCAAGGCTGGACAAGATCTTAAGCAACGAAGAGATCCGAACCATGATCACAGCTTTCGGAACAGGGATTTCCGACGAATTTGACATCGCCAAACTGCGCTACAACAAAATCATCATTATGACCGACGCCGACGTGGACGGCGCCCATATCCGCACTTTGCTCTTGACCTTCTTTTACCGGTACATGCGGCCGCTATTGGAATACGGCCATGTCTACATCGCCCAGCCGCCGCTGTACATGGTCAAACAGCGCAGAGATGTCCATTACTGCTACTCCGACGCTGAGCTTGACAGGCTGCTGGACAAGATCGGCAGAACGGGGATTACCATCCAGAGGTACAAGGGCCTTGGTGAAATGGACAAGGAACAGCTGTGGGAGACAACCATGAATCCCGAAACCAGAGTCATCCTGCAGCTGCGCCTGGAGGACGCGATCGCCGCAGACGAGATCTTCACCACGCTGATGGGCGAGAACGTTGAACCGCGGCGCAACTTTATCGAAACCAACGCCAAACTAGTCACCAACTTGGATGTCTAAAAGGAGCCGTGAAGCATGAGTTTGCAATTTGACGAGGGGAAAATCGTCCCCATCAAACTGGTCGATGAAATGAAAACTTCGTATATCAACTACGCTATGAGCGTCATTGTGGATCGGGCCCTGCCTGATGTCCGAGACGGCCTCAAGCCGGTTCAGCGGCGAATCATTTACACCATGGGGGAAATGGGGCTCCGTCCTGACCGGCCTCACCGCAAGTCCGCGGGAATCGTGGGCGAAGTCATGGGAAAACTCCATCCTCATGGCGATTCAGCCATATACGACGCCATGGTCCGCATGGCCCAGGACTTCTCCTACCGTTATCCTCTGGTGGACGGGCACGGCAATTTCGGCAGCGTGGACGATGATCCTCCCGCCGCCATGCGTTACACCGAGGCGCGGCTGTCCCGGTTGGCCATGGAAATGCTCCGGGATATCGACAAAGGCACTGTGGATTTTATTCCCAACTACGACGAAACCGTTGAGCAGCCGGTGGTCCTTCCCAGCCGGTTTCCCAATCTGCTCGTGAACGGAGCTTCGGGTATCGCGGTAGGTATGGCCACGAACATCCCGCCCCACAACTTGGGCGAAGTGATTGACGGCATCATCATGCTGATCGATAATCCTGACGTGACCATTAAAGACCTGGCCCAGGTGATCAAAGGCCCCGATTTTCCCACAGGAGGCCTGATTCTGGGTAGGGAAGGGATAAAAGAAGCCTATGAGACCGGCAAAGGCCGGATTGTTGTGCGGGGCAAATGTGAAATCGAAGAAATGAAAGGCGGCAAGCAGCAGATTATCGTTACCGAACTGCCGTACAATGTCAACAAGCGGCGGCTGATTGAGAAAATCGCCGACCTGGTCAGGGACAGGAAGATCGACGGAATCACAGATCTGCGGGACGAGTCTGACCGTACCGGCATGCGGATTGTCATCGAGCTGCGCCGCGACGCCAATGCCCGTGTGATCCTGAACCAGCTGTACAAACATACGCAGCTGCAGGACACTTTTGGTGTGATCATGCTGGCGTTGGTGGACAATGAACCAAAAGTTCTGAACCTGAAAGAACTGCTCCATTACTATGTCGAGCATCAAAAAGAAGTCATCATCAGGCGCTGCAAGTTCGAGCTGGAAAAAGCGGAAAACGACGCCCACATCCGGGCAGGCTTGCTGATTGCCCTTGATCATATCGATGAAGTGATCAGCATCATCCGCAAATCGCCTTCGGATCAAGCGGCAAAAGAAACGCTTATGAGCCGCTTTGAACTGACGGAACGCCAGGCTGTGGCCATTTTGGACATGCAGCTGCGGCGGCTGACTGGATTGGAGCGGGAGAAAATCGAAGAGGAGTACGCACAGCTGCTCCAGACGATCCAGCGGTTGAAGACAATCCTGGGAGATATTAACTTAATATACAACATAATCAAGGAAGAGCTGTTGGAAATCAAAGAGCGTTTTGATGATCCGCGGCGGACAAGGATCGTCAGGGATGATTCGAGCCTGGACGTGGAGGATCTGATTCCTGAAGAAGACCTGGTCGTTACCCTGACACACCATGGGTACATCAAACGGCTGCCGGTGGACACCTACCGCAGCCAACGCCGGGGTGGCAGAGGCATCACAGCGATATCCAGCAAGAGCGAAGACTTTGTGGAACAGCTGTTTATCACCAGCACCCACAATTTTGTGCTGTTCTTTACCAACAAAGGGCGGGTGCACCGGCTCAAAGGACACGAGATCCCAGAGGCAGGCCGCAACGCTAGAGGAGTCTCCGTGGTCAACCTGATCCATCTTGATCCGGGAGAGCGGATCGAAGCCACGATTCCCATCAGTGAATACTCGGAGGATCAGTACTTGATTATGGCCACCAAACAGGGAATCGTGAAGAAAACTGCCCTGATCGAATACGACAGCCCCCGTTCGGGACTGATCGGCATCCTTCTGGCTGAGGATGATGAAGTTGTCAGTGTCAGGCTGACTGACGGCAATCAGGAGATCATCATGGTTACCAGCGAAGGCCAGGCAATCCGTTTCTCAGAGAAACATGTCAGGCCCATGGGCAGGAGCGCCCGGGGAGTCAAGGGCATAACCCTTGAAAAAGACGACTATGTGGTAAGCATGGATGTGGCCGCCAACGGGCAGGATCTGTTGGTTGTCACAGAGAACGGCTTCGGAAAACGCACCAGTATCGAAGACTACCGCGTCACAAACCGGGGCGGCAAAGGGATCAAGACGCTGAAGAAAACCGCAAAGACCGGCCGGATCATCGGTGCTAAGATGGTCGATGAAAACAATGAAATCATGCTGATCTCCTTGGAAGGGATCATGATCAGGCTGCCGGTGGCAGATATTTCCTGCATGGGACGGGACACACAGGGCGTAATCCTGATGAAACTCGGAGAAGATGATAAAGTAGTGGCAGCCGCCCACCTTGCCGCCAAAGATGATGAGTAAAGCGGTAAGAACTGATACTCATGATGAAAGGAGACCAGGGCATGCCGATCCGGCTGCAAGGGACACCCATAGTGCCAGTGTGTGTTGTCTTGGTTTTCATGGCAGTGTTTGCCCTGCCGCACGAGGTTACGGCAGACGAACCGGGTTGGAGACTGATCGGTACCGAAGGCCCGCCGCCGCGCCACAGTCCCGGGATGGTTTACGACAGCGCCCGTAATGTCGTTGTCATGTTTGGCGGTATTACTGGGCGCGAACGGGAAGGCATACTATACGGCGATACTTGGGAATGGGACGGTGTGGAGTGGCGGCAAGCGGCTGGTTCTGGGCCGGAGGGCCGTTCTCGGAGTGCCATGGTTTACGATGAAGCGGCACACCGAATAATCCTCTTCGGCGGCAGGTCGCAGGATGGGGCAGCCCTGGGCGACACATGGGCATGGGACGGGAAAGAGTGGACTCGTCTGGATGAAAACACGGAATTTGCACGTTCAAGGCATGGAATGGTCTATCATCGGAAAAGAGGGACAATCGTGGCCCACGGTGTTTCGTTCAACGGCCGCAATGAGATGATTGAGTGGGACGGCACAAAGTGGAAGCGGATCGATACGGCAGTTCTGTCAAGCCGTATCTAATACGGCCTGGTTTATCACGAACAGCGGAACAGCATTATTATGTTCGGCGGATGGGACGGGAACAATCCCACGGCAGAAACCTGGGAGTTTCAGTTTTGAAACCCCTTGACAGAGCTTGTGGATGATGCTAAGATATATCTTGCCGCCGGGGATTTGAGCTGGCGGTGTTACAATCTAAGGCACGGTTGAATCCGGAAGAAAACTTGTTGACAAGTGGTTCAGCATGTGCTACGATAAGAGTGTTGCGCTCACAGGTGGCGCAATATCTTTCAGTGGACCTTGAAAACTAAACAGCAGAAGTGCGAAAACGCAAGCAAGACCCTGTCAATGCGCTG